>NZ_AP012325.1:1386350-2079525 GCF_001025195.1 Bifidobacterium catenulatum DSM 16992 = JCM 1194 = LMG 11043 | reverse complement strand
GGATTCCCCTTTCTCGACAGACTTCTACTAGTAGTGCAACTGTTTATTTGTACTCTCTTTTCCCTGAGTTATCCACCGGTAAGCGTGTTGAAATGATTGAATTGTGAATGACAGTAATGTAGTTTGTGGATAACTTTTGTGGGGAGTTTGGCGATATACCAACGTTTTTTGTGGATTGTTTTGTGGGGAGAGTCCCCACAAAATGTGAAGGAATTAGTGGAGTCAATTACTCTGTTCAGGGGTCAGAGTAACTTGGTAGAGCTTGACTCATGAGGAGCCGTGCCTTGGCATGGCTAAAAACACCGGGAGCATTAATTATGAAGAGGACATTCCAGCCGAACAACCGCCGTCGTCACATGAAGCACGGTTTCCGTCAGCGTATGCGCACCCGCGCAGGCCGCGCTCTGATTAACCGTCGCCGCGCCAAGGGCCGCAAGTCCCTCGCTGCCTGATTTAACGGCATAGAGCGGTGGAACGGCTGAAAAGCCATCGCGATTTTGTTGCGGTGCTCAAACGCCGTCGTAGGGTATCGCGAGAAGACATCGTCGTGCATTATCTGATGCACGACGATGTTGTTACGGACGGTACCGCGGCGGTGTATGGTCGTCGTGTTGGCTTGGCTGTTTCCAAAGCCGTTGGCAACGCGGTCACGCGTAATACCGTGAAAAGGCGTTTTCGCGTGCTTGCGCGGAAATACGAATCTCTTTTGCCTGAATCATGCGATATCGTGTTACGTGCCAAGCCAAGTGCCGCGCGTGCTGATTTTTTGTCGCTTGAACAGCAGATGGCATCGTGTTTTGAAGCGGTGAAACGTAAAACCGCTATTCAGCAATGAGCTCCGCGCATCGTCGCAATTCGATGGTGCGGCTCATCCGCTGGTATCAAAAGCATATTTCCGCCCATACCGCACCCCGATGCCGGTATTATCCGAGCTGTTCCAATTATGCGATTCAGGCGATTGAACGATTTGGCCGCCTTAAGGGTGGCCTTCTTGCGTTATTGCGCCTCCTTCGCTGCAATCAGTGGAACCGTGGGGGAATTGACGACGTTCCGCAGCTTTATTCCTTGTTTTACAGATGTTCGTGGTCGAAGGCACACGAGGAACCTCGGCTCACGCCTCTGAACGTAGAAAAACCTATAGGCGATAAGGAGACTGGCCTGTAATGAATCAAAATCAATTCCTCCTCGACAGCGGTTTCTGGGGCTGGCTGTATAAGCTCCTGTATCCCGTCGAGTGGCTCATGACGCAGATCATGGCCGTATTCCATAAGTTCCTGGTGATGCTGGGCATGAACGAGATCGGTTTCTCGTGGGTCATGTCCATCGTATTCCTAGTACTTGTGGTCCAGGCATGCGTTTTTCCGCTGTTCTACAAGTCCATGAAGGGCATGCGCAAGATGCAGGCCCAGATGGCCGTCCTGCAGCCAAAGATGCAGCGTATCCAGAACAAATACAAGGGCAAGAACGATCCCGCCAGCAAGGAAGCCATGCAGCGCGAGATGATGAAGCTCTACCAGGACAATGATGCGAACCCGATGGGTGGCTGCACTTCCATGCTCCCTATGTTCGTGCAGGGTCCCGTGTTCATGTGCATGTTCTATACGCTGTCAGCCATTCCGTACATCGCACGCGGCAAATTCAGGGACGGACAGGGTCTTGGCGCTTTCGACATCGCCACAGCCAAGCAGTTCACGTCCACCACAGTGTTCGGCGTGAACGTGGCTGATAACTTCACGACCGCTGCCGTGCATGGCAAAGTAGTTATCGCCATCTTCGTTGCATTGATGTGCTTCTGCCTGTGGTTCATGCAGTACAACAGCATGAAGCGTAACATGGCTCAGTCTGCGGCAAACAAGCAGACCGAAATGATGCAGAAGATGATGTTGTGGATGTTCCCGATCATGTACATTTTCTCCGGTATTGCCATGCCATTCGCTGTGCTGGTGTACTGGCTCACCAACAACATCTGCAATCTGTTGCGTTCCATCTGGCAGATCCACGTCTTCCCGACTCCGGGATCTCCGGCCGCCGAAGCGAAGGAAAAGCGTGATCATGTTCATGAGAACAACCGCCGAGCCAAGGCCGGTCTGCCATCCCTCGAGGAAGAGGCGCTGCAGAAGGCTAAGGAAGCCGCCGAAGCGAAGGAAAAGCACGGCTACCAGCGTCAGCAGCCGAGCCGTAAAAAGAAAAAGAAGTGAGTAAGAGTGTGTCCCGTGTTTCACATGAAACGCGGGACACACCACTTTTATCAGCGTTTATTGTCGACGTGGTAAACAGTAAATTAGACTTTACATAACAAGACTTTAGTAATAGAAACCCCGCTCAAAGGAGTACAACCACCATGGCGCAAGATGAGGAAAAAACCATCGATCAGCTCAACGAGGAAGCTGATATCGCTGCCGACTATCTTGAAGGACTGCTCGATATCGTCGATTACGAGGGTGATATCGAAATGGGCGTGCGCAACAATCGCCCTACCGTGCAAATTGTCGCCGATGATGATACGGATATCAAGCATCTTATCGGACGCAACGGCGAGGTTGTTGACGCATTGCAGCAGCTGACGCGACTTGCCGTGCAGCAGAAGACCGGCGAACGTTCCCATCTTATTGTGGACGTCGACGGCTATCTAAAGCGCAAGCGTCAGCGTCTGCACGACATCGCGCTGGATGCCATCGACGAGGTACGCGAGACCGGAGAGCCGGTCGACCTGAAGCCGATGAATTCCTTCGAGCGTAAGATCGTGCATGACGTGGTGCGTGAGGAAGGTATGAAGTCCCGTTCCCACGGCGAGGAGCCACATCGTTACGTTACGGTGTATTTTAAGGCTTCTGTCGCCGAGGAAACCGAAGACGAGGATGAGGCCTGATTTCAGCTCGTTTCACGTGAAACATGGCGTCACCATCACGGTGGCGCTTTTTTATTGCGATTGATGAGTGACTACACGCAGGTCGTGCGCCGGGTACGTGACGCCTATGTGCGCATGGACTTGCGCACGGTCTGCGCAGGCCGTGCGATATTGCCGGCATTGGTCGGGGAGTAATGGCTGGAATACCGGCAATAAGGAAGAGCAGGATATAGGATGGTGCCCATGAGTGATGTGACAGACGAACTTGATGATTCGCCGATTCTTGAGGAAGTGCTGGGGGATGCGTTGGGCAAGATGCGTGTTTTTCATGCGAAACTTGTCGAAGAAGGCGAACCCCGTGGCTTGATCGGACCACGAGACGTTGCGATTATTTGGGAACGCCATATTCTGAATTCGGCTGCCATTGTGCCTTTCGTGAGGGAATCCACGGCCAAGAAGCAGTTCAAAACGGTTGCCGATATTGGCAGCGGCGGCGGTTTTCCCGGTATCGTTGCGGCCGCATGCCTGCCGGATCACCAGTTCACTCTCGTGGAGCCTATGGAACGGCGTATCGAATGGCTGAACGAGTGCGTGGAGGACATGGAGCTGGAGAACGTTACGGTGGTGCGTGCCAGGGCTAATGAGATGATCGAGGCCATTGCGGGTGCGTCTGGCGTTCAGGGCGGCAACCGTGGTAATGGCAACGCCAGGAACGGCAAAGGCGGCAGGAACGGCAGGGGAGCGGTTGCCCGCGGTCCTGTGCTGGATTTGGATGGCAAGCCCATTCAGGCAAGGCACCCGTTCGCCGTGGTGACCTGTCGTGCCGTTGCACCGATGACCAAGCTATCCGGGTGGACGTTGCCGTTGCTTGAACGCGGTGGACGTCTGGTCGCATTGAAGGGAAGGTCCGCTCAGGAGGAGATCGAAAAAGCCTCCAAGGAGATCGCCAAGTGCGGCGGCGTTCGTCCGCGAGTGGTGGATGCCGAGGTCGGGCCGGGGCTTGAATCGACCCATGTGCTCATGGTGGATAAAAAGTAAGTTATCCACCATTTTGGCAAGTTGTCCACATTATCCACAACTGGAGACTCATTGAAATAAAGCGCAAAAAAATGTTGGAATAGCAACAAGATGTCTGTGGATAACTTTTTGCAAGCAATGCAAGTTATCCACAGACTATCCACAGTTATCCACATTTGCGCACAATGGGTGGACGGGTCGGTTCTGTCCACCCAAATGATGAAACTTGAGTGTTAAGCATATCGTAAGGAAGGCTAACGTATGACTGGACCTGAAGGACCAGATAACCTGACATCGATGGAATCGGCGACGGAAACCATCAAACGAATTTTCGGAGGGTCGAATTCTCCTCTTGGTTCGCAGATCGCCGACGAATCGTCTCGCTATCGCGCCTTGCAGAAGGCCGTTTGCCCAAAGCCGGAGCAGACGCGCCTGATCGCGGTCGCCAATCAGAAGGGTGGCGTTGGCAAAACCACGTCTGCGGTGAATCTTTCCGCCGCGTTGGCCCAGTTCGGTTCCAAAGTGCTGCTGATCGATATGGATCCGCAGGGCAATGCGTCGACCGCGTTGGGTGCTCCGCATGCGTCGGGAGAGCCGTCGGTATACGACGTGATTGAAGGCAGGAAAACCATTGCCGAAGTCAAGCGCACCTGCCCTGACTTCGATCTGCTTGACGTGGTGCCAGCCTCCATCGATCTGAGCGGTGCCGAGTTGGAAGTCGCCGACATGGAAAATCGCAATGTTCTACTGAAAACCGCGGTCGATGAGTTTCTTGAGAACAGCGAGGAACACTACGATTACGTGATTATCGATTGCCCTCCGAGCCTTGGTCTGCTGGTAATTAATGCCATGTGCGCGGTGCATGAGATGCTGATTCCGATCCAAGCTGAATATTATGCGTTGGAGGGTCTTGGTCAGCTTATCAATACCATCGGGCTGGTGCAGGAACATTTCAATCCGTCATTGCTTGTTTCTACCATGCTGATCACCATGTTCGATAAGCGAACCCTGCTCAGCCGTGAAGTGCATGACGAGGTCAAAAGCCACTATCCGACCATCGTGTTGGACACCACGATTCCACGAACGGTGAAAATCTCGGAAGCGCCGAGCTTTAATCAAAGCGTTATCGCCTATGACCCCAAGGGCATGGGTGCAATCTCCTACTGTGAGGCCGCGTTGGAACTCGCACGTCGCTCGCAGACGGTGTTGCAGGCTATTGATGCAAGAAGGAATGAGAACTGATCATGGCTACGAAATCACGTTTGGGCATGGGTCTCGGCGCGCTGTTTCCGTCTCTTCCAGGAGAGTCGGCAAAGTCGGAAGCTGCCGCTGAGCCGGCTGCGCCTGCTGTAGGGGTGAAGGCCGATAACAAGCCGTCCGCGAAAACTTCCGGAAGCATGGCTGGCAGTGCTGCCGTGCCGTCTGTGAGAAAGAACGCAGGCGCTAAAAGCTCCATGGCGACAGCCCAGGCTTCCGTTGATGCCGTCCACGACATGAAGAAGAACGTTTCACACGAAACCAAGAAAGGAAGCGTTCATCGTGCCAGCATGCCTTCCATCACGCTGAACGAAGCGGCTCACCCAGCCGACATGTTCTTCGGCGCCACCAGTCCTGTCGATCCTTCTGCCGACGCGAAGCAGGGGAGTGTTTCACGTGAAACCGCTGCGGTAAAAAAGAACGAAGATGCAAAGAACAACGAACCGGAACTGCTGCCGGTGCAGGGTGGTTACTTGGTTGAATTGCGTCTGAGTGATGTCGGACCCAACCTGCATCAGCCACGCACTATTTTCGACGAGGATGATCTTCGTGAGCTTGCCGATTCCATCAAGGAAGTCGGCGTGCTGCAGCCCATCGTGGTACGGAAACGCCCACTTGCGCAGATCGAGGCCGCGCGCAAGGAGAACGTCGCCAGCAATGACGAGTCGCATAATATGTTCGACGGTCGCATGGATAGCATGTATGAGCTCATCATGGGTGAGCGTCGCTGGCGTGCTTCACAGATCGCAGGTCTGAAAACGATTCCTGCGATCGTCAAAACCACGGCCGACGACGACATGTTACGTGACGCTCTGCTGGAGAATCTGCATCGCGTTGCGTTAAATCCGCTGGAAGAAGCGGCCGCCTATCAGCAGATGATCGACGATTTCGGTCTGACACAGGCGCAATTGTCGAAATCCGTATCGAAATCACGCCCGCAGATCGCAAATACCTTGCGATTGCTGAATCTGCCTGCAACCGTGCAAAAGAAGGTCGCTTCTGGACTTTTATCGGCCGGTCACGCGCGTGCGCTGCTGGGATTGCCGACTGAAGCTGATATGGAACAGCTTGCGACGCGCATTATCTCTGAAGGACTGTCTGTTCGCAGCACTGAGGAAATCGTGTCGATGAAGGCCGCCGAATCGGATCAGCCGAAGAAAGCGAAGACCAACAAGCTGAATCCGTGGGCTGGAACGCCAATGCAGCTCGGACTTGAAAAGAAGTTCGGCACGAAGGTTTCCATCAAAGGATCCAAGGAACATGGCCGCATCGAAATCGTCTTCAAATCCGAAGACGACATGAAGCGCATTGTCGACATGCTCATTCCCTCTGCTGAAGAATAGTATTTCTCGAATTTCTCTGTCGGATCAGTGTGATGTTCGCAGAAGGGCGGCATATTCTATTCACGGTACACTCAAGGCCGTTTGGGCCAAGCTTACAGTCGTGAACAGAATATGCCGCCCTTCCGCTTATTTTTAGCGTTTTTGTGATTCCTTGTTTGGTGGTATTTGACGGCATCTTTCTATGGGAATTAGTTGATTCGTCGGTACATACGATTTCTGCTTTTCGTTTTACCGATGGCTTCAACTTTATTTTCTTGTATTAACTTTCTTAGATTACGGCGAATTGTTTCAACTGATTTTCCAGTAATATCAGCAAGCTCCCTTGCGGTAATATCTTTATTCTTTGGAATAAAAGTGAGAATATCAACCTTATTTTTCATAGTATTCGACAACATGTTTGTTGTATCGTTTTTATGAGTTGGTTCAGTATTTTTAATTTCAGAGATAATCTCATCAGCTTTGTTGGACAGATTGACGCTGGAACGCCACAACACCACAGTGAAGGAGTCCTGAGTCGCGCGGAATTCCGGTGCGCGCAGATCGCGGTTCTGCATTTCGTTCATCATGAGGATGATTCCTCCGCCCTGACCTTCGGCGGTGATAAGATTGCTTCCGATCACAGGGGTGGCTTGTACGAGCTGCATGAGGGCGCTATTGCGGCATCGAGATTGTCCATCTGCGAGATTATCAATGGTTTTGCCTCCCCATAGGCCACCTGGATTCGATATTTCGATCCTGTCTGCGTAAACGTCGACGGTGACCGGCTGGCCTTGAAAATACGGATGATATTCCCTATGCACTACTGCGTTGGCGATGGCTTCACGCAGAACTTCGGAAGGAATTTCCAATTCATCTTTTCTTCCGATGCCTTCGATGAACGAATAAGATCGTAAATTTCGAGATGTAGCATTTACCGCATCGTTGATCATTTCTGATGCAGATCCCTCGCATTCTACGCGGTCGAGGAACCTTAGTGCACCTGGCTGCGTTTTTTCAATGCCTGGATGTACAGCAACGTCGATAAAGAGACGTGGGAAGAATTGTTGAGGATAGTTACCAGCTGCAATTAATCCCGCCATCCGTATGCGACCTTGTCGATCCGCAATGTTTAATCGCGCTAGTTTTTCTTCTTTTGTTTCTGCTCCACGCAAGGCTTTAGTGCCTTGTTTTCTTACAAAAATAGTATCGACAACAGAAGAGTTAAGGTCTTCAATAGAGGCATTAGGAATAATTTCAAGATCAGAACTACTTGGATGTAGTATATTTTGAATTTCATATAATTCTGCTGATGATAGGAGAACATCTTTATCATCAATTCGTTTGAAACTACCGCTTTTAATTCCTTTGGCGGTAATATAGCATGGCTTGAAATCTATATCGTTTTCATATATACGAATCACGAGAATCTGACCGCCGTCAACGGTTTCACGTGAAACATCATATTTTGGAGGATTTGAGAGTCTGATTCCATCCCTACCGCCATCTCCCATACCTTCGATAAGTTGGTCCCGCACTCTGTCGAGGTGAAAATCCTGAACGCAAGTGAATCCATTGTGTTCATCCAAACCAAGGAGCAGAGTGCCACCATGTGTATTTGCGAAGGCGCTGATGCTTTCCCACACGTCTTTGCTGAGGGATCGCTGACAGCTTTTTGCTTCGTAATTGCCGTCGTCATTATGCTGTTTGCGCAATCGTGCTATCGCGTTTTGGATTGGTTCTTGGAGAATGGACATAGCTTCCTCCATATCACAGTCATTCACACGGTCATTTTGATTTTATCACAGTCATGACTGTGATATGACTGTGTGAGTGACTGTGATGACTGCGATGTCCACGGAAGGGCGGCGTACTCTACGCTCGACACGCGTAAGATACCGCTGTGCGGTCTTCGTGGCAAGCCGTTCACTTTGCTTGAGTAAAGCCCATCGGGCTTTTCCTTTTTTATTGCTCAGTGATCAAAGCCTACGGTCAAGCATAGAATATGCTGCCCTTCCGTTCGTTTTTCAAGTTTCTTGTAGGGTGTGACTTTGTATCACGGTCACATGACGGTCATTCACACGGTCATGATTGTGATGTGACTGTGTGAATGGCTGTGTGAATGACCGTTATGGGGAGTGTTACTGCTGGAGGTAGGCTTGGGTGTCAAGGGCGGCTCGGCAGCCCATGCCGGCGGCGCTGATCGCCTGACGGTAAATACTGTCAACACAGTCGCCTGCTGCAAAAATGCCGGCAGTGCTGGTGCGTGTGCTGGCGCCGTCTACCTGAATATATCCAGCCGCATCTCGCTGCACAATGCCGTCAATAAAAGCTGTGGCTGGGGAGTGGCCAATCGCTACGAAAATACCATTTGCGGCAATCGTGCTCATCTCTCCGGTGATAACGTTGCGAATGTTCACGGATTGGGCTCCGTTGCCGTCACCCAAGATTTCCTCCACCACGGAATCCGTGACGATAGTGATTTTCGGATTCTGTTGAGCGCGTTCCACGAGAATCTGCGATGCGCGGAATTCGGAACGACGATGAATCAACGTCACCGACGATCCAAATCGGGAAAGAAAATCAGCCTCAGTGAATGCGCTATCGCCGCCGCCGACCACAATAATCGGCTTATCACGGAAGAAGAAGCCGTCGCAAGTCGCGCAATATGACACTCCCTTGCCGGAATATTCCACCTCTCCAGGGATGCCGAGCTTGCGGTATTCCGATCCGGTTGCGATGATCAAAGCACGGGTTTCAAAAACGTCCCCCTGATCGATGCGCACGGTTTTCACACCGGTGGCGTCATCGTTGCTCACGGAAACAACATCATCCCAAACGATTTCTGCGCCGAACTTCTCTGCCTGGCGTTGCATATTATCCATGAGTTCCGGCCCCATAATACCATCGGGGAAGCCCGGGAAATTCTCCACTTCGGTGGTGTTGACGAGCTGTCCGCCTGGGGTCAGCGCGCCCGCAATGACCAGTGGTTTGAATCCAGCCCGGCCTAAATATATGGCCGCGGTATATCCTGCAGGGCCGGATCCGACAATAATCACATCTCGCAAATCACTCATATTCCCACTGTAGCGAACCGCCGAAGCGAACAGCCGCGCATCGCACGATTTCACGTATTCTTTTTTCCTATGGCGTATTATCGAGTACTTTCCAAGCTGGATCATCTACAAAGTTTCACGTGAAACATGAGCTGTTGTGTGTGGGGCTGTGCGTGCAGTTGCTGGTGGTGCTGGATTCCTGGCAGCGCTTGAGTGGAATACGAGAAAAAGGGCTTGCGCTCCATGTGGAACGCAAGCCCTTTGGTTGTATAAACGTGACGCCTGCCTGCGCAGGCCTTGGATCACTTAGTGATGATCTTCTTGAACAGATCGGCGCTGGCCTTGGCGAGTGCGAACTGGCCGAAGCCCGGATCGATGGAAGCGAGGTTGGCGTTGACAATCTGGTTGAAAGTGCTGTTCTTCATGATGTTTCCTTTCGTTTGGCTTGGCGGCGTTCTTGTTTTCTGTTCTTTCCTCTGGCCGCTGCCGTAAGTCTTGTTTGTTTTTCCGTTATTTCAGCGCGGGTGGCGTTGCCGTTTCCCCGCGTGTGGGGTGCGGCTCCGGTTTTCTCTCCGGCTCCTGCCGCATCATGTCTCTTTGTTCTGTTGTGCCTTCATTATAGGCAGACGCAACCGTCGATGTCATGCAATGATCGTTGATTCTTTTGTATTTTCATCGGCTAATCTTGAAATAAACGTAATGATGCTGTGATGAAAAGTCGATCGTCGATTGCAAGGTGGTGTCGCCGTCGCAAAAAGAATCGGCGCGATCTTCAGATTTCGATCTTTTCTATGAAAGTCTCAAAAAACGTTCTCCTGTAAGACTTTTTGCAAGGTCATCATTTTTTCTAGACATTTTCTATCTTTTCGATCTTCCTTACTTGCGGGAGTATTTGCGCTTGTTGTCGGCGAATGTCAGGTTACATTGATTGATAGCGAGTTGATTAGTGTGGCTGTTCGACGGGCTGATTGGCGTCGGGCGTAAGAAAGGAACGTGATATATGGCGACTATTCCTGAACAATACGAGAGCCAGCGCGTGGGCGTGCAGGGATATCGCGTGCTCAATCTCGATTTGGACGGCGTCTGCGCGGATTACAAGGGTGCGATCCGCGATTACCTGCAGCGGCAGGGCATTGACGTGCCGGAACGTGCGTTGCAGACCGCGCATTACAATCTCATTCGCGAGGATGGATGGCCGTTCGATACGCTCGATGATTACATCGAAACGCATAAAGCCGCGGAACGTGAGCATCTGTATGCAACGATGCAGCCGCTTCCGGGAGTCGCGCAGGCGTTGCAACGATTGGCGGGCGAGCACGTGTACATTCGCATCGTCACGCACCGGCTGTTCGTGTCCGGCCAGCATCAGATGGTTGTTTCCGACACCGCGCAATGGTTGGACAGCAACCATATTCCATACATGAGCCTGTGCTTTACCGGGCTGAAAGACAGCATGCAGGCCACAATTCATATTGACGATTCGCCGGCGAACATCGAAACCCTGCGCGAGGCGGGGCAGCATGTGGTCGTATTCGATCAGCCGTACAACAGCGCGTACGATGGCCCTCGAATCAACAGCTGGAGCGACGTAAACGTCAACAAACTTCTCACTCTCTTCGAGCACTGGCCCGAGTAAGTGGTCTGCGCGGCGGATTGTCTGCACAACTTGCGTTCTGTGTTTGTATAACCCCGGTTTTATGTCTGCACAAGTCGGATTTGACCACCAATTCGGGGGTTGTGCAGACAGGAAATACGACTTGTGCAGACGGATTATGCGATTGGCTGCATGGCTTGCTGGTTTAGCCGCACGATTTCGGCAGACAGACAATCGAGTGGTGGATACAAAGGAGGGCACGTGCGTATTACACGTGCCCTCCATGCGCGTCCTCTCTGGAAAACGTTAGAAAGACGGTGACAATGATCAGAACACTTGAATGCTTTCGATATACAGCTGGTTGCCCGGCAGACTATCAAGCGGCACCCATAGCATGATGTCCTGCGTTTCCACGGACTTGTCGAACTTCACTTCGGTAGTGCCGGAATCGTCGAATTCGAACTGCGCCACCTGCTTGCCCTGGGATGGGCTGTCCGTCGCGTTCACACGAATGTATCCCTGACCGCCCGAAGAACGAATCTTGATGACCATGCGATACGCCTTCTGCGGCTGGCTCAGGTGCACGTAATATCCGTAGCCCTGCTGTCCGTCAGGATTCGACAGGAACTTACGATTGTCGATTTCGTATGCGGTCGTGTTTTCCGGCTGCTTCGGATCCGGCACCTTTTTCGACTGCTTGTCGGCGGTCACGACCTTGTCTTCGGTTTTCTTGAGTTTCTTGGATGCCGTCGAATCGCCGGATGCCGGCGCATTGGCGGAAGTATCGGAAGAATCCTTGGAATTGGATGAATCGGCATTGCCGGACGAGTCGGCATTGGAGGAATCTGCGGAATTCTCATCCGATTGATCTCCCTCGCCGAACGGCACTTCGTCAAGATTTATTTCCGGCCATGGTCCTTTTGAATCAGTCGTAACCGAATCTGAGGGCTGCATCAAACCATGAACTGCAAAACCAAGCGCAACCGCAACCACGATGACCGCAACGATAATCGCAACGACCTTAGTTTTCAGCTTGCCAAACAGTTTCGCGTCGGCAACGTCAGTATTCGCCGAAGCGGGAGAAGGATTTTTCGGTGTGAAGCTTGGCGGAACCGCGGCTCGACCGGCTGCATACGCGGCGTCGATCGCCTCCTGCTCTGCTTTCAACGCGCGAGCGGACTCCTCGCCGGGCTGAATGACCTGACCATCCGCGCCGATCACTGGAATGCGGCCTGTTTTTTCCAACTGGGAATCGTCGGATGACATGCCATCGGCCGGTACGGAAACCCTGATGGGGAAAGAGAAGGGGGAATCGCTGGTGTCGGTCACGCCGTCGATGTCTTCTTCGCTCAACAGCTCACGGCCGCTGCTCCACAACGATTTCACCGCTCCACTGGTGGCCGCGACGCTTTTCGCCAAAGCCTCCTTGCCATCGGAAAAATCGTTATGCGGTTCGGGGGCCGTGAACGTCATTTCCGGAATGCTTCCAGCCGCCGCCAGCGTATCCGGCAGTGGGAGCGCATCCTTCTCAAGAATCTGCAGCAACGGAACATTGGCGATCGAGCATTCCGAATCCATGGAAGGCAACGTGACATCCATGCCCCCCAACGATGATAGCGGCTGGTATTCGCCAAGCAGCGCCTCCAATTCCGCAATGGTCGCCATCGGAACGGTGGGGAAGCCGTCATCCTCCGCAAGTTCAAGACCGCGCTTGCAGATCACGCGGAATTCCATCGGTGTGGTCGGCGCAAGCGCTTCCAGACGGAAATCAGTCGACAATGTGGACGGGCGTCGGGTCAACATCGCATACAGCAATGCCGCAATCTGCCGAATCGCAAGCTGTTCCCGATTTTCCAAAGCTTGAGCGCAGGAAGTGTCAGCAAGCATGATGCTTACCGGAGCGTCTGCGATCTGAATGCCGGAACGGGTCAGTCGTACCGTGTCGGTGCTGATGGAGAAATGCGTGAGATTGTCTTTTTGCAGTGCATGCAACGCTTCGATGACTTCGCCAATGATGGAGCGCATGGCTGTATAGCTCAACGGCTGGTTGGCGTTCAGCGCAAGATATTCGCTGAGGGTCATGCCTTCGTCAAGCTGCGTCACCACCAGCGCGACCTGGCCGACATGCTGGAGCTGCAGCACTTTCGTGAAGTGGGAATCATGTGAAATTGCCAGCATGGAAGCGGTTGCGTTGACTTCCTGCAATGCCTTGCTGTTGCTGACGATAAACAGCTGGCAATCCCGTGCGAGCACATGGTCGCTGGCCTTCCAGACCTGCAGTCCGGTTTCTTCGCGCAATGGCGAAACGAGCACGTAGCGATTGCTGATGGTATCTCCCAGCTGAGGTTTCATGGGTTCCTTCAACTTTTTGTAAACGTTTGTTCTGCCTATGGTCACTCGCCGTTTTCGGCGTCGCCCTGTTCCAGTCTATCGTTGGGGCTGGTCGGCTTGCGAAGTCCGGGAATACGTGAGGAAATCAGCGCGATCGTCTCGTTGAATTCCTCGGAACGCAGCAGCCGCAACGTGCCCACGTAAACGATGAAGGTCACTATGGCCAACAGTGAGGCGCACGTCACTGCCTGAATCCAGTTCATATGACCGTCCACCGCTCCGATTTGGGCGCCGACAAGCTGGTAGATGCTGTCACGTACCGTCATGCCGATGAACATGGTAGCTGCTGCCGCGCCAATCGATTTCAGATATGAGATGGCTATGTGCGGACCGTCGATATTGTTTTCGAATCGTTTGCGCAGCATGGCATACAGGATGGGGATCGGCAGTATGTAGCTTATGGCTCCTAGCATGCCGATCATTGTCGTCCATTCGGTAGGGGGGAGTAGTCTCGCGCCGATGATCACGCCTACCGCTTGAATGCCCATGGCAAACAGCATGAAAATGAACGGCGATTTGCCGTCTTCGAATGCATAGAACGTGCGCTGGATAATCAGATACGCGCTGGCGAACGGAAGTCCCACGCCAAGCGTGACTAACGGTCCCGCCATAAGAATCGCCTCTCTGACGTTCACAGACGGCAGCAACGCGAGAATGATCGGAACGGGCATCACTACGAAAGCGACCGAGAAATAGCACATGATCACGCCCATATTGCGCAGTGCCTGACTTAGATCGGCACGCGCTTCGGCGATATTATGGTCGGCGACCGCACGGGATATTTTCGGGAAAATCGCGGTTGCAAGCGAAACGGCAATCAGCGAATATGGCAGCATGTAAATCGTGTACGCGTTCTGGTACGAGGCATTGCCGGCCACGTCGAGCGGATTGATGCCGAACTGCTGCTGCGCGAGCATCGGCGCGTTGGTGGACGTGCGCGTGATTACGATATTGGCGAGCTGGTCGATTACGACAATGCCGACACTCCAAGCCGCGACCGGACCCATGGAACGCAAGCCGATGCCGCGAAGTCCGAATTGCGGACGGTATTTCAATCCGATTTTGGTCAGCGGAATGAATAATACCAACGCTTGGAATGCCACGCCCAACGTCCATGTTCCGGCCGTCAAAGCGATTTTGTCGGCGGTCCAAAAATCAAGCGGATGTTCCGTGGCGCGGCCGAACAATGCGATGAACGTGCCGAAACCGATGCAGCTGATGATGTTCGCGCCCACCGAACTCCACGCATACGCGGTGAAATGGTCTTTGGCCGCAAGAATCTGGCCGACCACCGTATACAGGCCATAGAAGAAAATCTGGGGCATGCACCACAGGGTGAAAGAGGTTGCCAACGCCATGGTTTCCGGGCTGCCGTTCACATACAGTCTAGTGAGCAGCGGCGTGCACAGCGCCATCAGAATCGCCACCGCCAACAACATGGTGATGGCGAGCGTGATGAGCTTGTTGAGCCTGGTTTCGGCGTCTTTCGCCTTCAACGTGCGCACGATCTGCGGTACGAGCACGGCGTTGAAGATACCGCCGGAAACCAGAGTGTAGATGACCTGCGGAATCATGGATCCGGCCTGGTAGGCGTTTGCCGCATAGCCGGTGGTGCCTAAAGCCCAGGCGAGCAGAATGGTGCGGATTTGCCCGGTCACGCGCGAGGCCGCAGTGCCGGAGGCCATGATCAGTGAATTACGGCCAACGGAAGAACTCATTCGTCGGGATCCTTCTTACGGTGGAATTGGCGCCACAGTCCCAAAGCTCCAAGCAGCACGGCGATGCCGATGATGATGAAGCCGCTTTTGTCGCTGATCTGCAATGCGCTGGTGATGTGGGTGGTTTGTGTCGCTCCGAATGTGATGCCCTGCCTGTCCTGCAGGCTGAGTGTGGCGTCCGCGGTGCCTGAGGTGGCCACGCGGATGGTGAATGCCACTTGGGCTTCGCCGTGCGCGGGCACTTCCACGGTGTCGAAACGCGAAGTGACGATCTGCATGGAGTTGGTCAACGATGAGACTTTTACCGTGACCGGATAGGGGTGGCTGTTGCTGATGGTAACGGGCATTTGCGCGGTTTCGCTGACCACGTTGACGTTTTCCGTCGGTGTGATGGCCACGCCGTTGATGAGCAGGGACGCCAGTTGCCCGGCTCCTTCCACCATGGTGCTTCCGGCTGGATTTTCGCCGCCTAGCGCGTGCAATGCCATGATGCCGTGCGCGTTGACGAGCTGTCTGCGCCACGCTTTGAGGCCTGCGGGGGCCTGCTTGGCGTCGTCGGTGAGGATGGACGCGTTAAATCGTTTGATGTCGCTTGCTGAGGCTGCCAGCGTACTGAGCGTCTGCCTGAGATTGGCTCGCGTCGCATCATTGATTCCGTCGGATTGCGGCACGATCGTGGCCGCATCGTCGCCGCTCAAAGTGGGGTCGGCGTTGCTTAATGTGTTCAGATCGGTGATGTTCAGCCATGGCGATTGTTCGACGTCCGTCATCAGCGCGTCCACGACGGCTGGGTCGGAATTGTCGTTCAGGCAGACCAGCAGGTTGCGTTCCGCATACGGCTGTTCCATCTGGTAGAACGCGCTTTGCGCGACGAATCGTGCGAGACGCCCGGCCGTTGTTCCCTCGCCATCCGCTTCGGCGTCGGAACTGGTCGCCTTGCCCTGTGCAAGGTTGGAAAGCACGCTTTGCGCGGTCAGTACGGTGACGTCACCCGTGTCGGTGGACACTATGGCCTTGCCTGTTTCCGCAGTGGCCGCATCGTCCGCTTCGAAATCATGCGTGGCGATGACGGTGTCGTACCCCTGCTGTTTGGCTTTCGTAAGCGCCTCGATCGTCCAATTGCCAGTGCCCTGCCATGCATACGTGGTCATACTCGCGTTCGGGTCACCCAACGCCGATTGATAGTTTTTCAAGGCCTGTTCGGCACTCCATTGCGAGGTACCGACGCCTGACGAATCATAGGTTTTACTGTCGTTCAGCGCGGAATAGGCGGTGATGTCGAACAGGGACGGTTGCGTGATGCCGTCGACTTGCGTCGGCATCGACATCGCCTTCAGATAGGTCGGATCGGCCACCACCTGCAGTTTGTCATGCTTGGTGAACGTCTCTTCCAGCGACTTGAGTCGTGCCTCGTCTTCTTTGCCGGGGACGGCGATTTTCGAAAGTTCCGCGGAGGTGACGCCACCTTTGTTGACGAGTTGTTCCAGCATGGTGTTGTCGGTGGTCCATCCTTGCGCTTCGAGCGGCTGCACGATGGTGATATTCATCGCGGGCGTGTCGGGGGTATTGAGTCCGGCTCCGGTTCGTGTTGCGAAAGTGTGTGCTTCGTCTTGCTGGACGCCGTCGGCCTCATAGTTGAGCGTGACGGGCTTGGGACCCCAGGAGTGGATGGATGCCAGTGCTTCTTGGCTTGATTCTGCGTCGATGCGCACGTTTGCTGAAGCTCCCGGCTGAAGCGCGGGAACCTCGCTTTGGCCCACGATATCGGGCGTTGGGATCTGCCCGATGCCTTCCGACCATTCCTGGATATCGTTGCGCGACACGAACGTGTAGAAGGCGTTCATGGCGAGGGTCAGCGTGCCCGATGGGATTTCCTGATCGGTGGTGTTAGTCACCGTTGCGCTCAGATGATAGCCGGAAGTGTCTGTCAGCACGGCTGTGGAAGAGTCGATCGACAGCATGGCTCCCGATTGTGTTTCCGGCGTTTCTTCGGCTTTGGCATGTGGCATAGGCGCGTATAACAACATCAACGCCATGGTCATGACCATGGCGAGGATTGCCGAAAGAGCACGTATGCCGTGCGGAACGTTCCGTTGTGCGGGTTGATTCACCTTCACGCCTGTCTGTTGAGTTTCCTTGCGTACAACCATGCTATCTTTCGTTCGTTCGGGTAGCTGAGAACGTCGTCCAAATCAGCAAAATCCACCCAAATCGCGTCTTCCGCCTCATGGTCCGGATCGCCTTCCACCGTCAGCTCGCCGCCGATCTGGCGCAATGCGAAATGATGCACCAGCTTGTGCACGCGCTGGCTGGTTCCCGTGAACCAGTAGTCGATGGTGGCGATGGAATCGACCACTTCACCCAAAATGCCGGTTTCCTCATGTACTTCGCGAACGGCGGTTTGCTGCGGTGTCTCACCTTTTTCGATATGGCCTTTCGGCAGGCACCATTCCAAATGCCCGCTGCGTGAATGACGTGCGATGATCGCCACACGGCCCTTGTCGTCGAATACGAGACCGCCTGCCGAATATTCGCGTACTACCGGCAGTTCCTGCGCGTCGAGCGAGGCGAATGTGGTCGGACCGTCTGTGGCGCGCCGCTGCGGCATCATTGCTGGGGTGGGTGCGCTGGGCGTGATGATGGTCTCTTGACGCAAGGAAACGGACTGCGATGTGTATAGCAGTTTGTCCGGTGCCATCGGATTTTGGGTATGGTCGTCCGCAGCATGGGCAAGCATGCGTGCAAGGTCTGCGGGCGTAATCATGATTCCAACCATACTCAATTCTGTGTGCAGGTGGGGTAACGGTATGCTGGTAGGGCAGAAAACTTGTGGTGCCGGAAAGGGATGGCGTGAACTTCGAAGTGTGGCCAGAGGCCATTGAATTAGGGCGTATGTTCGCCGAAGAAGGCTATGAATTGGCGTTGGTGGGAGGTCCCGTTCGGGACCTGCTGTTGCATCGCAAATCGCATGATTTGGATTTTTGCACATCGGCGCGTCCCGAGCAGTTTGAACATATTTTGCGCCGTTTCGGGCGTGATGGCTTTTGGGATATGGGGCGCAAATTCGGCACGTTGGGTGCGATGCGCCGTCGTGAGGATGGCACGGAAGTGCAGGTTGAGGTAACGACCTACCGTTCCGACACGTATGACCCCGACTCGCGCAAGCCGGAAGTCAATTATGGCGACACGCTGGAAGGCGATCTTTCCCGCCGTGATTTCACGGTGAACGCCATGGCGTTGCGCGTGCCCGAATTGGAATTCGTCGACCCGTTCGGCGGTGCGAACGATTTGGTCAAGGGCGTGTTGCGTACGCCGGTCGATCCTCGCCAGTCATTCGACGACGATCCGCTGCGTATGATGCGTGCCGTGCGTTTCGTAGCGCAACTGGGCTTCCGCATCGAACCGGAAACCGCCGAAGCGTTGACTGACATGGTCGATCGCATTGAAATCGTTTCCGCCGAGCGCGTACGCGACGAACTGGTCAAAATGCTGCTGTCCGATCGCCCGCGCGCAGGTATCGAAGCGTTGGTTGATTCCGGTCTTGCGGATATCGTCTTCCCGGAAATTCCGGCATTGCAGCTCGAAATTGACGAACATCATCGTCATAAGGACGTGTTCGAGCACACCATGATCGTCATTGATCGTGCTGTCGCTCTTGAAACCGGCCCGGACGGCCCTGTGCCAGCTCCGGATCTGACGTTGCGTTTGGCTGCGCTCATGCATGATATCGGCAAGCCGAAAACCCGTCGTTTCGAGGCGGGCGGCAAGGTGAGTTTCCATCATCATGATGCGGTCGGTGCGAAAATGACCCGCAAGCGTTTGAAAGCGCTGCATTTTGACCATCATATGGTCGAGGATGTCAGCGAGCTGGTCAATCTGCACTTGCGCTTCCATGGCTACGTGGAGGAGCCGTGGACGGATTCCGCGGTCCGTCGTTACGTCAAGGACGCGGGCCCGCTGTACGAGCGTCTGAACCGCCTTACGCGTGCCGATGCGACCACGCAGAACAAGCGCAAGGCCATGGTGTTTTCGTCGGCGATGGACGAGATGGAACAGCGCGTGCGCGATCTGAAGGAGAAGGAGGATTTCGACGCGATCCGCCCTGATCTGAACGGTGACGAAATCATGCAGCTACTCGGCATTGAACCGGGGCCGCTGGTTGGCAAGGCGTACAAGCACATGTTGGAATATCGTCTCGATAACGGCCCGGTCGAGCGTGATGTCGCTGTTGCCGAGTTGAATCGCTGGTACGAGGAGCAGCAGTCCGAATAATCTGCCTTCTGATCGTACGATTTCAATATTTTGACCGCACGATTCGCATTTTCGAATGAAAAACAGAATCGTGCGGTCAGTCTGCAAATCTGCAAATCCACAGACTCACAAATCAAACTGCGTCGTGTTCGGGAGCCTTCTGTACGTCGGTCATCTTGTCGACGGTAACGCATCCTTCGAAGCTTTCGATCTTCTTGCCGGCGGTCGGCACTTGCTTCTGATTCTGCAGATTGTCGAAGGTCGCGCCGACCACAACGTCGATTAGCATATCCTCACGATCGTCCATCACCATTTTCGCGTCGGTGAAGTTGCTGTTCACCGTGTACGCCTGATTAATGGCGTTCTTGCCGAAGATAATCATCGTGCGCTCCACCTTGGAACTGGTGTAGTTGCCGGCGGCCTGGGTGTTGAACTCGCGATTCTGCAGCGCGCTGCTGACGGCTTGTGCGAAGCCGGAGAATTCAGTGCCGTTGAGCACGCGCACGGTGATGTTGCGGTTCTCCACGTACTTGCCTTTGCTGCCGTCCTGTTCCTGAGCGGCACAAGGAGCCTGCTGGCCGTAATTCGGTTGTACCGCAGCCGATTTGACTTTGCCCAATCCTCCAACATGGAAGAAGAACAGCAAGGAAATTACCAATGCGACCGCCAAAATGGTGCCGATGATGGCGAACACCACCTTCTGACGGCTGCGAATGTACTGTTTGCGCGCGGCGCGCTCGTCGTTAGCCTGAGTCATGTACGAGTCCTTCTCCAAAAAACGGTTGATTTCAACCTTACTGTTACGCGATGATATGCACAATCGGATGGGCCGGCGCCTTGGAGGCGATGATACGGTCGACGCAACGGCTTTGCTGCCATGCCGACTGCACGGCGCGTGCGGCATCGTCGGTTGGTACGAATGCGATTACGGAAGGGCCGGATCCGGAGATGAACGCTTGCTTTGCGCCTGCCAGCAACGCTTCGTCGATTGCCTGCCCGCTGCGTGGGTGCAGCGAGATCGCCGCTTGTTGCAGATGATTGTTGTCCCCTGCGCCGGCGCCGATTTGGTCGAACATGGCATACACTTCCGGCGTGCGCAGTTCCGCCTGATACGCGCCGACCAGCAGACGGCCCGCAAAGCCCTGTTTCGTCAATTCGCGCACGTCGTTGCTGTGCTTGCTGAGCTGTTCGATCTGCTCGCCGAAGCCTGTGCCTCGCGCGTAGCCTCCGGTCAGGCAGAACGGCATATCCGCGCCCAATGTAGCGGCGACCTGTTGCAACCGTTCGATGGGCCAATCAAGATTCCATAGCGTGTTCAACGCCAGAATCGTGGCGGCCGCATCGGCGGAACCTCCCGCCATGCCTGCGCCGACGGGAATGCGTTTTTCGATGTTCAACGCCACGTCCGGTTCATGGCTGCTCGCTTCGGCCATGGCGAACAGGGCGAGCACTGCGTGGTTGCGTCGCATGTCGCTGCCGGATGAGGCCAGATCGCCAAGATATGCGCCATCAAGATTCAAGGAGAAACCGGCTCCGGGCTTTTTACGGCTGGCGGTGACGGTGTCGTATACGCCGACGGCGCAGTAAATGGTGTCCAGCTCGTGCCGGCCACCCCATTCGCTGCGTGGCGCCCCCACGTGCAAGGTCAGATTCGTTTTCGCAGGGCAGTCCACACTGACTTCATTGATTGCGTTGCCGTTGCCGTTGCCACTCATGCTTCCGGCACCTCGCCCATGGCGCGTGCCAGTGCCACGAATTCGTCGATGGTAAGCGTCTCGCCACGTCGCGTCGGATCGATGCCTGCCCGCTCAAACGCTTCGGAAGGTACGACTTTCTTCAACGCAGCATGCAGGGTTTTGCGTCGCTGCCCAAATGCGGCGTCGATGAGACGGAACACGGTTTCGCGGTCCACCACGGAACCGTCGGGATTGTTGGCGGAAGACGTGTGCCCGCCCTCGTATCGTTTGAACAGCACCAGCGCGGAATCCACATTCGGCGCCGGCCAGAACACATTGCGCCCGATAATGCCCACGCGTTCCGCGGTGCCGTACCATGCGAGCTTCACGCTTGGAGTGCCGTAGATCTTTGAACCGGGCTTTTCGCTCAGTCGGTCCGCGACTTCCTTCTGCACCATCACCAGAAAAGTTCCGAGATTGTCGAAACGTTCCAGCAGCGTCAGCAGAATCGGCGTGGCCACGTTGTATGGCAGATTTGCGACGAGAGTGAACGAATCGTCATTATTGAAATCAGGCAGATTTTCCGGCGTTACGGTCAGTGCATCACGGTTGACTACGCGGAAACGATCCACCGCGTCCGGCATGAATTCGGCGATGGTGCCGGGCAGTCGTTCCGCAACGGGCGGGTCGATCTCCACGGCGGTCATCGTCGCCCCAGTTTCCAAAATCGCCAATGTCAGCGAACCCAATCCAGGTCCGACTTCCAGCACATGATCGTCGGCGGTCACACCCGCCTCGCGCACGATACGACGAACCGTGCCCGGGTCGATTACGAAATTCTGCCCGAATTTTTTTGTCGGGCTGATACCGGCCTCGGCTGCGATACGGCGAATGTCAGCAGCCCCCAACAGGCGGCCTTGCATAGTTTCGTCGGTTTCGTTGGTTTCGTTCGCGTTTTCTGTCATTACCTCATTATCCGTTCAACTGGTATGAAAAAGTGTGTGTTGTTACGTTTGCGTATTGTTGCGATCGGCGTTGTTTAATACCATCCAACTTGTTCGGAATGTTCCCATGCTTTCGATGGGCTGCCGTAGCGTTGCGCGATGTAGCTTAGGCCCCAGTCGATCTGTACGGCCGCATCGTCACGCCAGTTTGCGCCGAATGCCGCCATTTTGCTGCCTGGAAGCGATTGCGGGATGCCGTAAGCTCCGGAAGATGCGTTTTCCGCATACCACAGCCAGCTCGATTCGCGGGTCCACAGTTTCACCAGATCGGTCCAGTTTTGTCCGGTCCAGCCATATTGCGCCGCGGCTCCGGCCGCGTAGACCTGTGCCTGCGCGGGGGAGGGGTGGTAGAGGCGGCATCCTGCTGAAGGATCGGAAGGTTGCGGTGTCGGGGTGGGCGTCGGTGTCGGATTCGGCGTAGGTGTCGGATTCGGCGTGGGGGTCGGGTCTGGAGTTGGTGTCGGATCCGGGTCCGTTTTTGATTCGGAATCGTCCTTCTTGCTGTCGTCTTTTTTGTTGTCGCTCGAATTGTCCGTATTATCGGAATTATTGTTCGAATCGTTTTTCTTGTCGGAATTATCGGAATTGCTGTTCTTATCCGAATTATCGTTTTTCCCGGTATTGTCGGAATTGCCAGTATCTCCGGAATTGCCGGATCCGCCATCTGACCCCGAATCGTCGGAAGATGCTGCCGGTCCTACTGCGATGATCCGGTCAAGGGCGATTTTCGTGGTCGTTTCGTTGGTCAGCGTCTCGCGTTCCTTCTCGCCATCCACATACGTAACGTCATACGTTTGCTGGATTTCACCTTCCTCACCTTCCTGCCTGACTACGACTTCGCCAGGCTGCAGGCTGGGGTCGATGATGGTTTGCGTGCCGAATGGCACCGCTTTCGTGCGTGTCTCCTCGCCGTGCGTCACGCGGCGGACGCGCAGGATCGTCTCGCCGTTGTCTTTTTCGACGCTGACGCGATCCTCCTTGTTCAGTGTGATGCCTTTGGAGTCAAGAATGGAGGCCGCCGGCAGTTTACCATTTGGTGCTTCGGAGCTTTGTCCGTCTGCGATGACAGTGACCGGCCCGTTTTGGTTGATGATCAGTCCGCCGGTGAGTTTGTTGTACACGTTGTCGATATTGACGGTGACTTTTGCCGCGTCTGCTTCGTTTTGTTCGAAAAAGCCGATTAGCTGTTCGGCGCTGGTCGCCACTGTCCAGAAGGGCACTTCCTGCCCGTTGATGGTGATGGTGGTCTGGTAGGCGCTTCGTACCGTAACCACGTCATGGTTGCTCAGCATGCTGGTGGGGCTGGTGGATTCCACAAGATCATGCGTTTTGACCTTCACGCCGCGTTCCTGCAGCAGACGGTCGACGCTCATTGCGTATGTGGTTACGGTGGTGGTTTCGCCATCGATGGTCAGAGCTACGGTTTTGCGCGCGCTTACGCCGAATGCGAGCGTCGAGGCGAGCGTCAATGAGACCACGCATGCCGTCACACGAACACGCCGAAGCGTCACAAATCTCCGGGGGGTCCACCTTCTCGTCATACGTCCTCTTTCCAGCGACTGTCTACATCGCCGTCATTGTAACGGTCAGATCGGGACGAATGGCATGGGATCCGCTGGTTTTATCTATACCGCCACATTTTCGAGGAAAAGGAATAAAGAAAAAGGGGGCAGGAGAGAAGGGGATGTCCTACCCCCTGTCCGGACAAGGCAGGTTGGGGGAAGCCTCGTCCGGTCGCCAGAAGCCATAAGTTGGGGGAAGGCTTCTGGATCACTTACCCATGGTAAGAGGTCAAAGCCCGTTGAAACGGGTTTCGAGCCTCCTGTCGGGATCGAACCGACGACCTGCCGCTTACAAGGCGGCCGCTCTGGCCATCTGAGCTAAGGAGGCTTGTGCCGCTTTCTAGCATAATGCATAAAAATGGCAACGATTGAATAGCATAACCAGCGTGCCCGATGCCGTCAACTTAGAACTGCGCTTTGGCTGGCACGCTGGCGAGTAGGGGGCATTATTTTTCGATTGTCAGGATTGAGTGGGGCTAATCACTCGCCAGTGGTGTTGGAGATCGGATCCTTGTCGGAGCCGATGGAGGGCATTACGCCTTCCTTTCCAATATCGTCTGACTTGATTCCGATGGCCTCCAGCAGGCCTTCCTCGATGGTCTCCTGCGCGGTGCTCAGCTGGTTCATATTCCAGAACTTGCCGTTTATGGTCACCGTTGGAGTGGTCATGCTGTCTTTGTAGGTTCCGGACGTGTTCCACAGTTCGGAACGCTTCGGCGTATAGGTGTCGACGGCGTCAAGCCAATCCTGGTAGTCGCGGCCGAACGCCTTGTCCGCAACATCCTCAGACACTCCCGAGGCGATCATCTGTTCCCTGATCTGATCATCGCTGACTGACTTGTAGTTCGAGCTTTCCTCAGGCTGGAAATCCTCGGCGTACATTTTTTCCATGAACGTGATCAGATGCGTCGGATTGCTGTCATGCTCGGCCAGGTAGATTGCGGCATTCGCGGCACGGCTTGAATATTCGTCGGTGGACCATTTGTCCATGAACGCCATGAAATGCAAATCAAGATTGATCTGCCCCGCATCGACCATCTTCTGCAGATCCGCATCAAGCTGACGATGCAGATTGCCACAACCCGGGCACAGGAAGTCCATGTAGATCGCGACCGTCGGAGCGCCGTCGACGGACTTGCCGTAACCATTCTTCGAAATCAGCAATCCGCCCTTGTCGTCGACGAGCTTTGGCGTGTTTTTGACCTTCTGCAGCTTGTCGTATGCCTCTTCCACGGTTTGGGTGGAAGCCTGGGTTTCGGCATTCTTGTGCATGTTGTGATACACGGTGAACGCGCCGATCGCCACCAGGATCACCAGCACGGCCACCACAATGGCGCCGATGATGGTCTGCTGCTTACGTTCCTTTTCCATCTGTTCGGCGCGGGCCTTCATGGCCGCGGCCTCAGCGGCCCTACGCTCGGCGCGGCTGGCGCGCTTCTGCGCATCCTTACTGTTCTGGGCCATCCACATTCCTTTCGATGTCTCATCGTTTGTTGCGCACCATAGTAGTGTGGGCGTGCTATCGCTGAATGAAGTATGTCGTAAAAGCTTACGTTGTCATACTACGTGCGATTGTCTGATGTTTTTCTGAGGATTGCAAACGTTTGCCGATTCTTGGTTTTCGCTACATTTCATACGATTCCGCGGGAGTGCTGGATTTCGGGCGGCCACGTAGCGTTCCAGCTCCCAATCGCAGCGCCAGAGCCCCCGGAGTGAGGGCGCATATCAGCCAACCGATGGCGCAACAGCCGGCTTGGACGACGCCGCTTTGCGAAACCGGTCCTTCAATCCAAGTCGGCAGTGGAATCGTGAATCCGAATATCGAGGTATCCACCATGGCGAACGGTAATTGCAGCGCGACTGTGGCGATCGCCAATCCCAATGTGGCGATCGCAGCCATGATCAATGCGCGTGGCACCGCATAGCCCAACCCTTTGAGCACATGCCAAGGCAGCGTGGCCGCGCGTGCGAGCCAGTCGGAGGCTTTTCGGTTGCCTCCACGGCGGCCTTCACGCTCCAGCTGCGCTTCCATATTGAATCCGATGGTGGCGAGCAGCCAAGCCAGTAGTGCACCCGCAGCCCAGGCCAGCCAAGGCGAGAACAAGCCGAACAGCGCCACAGGAATGGCCAGAAGCGCGCAGAGGAGCGTGCCTCGGCTCAACAGTTCGCCACGAAGCACGTCGGCCGGATTCGGCGGTTGCGGCGCATTCAGGTTGAGCGGGGCCGCTGGGGATGCCTGCGTAATCGGAGTGGCCGGCATAACTGGCATAGTGGACGTTGGTATGTCTTGCGCCTGCACGTTTTGCGCCTTTTCAACCGACGCATTCGGTATCACCGCCGGTGGTCGCTGGTTGGCAATGCGTTGCAACGCCGGTTTGATGGCCGGATCGATTTGTGTGGCTTCTTGAGTGGGATTCCACGCATCCTGCACCGGCATCACCCGCGTGGATTGCGGTGCGTCCTGTGGTGCATCTTGTGGCAGCACGCTGGTATCTCCGCTATCGACAGGCAGCATGACAGGCAGCACGCGCGTGCCGGTGCCAAGAGGAATCGTCGTGGTATGTGCGTTGATATCCATGACCGAGGTGCCGGCATCGGACGCATCGGCAATAACAGTATCGGTTATGTCAGCAATACCGGTTGTGCCGATGGTCTGTGTGGCCTCAACGAATTGCGGCAATGTGCGCGTCCCGATGGCGTCTTCGCCCGTTATATGATCCAGTGCCCGCCAAAGTTCTCGTGGATTGTCAGGCGATTCAGCAAAAGGGGGCATCGCCTCCGATATGCCGGCAGTGGAACCCGAATCCGAAGCGGTATCCGCAGCATCCCAAGCTTGCGGATTCAACGCATCCAACGCAATCGCCTGCAACAATTCGTCGGGCGTGCAACGTTTCGTACGATCCGGATTCAACGCTGAACGGAACGCGGCCATGGTTCCCGCCGGAAGCCCGACCAAATTCGCGCTTCCCGCAGCGGCACGCTCCAACACGGCCATCATCGGCTTCGTGCCGAACACCGGTTCGCCGGTAGCGGCAAACGCCAGCACGCTCGCTACCGACCACCAGTCACTCATCTCATCGGATTCCGCGCCATCAATGATTTCCGGTGCGATGAATCCCGGAGTGCCCATAACCAAACCCGTGCGCGTCACATGGCTTTCGCCCTCGCCCATGGCAATACCGAAATCCACCAACACCGGTCCGGTATTCGACACCATCACATTCGTCGGTTTGATATCGCGGTGCACAATACCGGCCGCATGCACGGCCTTCACCGCCTCGATCAGCTTGCGTCCCAACCGTTCCAGATCGTCGCCCACATACCGGCCGTTGGCTCGCACATCCTCACGCAGATTCTTGCCATCGATCAGCTCGGTTACGATAAAAGCCAGCGCATCATCCAATTCCATGTCCACAATGCCGCACACGCCGGGGTGACGCACTTTCTGCAGCGCCATCGCCTCCCTGCGCAGGCGCTCGCGTGCGGTCAGCTGATCGCGGGAACGTTCGCCGGATGCATCTTCCTCGGCAAGGGAATCGCGCAAGATCTTCATCGCATACTGGTGTCCGCCGTCATCGCGCACACGCCAGACCGATCCCATTGCCCCCGATCCAAGCCGTGAAATCAACGTATATCCGCCAACGAGGCTGCCCGCCTCCAGATTCAATGCGCTTAAGTCGCTCATGGCATCCATGGTACTTGCCTTGCGTGAGTTGCCGTTGGAACAGTTCGCCGCAGCGTGCCGAAATCATCATAAAAACCGCGATCGTGTATCCAAAGTTCGATTAAGAACTGAGATTTGCGCAATAGAGCAACGATATTCAGTAAAACAAGCAAGGATTTGCAACAATCTGCGGAGGAATGCATATTGTTGCATACGCAATCATGCAACAGAACTATATGTGCACGAACGGTAGTTTTGCATGCGCAAGTGGTATGCAGATTATGCACGCGAAACGACAGGCTGGGAAAAAATCAGCGCACTTTTCCGCGGATTTTGGTGAAATCGAGATATCGACATGAAGAAGTGTCTTCACTTCTGGAAATCATGCGACGCGGGGCAGCGTTACGCGATTTCTGGTTTCGATGAGGGAATCGGAGCCTGCATGTCGTTCGGTTATGAGAATCAAGGAGGAGGCAGACCATGCTGCAAATCAACATGGCTGACGTCATGAACGTTATCGGTTCGTTGACGCCGTACCTGATTGCGATTGGCGTGCTATTTGTGCTCGCGCTGATTGTCACTTTCGCCGTCAATAAGAAGACGGTGAAGGAAGTCGCGACCCGTAAGATCATCCACTCCGAGTCTTGGCTTGTGGCGCTGGTCGGTATTGTCGTCGCGGCTTCCATGATGCTGTCCGGTCCGATGGCGACGCTGCTCAACAACGCGACCCTCACGAAGTACATGCTGTCTGACGCTACTGTTTCCAAGGCTAATGAGCTGGCCAAGGAAGTGCAGTCGGAAGCTATCACCATGCTGAAGAATGATGATTCCAACCTGCCGCTGAGCAACAAGAAGGTCAACGTGTTCGGTTGGGGGCTCCACCAACCCGGTCTATGGAGGCACCGGCTCCGGCTCCATGTCTGACCAGTACGACACCGTTTCCCTGCTTGATGGCATGAAGGAAGCTGGTCTTGAAACCAACGCCGATCTGAGCAAGCTGTACACCGACTATCGTGCGGACCGTCCGGTTGTTGCTATGTGGTCCCAGGATTGGACCCTGCCTGAGGTTCCGGCCGGCCAATATTCCGATTCGCTGATTTCTGACGCCAAGAGCTTCTCCGATGAGGCTGTTGTGGTGATCACCCGTGTCGGTGGCGAAGGTGCTGATCTGCCGACCAACATGAAGGCCGAAACCATTACCTACAAGAACAACTCCAAGGATTATGATGACTTCCAGGATGGTGAGCACTTCCTGCAGCTGAGCAAGACTGAGCGCGACATGATTGACTTGGTCACCAAGAACTTCGACAAGGTCACGCTCGTCTATAACGGTGCAAATGCTTTCCAGTTCGACTTCCTGAGCAACTACCCGCAGATCAAGTCCGTGTTGTGGTGCCCGTCTGCAGGCCAGACCGGCTTCTCCGTACTCGGTGACGTGCTCGCTGGCGAAACCAACCCGTCCGGCAAGACTTCCGACGCGTTCGTTAAGGATCTGACCAAGACCCCAGTGTTCAACAACACTGATGGCGCTGCTGCTGCCAGCTCGTCTTCCGTTGGTGCCGATGGTGCATTCATCTACGATAACGTCGACGATCTGGCTGCTAAGTACACCGGCTTCACCGGTCAGGAAACTACCGTGCTTCCGTCCTTCGTTAACTATGTCGAAGGTATTTATGTGGGCTACAAGTTCTATGAGACTGCAGCCGATGAAGGTCTGATCAACTACGATGACACGGTCATCTATCCGTTCGGTTACGGCTTGTCTTACACCAGCTTTGAGCAGAAGATGGGTGACGTTTTCCACAAGGATGGCAAGGTCACGTTTGATGTGACCGTCACCAACACTGGCGACACCGCCGGCAAGGACGTTGTTGAGGTCTACTACAACCCGCCGTACACCGATGGCGGTATCGAGAAGGCCTCCAAGAACCTCGTCGCTTTCGAGAAGACCGGGAAGCTTGAGCCGGGCGCCTCTGAGACTGTGAAGATCGAGTTCGATGATGACGATATGGCTTCCTATGACAACAAGGATGCCAAGGCTTGGGTGCTGGAGAAGGGTGATTACGCCATCTCTATCCAGTCCGATTCTCACCATGTGATCGATTCCAAGAGGATCAACGTTGCTGACACCATCACCTACGACTCCGAGTCGAACACCCACAACGATGATCAGACCGTGGCTACCAACCAGTTCGACTATGCCGCTGGCGATGTGACCTATCTGTCCCGCGCCAATCACTTCGCGAACTACGCTGAAGCCACCGCAGCCCCGACCAACTTCTCCATGAGCGACGAAGTCAAGGCTGCTTTCACCAACAACGGCAACTATGATCCGACCAAGTATGACGATGATTCCGACGAAATGCCGACCACCGGTGCCAAGAATGGTCTCCGCTTGGCTGACATGTACGGCAAGGATTACGACGATGCTGATTGGGAGAAGCTGCTTGACCAGCTGACCTTCGATGATATGGACAACCTCATCGCCAACGGTGGCTACGGCACCCCGGCTGTCTCCTCCGTTGGCAAGATCCAGCTCACCGATGCTGACGGTCCGGCCTCGCTGAACAACAACTTCACCGGCGTTGGCTCCATCGGCTTCCCGGCTTCCACCGCATTCGCCTGCACTTGGAACAAGGATCTGGCCAAGCAGTTCGGCGAGATGATCGGCGACATGGCTCATGACATGCACGTTGCTGGTTGGTACGCTCCGGCTATGAACATCCACCGTGGCGCTTTCTCCGGCCGTACCTTCGAGTACTTCTCCGAGGACTCCCTGCTCTCTGGTGTTATGGCTTCCCACGAGATCGCCGGCGCTAAGGAGAAGGGCGTGTATTCCTTCATGAAGCACTTCGCTCTGAACGATCAGGAAACCAACCGTACCAACATGGTGTGCACCTGGGCGGACGAGCAGGCCATCCGCGAGATCTACCTCAAGCCGTTCGAGATGAGCGTGAAGGAAGGCGGCGCACAGGCCGTGATGAGCTCCTTCAACTACATCGGTTATATACCTATGCCGGTGCCTCCAACAACCTGCTGAACACCGTGCTCCGTGACGAGTGGGGCTTCAAGGGCTTCGTTCTGACCGATTACTTCGGCGGCTACGGCTACCAGAATGGTGATCAGGAGATCCGTAACGGCAACGATTCCATGCTGGCCACCACCAAGATCACCAACCACATTACCGACAAGTCCGCAACTTCCGTGAAGGCCATGCGTACCGCTGCTCACAACATTCTGTACACCGCCGCCAACAGCTGGCAGTATGCAGATGGTGAGCCGAAGGTCGATACCCCGATCTGGAAGACTGCCATGTACGTGGCTTGGGGCGTGACCGCTGTTCTGGTGATTGCACTTGAGGCTCTGGCTATCAAGCGCTACATGGATCGCAAGAAGGCCAAGGCTGAAATCTCCGCCTGATTTCGCTTTCTTCTAGTGGGTCAACATCAATAACTGAATAACAACTGAAATACAGCGAGGGCTGCCGACTTCCCCCAGTCGGCGGCCCTCGTTGTATTTCGACGTGTATTTCATTGTGTATGTCACCTCCAGTGCGGCCAGGTCTATTTCTGCCTTCGTAAAGCGGTGTTGGATTCTTCATGTGTTCCTTATGCGGCGGTGACACGCCGTGTGGTGTTTGTTTTTGGTTCGTGTGGTCGTTGTCTTCGGGTTCCGGACCGGTCTTACGGCCGTTCGGAGGTGTCTGCGACACGCCGGTGGATGCGTTGTTTTGCAATGGTTTTGGCGGTGTTTGCGGGGTGCCGGGTTGCGTGGAACCGGTTTGTGCTGTAAGTTTGTCTTTTGCTGCCGCTCAGCGAGTGGTTCCCCGGCTGGGGTTCCGTAAGGTGGGTGAGTGGTGGTGGTTTGAGAACTCAAGAGCGTATTTGTACTACTTCTTTATAGTCAATGATTGCCAGTCCATCGTCCGCTTCTCCCGTGTGGGGGAGTGGCCGGGAGGCCTTTGAAGGACGGTGGGGTTTTCGTGCGATGCGCCTTTCCTTATAAGGCGATCGTCAATTTTCTTATTTTTTGAGAGTCACATGTTGGTTCTCTTCATGAAATTTTTTTGTGGAGGGTTCGATTCTGGCTCAGGATGAACGCTGGCGGCGTGCTTAACACATGCAAGTCGAACGGGATCCAGGCAGCTTGCTGCCTGGTGAGAGTGGCGAACGGGTGAGTAATGCGTGACCGACCTGCCCCATACACCGGAATAGCTCCTGGAAACGGGTGGTAATGCCGGATGCTCCGACTCCTCGCATGGGGTGTCGGGAAAGATTTCATCGGTATGGGATGGGGTCGCGTCCTATCAGGTAGTCGGCGGGGTAACGGCCCACCGAGCCTACGACGGGTAGCCGGCCTGAGAGGGCGACCGGCCACATTGGGACTGAGATACGGCCCAGACTCCTACGGGAGGCAGCAGTGGGGAATATTGCACAATGGGCGCAAGCCTGATGCAGCGACGCCGCGTGCGGGATGACGGCCTTCGGGTTGTAAACCGCTTTTGATCGGGAGCAAGCCTTCGGGTGAGTGTACCTTTCGAATAAGCACCGGCTAACTACGTGCCAGCAGCCGCGGTAATACGTAGGGTGCAAGCGTTATCCGGAATTATTGGGCGTAAAGGGCTCGTAGGCGGTTCGTCGCGTCCGGTGTGAAAGTCCATCGCTTAACGGTGGATCTGCGCCGGGTACGGGCGGGCTGGAGTGCGGTAGGGGAGACTGGAATTCCCGGTGTAACGGTGGAATGTGTAGATATCGGGAAGAACACCAATGGCGAAGGCAGGTCTCTGGGCCGTTACTGACGCTGAGGAGCGAAAGCGTGGGGAGCGAACAGGATTAGATACCCTGGTAGTCCACGCCGTAAACGGTGGATGCTGGATGTGGGGCCCGTTCCACGGGTTCCGTGTCGGAGCTAACGCGTTAAGCATCCCGCCTGGGGAGTACGGCCGCAAGGCTAAAACTCAAAGAAATTGACGGGGGCCCGCACAAGCGGCGGAGCATGCGGATTAATTCGATGCAACGCGAAGAACCTTACCTGGGCTTGACATGTTCCCGACAGCCGTAGAGATACGGTCTCCCTTCGGGGCGGGTTCACAGGTGGTGCATGGTCGTCGTCAGCTCGTGTCGTGAGATGTTGGGTTAAGTCCCGCAACGAGCGCAACCCTCGCCCTGTGTTGCCAGCACGTCATGGTGGGAACTCACGGGGGACCGCCGGGGTCAACTCGGAGGAAGGTGGGGATGACGTCAGATCATCATGCCCCTTACGTCCAGGGCTTCACGCATGCTACAATGGCCGGTACAACGGGATGCGACATGGCGACATGGAGCGGATCCCTGAAAACCGGTCTCAGTTCGGATTGGAGTCTGCAACCCGACTCCATGAAGGCGGAGTCGCTAGTAATCGCGGATCAGCAACGCCGCGGTGAATGCGTTCCCGGGCCTTGTACACACCGCCCGTCAAGTCATGAAAGTGGGTAGCACCCGAAGCCGGTGGCCTAACCCCTTGTGGGATGGAGCCGTCTAAGGTGAGACTCGTGATTGGGACTAAGTCGTAACAAGGTAGCCGTACCGGAAGGTGCGGCTGGATCACCTCCTTTCTACGGAGTTTTCAGGACGCCGGTCTGGCGTCCGTCGTGTGGCCCACATGCCGGGAACGGTTCCCGGAGTGGTGTGGGCGTGCTGGTGTGGAAGAGATCGTTGGCTTCGCGGGTTCTTTTGGGGGCCTGCGGGCAGTGGTATGGGTATGCTTTTGGGTTCCCGGACCGCCACCCGCGACTTGGTCGCGTGCGGTTTTCCGGATGTCCCCTTGGGGCGGTCGGCCGGCCGGTGTGCCGTGTCCGGATCGTTTCTTGGGTGCGTGGTGGTTTGAGAACTGGATAGTGGACGCGAGCAATGCGATGATTTTGATGTCATCGTTTGCTTTATCGCGATTTCGCCAGGCTCTATTTTTTGGAGTCTGGTTTCGAGATCGATCGTTTTGTGATCATTTTTTACAGTGTGATGATTTGTCGTCTGGCGTAGAAAAGCTATCATTAGGTTTTTTCGGGGCGTGTGCCGCCCTGAAGGGCGTATGGTGGATGCCTTGGCAGACAGTACCGATGAAGGACGTTTGAGGATGCGATAAGCCTCGGGGAGCCTCCAACATGGCTTCGATCCGAGGATTTCCGAATGGGGCAACCCGCCGGCCGTCATGGGCCGGCACGGAACCTTGTTGTTCCGGGGGTACGCAGGGAAGTGAAACATCTCAGTACCTGCAGGAAGGGATACTCCGTGAGTAGTGGCGAGCGAAAGCGGATCAGACCAAACCATGGGCGCGTGATACCCGTCGGGGGTTGCGTCCGTGGTGTTGCGGGAGCGTGTGTCCCGGTTCCGACGGACCGGGCGGGAGTCATAAAACGGCTTGCCAGGGGAACAGGCTTGAAGGCCTGGCCGCAGAGGGTGCCAGCCCCGTACCTGGAAGCTTGCCGTCTTCCGATCATGTGTCCCAAGTAGCGCGGGCCTCGTGGAATCCCGTGTGAATCGGCCCCGACCGTGGGGTAAGTCTAAGCATACCTGTCTGACCGATAGCGTACCAGTACCGTGAGGGAAAGGTGAAAAGCACCCCGGGAGGGGAGTGAAAGAGTTCCTGAAACCGTGCGCCTACAATCCGTCGGAGCCTCCTCAAGTGGGGTGACGGCGTGCCTATCGAAAAATGAGTCTGCGAGTCAGTGGTGCGTGGCGAGGCTAACCCGTCGTGGGGGAGCCGTAGCGAAGGCGAGTCTCAAAAGGCGTTTTGAGTCGCGTGCCCTGGACCCGAAGCGGGATGATCTAGCCCTGGGCAGGTTGAAGCGCGGGTAAGACCGCGTGGAGGACCGAACCCACCTGGGTTGAAAACCGGGGGGATGACCTGGGGCTAGGGGTGAAAGGCCAATCAAATTCCGTGATAGCTGGTTCTCTCCGAAATGCATTTAGGTGCAGCGTCGGTTGATTGCATCGCGGGGGTAGAGCTACTGGATGCTTGCGGGCCCGTATGGGGTACCAACAGCAGCCAAACTCCGAATACCGTTGATGTGTATTCCGGCAGTGAGTCGGCGGGGGATAAGCTCCGTCGTCGAGAGGGAGACAGCCCAGATCGTCGTCTAAGGTCCCGAAGCGTGTGCTAAGTGGGAAAGGATGTGGAGTCGCATAGACAGCCAGGAGGTTGGCTCAGAAGCAGCCATCCTTGAAAGAGTGCGTAACAGCTCACTGGTCTAGTGGTTCCGCGCCGACAATGTAGCGGGGCTCAAGCACACCACCGAAGACGCGGCAACAGTTTTTTGCTGTTGGGTAGGAGAGCGTCCCCCGAGGGGCGAAGCGGCCGCGCAAGCGCGCCGTGGACTTCGGGGGAGTGAGAATGCAGACATGAGTAGCGAGAGACGGGTGAGGATCCCGTCCGCTGGATGACCAAGGGTTCCGGGGCCACGTTCGTCGTCCCCGGGTGAGTCGGGTCCTAAGGCGAGGCCGACAGGCGTAGTCGAATGGATGAACGGGTGGATATTCCCGTACCGGCAGCGAACCGCAAGAGCCGAACGGATGAGTACTAACCTCCGGTCGCGTGGCGTCGTTCCCTTCGGGGTTCGGGGCGCGCGATTGTTGGGAATGTAGTCCTGGTAGGTTAGCGCACAGGGGTGACACGGAATGGGAGCCGGCCGCGGAGGTGGTTTTCCGTGGTCAAGCACGCAGCCCGTCCCATAGGCAAATCCGTGGGACATGCAGGGTGAGGTGCGATGATGGGCGCCTTTCAGGCGCGATATCCGGTGGTCCAGGCCGTCGAGAAAAGCCTCGGCGCGAGGGGCGTTGCCGCCCGTACCCCAAACCGACACTGGTGGTCAGGTAGAGAATACCAAGGCGATCGAGCGAATCCTGGTCAAGGAACTCGGCAAATCACTCCCGTGCCTTCGGTATAAGGGAGACCCCTGATGGTGATGGAACTTGCTTCCGGAGCTTTCGGGGGTGGCACAGACCAGGGGGTAGCGACTGTTTACCAAAAACACAGGTGCATGCGAAGGCGCAAGCCGCTGTATATGCACTGACGCCTGCCCGGTGCCGGAAGGTTAAGAGGATCCGTCAGCCCTCGGGTGAAGCGGTGAATTCAAGCCCCGGTAAACGGCGGTGGTAACTATAACCATCCTAAGGTAGCGAAATTCCTTGTCGGGTAAGTTCCGACCTGCACGAATGGCGTAACGACTTCCCCACTGTCTCGACCAGGAGCTCGGCGAAATTGCAGTACGAGTAAAGATGCTCGTTAAGCGCAGAAGGACGAAAAGACCCCGGGACCTTTACTATACCTTGGTATTGGCGTTAGGCGCGGATTGTGTAGCATAGGCGGGAGGCTTCGAAGCGCGGGCGCCAGCCCGTGTGGAGCCGCAAGGTGAAATACCGCTCTGTTCTCGTTTGACGTCTCACCTCGAACAGTCATCCTGTTCAGGGACAGTGCCTGGCGGGTAGTTTAACTGGGGCGGTTGCCTCCCAAAGAGTAACGGAGGCGCTCAAAGGTCCGCTCAGCCCGGTTGGCAATCGGGTTTCGAGTGTAATCGCACAAGCGGGCTTGACTGCGAGAACGACGGTTCGGGCAGGGACGAAAGTCGGAGATAGTGATCCGGTGCCGGCGCACGGGCGCGGCATCGCTCAACGGATAAAAGGTACCCCGGGGATAACAGGCTGATCATTCCCAAGAGTCCATATCGACGGGATGGTTTGGCACCTCGATGTCGGCTCGTCGCATCCTGGGGCTGGAGCAGGTCCCAAGGGTTCGGCTGTTCGCCGATTAAAGCGGCACGCGAGCTGGGTTCAGAACGTCGTGAGACAGTTTGGTCTCTATCCTCTGCGCTCGTTGGAATCCTGAGGAGGCCTGCCCATAGTACGAGAGGACCTGGGTGGACGGACCTCTGGTATGCCGGTTGTCGCGCCAGCGGCATGGCCGGTTGGCTACGTTCGGGAGGGATAACCGCTGAAAGCATCTAAGCGGGAAGCCTGCTCCAAGATTAGGATTCCTTGGCACTTCGGTGTCTGTAGCCCGCATGTTGAACACGTGTTCGATAGGCCGGAGGTGGAAGTCCCGCGAGGGATGGAGCCGACCGGTACTAACGGGCGAACGCGGCACACTCTTTCCGATCCCCTGGTTGGGGATTGGGTCTCGTCCTGTGGTGGTTTTCTCGTTGGATGGCAAGGAACGCTGTTTCTTGTGGTCACGACGACGATACTGGTAAGGCGTTTGATTTGCTTGCGTCCGTTGTCCGGTTCCCGGACCGCCACGACCGGAATCGGTCGTGTGGCTGGTTCCGTTGCCGGCCGATCCCGGTTGGGGGTTGGCCGTTTAGAGTGGTTTTGCGGTGGTCATGGCCCAGGTGAGACGCCCGGTCCCTTTCCGAACCCGGAAGCTAAGGCCTGGCACGGCGATGGTACTGCACTCGAGAGGGTGTGGGAGAGTAGCACGCCGCCGCATCCAACTGTCTGGACCTTCTGGTCGAGTCCCCTGCGGGATTCCCGGAAGGTCCCTTTTCGTATTTCCCTTGGGGGTTCCCGTCGGGCGTAACGCTCCGGGAACCCCCTTTTTTTGTTTTTCTTCCGGTGTTCGCTTCCCGTGGCGTGCGGGAGGCTCCCATTCCATGACACCCCCGCATCACATGGTCTGTCAGCGTGACTGTTATTAATGATGTGATGAGGCTCACGCGTTACGTCCGCGCGGGTTCCAGAGAATCACGTTACGATGGAAAAAGGCATAAGCCCGATGATTGACAATCAGCGAAAGGACCGATGATGACTCTTCTGCAGCATGAACTGACCGATTTTAAGGTGAACGCGTTCCAGAACAACGAGTTCCATGAGGTGACCAAGGCTGATGTACTCGGCCACTGGTCCCTGTTCTTCTTCTACCCCGCTGATTTCACCTTTGTGTGCCCTACTGAGCTTGAGGATCTGGCCCGCAACTACGCCAAGTTCAAGGAAATTGGATGCGAGGTCTACTCCGTCTCCTGCGACACCCATTTCGTGCATAAGGCATGGCATGACGCCAATGAAAAGATTGCTACGATTCAATATCCGATGCTTGCCGACCCGACCGCTCTATTGGCCAAAGATCTCGACACCTACAACGAAGTTGATGGCATGGCCGAACGCGGTGACTTCATCGTGAGCCCCGAAGGCAAGGTCGTGGCCTATGAGGTCATCTCCTCTAACGTAGGACGCAATGCCGAAGAACTACTACGCCGTGTGCAAGCCTCTCAGTTCGTCCACGAACATGGCGATCAGGTCTGCCCAGCTAACTGGACTCCGGGCGAGGACACTATCGAACCTAGCCTCGATCTTGTTGGCCAACTGTGATCGTCGCTTGATGGACGGATTGTCAATCTAATCCGACAAGGTTGTCCGGAGAACCTCCGGGCAACCCCATGAACAGCCAGATCAAGGCACGAAGGGAGTCGTTATGTCTCGAGATGATTTGTACGATGTCATAGTTGTCGGCGGCGGTCCCGCTGGTCTGACGGCGGGATTGTATCTGGCCCGCGCCCGATATCGCGTGTTGATTCTCGAGAAAGACGATTTCGGCGGACAGATCACCATCACCAATGAGGTGGTCAACTATCCGGGCGTCGGTCGCACCACTGGCCGTGCGCTTACCCAGACCATGCGTCAACAGGCGCAGGACTTCGGTGCTGAATTCCTTTCCGCCGAAGCCATCGGCCTCGATGTGCATGGCGACGTCAAAACCGTGCATACCTCGCGCGGCGACTTGAAGGCTTTTGGCATTCTCCTTGCCACCGGTGCCAGCCCACGTAAACTAGGGTTCGAAGGGGAGTCTGAATACGCTGGTCGCGGTGTGGCCTACTGCGCCACCTGCGATGGCGAATTCTTCACCGGCAAGGAAGTGCTGGTGGTCGGCGGAGGGTTCGCCGCAGCCGAGGAATCCGTGTTCCTGACCACATACGCCTCCAAAGTCACCGTTCTCGTGCGGGAACAGGACTTCACTTGCGACGCCACGGTAGCCGCCGCAGCCAAAAACAATCCGAAAATCGAGGTGCGTTACCAAGTCGAGCTGCAAGGCGTCACTGCTGGGCAAGGCGGTTTACGTGAAGCTGCGATCCTGAACCGGGCCACCGGCCAGACCGAAACGTGGAGGCCTGCTGACGGTGGTACGTTCGGCGTGTTCGTGTTCGCAGGATACGTGCCCGCCACGGATTTGGTGCGCGGCGTGGTGGAGCTGGACGATTATGGTTACGTGGTCACGCATGGCTATCTTGAAACCTCGGTGCCGGGCGTGTATGCGGCCGGTGATCTGCGGGCCAAAAACCTGCGGCAAGTGGTTACTGCCACCGCTGATGGCGCTATTGCCGCGGTGGAGTTGGAACGGTACGCCAAGCGGATGAGCGAGAAGACCGGCTTGATGCCACAGCGTCCGGCCTCTTACGTCTATGAGCAGTCCACAGCGAAGACAAATGCCGCCTCGTTGGACGCCACAGCGCCCGCGCCGGCATCCGCCAAACGTAGCGCCGATGCCGCTGCCGCGGCGAACGCCGTCAGGAAGTCCAGCGAATTGTTCTCCGACGCCACCAGACAGCAGCTCAACGTGGTATTTGGCCGCATGTCTCGGCCGGTCACGCTTGCTCTAGAACTGGACGATACGCCGCTGTCCACGGAACTGCGGGGATTCATTGATGCGTTGGTCGCGTTGTCCGGCGGCAAGCTGAAATCGACGGTGGTTGATGGCGAGTACAAGAAGGACGATACGGGCCGTGCGGTGTTCGACGTTGACAGCGTGCTGCCCGCCGCGCGCCCATGTGTGCGCATGGTGGTGGACGGCGAGCCGACCGGCCTCGCCTTCCATGGTGTGCCTTCCGGCCATGAATTCAATTCGTTTGTGCTGGGTCTGTACAACGTGGCCGGTCCTGGTCAGCCGTTGGGCGATGATCTGATCGATCGGTCGCGGTCCATCACGGACCCGTTGGACATTATGGTTCTCGTCTCGCTCACCTGCACGATGTGCCCGGAGACCGTGCTCGCTTCCCAGCGTATCGCCTCGCTGAACCCGGCCGTGCGCGCCGAGGCCTACGATGTTGCGCACTTCCCCGAGCTTAGGGACCATTATGGTGCGATGAGCGTGCCCTGCATCGTCATCACACGGGCTGACGGCACACAGCAGGTTGAGTTCGGCAAGAAGAGCATTCCGCAGATGCTTGAATTGGTCGGCGCGTAAATACGATTTGTTTCGATTTGTCGCCGGACGGTCCAAGGTATATGGGAACGCCTCGGCTGCTGGACCGGTTCATCACAGCAGCCGAGGCGTTTGATAAAGACTTTTATGGAATCTTACTTGCTGAAAGCCTTCTTAAACAAGGTGGAGGAGGCCTTGGCGAAGGCAAACTGGCTGAGACCGGCATCCATGGAAACGGTGTTGGCGTTGGCGATCTGGTCGAAGGTGTTGCTCTGCATTTTTTCTTCCTTTCACGCGGCTCGTCGTTTCGTTTGTTGGTTCATGCTTCGTGTGGAGCCGTTTGTTCTGTTGTGGCTTCATTGTAAGCATTCCTCTGGTGCGGGGTCTCGCCGGTTTCGTCGCTTCTTTTGTATTTTCATCTGGTAAACAGAAGTAAATGCTTGTGACAGAGGCGGATTGCATATGCATGGGTGCTTCGTGGAAGCTGATTCTGAGTGCCGTTGCCTGTTACAGCAGTGATGGCGATGCGCAGCTGTCGCGTTCGACAAGCTGTGTGGGAAGAATGAAGTAATTCTGGTCCACCTTTCCTTCCCACGCTTCGAGAATCAGATCGATGCATTGTCTGGCGATGAGATCGAATGGCTGCCTGATGGTCGTCAGGGATGGACACATGCTTGCCGCAGGATAGACATCGTCGAAACCGATGATCGATAACTGTTCGGGCAGGCTGATGCTGTGCTGTCGGGCGGCGCGATAGACGTTGATCGCGCCGAGATCGTTGAACGCGAAGATGGCGGTCGGTCGGTCCTGCTCCCTCATTTCCAAGAGATCGCATGCCGCCTAGTGGGTTGCGTTCGATGACGTTACGGAGACAGCTGCTGGCCTCGTTTCTTGTTGAGTATTCTTCGGAATCCGGTCCGGCGCAGCTTACGGTGATGCCGATGCCAAACTCTCTGGCGTATGAAGTTGTCTCCTTGACCATCTCCATGGATCCGTTGTTGGTCATTTCGCTGACGACCAGTTCGCGGGAACCTTGGATTTCCGGCGGCCCTGTAGAAGATGCTTGTCCAAAGCCACGATGGCTGGATTCTCCCTTGCAACCGTATCGCTCAATGACGATCCCTCGCTGTCGGTCGAGGAGGCTACCCGTCAAAAAGTTCTGAACGCCAGTTTTGAATTGGGATATGAGAATGTGCCGCGATACCAGCGTGTCATCATTCCTCAGGACATCGCCTTGTTGGACAATGCTGTTCCGGACAAGAACTTGCAAGACAATGTCGTCCCTCCTCCACAGGAAGGAGTAGAGGAGGGACACGCTATCCGATCGTCAGATCAGTTCGAGATTGACATCGAGGCTGATCGGCTGATCGGCGGGGATGTGATACTGGGAGTGGACCGGCGACATCCAGGAATCGTCGCCTCCGACACCCATCTGCGCGGCGAGCACACGGAGGAATATGTGCTTCGGAGCCGGCAACTCGTCTTGGTGCTGGGCTTCTTCGATCATGAAGCTGGAATACGGCTGCAGGCTCACAGCGAACGGTGCGGCACCGTTCGCGCGGCTGACTCGCAGACCGTGTCCATTTTCATCGGTGATCTCCGCCCAACGGACCTCCTCGTGGTTGCCTGTCTCCTGCGGCATGAGATACGGAGCATGATCCTTGAACGCATCGGTGCTCCACACGCCCAGCTTGGCGTGCTTGCGATCCTGGTACGTTTCCTCGGGACCAGCGCCGAAGAACCTCAGGTTCGAATACTGGACCGGCAGAGTCCATTCGATGCCAAACGCAGGAATGGTGGGCAGTTCGCCGGACTCGCCCGGATATTTCACATGCAGGTTCAGACGGCCAGTGGTATCGGCGGTGTATCCGACGGTGACCTTGGTGCACTGCGGCGTGGCAAGCTCATACGTGTATACGGCCTTGAGCGTGTCTTCATCGACCTGTTCGATGACATTGTCCACGCAACGGGCGTAACGGCCGGCCACCATCCACTGGGCTCGCTCGAATCCATGGCCGGCGCCACGATCGTTGTCCGTCAGCGCGCGGAATGTGGTGATCGCCGGGCGACGCAGCACGAATTCGTGACCGTCGAACGTGTAGGAGACCAAGCCGCCCTGGGTGCGAGAAAGAAGAATCTCTCGTCCGGAACCCTGAACACCCGCATTCCAACGGCCAACAGTGACGATGCCGTCCGCAGGCAGGGCCGCGTCTTCGGCTGCCTTCGTTCCGGCCACAATAGTCTGGCCGAAGGCGAGTTCGTACCCGGCAGGAGCCCAATCGGTCGCCTCGGCGAGGCGCTGGGACACTTCAAGCACCAGCTCATCGGCATTGGCGCGGTAGAGATCCACCGGCCATTCGACATCGAACGTGCATGCTGAATCGGCGGGCACGTCGAAGCGGCGCTCGGACTGCCACACCGGCTCTCCGTCAGCGAGGATGCGCAGCACGAACTGGTATCCGCCGGTCGAGATGAACAGATTGTCGTTCTTGATGGACACCGAGCGATCGGTCACGTCGATATGGACGTTGGAGTACAGCTGCTTGACCTCCTGGGCCTTCGGCGTGGGAGTGCGGTCGGCGAAGACCAGTCCGTTGCCGGAGAACTCGTAATCGCTCGGACGGTCGCCGAAGTCTCCGCCATAGCACAGACGGGTGGAGCCGTCCGGCTGGGTGGCATAGATTGCCTGGTCGATGAAGTCCCAGATGAAGCCGCCCTGATAGTGCGGGTAGCGCTCCAGTGCCGTGTATTCGTCCAGATTGCCGACCGAGTTGCCCATTGCGTGCATGTACTCGCAGGAGATGTACGGCTTCTGCGGATCGTTCTTGAGATATTCCTCAACCACATCGGCATGCTCGTACATGCGGGTTTCGATGTCGGTAACGTCGTCGTAGTCGCGGTTCTTCGTCACGCCCTCGTAGTGCACGGGGCGGTTCGGATCGATGTCGTGCACGTGCTTGTACATGGCACGGAACACATCGCCGGTGTAGGACTCGTTGCCGAGAGACCAAATGACCACGCTCGGGTGGTTGTAGTCGCGGCGCACCATGCTGTTGACACGGTCGACGCAGGCGCCTTCCCAATGTGCCTTGCTTCCTGGAACCGCGGTTTCGGCGGTGACCACGTCGCCGGGCAGGCACCAGCTGCCATGGGTTTCGAGATTGGTCTCATCGATCAGGTAGATGCCGTACTCGTCGCACAGATCGTACCAACGTTCCTGGTTCGGATAGTGCGAGGTGCGGATGGCGTTGATGTTGTGACGCTTGCAGAAAATCACATCATCGATCATGTCCTGCTCGGTGATGGAACGGCCGCGCTTGGCGTCGAACTCGTGACGGTCCGCGCCCTTGAACACGATGCGCTTGCCGTTAAGGGTCATGATGCCGTTTTCGATGCGGAAGCGACGGAAGCCGACCTTCTGAACGGCGGTTTCGACGATGTTGCCGGCCTGGTCGATGACGTTGACTTCAAGTTCGTACAGAGATGGGTTTTCGGCGCTCCACGGCTCGAGGCCCTGCAAGGAACCGCTTGCGAACGTGGTATTGGCGTCGGCGTTGGTCGAGGCCTCCCATACCACGTTGCCTTCGGAATCCTTCAACGTGGCCGAGATGGTAGCGGCATCGGAGGCGTTGCGCACGGACAATGCGGCATCAAGAGAGGCGGTGCCGGACTCGGCGTCCCAATCGGCTTCGAGTTGCATGTTCTCGACATGGACGTGGGGCTGCGCCGTCAGTTCGACGGAGCGGAACAGACCGTGCAGACGCCAGAAGTCCTGGTCTTCAAGCCAGGAGGCGCTGGAATACTCGTAGCAGGCGACCGCTACGACGTTCTCTCCGTCATGCAGCAGGTCGGTGATATCAAACTCGTTGGGAGTGAATCCGTCTTCGCCGTAACCTGCGAACAGGCCGTTGACCCATACGTAGATTGCGGTTGCCATTCCATGGAAGACGATGGAGACGCTTCCTCCGGACTCCTTGGTGTCCGCAAGACGCTTGGACACAACGAACTTCCTGCGGTAGAGCGCCACGTGATTGTTTTCCGGAACATTCGGCTCCAGCGGATTCTCGTGGCCGTCCCACGGATACTGGATATTCACGTACTTGTTCTTCAGCAGGCCTGCCATCTGCAGATGGCCCGGAACCTGGGTGCGGCAGAAAGAGGAATCATCGAAGTTCTCAGCAACGAATGGCTCTTCGTTGAAGTCGATGTCGGAAGCCTGTACGATTTCGACGCGCCATTCTCCGTCAAGGCTTTGCGTGAGATCGGAGTGCTCGTCACTCTGCGGATCATGCGTGAAGCACTTGTGGTTGGAATGTGCCGGAGTGCGGTTGACTTCGAACACAGTCGCGTCGGTCAGCCACGTCTCGGATGCGTGCTCAACACGATTGCTGTTTGCCATGTTTCCTGCTTTCTTTCATTACTTCGTTGTGAATGATGTGGAAGCTAAACTTCCTTTACTGGTAATGATAAATGTTTTTTACTGAAAAAGCAAATCGTATTTACCGCCACGGTTTCCTCTGTTTTTCAAGCACTCTCACAAATATGTTTAAGCCGGTGACGGATAGGTTTTGCGTTATGAAAACTGCTGCAACACGCCGGTAAAAGCCTTGATTACTAATGTTTTTTACTTCCGTTTATAAAACGGCGTATAGTTGCAATACAAGATCAATGGGTGATCTAAGCTCCAACTATCTTAGAGGAGAAGAAAAATGAGCAACGCAACAGCCGCGGACGGTGGAGCCCGCAAGGGGAAGCTCGGCCAGCGCATCGCCTACGCATGCGGTAACTTGGGTCAGTCTGCCTTCTACAACGCTATGAGTACGTACTTCGTTGTGTACGTGACCAGCTGCCTGTTCTCTGGCGTCGACAAGGCGCTGGCGGCCAAGCTCATCGGCGTCATCACCAGCCTTGTGGTGATTATCCGTATTGCAGAGATCTTCATCGACCCATTGCTGGGCAACATCGTCGACAACACCACCACCAAGTGGGGACGCTTCCGTCCCTGGCAGTTCATCGGCGGTGCTGTCTCGGCCGTGCTGCTCGCCATCGTCTTCAGCGGCATGTTCGGTCTGGTGAATGTCAACACCACGCTGTTCATCGTGCTGTTCGTCATCACCTTCGTCGTGCTCGACGTGTTCTACTCCCTGCGTGACATCTCCTACTGGGGCATGATTCCGGCGCTGTCCTCCGACTCTCATGAGCGTTCCGCCTACACCTCTCTGGGATCTTTCACCGGTTCCATCGGCTACAACGGCATCACTATCGTCGTTATCCCGATTGTCACCTACTTCAGCTACATGTTCACCGGCAAGCATGCCGAAAGCCAGAGCGGCTGGACCGCATTCGGCATCATCGTTATGCTGCTCGGCATCCTCACTGCTTGGACCGTTGCCTTCGGCACCAAGGAAAGCACCAGCGCCCTGCGCGCCAAGGCCCAGAAGAACGGCAACCCGCTCGAGGCGTTCAAGGCACTGTTCCAGAACGACCAGCTGCTGTGGGTCGCCCTGTCCTACCTGCTGTACGCCATCGCCAACGTGGCCACCACCGGCGTGCTCCTCTTCCTGTTCAAGTTCGTGCTCGACAACCAGGCTGCCTTCTCTGCGACCGGCGTCATCGCACTGGTGGCCGGCCTCATCATGGCTCCGCTGTACCCGATTCTGAACAAGCGCATCCCACGCCGCTACCTGTACATCAGTGGCATGATCTCCATGATTGTCGCTTACGTTCTGCTGGGTCTTTTCTCCACCAACATCGTCGTGGTGTTCATCGCACTGGTGCTCTTCTACGTGCCGGGCACGCTCATCCAGATGACCGCCATCCTCTCCCTGACCGACTCCATCGAATACGGCCAGCTGAAGAACGGTAAGCGTAACGAGGCCGTCACTCTGTCCGTCCGCCCGATGCTCGACAAGATCGGTGGCGCTCTGTCGAACGGCATCACCGGCTTCATCGCCGTCGCGGCAGGTATGACCGGCAGCGCCACTGCAGCCGATATGACCCCTGCGAACATCCACACCTTCGAAGTCTGCGCCTTCTATGTGCCGCTCGTTCTGATTGTGCTCAGCCTGCTGGTGTTCACCTTCAAGGTGAAGATCAGCGAGAAGATGCACGCCGAAATCGTCGAGCAGCTCGAAGCCAAGCTCACGGCCGGTGAGGTCTCCGATGAGGAAGCCAAGACGGTCGAGACGGTTGAAGCCGTCAACGAGAAGGCTAAGACTCTGACTGAGTAATAACCAATACTTGCCACTCCTTCCTTTCTCTCTGATGGAGGCCCCAATTTCGGTTGGGGCCTCCATTGGTATATGCACTGTTTTATAACCGCTCAAAGTTTGTCAAATGAACAAAACGACAGATGCCCCGGAGCATAATGCAACCAATGTTGTTTCGCTTTTTCGCTCAAGGCATATCTTGCCATGTTCTGAGGTGCACCATGTATTTTCGTGAATGGCCAATCGAAGAATCGAATTAGATTTCATTGTTTCGGATGAGAAGGTCCCAGCTTTACAGGGGGTATTAATGACATTCATCTCACGGGCGGCGCGCTATGTGCTCAGAAAACGAGTGCGCACCGCGGTGCTGTTCATTGTCCTGACCATCATAACGGCGAGTATGCTGTCCGCGACCGCAGTTTCTCAGGCAGCTCAACATGAGGCTGGACAGATTGAGAAACAGGCGGTTGGCGGATTCGTGCTGGCCAGTAACCTGCAAGGCAGCATGCTGACACCTCGCGGAGGCGGAATGGTTCGTCCCGCTGATGTGCAACGAATCTCGAAGATGTCCGGGGTTGACTCGTACATGGTCAGGCAGAACGCCACCGCCGATCTCGTGGGAGCCAGCGTGGTGAAGGTCCCCGGCGGCGATGATTACGATGCGGAGAAAGAACAGCAGTTCGGCAATACGGCCAACGTCATAGGCACAAACGATTCGGCAAAACTCAATGTGTTCACGTCTCACACGCTCGGCATGGTCGAAGGACGTCATCTCAAGGCATCCGATAAGCATATGTCGATGGTCCATGAGGATCTCGCCAAAACCAATGGGCTTAAAGTCGGCGATACCCTCACGCTCAAGGCCAATCCATATGATGCCGACAATGAGTCGCATTCGACGGCAACTGTCAAAACCACCATCGTTGGAATATTCAAAGGAGACAGCGACAGAAAGGTATCCAGCCGCGCGGAACTCACCTCTAACACTGTGTACACCGATTTGGACACTACAAGTACTCTGTACCAGTACAAGGCCGGTAAGGAAATATACCAGGATGCCACTTTCGTTCTGGACAAGGGCGTCGACGTGGAGAAAACCATGGAAGAGGCGAAGAAGCTTCCAGTGGATTGGAATAACTACCAGATCACGCGCAATGACCAATATACGTCGAGCATGCTGAATGCCGCCCGAGGTGTGCGTTCCATGATGCGCAGCGCTTTGATCGGCGTGACTATTTCGGCCGTGATAGTTCTCAGTCTCATGCTCTTACTGTGGATGAACGACCGACGTCAGGAGATGGGCGTATTGGTGTCCCTCGGCATCGGCAAGCCATCCCTGATCGCCCAATATCTAACCGAGATGATTCTGATCGGCCTGCCGTCCCTGGTCTTCGGATGGTTGTGCGCACGAGGAATGGCCCAATGGCTTGGCACTTCGGCCCTCCGTTCCGTGAACGCCTCCGCGGCGAAGGAGCTGAGCAGCATGGGACAGGTCGGCGGCGATCTTGAGTCCAATATGTCGGTTCGCACCTTGGATTCGCTCACGGTATCAATCGACACAACCGCCGTACTGTATGTATCGCTCGGCCTGCTGGCGGTGATGCTGGTATGCGTTGCCATATCGTGCATACCGATGCTGCGCAAGTCGCCACGAAGCCTGTCGGAGCTCCGATGATGGGCATGAACGTGTGGAAGCGTGCCACGCTGGCAATCGTACGTAAACCGGTACGCAGCGGAATCATCGGACTGTTGATGCTGATGGTTTTCACCAGTCTTGTGGCTCAGGTCGGAGTGTCAACGGCGCTTCAGGGAATGTCCGACGATATCGGCAGAAGCATGGGAATAGGTTTTACCGTCGACACAGGCGAGAATCCTGCAAGTCTAAAGGAAGCGAGCCGGTTCTCGCGCATCCCCGGCGTAAGAAAAACCGTTTACGAGCGTAAGACCCTGGCAGGGGTGGATGGCGCGCATCCGGTTGTCCCCGAACATGGTCCTCGACTGGATTCCGGTCTATCCACGCAGGTCAGCGTGCTGGGCACCACTGACTCCTCGTTGTCCGAAGAGTTCCAAAGCGGTCTGTACCGGTTGGAACAAGGACACCACATTTCAGGTAATGGCCGGAACGTACTGATTCACCGGGATTTTGCACGTGAGAATGGATTATCGGTGGGATCAACATTCCAGCTCAGTCAGGAAGACCGCGATTCCACCGTTCGCGTGGCCGGAATCTTCTCTGGCAATGTGCAGGCACAGAGCCCTATGCCATCGGACGCGTCGGAGAATCTTATCTATTCGGGCGTTCAAGTGGTTTCCGCGCTGACTGGAGAGGAACGGGTCGGCACGATCCGGTGCCTTTCAGATAATCCGCAGACTCTTTCCGCCGCAATGGCCCAAGCGAAAAAAATCGCTGGAAGCAAGTATGGCGTCACCGATGACTCGGCGCGGCTTTCCGGCGTGCTGCAGTCAGTGGAAACGGTGCGCGATCTGGTCCGCATGGTGCTGTTGTCCGTTTGCCTGGCTGATGTGTTGGTACTGGGCATGGCGCTTGTCTTCTGGATCCGCTCACGTATCCATGAAATAGGCACCCTTCTGGCTCTCGGCATTGGTAAGATGCAGATTATCGCCCAGTTCGCAATCGAAACCGGTCTCATGGCTGTGGTTGCCGCCCTGTGCTCGCTGGGCACAGGCTCTCTATTGTCTGGATACGTGTCCTCACTCCTACTGCACGATTCGGGAGTCGCGCCTCTTGAATCATTGCAGGTGGAGACTCTGCCGCCAGAACAGACGCTACTCATTCTGCTGCTCGGATGCGCGGTCATCGCAATCGCGCTTGCCGTGTCGTGCGCCGCAGTGCTGGCCAAATCCCCGAAATCCATTCTTTCCTCTATGCGTTAGGAGATATTAATCATGACTATCTGTCTGCAATTGGACCATGTCAATTACTCATACGGCGCGGCGAAGATTCGCGTTCTTTCGGACGTGAACGCAGATTTCGAATCCGGAAAGATGTATGCGATAACCGGCCCATCGGGAGCGGGGAAGAGCACTTTGTTGTCTCTGTTGGCCGGTCTGGATGCCCCCTCTGATGGAGTGGTTCGTTTTGAGGGCAAGGATATAGCTACGACGGGTTACTCAAAGCACCGTCGCGAGCACGTGTCCTTGGTGTTCCAGGACCATAATCTGATCGACTATCTCACCCCCGAAGAGAATCTTCGCTTGGTCAATCCCAAGGCCGATATGAAGATCCTCGAGGATCTGGGGCTGAGCCGTGAGGAATCGAAGCGCAACATCATGCACTTGTCGGGCGGCCAACGCCAGCGGGTGGCGGTCGGCCGCGCCCTAGTGGCGCCCGGCCGTGCGATTCTGGCGGATGAGCCGACTGGCAGCCTGGATCCAGAAATGACTGATGAGGTGATTGATCTTTTGCGGCAGGCCGCTCATCAACTCGGTAAATGTGTCATTGTGGTGACGCATTCCAAGCGCGTCGCCGATTCCGCCGATGCCGTTTACACTCTCAGACATAAGAAGCTAGCCAAGGCATAGCTCGCTCGCATAGACCGTGTCTTCCGTCCGAATAGCATTCACCATCGATGGCCTCTCGGACTTCCATCGCGGCGGCCCTCTTGACGCGTGGCTGTTGCGCCACGCAATGAACGCGTTGGGCCGCGGCATCGTGGATGGTTCGTTATTACAACGGCAGTTCTCGATAAACCAAATCATCACGGACTGCAAAGCCTTGACGTTCCCAGAAATCGTTGCCGGCATCGTTGTCTGCGGGCACTCCGACAGCGACTTTCGGCAGGCCGATCGCACGAAGCGTTTCAACCACGCGGCCCACCAAAATCGAGCCAATGCCTCTACCGCGCGCGTCGGGGTCGACTGCCGTGTGGTAGATGCGCGACCGTCTTCCGTCGTGGCCGGCAAGAATCGCGCCAATGATCTTTCCGCCATCGTCCTCGGCTACGAAACAGGTGTTGGGATTGCGTTCGAGAAATGTCTTTATCGCATCCTTGCAATCGTCTATATCTCTCATAGTGAAACCTGTGCATCGTATCCACAGTTCGTATACCAGCGGATAATCCTCGATTTTCATATGGCGTATGGTCATTGCTATCGGTTCGGTCATATTTCCTTCTTTTTTCTTGAACGTCAACTCCGATTCTCGCATCGTTCACGGTATTTTCTGTGCGGGTATGCCATATTTGCGTTGCACGGCCGTTTGCAGCGCGCGTGTCAGGGAAGCCGTGGAAGCATCCTGAAGGATAATCCGCCGATTTTCGGGGATATCCCGGATGTGAACACATGGCGACGGCACAGTGAACTGTGCTTAACTGGAATTATGCATATGAAGAACGGAAGTATCGCGAGGACGGCGGCTGTGGTAATCGCAACCGCCATATTGTGCGGCATTGTGCCTATGATTGGCGTCGCGCTGCGCGATTCTGCAATCGCAACAATGCGTGAAACCAATATTTTGCAGGCTTTAGCGGCGCTGCCAGAAGGGTTGCGCGACTGCTCCACGATACTTGCGTACTTGTTTTCAACGGTAGGCTGCATCGCAATCGTCGCCGCGCTCGCCGCTGTCGATTTGCGTATTACCGGCAGCAGGCGCGTCGTCATCCGCGATGTCGTCGTGTCGGCGGCGCCGATACTGTACGTGACCGGCGTCAAATGGCTGGTCGAACGCCCCCGTCCGATCACGTCTGTCGGCAATGGTCTGTTGCCGGGCGATCCAAGTTTTCCGAGTGGTCACACGGCAGCCGCGGTGATCGTATCGGTCATGATGATTCTTACCGTGCGTAATTTCGCGCGCAAATGCTTCCCCGACGGAGAAGATGACGGGCGTGCAAACAGAAGACGGGTGTTTCTCCGCAGGACGATCATCGGTGCTGTCGCGCTTGTCGTGGCGGTCGCCTGTTCGCGATTGCTGCTCGGCTTACACTATCCGACCGACGTGATTATTTCCGCCACCATCTGTCCGTTCATTTCCTACGCCGTATGGTGTGTATGGAACGCATACGAAAGCGCGGGGGAGCGGTAAAAACGTATCTGCCATGTGAGTTCCTTTGATTCCGAAATCAGTTTAGAAATATCCGATTGTGCGGGCAAAACGACAGGTTGTGTAATACCGCGGTGGTGGTGTGGCGAAAGCTGGTTCAATCAAACTAGCGGCGAAAACCTGCATGCGGTACGGCACGATGCGGCGCGGTGCGGCAGCGGGAAAATCGCAAGAAAAACCACAGTGGAGCCAAGCAATACAGACTTGGCGAAGCGGGTTTGCGACGTGCTTAGTGCAAGGGAGAACCAATGGAACTCGAAGAACTTTCGGTCGTTGAAAAGGCCGCAATGCTTTCCGGTGGATCCGAATGGGATTCGCGGGGCAACGACCGCGCAGACATCCCCAGCTTCGTGATGAGTGACGGCCCTCACGGTGTGCGCCGCCAGCTCGGCGAAGGTGACCATCTCGGCATTGGCGCATCCAAGCCGGCCACCTGCTTCCCGACCGCAGGAACCGTGGCTAATTCTTGGGATCCGGCGCTCGCCGAAGAAATGGGCGAGGCCCTTGGCAACGAAGCGCACGATCTTGACGTGAACGTGCTGCTCGGCCCGGGCTTGAACATCAAGCGCAACCCGCTGTGCGGACGTAACTTCGAGTACTACTCCGAAGATCCGATTGTCGCCGGGCGTATGGCAGCGGGCCTGATTCGCGGCATTCAGAGCAACGGCATCTCCGCATGCCCGAAGCATTTCGCAGTCAACAGCCAGGAGCTGCGCCGTCAGGCGAGCAACTCCGTGGTCGACGAACGCACCATGCGCGAACTGTATTTGACCGGTTTCGAAATCGCAGTGCGCGAAGCCAAGCCGCTGACCATCATGACCTCCTACAACGAGATCAACGGCGTCTACGCGCACGAAAACAAGCATTTGCTGCAGGAGATTCTGCGCGACGAATGGGGCTTTGACGGCATGGTCGTCTCCGATTGGGGCGGATCCAACTCCGCGGTCGCAGCAGTCAAGGCCGGCGGTTCTCTGGAAATGCCGTCTCCGGGCTTTACTTCCGTACGTGAGCTGGAAGGTGCGGTCAAGGCTGGGACTTTGTCTGAAGCCGACATCAACGCTCGTGCCGCAGAAGTCGCAAAGATCGCCGCAGCGACCAAGCTGGTCGGCGTCGGACGCAACGACCTGCTCAAGGACGAAGTCGCAGCGGCTCATCATGAGGTGGCGCGCAAGGTGGCTGAAGGCTCCAGTGTGCTGTTGAAGAACGATGACGCAACTTTGCCGTTCAAGGCTGGTACTCGCGTGGCCGTGGTTGGCGATATGGCGGCAACCGCACGTTACCAGGGATCCGGCTCCTCCAAGGTGAACGCCACCAGGGAAGAGAACATTCTTGAGGAAGTCAAGAACGCTGAAGGCCTGGTGCTTGCCGGTTACGAGCAAGGCTACGACCGTCAAGGCAAGGCTGATCGCGTGCTTGTGGAAGACGCCGTCGCACTGGCCGGTAAGGATGATGTGGATGTGGTGCTTGCGGTCGTCGGTCTTGATGAGCGTAGCGAATCCGAAGGTCTTGACCGTTCCAGCATGGCGATTCCGCAGGTGCAGAACGATCTGGTTGAGGCGCTGAAGGGTATTGGCAAGCCGATCGTGATCGTGCTTGTTGCCGGTTCTCCGGTGGAACTGCCGTGGATCGATGATGTTGCCGCAGTACTTTACGTGGGCCTGTCCGGTCAGGCCGGTGCTTCCGCAACCGTACGTGCACTGACCGGCGAAGTCAATCCGTCCGGCCACTTGGCTGAAACCTGGCCGGTGCGTTACGAAGATTGCCCGAGCTCTGGTTGGTATCCGGCAATCGGCCGCGATGCGATCTACCGCGAAGGTCCATTCGTTGGCTACCGCTATTACGAAACCGCCGGTGTGCCGGTGCGCTTCCCGTTCGGCTATGGCCTGAGCTATTCCAAGTTCACCTACAGCGCCGCAACTGCCGGTGAAAAGGGCGTTGATGTGATGGTCGGCAACGATTCCGACGTTGCCGGTTCGGCCGTTGTGCAGCTGTATGTGCGCGGTCCGCAGGGTGGCGTACTGCGCCCCGATCGCGAACTCAAGGGCTTCGCCAAGGTTTCGCTTGCCGCACATGAAAGCAAGAGCGTGCACATTGATTTCGACCGTTACACCTTCCGTCACTTCGACGTTGCTTGCAACGAATGGAAGACGGAATCCGGCGAGTGGACGCTGATGGTGGGCGACAACGCCGAGCATCTGCCGCTTTCGATTCCACTCACTGTTGCCGGTGATATCGAGCCCGTTGCCGCAGATGTTGCGCTCGGACATTACCTCATCGGTCACGTCAAGGAAGTGACCGATGCTGAAATGGCCACTCTGTTTGGTCATGAGGTTGTGGCTCCGGGCAAGCCGGTGACGTTCGATGTGAACGATCCGATTATGTCTTGGGTGGATTCAAAGGGCTTCGTGGCGCGTACCGTCGCCAAGATGCTCACCAAGCAGGAAGCCAAGATCCGTCAGAAGACCGGTGCTCCGGACCTTAATACCCTGTTCATCTTGAACATGCCTCCGCGAGCTATGAGCAAGATGACCCAAGGCATGGTCGATTCCGCGATGGTCGACGCCATCGTCAAAATCGCCAACGGCCACACCTTCCGCGGATTGGGCGGCGTTATCGCCGGCTTCTTCCGCAACCAATCCGCAAACAGGCGCACTGCAAGGGAGCTGAACAATGACTGATAACAATGCAACGCAGCCGACCAGGAAGGTCGGTCCGATCCGCCAGTGGATCAAGGATCACCCGAATATCTGGGAATTCATCCTGTTCAACCTGCTGTCGAACATCTCCACCATCACCCGTTTTGTGGTGACGTGGATCGGCACTGCCATCTTCATCAGCGGCATGGGCCTGACTCAGCCGTTCCACTTCCTGATTTTCAACTACGACACCCAGGGAAACGGTCTGGGCGGCTTTCTCACCTTCCTGCTTGCCGAGGTGCTCGCTCAGGTGGTGAATTTCTTCGTGCAGATGAAGTGGGTGTTCAAGTCTGACTCCAGCTTCAAGGACGCCGCTTGGAAGTATGTGATTCTCGCCGTGATCATCGTGGTTGTGAACCTCGTGCTGCCAGGCTATGTGACCGGTCTGTGTCAGGGTTGGGGCATGGGCGCTGGCATCGCCGGCACCATCGCTTCCGTGGTCAACACCCTGCTCGCCGTGATCGTGAGTTATCCGCTGCTCAAGTTCTGGGTTATGCCGAAGAGCAAGGGCTCCAAGAAGGCCACCAAGTAACCCTTCATAGCTGACTTCCTTTTCTTCCCTTCCTCAACCCGCCCGGTCTTCCCCCTTTTCCCGGGCGGGCTTTCTTATGCCCTTTTGCTGCTTTCCTGCAGTTTCTTGTGATTTCTCAATATCGAAATGTAATCGTCAGCAGTGTTGCCGGCGTAAAATCGAAAACAAGATTGGCGTAAACTCGAAAGTGTGGAATGATGAGTGATTTGGCGAGGTCCTAAAGCTTCGTCAACCATTAAACGGGGGTCGTTCTCTTCCTATCTTATGACCTCGTTGGAAAAGCCTTGCATAGTTGCGGGGCTTTTCTTTTTTGCCTAGAAAGACATACGCTAACCGGCCCCGCAAATGAACGTTTTTTGTTCTTTTGTCAACTTCTTCCTAGAAAGATGGTACGATTATATGCAGTAACCTCCCGAAAAGGGGATTGCGAATCTATGAGGGGAAACAGTGAGCTCGAAATTGAAGTTCGTCCGTTGCGGGTTTAACGGAGGAACAGAACAGGAATCTGGACGGCAGAGCCATGCCTTGAAGCGTTGCCTTGCTTCGGTTATTGCTGTTTCCTTGTCCATCGTGTGCATGGTGCCTGCAGCATATGCTCAGAATATAGACGATGTGAGTAGCTCTCCTAATGCCGTAATTTCTGAGGGGGGGGTAATACTGTCGTAGCTGCTCCTTCTGCTCGCAATGTCAATGTTGACGATAAGACGTCAGAAGAGGGCAATACATCAAACGGTGCGCCAGCACCTTCTGAAACGAATCAGGGCGCGCAGCAAGATTCATCTTCTTCATCTTCTACTACTGGTGGTTCTTCCGAATCCTCAAATGGTGAGGCAGGCAACAAGGCGGATGCCGCAGCAGGGGCTACTGTCGGCAATCCCGCTAATGACGGAGCCCAAACGCAGGCTCCGACTGATACGTCTAAGGCACCTTCTCAAAATGCCAAGAACGATTCTTCGACTGAGGCGGATCAATCGCCGGCGAAGGCCAATGTGCAGGTCGCCGCGACGGCGCTTGGCGGCCGTGACTTTGAAGGCCAGGTCACCAAGGAAATCAACGGCAAGACCTACATTCTGATTGGCAACGAGCAGCAGCTGCGTGCGATTGGTTCCGGCAAGAAGGTTATTGGCCGTATCAACAAGGTCACGCAGACCTGCACCGGGCAAGGACTCTCTGGCTACCACTGGGTAGATGGCGCGTCGTCCACTGAATACGCCGGTGACGCCGATCTTGCCGATTCGGATACCTTGCGCAATGCTGATGCCTCCGACTATGACAATTCGCTGGCGATATGTCGTACGAAAGTGGACGCTGATAAGATCCGCATCAGGTATTACGGCGTGGGTGCTGATGGTACGCAAGCGGACTACTCTGCCGCCAACACTGGTCTGACATATTCGGCCGATGCGAATTATCTGATCTTCCGTGACATCGATTTGTCCAAGAACGCGGCGGATACCGCCAGTACTGAGTGGACTCCGCTCATGTTCTCCGGCACCATGCTCGGCGCGGTCTCCAACAGCGCAGACGCTGTGGCTAGCCTGTGGAAGGCTGTCGGCGCGGATGGCGCAAGCGTGGAGCATACCACAGCAGCTCGGCCGGTCATCAGCCATGTGGTCGTCAATCAACAGGGCAAGCAGCTGGACGTCCGCAAGCAGCAGGGCATCGGCTTCTTCGCCTCGATCACGAACAAGACCGTGATGAACAACACCAGTCTGGGCAGCGCCGGTACGGCCGTGGTGTCGAACCTCAAGCTGCAGGACGTGTCTGTGACGAATCAGGCAAGCAAGTCATATATTCCGCCGACACTGCTCGGCACACTCACTTCGGCAGTGGGTGGACTTTTGGATCTTCTGCTTAAGGCGTTGAAACTGCTGACATTCGGACAAGTAAATCTTGACCTCAATCTTCAAGGTCTGCTCACCCTGCACAAAGACAATCCTTCCAATCTCGCCACGGGTGCGTTCGCCGGCCGTATTTACGGCGATGCCAAGGTCACGGATTGTGAAGTGGCGGATGTTTCGGTATCCAGCGTAAGCCGTATGACCGGTGGTTTCGTGGGATATGTTGAGGGCGCAACCCGATACGATGCGGTCTCCGGCATCGTGGGAACGCTCACCAATGTACTCTCGAAGATCTTGGGTGTCATCCCATTCCTCGGGCTGGGCGATTTGGTGAACTGGTTGCTGTCCGGCACGCTCGGACTGAATGCCTTGATTCCGGTCGGCTACTACAACCCGGTCATCTCGAACAGTTCGGTGAACGGGTTCAAAAAGAACGTGGTGATCGGCAACAAGAATAATCCGCAAGCCGGCGGCTTCGTCGGTGCACAGATTGGCGCAATCATCGAGAACTCCTCGGTGACGAGCACGAACGGTTTCACCGTGCGGGCAACGCAATACGCCGGTGGCTTCGCCGGAATAAGCCGCAATGGTAATGTAGGTGGTCTGCTCAACTCGCTTGGTATTGATTTGCTGTCTGCACTGCGTCCGCAGAGCCTCATCGAGAACAGCAACCTGACCGTCGACGGCGATGGCAAGGTCACTGTATCTGCCACGGACTATGCCGGTGGATTTAGCGGCGCGATGGCCAATGCCTACGCGGTCAATAATACGATTTCAGCCACGGCTGCCGTGTCTACTGACAAATCCCACGCCGGAGGATTCACCGGATTTGCCTCCGTGGGATGGGGCCTAGAACTCGGCACGGATGATGCCACGAACGCATCGCTGCTGAAACAACTCACCAAGGCTGTGGCCAAGCTGCTGAGCGGCAGCGGTAGTGGTGCGGGAGAACTGCTATCCATCGTCGGTGTGAATCCTTCTGCGATTCTCGGTACACAGATGAAGGGTTCCCTCACAGTTGCTGCCGGCGGTGATTACGCGGGCGGCCTTGTGGGCGAAGGTTCGGGTACGGTGATCGGTGATTCCTCGCAGAACCGCCTTCAAAAACTCACATTCTGGAAGTACAACAATCATCGTGACTTCCCACAGCAGCGTTCCACCACCATAGAAGGCCTTGAATCGGTCACGGCCACGGGCTCCTACGCGGGCGGCATCGCCGGCAATCTGCAACCGACCACAGTGGCTGGGTTGCTCAACAGTGTGGTGAAAATTGGCGATATCGCCACGCTCAAGAAGTTCGACCAGTTTGCCCCGTTCACCGTGGAGAACGTGACTGTTGCTGCCCCGGCATCCGGCTTGACAGTGACGGCTGGCTCATACTATGCGGGCGGTGCCATCGGATGCGCCACCGGTGGTGACGTGACCAACACCAACCTCACTAATCTGGCCACGGTTACGGCCAAGGGAGAAGCCGGCGGTTTCATCGGCTTCTCCGGACCGGGCGACGCCGTTGGCGCCGGCGGCCTTAATGTGCTTGGGCTTATCAAGCTATCCGGTCTGCTATCGGTTGCCCAATATTCTTCGGTTGCAGTCACTGCATCGAATGTGAACGGCATCGCCAACGGATTCACGGTCAAGGCGACCGGCAAGAACGAGAACAACGAGACCACCGATTACGCTGCGGGCGGCTTCTACGGCCAGGCCAACAGCACCAAGACCCGCGAAAGCCATGTGACGAACCTCAAGTCGGTCACGGCCGATACCAGCACATCCGATGGCATCGCGGGTGGCTTCGTGGGCTTCTCCACCACCGGTGGCCTCGCTGACGCACTTAGCAACGCCGATGATTCCAGCGTGTTGGACAACCTCATCAAGGGCGGACTGCTGTCCGTGAACGACCTGCTCGGTGCCATGCCGTATCTGATTCCAAGCTATACGTATACCACCGTGACGTACGTCAACGGCGGTTACGTCGAAGGTGATATCGCGGGAGGCTATGCGGGAAACTTCCAAAGCGGCAAAGTCAATCAGTTCTCCGAAACCGATCTCGAGAACGACTCAACGCTGGCAGACGTGCAGTCCCGCGTTCAAGCCAACCCCGTGGCCGTTGTCAACCTCGACCATGTGACCGGCGGCGCATACGCAGGCGGTTTCGGCGGCAAGGTCGTTTCCGGCGCACTCGCTTCGGCTGGCAACGGCGGCCTGAGCCTGCTCGGCAAATTCGGTACGGTGGATCTCGCCAACCTGCTGCAGGTGGTGCAGGGCTATGTGCCGTTCATCTCCTACGCGGGCGTGCATTCCGATGCCACCACCGTGGAGACCACCAGCGGCAACAAGATTTCCGACCCGGACGATCCCGGCTTCACCGTCTCCGCCACCCGACTTGACCAATCCGATACGCAATCCGGTTCCGCCGGCGGCTACATCGGCTACGGTTCCGGCGTGCAGGTATCCCATTCCAGCGTGACCCAACTGCGCCACACCGACGTCAAGGCACCGAAGAATCTGGAAACCACCGGATCCATCGACGACACCTATCTGAGCAAAGACAGCTCGTATGCAGTCACCGCCGCTCGGTATGCCGGCGGCTACATCGGCAAAATGGACATCGGCTCGGCGGCGGCCGTGGGCGGCGGCTTGAGCCTGCTCGGCCAGAACGTCAATCTCAACGATGTACTCAGTGTGCTGGATGTCGTCGTCTCGACGATTGAACATTCCGATGTGACCGGCGGCATCGGCGGATACTCCGTGCTGGCCGGCACGGCAGACCGTAGGAACGCCAACAACAAGCCCGATCCACTGGGTATGGCCGGCGGCTTCGCTGGAGACATCGAAGGCGGCCATATTCAGGACTCGAGCTCGCATGAGTTCGTATATATCATCGGCCAGGTTTCGGCCGGCGGCTACGTGGGCACCATGCAGCCGGGAGCCGTGGCAAACGTACTCGGCGACGGCAGCGTGCTCAAGAAGCTCGTCAACCTCGACAACCTGCTCTCGCTCGTGCAGGACTTCGTGCCGACGATTCGCAACAGCTCGACCGATGCCACAGTGTGCGGCGGCGCGGTGCGCGCACAGGCGGCATCGGATACGACCACACGCCGCGGCATGGCCGGCGGCTATGCGGGACGTAACCGCGGCGGCCATATCTGGGGCAACAACACCGCAGCATGGAAGCAGGAGAACACCGACGGCAAATACAACGGGCCGCAACGCGTAGCCTATGCCGCGCGCATCCGCAGCGTATACGGTGCCGAAATCGCCGGCGGCTACACCGGCTTCATGGAAGCGGCCGATACCGCTGAAGGCGGTTCGCTCTCCTTGCTCGGCGGTCTCATCAAGGCCGGCAACCTCGCCGGCGTGCTGTCCGTGGTCTACCCGACCGAGGAGCACACGAAGGTCACCGGTCCGCTGCGCAATATGAGCTACGACCAGTGGAAGACGTGGGTCGACAACATCGGCAAGTACGGTGCGTATGGCAAGGAATTCACCGATGTGACCACGGCTGATGGTGCGGGCTCTGTTACCGACCAGGATTCCCTGGACAAGTTCCTCGAATCCTACATCTTCGGATTCAACGTCGTCGCAGGACGTGCGGAGTATCGGACCGGCGCGAACCTGCATGATTCCGGCGTAGCCGGCGGACACGTCGGCCTGATGCGCACCGGCACGATCACCGATGGCCAGTCGATGGATGTCAAGAACGTCTCTGCCATGCGTGCGGCAGGCGGTTATGCGGGCACGATGGAATCCGGCTCGGCATCCTCGTTCGGCTCTATCCAACTATTCGGCGACAAAGGCATCAAACTTGATTTGGGACAGATGCTCGACGTGGCACAGGTATTTGTGCCCGTCGCCAAATCTTCGAGCGTGGCCGGCTACCGCAAGGGTATGAAGGTCGTGGCCACCGGTGAAGACATCACGCACGGTACCGGTAATGCCGGAGGCTATGCCGGTCTCGCGGTCGGTGGCCAGATCTGGGGCGATCTCGACCAGAACGGCCAGAAGCTTGTCGAGGGTGTCACCGCTGCCGGTGCCAACGTTTCTAACCTGCGCAAGGTGGAAGGGCGCAACAATGTCGGCGGATTCATCGGCGTGGCCACTGCCGGCGCGGCCGCGGATGTGGACACCAACGCATCCGAGGGATTCCTGCAAGGAATCCTCGACTCGCTGGTCTCGACCCCGGCAAGTCTGGTCAGCGTATTGCAGGCCACGGTTACGACGATTCGCGGTGCGCATGTGAGCTCGGATGACCCGGCATGGGGATACACGGTCGACGGCGCATATGAGACCAAGGACGATAAGGGTAACACCACAACCAAGTATGCCCTGAACGCCGGCGGTTTCGCTGGTTCGTTGCAGGCCGCGATCCTCGGTGACAAGGATTCCGCCAAAGGCACCGGCAGTGAAGCGGATCCGAACAATGACCCGGCTTCTCTTACTGTTAACGGGCTGCGCGCTGTTGAAGGCGGGCAATACGCCGGTGGCTTCTTTGGTCTTGCTGATGTGTCCAGCGTCGCTTCCGTCGGCGGCGGCGAGGCCGGCGATAAGCAGGATACCAACCTGCTGCTCAAACTGCTCAAGGTCGGCAACGTGGGCGTGCTCGAAGCGTTCCGCACCTTCATCTACGACGGTCAGGTCAACGGCGTGAACGACGGCATCCAAGTCGTCGCCCATGATTCCACCACGAAGGGCATGCTCGACTCGAAGCGTTACACCGGTGCGGCCGGTGGCTTCGGCGGTGGACTGATCAATGGCTCCGTCAAGCAGTCTGCGGTCACCAACCTCAATAGTGTGACCGGCGTGAACTACGTGGGCGGCTTCATCGGGCACCTCGGCAAATCCGGCACGGTCGCCGCCGACAACGCACAACTCGGCACGAGTGCGCTCAACCTGCTTGGTGCCACGGCCGGCGTACTTGACATCTGGGGCTCGCATGTCGGTGATTCGCGCGTCACCGGCATCCCGGACGGTTATACCGTCACCGCCACACACCATGGCGACAATTACGGCAAAGCCACCGACAAGGCTACCGGACGTGAGGTCGCAGGCGGTTTTGTTGGATACGTGGATTTGGCCAGGGTGAAGGGCTGCACGTCTGACAATCTCAAGAAGGTCACTAGCGGTGAGATTGCCGGCGGATTCGTCGGTGAAACCAGCCGTGCCTATTTGGTTGACGCGAAGGTCAACTCTGTACTTGTGGAACTGCTGCTGCAAGTGGTGAACGCGCTGGTCAAGCTCCTGTACCTCGACAAGGCGGAACAGGTCGGCGTCATCGATTTAGGCAAGTGGTTCCCGGCCATCTTCGGCAAGGTATTCGATCTCAAGGTGCTTTCGGAAGGCAACGTGCTGTACGTGAACCTGTTCGGACTGAAGGTGAGCGTCGCCCTGTCCAAGGCTGATGATGAAAACCAGCAGCAGACCGACGTGGCGATTGTCACCATCGGCGACAGCGTCATCAAACTGCCTTGCAGCAAAGACGGCATTGATATGGATGGGTCGGGCAGCAACCTGACCGTCCAACTCATCAAGGGCAACCGCACCCGCGTGGAACAGTCCACCGTGACGGGCATCGCCAGCGGCTATGACGTGTTCGGTGGTGGGGCGACTCAGGACACCGACGGCGTGAAGGATCTCACCACCGGCTACGCGGGCGGTTTCGCCGGACTGAACGACGAGGGCGTGCTGGCGGACGACCACATGGTCTACGCCGACACGATCCGCGGCACCAGCGGACTGGTCGACCCGTTCTCGAACACCAAACTCAAGTCCGTATGGGACTTCAACACCATGAGCGACATCCTCGGACCGGTCGATGACGGCAACGGCGGCAAGGCATACAACACCTATCGCATCTACCGCAAGGCGGTCGCGAACGCCGGTGAGGCCCGCACCTCCGCACAGGACGGCAACAAGATCTTCTCGCAGAAGAACACGGCAGACGATGCGCTGAACACCGGACTCGATCGTTGGGAAGTGAAGCTGTTCGACGTGGTCAACACATACGACAGCAGCGCTGTGCACAGCTCCGCATCCGGCGACGCCGGCACCACTTGGGTCGGCATTAAGGACGCCGTGGTCGACTCCACGGACGGCAGCACTAAGACGAAGCTCGATGCCTACCAGTCCCCGGCCAAGGCCGTGCTCATGCTTGACGTGCCTGTATCCGACAACAACGGCGGACTCACCCCCGAACCGGACGACGGCCAGGACCCATGCGGCAAGGACGGTTGCCGAACCATTGACCTGACTGTCCAGAAGGTATGGAAGGACGGCAACCTCGAACGGCCGCAGTCGGTCGAGCTGAAGATCGCCGAGCACTATACCGATGGCAGTGGCAATACGGTGACGCCGCAGACGATTCAATGCTTCGGCGCGGATTGCACAACCGTGACGCAGAAGAATCCATGGACGGTGACGTTGGACTCCTCCGATGCCTCTTCCTGGAGCAACACCTGGCGCAAGGTGATTCAAGGACTGCCGGTCGCATTCGTGGATGGACAGGATGCCAACGGCAAGGACATCGTGCGTTACTACACGTACACCGTGGAAGAAACCGCCGTGACCTATAAGGACGGCGATACCACCAAGACCATCAAGCCCGCGGAGGCCGGATACCAAGTATCGGTCTCCTACAACACCAAGGAACGCGTGGCCATTGTTACCAATGCGGCGTTGCTTCCGGATACGGGAGGCGCGGGCACGATGTGGTTCCTGATGTTCGGCTTGCTGCTTATGGGAGCTGGCGTGGTCTGGTACGTGCGTAATCAACGCGTTCAATCCGGCACAGTCCGCTCGGGCTCCAGCCGTATACGAAAGCGAGGTGCCCATGCCGCATGACGATCACATAGACAAACCGTACCTGCCAAACAGAAAAGATTTCCATTTAGAGAAAGGAACAGTAATGAAATCACTGATGAAAAAGGTTTTCGCTGCCGCCGCGGCGATTGCCACCGTATTTGGATTGGCTGCGACGACAGTCGCCACGGCCAACGCAGCGGATAATGCCACGCTGACGGTCAGCACTACTGACGCGAAGTTCGCCGGTAAGACCGTGAACGCCTACAAGATGTTCTCCGCCACCGTGAGCGGTGACGGTGGCAGCAAGGCTGTCTCCTACACGTTGACTGACGAGTGGAAGCCGTTCTTCAAGAACTCCACTGCTTCCGGACTAACTGGTGCTACCGACGAGAACGTCAACGATAAAGCAAACGACTACGTATCCAAGCTGAAGGATGAAGACTTGGTTGCTTTCGCTACCAAGGCATCGAACTGGGCGCAGACCAAGACCAACAGCATCACGGCTGACGCGACCGCTATGGTATCTGCCGATGCCACGAACGGTAGTTACACTGCGACGTTCACTGATCTCGACTACGGCTACTACGTGGTCGCTGTGCCGGGTGCGACCTTGGCCAACGCCAGTGGTCAATACGCCACGCTAGTTTCCGTTGATAGCACCAATGTGAATACCGACATTAAGGGCGACCTGCCTACCGTCGACAAGAAGGTACAGGTAGACGGCACTGGTAAGGACGCCACTGACGCGAAGATCGGTGATACCCTGACCTTCACCCTGACCTCCACCATTCCAGACATGTCCGCCTATGACACCTACACCTTCAACTTCAAGGATACGTTGTCTCAGGGCCTCACCTTTGGACAAGTCACTTCCGTTACGGTCGAAGGTGTGACTAATCCACTGACCGTGAACACTGACTACACCGTCACCACTCCTACGGTCTCCGACAATACGCTTACTGTCGCCATGAAGGACTTCAAGGCCAAGCAGCAGGCCAATGCCGGCAAGAAGATCACCGTCACCTACACGGCCACGCTGAACGAGAATGCTGTTGTGGGCGGTGCTGGTAACACCAACTCCGCAAAGATTCAGTACTCCAACAACCCGAGCACCAATGAAACCGGTGAGTCTGAACCCAGCAAGGTTCGCGTCTTCACTTATGGCTTCACCGTCGATAAGTACACTGGTGACGAATATACTGATAAAGCCCGCCGACTTGCTGGTGCTGAGTTCACACTCGCACCTAAGAACGACACCGACAGCACCGCTATTAGCTTCGTGCAAGTCAGTGCCGGTGACGGTACCACGAACGCTGTATACCGTGTAGCTAAGACTGGTGAGGAAGGTGCGACGACGACTATCATCACTCCTGCAAGCGGTAAGGTTGTCTTCCAGGGACTGAAGAACGGCGAGTACACGCTCACCGAGACCAAAGCACCGGCCGGCTACAACAAGCTCGCCAGCGCCATCGGCGTGAAGGTTAATGGCCAGAACAACGGCACTGACACCACGAATGCCACCGTCACCATCACCTACAACAACAACAATGGCAGCAACTACGACCAGACCGCATCGAACGGTGTCATCCCGGTCCAGAACAAGTCCGGTGCTATCCTGCCTGGCACTGGTGGCATGGGTACCATCGCCTTCACGGTGATTGGTGTGCTGGTCATCGCGCTCGGCGTTGCCTGGACTCTCAAGCGCAAGAACGCCTGACGAGCATGGCCGTGTTTTGGGCGTGAAGGGCACACACCCGCTACGCCCACAACACGGTTTCCTCGCGAAAAGAACGCTCGATGAAACGACTGCGCAACATCCTACCCTTACTAGTCATTCTCGGTGGAATGCTCATTCTGTTCTATCCGACGATCAGCAACTTCCTCATTATGCGCAACGCCAGCCGCGCCGTAAATAACTACGACGCCAGCGTTGAAGCATTGAGCCAGGAACAGTACCAGAAGGTGCTGGATGCTGCGCACGCCTATAACGAAAAGCTCGCCCAGAACGATGCAGGAGAGACCGACGCTCTTGCCAGTGCCGTCAATTCCGCATCCACGGACGAGGAATACAACAGTCTGCTCAATATTGACGGTGACGGCATGATGGGATACATCACTGTGCCTAAGCTCGAGGAGACCTTGCCGATTTATCACGGCACTTCCGAGAAAGTGTTGCAATCCGGCATCGGACATCTCAAACAGACCTCACTGCCAGTTGGTGGCGCGTCCACGCATGCGGCGCTGTCTGGCCACCGGGGCTTGCCCACGGCAAAACTGTTCACGGACTTGAACCTTATGAAAAAAGGCGACAAGTTCTACATCACAATACTTAAAGACACGTATGCGTATCAGGTCGATAAGATCACTACCGTTCTGCCGACCAATACCAAACAACTGGCAATTGAGCCCGGCAAGGATTTGGTCACGCTCATCACTTGTACGCCGTATGCGGTCAATACGCATCGGCTGCTGGTGCGCGGCCATCGCATCCCATACGCGCCGCAGCAGCAGGATGACGCCAAATCCACGTTCCACGTGGACGTTCCGCTGCAGTACTTGTTGCCGTCTCTTGCACTGATTGCCTTGCTCATCGCATGGCATTTATGGCAGCGTCATGAGCGGCGACGCCGGCAGAGTGGGAGCGCCAAGGTCGCATCTGGTGATTCTGACTCTGCGGATATCGAGCCGGACGGTGACTTGCCTCCTCAGCCAGACAGTACAAATAACCAATCACATTCATCACGGCGGAAAGGACCGGGCAGACATGTTAGACCTGCATAGCGGAAGCGAATATGGTGCGGCGCGCATTGCTGACATGATTGCCGCCGCCGTTACTATCGTCCTCACTGTTCTTGCAGCCTTCGGCTCTATGGTGCCGTATGCGCAAGCTAATTCTTTCGGCGCTCTCACCATCAATGCCGTATGGGACCGAGACACGGCTTCGCCTAAATTGCTTGTCGGCGATACCTATTCCATCGTGCGCGTCGCCACCGTCACAACGAACAATGATGGTAGCGTCTCCTCATATAAAACCGTCGGCGATTTTTCCGGGCTCACTGCCGATTGGGAACGCCTGACATCAAGTGAATATCACGATGCTGCCAAGAAGCTCGCTACGCACGCGGCGAAAAACAAGCTGTACCAGCATTCCGGCACCACTAACGTAGCTGGTCAGCTCACTTTCCAGAATCTGCCGCTCGGCCTATATCTGGTCTCCCGCACGAGCTCGGCGAAAGCCAACAAAGCATACGACTGTGATCCGTTCCTCATCTCGATTCCTGGCAGTGGAGACACATCCGCTGATCTCAACATCACAGTAGAGCCGAAATTTAGCACTGAAACTCCTGTTGTCCCGCCCGAAAATAACCCGAGCGAGGAGCCTGGCAATCCTGGCCTTATCGGTCATACGGGTGCCGCCGTAGGCAGCATTGCTGCGGCAGCGGGGCTCATGTTACTTGTTGCGTTCATTTTGTTCAGATTGCGCATGAGGCGCCGCATACGGGACGTCAATTCGGCCGGCAAATCCCATACAGATGATTGCACGATGAAGTGAAAAAAGTAAGCATGAGCGACGAACGATTCTCTCCGGAACAAGCACAATATCTGGCTTCGCTGTCTGCAGTCAAGTATTACTGGTTCACGTATCCGATATGCAGAGTGGTTCAAGCGTGAATGCGTTTCGAGTGCTGAAAATGGTGAATCTCCCCGATTCTGAGGTTACTTCCAGTCGCACGAATGAAGGTAACCCTGGAACCGGTGGAAATGATATGCGTGATTTGATTATCCGTCGACAGGCGCTTTATATCAGACGTTTGGGATTAAAAGTCGATGACCTAAAGTGCAGCTCTCGCAGCAATCCCTATCAAATGATGTGCAATGAGTTGTGCTGGATGAGCTGAGAGCGTCATCATTATTGTCTTTGATTCAGTATGAGATTTGTTTGAAACATTGGTGATTCGTGATTTGCGCGTATATCTCGAATCGATGGGTGGTGCGAATCGAATCGCATATTATCGGGATGAAAAAGGTCTTGAAGTTGATGTGATTCTTGAATTGGTGGATGGTCGCTGGGCTGCGGTGGAGATTAAGCTGAGCGACTTGAAAGTCACGGAGAAAAATGTGGACAAACTACATGCTTTCAAAGAAAAAGTGTGCGGAAATCCTCTATCTCAAGTTCGTGAGCCTGAATTCATGACGTTTATTGTCGGGCGTGGTGATATTGCATACCGTCGTGATGACGGCATTCTGGTGCTGCCGATCGCCACGCTCGGGGCGTAACAAATGAACGCTGCGGCAGGTGGGACAATTGGGGGTGGATTGAACGAAGGAGACGGTGTGCAAGGAGCGCGGGAATCGCGGGAATCGCAAAAAACACGGGAATCGCAGGAGTTGCAGAATTCTCAAGGAACGCAGCCAAAGATCGGCAGAATTCCGGCGCTGATTGCGGCGGTGGTGATTGTGGGAGTGGCCATTGGTGCGGCCGCCGGTCTGCTGACGTTGATGCTGTACGGCGTCGAGCATCTTACGCTCGGCTATGTTGAGAATTCGCAGGAATCCGGCCCGTTCAACGTTCCTGTGATTCGTCGACTGATTTCCGTGACCGCGGGTGCGGCCATCGCGGCCGTGATTTGGTGGCTGTTGCGTACGCGCAGTACGAAAGTACCGTCCGTTAAAAAGGCGGTAAATGGCGATATTATGCCGATTTGGCAGACCGTCGTGCATGTGCTGCTGCAGATTTTCATTGTCGGTACGGGCATGTCGATCGGTCGAGAAGTGGCACCGCGCGAGTTGGGTGCGATGTTCGGCCAACGGTTCGCGCGTTGGGTGCATCTTGATGCGAAAGACACCCGTATGCTGGTGGCAATCACGGCTGCGGCTGGCCTTGCGGGTGTGTATAACGCGCCGCTTGCGGGTACGTTTTTCGCGGTCGAGATTCTGCTCGCCGATATAACTCTCGAAACGGTGACGCTCGCATTCGCCTGTTCCGCGCTGGCTTCGTGGGTGGCGTCGCTGGTCAAGGGCACGCATACGTTCTATTTGATCGGTGAAACCGACGGTTTGTTTACCTCCGATTACATGGCGTTCGCGCTGGTTGCCGGCATGATTTTCGGCGCTGCCGGCGCGCTGTTCCGTCGCGGCTCGCAGTGGGCTGAGAAATCCAAGCCGTCGGGCGTTGGCATTCTGTGGATGCTGCCGCTCGCGGGCTTGCTGACCGGTGTGGTGGCGATTTGGGTGCCGCAGGTTATGGGCAATGGTCGCGCCACCGCGCAGTTGAGTTTCTCGTCCGACGTTGATTTGGCTGTGCTGCCGATTTTGTTGGTTTCATTCCTTGCGAAGGCGATTGTCACGCTGTTGACGATCCGTTCCGGCGCTTCCGGAGGTGTGTTGCAGCCGGGTATTGCGCTCGGCGCTTCGGGGGGTGCGTTGCTTGGTGTTCTGTGGATGCAGGTGTTCCACACGAATTCGATTGGCATGTATGCTCTGCTGGGTGCGTGCGCGTTGTTGGCTGCGTCCCAGCAGGCTCCGCTTATGGCGATTTGTTTGGTGATGGAACTTGCGGATGCTCCGATTAATCTGTTTGTGCCCATTGGCTTCGCGGTTGCGGTCAGTGCGTTCGTCGCAAGCCGTTTGGGTGGACCGCTTGCTGCTGTTCATCTATCGAAAAGTGCGAAAAAAGAGGCTAATTAAGAAGAATGCGCATGTAAGGGTGCATTAGACGGTAGACTAGGGGGTTGGCGTACAGGTGGCCGGTGTTGAGCGCCCGATAATGAAGATGACTCAGGCGCGGTTTTTCATATGGCCATAAGACCGGTTTTCTTCGGAATGAGCGCGGTCAGCACAAACCAGTGGTCTTCGGTGCGAATCGTCACTTCGCCGCCATACTGTTGCGCGATATGACGAATTGACTTCACGCCGAAACCGTGCCGGTGCTGGTCGTCGCGCTTGGTGGTGCGCAAATTGCCTTCCGCATCTTTCTTCAGCCGGGAATCGTAATAATTTTCCACACGGATGACAATAAAGTGATTTTGCTCGTATAACGCAAGTTTGATTAGTCGCTGTTCGTGTTTCGGCAGTTTCGACGTCGCTTCGATCGCATTGTCGAGCGCGTTGCCGAACAGCGACGCGATATCCATCGACGACATGCCGCTTAACAGCGATCCGTCCGCGACCGCGGTGAACGTGATTCCGCGATCGGCGCAGGCGCGTTCTTTCGCGGTCAGAATAACGTCAAGCAGAATCGTCGCATACATGCAGGCGAATGCGAGCAGCATGCCGATAATCCAGAACCAGATCGGCATACTGCCGTCAAAATACTGCACTGCAGTCAGCAGCAGCAGTCCGGCCGCGCTGACGATGATCGACCGCTGGAGTGGAACGCGCCGATACAGCACTGCGATATACACCATGCAGGCAGCCCATTCGCAGATCGCTGTATATGAGCGAGGAATGTCGGGCAGGGCGTTGGTAATCGGCGTCATCGACGGCGCCGAAAGCACGGTTATCGTGGCCGAAGGTGTTGTAGGGAGTATGTTCGCCAATCCTGCAGTCAATCCGGCCAACATATTCGGCAATGCTGCGCCGATCACCTGCCACCTCCCATATAATCGGTAAGTGCGGCCATGAACGCCTTCTTGCGTGGGCGGCTCACGCGCAGCTGCTCACCGTTCGACATTATGCAATCCTGGTCGGCAACGCCCGTCACATGCTTGAGATTCACCAGATAGCAGGAATTCGAGCGGAAGAAATGATGGTCGGCAAGCTTGGCTTCCATGTCTTTGAGCGTTCCGTTGATCGACAGTTTGCCTTCCAGCGTGTGGATGACGATGGTGTGCCGAATCGATTCAAGATACAGAATGTCGGCAAGATTCAGGCGCATCTGTCCGTTGCCGGTTTCGATGAGCATGGAATCGTCGCCATTGCGTCGCACCATGTCGATCGATTTCTTGAGCTCCTGCGAAAACGCGAACCACGGTAGAGGTTTAAGCAAGTACGACAACGCACGCACCTCATACCCGCTGATTGCATATTGCGGGGCAGCGGTGATGAACACGATCACGACTTTGTCGTCGCGCTCGCGGATGCGTCTCGCGGCGGCCATGCCGTCCATTTCGCTCATCTCGATGTCGAGCAGTAAGATATCATAAACGGGGGTATATTTTTCTACGATTCGTGCGCCGTCGTCGAATACGGAAACGGTAAATTGCTCGCCATTTTCCTGTTGATATCGGTTGAGATAGTCAAGTACCAGTTGGCAGCTTGCGGGATCGTCCTCGACCACGCCGATTCGAATATTGCGCATTGCAACCTCCCCGTTCTGTCTTTCGCTCCGCACCATTGTCTTGCATGATGGCGATAAATGCGTGTATTTACTACGCCGTTAATCCTCTTTTGCCAGCGGAGGCAAACAGCGCGACTCGCGACACGCATTGACAGTTTTAGCGTTGTATGTATCATGGAACGTGGCTCGACGAAGAGAACCTTCGCTAAACCAAAGAAATAAATTAACGCTTTGAATTGTGGCTTTGTCGAAGTTGTAAGCCGCAAGGCGAGGCACCGAAAGAAATCCCTTTACAACGGATCGTGAGGCACGTACCTGCCTCTGAAAGGATGACAAATCATGGCAGAAGTCGTATTCGACCATGTTACTCGTATCTACCCGGGCAACGATAAGCCGTCGGTGGATGATTTGAATATGGACATCAAGGACGGCGAGTTCCTGGTGCTGGTTGGCCCGTCTGGCTGCGGCAAGTCCACTACTCTGCGAATGCTCGCTGGCCTTGAAGAGGTCAACAAGGGCCGCATCCTCATCGGTGGTAAGGACGTCACCACGATGCAGCCGAAGGACCGCGACATCGCAATGGTGTTCCAGAACTACGCTCTGTATCCGCACATGACCGTGGCCGACAACATGGGCTTCGCCCTGAAGATCGCCGGCACTCCGAAGGAAGAGATCCGCAAGCGCGTCGAGAAGGCCGCTGAGATCCTCGACCTGACCGAGTACCTTGATCGTAAGCCGAAGGCTCTGTCCGGTGGCCAGCGTCAGCGCGTGGCTATGGGCCGTGCAATCGTCCGTGAGCCGAAGGTCTTCCTCATGGATGAGCCTCTGTCCAACCTCGATGCCAAGCTCCGCGTGCAGACCCGTACCCAGATTGCTGCTCTGCAGCGCCAGCTGGGTGTCACCACCCTGTACGTGACCCACGATCAGACCGAAGCTCTGACCATGGGCGACCGCATCGCCGTCATCAAGCTCGGCGTCCTGCAGCAGGTCGGCGCTCCGACCGAGCTGTACGATCGTCCGGCCAACGTCTTCGTCGCTGGCTTCATCGGCTCTCCGTCGATGAACATCAACACCCACCCGGTGGTCAACGGCAAGGCAAAGATCGGCGAAGACACTGTGGATCTGCCGGCCGAGGCTGTCAACAAGCTCACCGCTGAAGACAACAACCAGATCGTTGTCGGCTTCCGTCCGGAAGACGCTTCTCTGGCTGCCCCGGATGACACCAATGCCTTCTCCCTCAAGGTCATGAACGTTGAGGATCTGGGCTCTGACGGCTACATCTACGGCAACATCATCACCGATGGATCCGCTGCTGAGGCATCCACCATGATGTCCGACCAGAACAAGCTCACCACGATCCGCGTGAACCCGCGTGCTCTCCCGAAGGTCGGCGATACCGTCAAGATCAAGATCGACCCGTCCAAGATGCACCTGTTCGCTCCGTCGACCGAGCTGCGTCTGAACTGAGCTGATACCGAGTAACCAACCGTCGATTGCTGCTTTCGAGAAGTGGCTGGCGGGTGGCTGAATAAAAACTTGGCGGAAGTGCGAACTTCCGTCAACCATTAAACGAGACGTACTCTTCCTCTCTTACCGTCTCGTTGGAGAAGCCCCGCGTTGGTGCGGGGCTTCTTTTGTTGTATCTGCAATAGTGAGATTTGTTTTCCTGTAGTGAGATTTCATCATTGAGATTGCAATGGTGAGACCTCAAATGAAATGCGATATTGGAATTTCAATGGTGATCATCGCATATCGATGGATGCAATATCGGCAGGTGAAACGGATTCGTCCATACTTGCTTCTTCGGGTAGGTCAACAGGTAGATTGTTGTTTTATGGAATCTCTTGAATTGCCACAGATGGATCCCCGTGTGCTGAAAGCAACTTCCGTGAAGGCCGAAGATCCGGCCGCACCATCTCCGGAGCCGCAGGCGTTGAAAATCACCGCCGCAAGCTCGAATCCGAAGATGTTCACCCTGCCGTGGGAAAAGCCGCTGGCTACTTGGCCGGAAGACCTGCTGGCCAATCTTCCGCGTGGTATTTCCAGGCACGTGGTGCGTTTCGTGCACGTGGGCGACGAAGTGTACGCCATGAAGGAAATTACGCGTAATGTGGCGGAACGAGAATACGAGCTGCTGCGTCGCCTGCAGAAGCTGGAACTGCCGACCGTGCAGCCGATCGCCGTGGTCACGGGCCGTCATAGCCGTGAAGGCGAGCCGCTGGAAGCGATTCTTGTTACCAAGCATTTGAAGTTCTCACTGCCGTATCGTGCGCTGTTCGCGCGTAATCTGCGCCCAGATACCGCGGAACGACTGATCGACGCACTGGCTGTGCTGATAGTGCGCTTGCATTTGGCCGGCTTCTATTGGGGTGATGTGTCGCTGTCGAACGTGTTGTTCCTGCGTGATGCCTACGCGTTCTCCGCATTTTTGGTTGATGCGGAAACCGGTGATCTGCAGATTAATCTGACGGAAGGCCAGCGTGAATACGATGTTGATTTGGCTCGTACGAACATTATTGGCGAATTGATGGATCTTTCATCCGGTTCGCTGCTGCCGAGCGATGTTGATGAGATTGAGATCGGTAACCGTTTGGTGGATCGTTATCATTCGCTGTGGAGTGCGCTGACTGATACCGACAAGTTCGGTCCGGATGAGATGTGGAAGATTGAGAAGCGCGTCAACAAGCTGAATGAGCTTGGTTTTGATGTGGATGAGCTGGAAATGAAGACCGCTGAGGATGGCAAGCGCGTGCTGGTGCGTCCGCGTGTGGTCGATGCCGGTTATGCGAATCGTAAGCTGCTGCGTTTGACTGGTCTTGATGTGCAGGAGAATCAGGCTCGTCGACTTCTCAACGATTTAGATGCCTACCGTGCTTCCACATGGCGTGATGGTGAGGATCTTGAGATTGTTGCTACCGATTGGATGCGTGAAGTGTTCGAACCGACCGTACGCATGATTCCGCGCGAATATCGTTCGCAGATCGAACCGGCGCAGTTCTTCCATGAGGTGCTTGACCACCGTTGGTTCTTGGCTGAGAGTGCTGGTCATGATGTGCCGATGGCCGAGGCTGTGAAAAGCTATGTGGACAAGGTGCTTCCGCAGTACAAGCTCACCACGAAGGATGTGGACGCCCTGAACGCTGAAGCTGATTCCGGTGTGGTCGACGACGAATACACCTATGACGATCCTGACGATGGCTACAACCCCGACGACGATCCCGACGCAGCCGTATGGGCGCACTGAAAAGCTGAGGCTCCAGTGGAGTCTCAGCTAGTGCGCCCTGAGACAAGACGATAGTCGAGTCGAAGGCAATGCTGAGTCTGCGGTAAGCCCAGGATCAATCCAAGTGCAGACTTGCATAACAAATGAGCGGATAATCCGTATGGACTATCCGCTCATAATCATTCCAGACGTGCTGCTTTGCTGTGGTTGCTTCCGCAGTTTCGCTGTGCTTGCTGTTACTTTGCGAGTTATTACTTCGCGTTGGCGGCGGCACCGGCCTCACGACGGGCGCGTGCGACGGAATACAGTGTGATGCCTGCTGCGACGGAAGCGTTCAGTGATTCGACCATGTTCGACATTGGGATGCCGGCGATGGAATCGCATGTCTCGCGTACAAGACGGCTCAGGCCGTTGCCTTCGGAACCAAGCACTACAACCAGCGGATCGGTTTCGAAACCGGTTTCGCCAACAAGGGCGTCGCCGCCGCCGTCGAGGCCGACGCTGTAGTATCCGCGTTCCTTCAGGCTTTCAATGGCTTTGGTGAGGTTCACCACGCGGGCGACAGGCATGTGTGCGGCAGCTCCTGCGGACACCTTCCATGCGGCTGCGGTGACTGAAGCGGAGCGACGTTCCGGTAGGATCACGCCGTTCGCGCCGAATGCGGCCGCGGAACGGATGACCGCGCCCAGGTTCTGCGGATCGGTAACGCCGTCAAGCGCGATGAACAGCGGACGTGCCGCAATGCGTGCGCTTGTGGAGTTGGCCGCTTCCATGGCGCGGGACTTCTTGTCAGCGCGTTCCACCAGCTCGGCGAGCGAGGAATACTGGAACGGCTGCGCCTTCATCACCACGCCCTGATGGTTGGAGGAGCGTGCGATACGATCCATTTCCAAACGGTCAGCTTCCATGAGGTTCAGTCCATGAATGCCGGCGAGACGAATGATTTCGCGCGTGCGATCATCATGTTCGATGCGTGCGGCCACATACAGCGTGCTTGCGGGCACGCCACAGCGCAGCGCCTCGAGCACGGCATTGCGGCCGATGACGAGATCATCGGATTCCGAGCTGAACTTTGCCGCGCGGCGGCGTGCTGCCAGCCGCGGATCCGCCATCTTACGGCGATTAGTGGCCTGCTTTTCCTTGTAAGCCTTGTGATACACTCGGTCTTCGGCCTTGGGAGTCGGTCCCTTGCCCCTCAGCGAGTTACGATGCTTTCCACCCGACCCCTTGGTCGGTCCTTTTTTCATTGCCATAACTGCCTATTGTCCCAGCACCCCGGGAAAAACGGCTGCTTCGCTCCTAACCGATATGATGGATGGAATGGAGAAAAGAAGAGAGATTTTTGGTTTGCCCGTCATGTTCTGGGGTTTGTGGGTCACGTTGCTCATCCTGTGGATGGGCCGTTTCGTCACATCGTTCCTTTCCATGTATCTTGTTTCCGACATGCATGTGAGCGCGGGCGTGGCCGGCACCATCGTTTCCATGTACGGTTTCGGTGGCATTTTCGGCTGCCTGTACGGTGGCGCGTTGTCTGACCGATTCGGGCGGCCTGCGATGATTGTCATCGGTAACTTGGGTTCCGCCGCGATGCTGGTTTTGCTGGCTTTTATCGGCGATCCTTGGATTATGGCGATTGCGTTGCTGATATACGGTGTGATTTCCTCCGTACCGACGCCCGCGGTCGCGGCGTACGTTTCCGACGTTGTCCCGTTCCGTAAGCAGAAGCGCGCGTATTCGTTGCAGACTTGGGCTGTGAATTTCGGTTTTGCGATCGGGCCGATCATCGCCAACCAGCTTGTCAAGATTTCCTATTCGCTGATGTTCTATGTGGAAGCGGCGGTGCTGGTGTTCGCCACGTTGCTGATGATGGTATTCTTCAAGGAAGCCGGATTGGGTGTGCGCGTTGCCGGACGGTTTGTGAAACGCGGCGTGAAACAACCTATGGAACGTTCTGAAACTTCGCAAACTACCCAATCGCAGCAATTCTCCATATGGCGTAGCTATCGTCGCGCGTGCGCCGACAAAGCGCTCATGTCGATGGTGGTGCTGATGTTCCTGTACACGCTGGCGTATTACCAGATCGTCAGCGGCCTGCCGATCTCCATGACGCAGATTGGGCTCGGCACGGACGAATATTCCAGCCTGCTGACCATCAACGGTGGCATTCTGTGCTTGCTGCAGATTCCAGCGATCGCGTTGTTTCAGCGGATGAGCAACACCCGTGTGCTGGTGCTTGGCATGTCCATCACGGCGGTTGGTTACGCGTTCCAAATCGGCGCCGATTCATGGGTGACATTTGCGATTGCGACCGTGTTGTGGACGCTCGGCGAGCTTGGCACGTTCCCGATTGCCGCCACGACGGTGGCGAACATCGCGCCAAAGGATGTGCGCGGCACGTATCAGGGCCTGTACAACCTGGTGTGGTCGCTGTCCAATGCGTTCTCGCCGCTTGTCGGAGGTTGGATTCTGAACGCGTTCGGCAGCCACGTGCTGTGGACCTGCTGCACGGTGATGTTCGTGATTGTGGCGATTGGTTTCTATGTGACGCGCGTTCCCCGCGAACGTGCCGCAGCCCGTAATCTCGCTGCTGAGGAGGTGTAGCCGACGTACGTGAAAAGCGGGAGGCCGCGATTCCGTTTGGAACCGCGGCCTCCCGCTATGTGATTTAAGGATTGGAAAGAAGAGGAGCGGGGTGCTGTCGCGCCTGCGCCTTGCCTTCCGTCTAGGAAGCGGTCTTACTTGTTGAGGACCTTCTTCATCAGGTCGGCAGAGGCCTTGGCGAGTGCGAACTGGCCGAAGCCCGGGTCGATGGAGGCGAGGTCGGAGTTGATGATCTGGTCGAAAGTGTTGTTCTTCATGATGTTTCCTTTCACTTGGCTTGGCGGCGCGTCTTTTCTTCTTGTCATTCCTCTGGCCGCTGCCGTAAGTCTGTATTGTGTTTATCTTTTTTCTTCGTTCTTCTGTTGTGCCTTTATTCTAAGCCGGGCAAACCATCGATGTCATGCGACGATCGTCACTTCTTTTGTAAAATCATCGGCTAATCTTGAAAAAAAGTAACAACATATGAAAAGCGGACGATGATAGGCGTGAAAAAAGGGCACTGAGCTGTTGCTTGGTGCCCTTGGGAAAACAGAGATAATCAGACTTTACGGCCTTCGCCGTGAAAATTACTTGCGATTGGGTTTGCCGAACATGAATGCGCGCACGATTGCGACGATGCCGATCACCACAAGCGCGCATCCGCCGAACAGAATCAGCCAGGTCGTGGAGCTGATGGGGGAGAACAGCACGATGAAGCCGGCGACAATCGACAGCAGCGCGTAAATCACGGCCCATGCGGAGCTTGGCATGCGCCATGATTCCACGAGCGCCATCACGCCTTCCAACATCCAGCCGAGGCCGACCACCATGGTGACGAGCACCGCGAGCGTGGCTCCGGAAAGCGCTGCGTTCTTCAACATGACCACACCGCCGACAGACAGCATCAGACCGATCAGAATGTCAAGCACGCGCCATCCGCCCGGAAGCCCGAGTTCCACAATTGCGGTCACAATGCGGACCACGCCGGAAACCACGAAGTATGCGCCGAGTGCGATTGCGGCGACTTTCAGCGTGGCTCCCGGCCAGATCAGCAGTGCCAGGCCGAGGATGATGGCGGCGATGCCAAGTATTGCGTAGGTGCCGCGGATCGCGTTCTTCGCCTTCTTTGGCAGCCATTCCTCCGCAAGTTTGAACGGGCTGATTGGCTGCCAATTGTCGTTGCCGGTTCCTGGTTGGCTGTTCTGCTGTCCGTACGGTTGGCCGGTGGTGTAGCTCGCGTAGAAGAAGCCGTTCTGGTTCGGGTTTTGGTTGGCGTTGGGGCCGTCAAAGTAGCGTGGGGTCTGCGGCTCGCTCGGATACGGATTGCTCGAATTGTTGGGATTGCCGTTCTGTTGTTGGCCTTGCGATTGCTGATTTGGCGCGTATGCCCCGTATTCCGGCTGACCTTGCGGCTGCTGTCCGTTGCTGCCGTTCTGATTCGGATTGTTCGCATACGGGTTGTTCATTGCGTCGCTCATGATGGCCCCTTTCCTTGAAGAGCTTGCTTCGTGACGTTCGGACGTGTGTGAATGTGTTCGACTGCGCTCGAACGTTTCGGAAGTCCTATCCCTCATTCTAGGCAATCTGTCTAATTTAAGCCATCAACAAAATCCTCCTCATCGTCCATTTTGATGGATGGGTCGCATGATTTGGCTGTCTTGCCACGCGATTTGAACAAATTGCCACACGATTTTGATCTGGTGACCTCACGATTTTTCCGACAAAGATGGTAGCGACGTTGCGACCCATGTTGTCTTGTGATGGAACAATCGATTGGGTATGTGATTGAAGTGAGATTGCGAATTATGTTTCACGACACGTTTCACGAATTTGCGAATTTTTGACAAAAGACGGTGTGTGGCAGTCTTGCAAAATGGGCATGGTGTGCAATAATGACAGGAATGCACCGATGGCACACGCCCGGTGTCCACAACCGCGCAGCATTGCCCAGTTCAGCGAGTGGTTGCGAAAATCGCAATTTTCCGCGGTTTTCGTGCTATCGCAACGGCAGGGGAGAGCTGACTACTCCGCGGCGCTCCCAAGGAGATCATCATGGTTGATCGCAAGGAAGATCAATCCACCCAATTCCGCGAGACCAGTTCGGGAAATTTCGAACAAGCGAAGAATATCGCAACGCAAACGCAAGTCGATCCGTCGCTCGCCGATGCACAAACCGTCGCGCAATCGCTTGGCGTCGATTTGAATACCGGCCTGAGCCAAGCGGAAGCCAAGCGGCGACTCGACAAGTACGGACCGAACGAACTCGCATCCGCACCACCGGTGCCAAAATGGAAGAAATTCCTCGAACAATTCAAAGATCCCCTCGTCTACCTGCTGTTGGCTGCAACCGGCATTTCGTTCGTCGCATGGTTCATAGAACGGGCCAACGCCGTACCAGGTGCGGAAGGTGGCGAAGCATTGCCGTTCGACGCCATCGTCATCGTGCTGATTCTCATCGTCAACGCGGTGCTCGGCTACATTCAGGAATCGAAGGCGGAAGCGGCCGTCGAAGCGCTCTCCAGCATGACCGCGCCGCAGACCAACGTGCTGCGTGACGGTCAAATCGAACGCATCAACACGGTTGACGTGGTGCCCGGCGACATCATCGTGCTCGGTGAAGGCGACTCCGTCTCCGCGGACGGACGCCTCTTTACGGCCGCCAGCCTGCGCATCGCGGAAGCCAGCCTCACCGGCGAAAGCGTGCCCGTCGGCAAAAAGACCGACACCCTCGCACAGGCGAAAGCCCTCGGCGACCGCGCCAACATGGTGTTCAACGGCACGTCCGTAACGCAAGGCACCGGCCGCGCCATCGTAACCAGCACCGGTATGGGCACGCAGGTCGGCAAAATCGCGGACCTGCTGCAAGCCACGGAAGACGACGAAACCCCGCTGCAAAAGGAAATGAACTACGTTTCCAAAATCCTCGGCATTGCGGTATGCATCATTGCGGTCGTGGTGCTGGTCGCGCTCGCGCTTACCGAAGGATTCCAAGACGTTCACGATGTAATCGATTCGCTACTGTTGGCCGTTTCTCTGGCTGTCGCGGCCGTGCCGGAAGGTTTGGCTGCGATTCTTACGGTAGTGCTCGCGCTCGGCGTGCAGCGCATGGCCATGCACAATGCGATCGTCAAGAAACTGCATTCGGTGGAAACGCTCGGTTCCGCTTCGGTGATCTGCTCCGACAAAACCGGTACGCTCACCCGCAATGAGATGACCGTGGAGCGTGTGGTCACACCGAGCGGTGAAGTGCAGCTCACGGGCACCGGCTATGCGCCGGAAGGCCGCATGGTGGTTGATTCGCAGACCATGGAACATGCGCAAATACGCGAGATTATCGAATCGGAAGCCGTCGCAACCCTTGCCGTGGGTGCGCTGGCAAACGACGGCGAACTGCGCGAAGTCGCCGCTTCTGCCGGCAATACGGAAAACGTAACGTGGGAAGCGGTCGGCGACCCGACCGAAGTCTCACTCATTGTCGCAGCACGAAAAGTGAAGGCGAATCGCAAGTATGCCAACTATGAGCGCGTCGGCGAAATCCCCTTCACTTCTGAACGTAAGCGCATGTCCATCGTGGCGCGAGACAACACCGATGCCGGCCGCTTGACCGTCTTCTCCAAGGGTGCCCCCGATGTGCTTCTTGGATATTGCAGCAGAATTGCGGTCGGCGGTGCCGTTCGTCCACTTACGGAAGGTGATCGTCAGCAGATTCTTGCGACTGTCGAACAGCTTTCTTCCGACGCGTACCGCACGTTGGGTCAGGCCTACCGTCCGCTCGGTACCGCTTCGCTTGCACAAGTGCCAGGAGTCATGCTGAACTCCGCGGGTCATGTTGCCGATATTGCGGAACAAAGCGATGTGCTTGAGAATGATTTGATTTGGGTCGGTATGGTCGGCATCATCGATCCGCCGCGTACGGAAGTGCGTGATTCCGTGGCAGAAGCGCATCGCGCCGGCATCCGTACGGTAATGATTACCGGCGACCACCCGCTGACCGCAGCTCGCATCGCCACCGATTTGGGCATTATCGACAAGGGTGGCAAGGCCATGACCGGCAGTCAGCTTGACGAACTGCCCGACGAAGCGGCCTTCGACAAGGTGACCAGTGAAGTGTCCGTCTATGCGCGAGTCGCGCCGGAACACAAGCTGAAAATCGTCGAATCGTTGCAGAGGCAAGGGAATATCGTGGCCATGACCGGCGACGGCGTGAACGACGCTCCTGCCGTCAAAACCGCCGATATCGGCGTCGCCATGGGCATTACCGGCACTGAAGTAACCAAACAAAGCGCGAAAATGATTCTCGCCGACGACAACTTCAGCACCATCGTCGCAGCCGTGCGCGAAGGACGAGGCATTTTCGACAACATCCGCAAGTTCCTGCGCTACCTGCTGAGCTCCAATGTGGGCGAAGTGTTCACCGTGTTCGGCGGCGTGATGCTCGCCGGATTCCTCGGCATCACCCAGCCCGGCAGCCAAGGCGTGATTGTGCCGCTGCTCGCCACGCAGCTGCTGTGGATCAACCTGCTCACCGATGCTGCGCCCGCGCTCGCTATGGGTGTCGACCCGTCTACCGATGACGTGATGGCACGCAAACCTCGCAAACTCACCGATCGTGTGATTGACGCCGAAATGTGGGGCGACATCATTTTCATTGGTGTGATTATGGCGGCCGTCACCCTGATCGGCATGGACATGCATTTGGCCGGAGGCCTGTTCACCGACCGCTCCGTCGATGCGATCGGCCACGACGCGCAAATGACTGAAGCGCGCACCATGGGCTTCACGATTCTCGTATTCGCCCAAATGCTGAACGCGATTGCCTCGCGCTCGCACTTGCAGTCGGCGTTCGTCGGACTGTTCTCCAACAAGTGGCTATGGGGCGCGCTCGCACTGAGCACGGTGCTGCAGTTGGCGGTGATCTACATTCCGTTCCTCAACATCGCTTTCGGCACGGTACCGCTCAGCGCCGGCGCATGGGTCGAATGCTTGGGCCTTGCCATGATCGTGCTCATCGCCTCCGAACTGCGCAAATGCGTCCTCCGCGCCAGATAACGTCCGAAAGTGCGCAAGATTTCGGACGTTATCGTTTGTGAAGTCAATGATTGAAGGGCTTCTCTCTTGCCTAATCCTTTTGGTGAGATGGGAGGTGCGTGGGATGCATTCGTTTGTCGAAGTATGGCGTCCGATGAAATTTAAGTGTTGTATCTAAATCAGATACAACACTTAAATTCATATCGGCGATACGCTTCTTTTAGGAAATCTGTTGGATCGCATTGAAGCGCTTCCGACAGACGCCTGGCTGTATCCAGCCGCATGCCTGAGGTTGAGCGATAGCCTGTCTCAAACCAAGAGATGTTCGGCTGGGGAATCCCTGTCATCTCTGACAACTCGCTTTGCGTATAGCCGCGAGTCCGACGAATGTCTCTTAGACCGGATTCAGCGCAGTGGATTCCGCCTCTCCAACCTTCGTCGGGATGGAGCTCCAACACGTTGCAGTGCAATGCTTTGGCAATTTGGCAAGCGGTGTCCAAATGCATATTGCGTACGGTTTCCGGATTGTTTTCGAACATGGCGAGACGATCATGATCCACGCCGGAGAGCCCGGCCAGTTGTTCCAGAGACATTCCTTCTTCGAGTCTCAGGTCCTGTAGCCTCATAAGCTGCGCCTCCATGCCGTTCCCTCCCTTCACGGTATTCACTACGGAATATTCGATCCGTCTTCTATTTCGAGTTAAAAGCCTGTTCATGAAAGGGACCATCCCGTCTTGGCAGGGCATATTTTGCTCCGCTGCGCCCCACAGGATAACAGAATCCCCTTAGCGTATCGTTCCGTCAATTCCTGATAAGGCGACTCATACGACGAACATGTTTTCCGGAAGGATAGGCTGGTTTCTGTGGAAAAGGAGAAAAACGATTCAGGAGGACGGAATTTCGACACGCCGGTGGATGCGTTGTTTTGCAATGGTTCGCGGGTCGTCCGTGAGGGTTCGGGTTGCGTGGATCGGCAAGTTCGTGTAAGTTTACTTCTCGCTGCTCAGCACGGCGGCCTCGCTCCTGGAGATTGGGGCGGCTTGCTGGTGTGGTGGTGGTTTGAGAACTCAAGAGCGTATTTGTACTACTTCTTTATAGTCAATGATTGCCAGTCCATCGTCCGCTTCTCCCGTGTGGGGGAGTGGCCGGGAGGCCTTTGAAGGACGGTGGGGTTTTCGTGCGATGCGCCTTTCCTTATAAGGCGATCGTCAATTTTCTTATTTTTTGAGAGTCACATGTTGGTTCTCTTCATGAAATTTTTTTGTGGAGGGTTCGATTCTGGCTCAGGATGAACGCTGGCGGCGTGCTTAACACATGCAAGTCGAACGGGATCCAGGCAGCTTGCTGCCTGGTGAGAGTGGCGAACGGGTGAGTAATGCGTGACCGACCTGCCCCATACACCGGAATAGCTCCTGGAAACGGGTGGTAATGCCGGATGCTCCGACTCCTCGCATGGGGTGTCGGGAAAGATTTCATCGGTATGGGATGGGGTCGCGTCCTATCAGGTAGTCGGCGGGGTAACGGCCCACCGAGCCTACGACGGGTAGCCGGCCTGAGAGGGCGACCGGCCACATTGGGACTGAGATACGGCCCAGACTCCTACGGGAGGCAGCAGTGGGGAATATTGCACAATGGGCGCAAGCCTGATGCAGCGACGCCGCGTGCGGGATGACGGCCTTCGGGTTGTAAACCGCTTTTGATCGGGAGCAAGCCTTCGGGTGAGTGTACCTTTCGAATAAGCACCGGCTAACTACGTGCCAGCAGCCGCGGTAATACGTAGGGTGCAAGCGTTATCCGGAATTATTGGGCGTAAAGGGCTCGTAGGCGGTTCGTCGCGTCCGGTGTGAAAGTCCATCGCTTAACGGTGGATCTGCGCCGGGTACGGGCGGGCTGGAGTGCGGTAGGGGAGACTGGAATTCCCGGTGTAACGGTGGAATGTGTAGATATCGGGAAGAACACCAATGGCGAAGGCAGGTCTCTGGGCCGTTACTGACGCTGAGGAGCGAAAGCGTGGGGAGCGAACAGGATTAGATACCCTGGTAGTCCACGCCGTAAACGGTGGATGCTGGATGTGGGGCCCGTTCCACGGGTTCCGTGTCGGAGCTAACGCGTTAAGCATCCCGCCTGGGGAGTACGGCCGCAAGGCTAAAACTCAAAGAAATTGACGGGGGCCCGCACAAGCGGCGGAGCATGCGGATTAATTCGATGCAACGCGAAGAACCTTACCTGGGCTTGACATGTTCCCGACAGCCGTAGAGATACGGTCTCCCTTCGGGGCGGGTTCACAGGTGGTGCATGGTCGTCGTCAGCTCGTGTCGTGAGATGTTGGGTTAAGTCCCGCAACGAGCGCAACCCTCGCCCTGTGTTGCCAGCACGTCATGGTGGGAACTCACGGGGGACCGCCGGGGTCAACTCGGAGGAAGGTGGGGATGACGTCAGATCATCATGCCCCTTACGTCCAGGGCTTCACGCATGCTACAATGGCCGGTACAACGGGATGCGACATGGCGACATGGAGCGGATCCCTGAAAACCGGTCTCAGTTCGGATTGGAGTCTGCAACCCGACTCCATGAAGGCGGAGTCGCTAGTAATCGCGGATCAGCAACGCCGCGGTGAATGCGTTCCCGGGCCTTGTACACACCGCCCGTCAAGTCATGAAAGTGGGTAGCACCCGAAGCCGGTGGCCTAACCCCTTGTGGGATGGAGCCGTCTAAGGTGAGACTCGTGATTGGGACTAAGTCGTAACAAGGTAGCCGTACCGGAAGGTGCGGCTGGATCACCTCCTTTCTACGGAGTTTTCAGGACGCCGGTCTGGCGTCCGTCGTGTGGCCCACATGCCGGGAACGGTTCCCGGAGTGGTGTGGGCGTGCTGGTGTGGAAGAGATCGTTGGCTTCGCGGGTTCTTTTGGGGGCCTGCGGGCAGTGGTATGGGTATGCTTTTGGGTTCCCGGACCGCCACCCGCGACTTGGTCGCGTGCGGTTTTCCGGATGTCCCCTTGGGGCGGTCGGCCGGCCGGTGTGCCGTGTCCGGATCGTTTCTTGGGTGCGTGGTGGTTTGAGAACTGGATAGTGGACGCGAGCAATGCGATGATTTTGATGTCATCGTTTGCTTTATCGCGATTTCGCCAGGCTCTATTTTTTGGAGTCTGGTTTCGAGATCGATCGTTTTGTGATCATTTTTTACAGTGTGATGATTTGTCGTCTGGCGTAGAAAAGCTATCATTAGGTTTTTTCGGGGCGTGTGCCGCCCTGAAGGGCGTATGGTGGATGCCTTGGCAGACAGTACCGATGAAGGACGTTTGAGGATGCGATAAGCCTCGGGGAGCCTCCAACATGGCTTCGATCCGAGGATTTCCGAATGGGGCAACCCGCCGGCCGTCATGGGCCGGCACGGAACCTTGTTGTTCCGGGGGTACGCAGGGAAGTGAAACATCTCAGTACCTGCAGGAAGGGATACTCCGTGAGTAGTGGCGAGCGAAAGCGGATCAGACCAAACCATGGGCGCGTGATACCCGTCGGGGGTTGCGTCCGTGGTGTTGCGGGAGCGTGTGTCCCGGTTCCGACGGACCGGGCGGGAGTCATAAAACGGCTTGCCAGGGGAACAGGCTTGAAGGCCTGGCCGCAGAGGGTGCCAGCCCCGTACCTGGAAGCTTGCCGTCTTCCGATCATGTGTCCCAAGTAGCGCGGGCCTCGTGGAATCCCGTGTGAATCGGCCCCGACCGTGGGGTAAGTCTAAGCATACCTGTCTGACCGATAGCGTACCAGTACCGTGAGGGAAAGGTGAAAAGCACCCCGGGAGGGGAGTGAAAGAGTTCCTGAAACCGTGCGCCTACAATCCGTCGGAGCCTCCTCAAGTGGGGTGACGGCGTGCCTATCGAAAAATGAGTCTGCGAGTCAGTGGTGCGTGGCGAGGCTAACCCGTCGTGGGGGAGCCGTAGCGAAGGCGAGTCTCAAAAGGCGTTTTGAGTCGCGTGCCCTGGACCCGAAGCGGGATGATCTAGCCCTGGGCAGGTTGAAGCGCGGGTAAGACCGCGTGGAGGACCGAACCCACCTGGGTTGAAAACCGGGGGGATGACCTGGGGCTAGGGGTGAAAGGCCAATCAAATTCCGTGATAGCTGGTTCTCTCCGAAATGCATTTAGGTGCAGCGTCGGTTGATTGCATCGCGGGGGTAGAGCTACTGGATGCTTGCGGGCCCGTATGGGGTACCAACAGCAGCCAAACTCCGAATACCGTTGATGTGTATTCCGGCAGTGAGTCGGCGGGGGATAAGCTCCGTCGTCGAGAGGGAGACAGCCCAGATCGTCGTCTAAGGTCCCGAAGCGTGTGCTAAGTGGGAAAGGATGTGGAGTCGCATAGACAGCCAGGAGGTTGGCTCAGAAGCAGCCATCCTTGAAAGAGTGCGTAACAGCTCACTGGTCTAGTGGTTCCGCGCCGACAATGTAGCGGGGCTCAAGCACACCACCGAAGACGCGGCAACAGTTTTTTGCTGTTGGGTAGGAGAGCGTCCCCCGAGGGGCGAAGCGGCCGCGCAAGCGCGCCGTGGACTTCGGGGGAGTGAGAATGCAGACATGAGTAGCGAGAGACGGGTGAGGATCCCGTCCGCTGGATGACCAAGGGTTCCGGGGCCACGTTCGTCGTCCCCGGGTGAGTCGGGTCCTAAGGCGAGGCCGACAGGCGTAGTCGAATGGATGAACGGGTGGATATTCCCGTACCGGCAGCGAACCGCAAGAGCCGAACGGATGAGTACTAACCTCCGGTCGCGTGGCGTCGTTCCCTTCGGGGTTCGGGGCGCGCGATTGTTGGGAATGTAGTCCTGGTAGGTTAGCGCACAGGGGTGACACGGAATGGGAGCCGGCCGCGGAGGTGGTTTTCCGTGGTCAAGCACGCAGCCCGTCCCATAGGCAAATCCGTGGGACATGCAGGGTGAGGTGCGATGATGGGCGCCTTTCAGGCGCGATATCCGGTGGTCCAGGCCGTCGAGAAAAGCCTCGGCGCGAGGGGCGTTGCCGCCCGTACCCCAAACCGACACTGGTGGTCAGGTAGAGAATACCAAGGCGATCGAGCGAATCCTGGTCAAGGAACTCGGCAAATCACTCCCGTGCCTTCGGTATAAGGGAGACCCCTGATGGTGATGGAACTTGCTTCCGGAGCTTTCGGGGGTGGCACAGACCAGGGGGTAGCGACTGTTTACCAAAAACACAGGTGCATGCGAAGGCGCAAGCCGCTGTATATGCACTGACGCCTGCCCGGTGCCGGAAGGTTAAGAGGATCCGTCAGCCCTCGGGTGAAGCGGTGAATTCAAGCCCCGGTAAACGGCGGTGGTAACTATAACCATCCTAAGGTAGCGAAATTCCTTGTCGGGTAAGTTCCGACCTGCACGAATGGCGTAACGACTTCCCCACTGTCTCGACCAGGAGCTCGGCGAAATTGCAGTACGAGTAAAGATGCTCGTTAAGCGCAGAAGGACGAAAAGACCCCGGGACCTTTACTATACCTTGGTATTGGCGTTAGGCGCGGATTGTGTAGCATAGGCGGGAGGCTTCGAAGCGCGGGCGCCAGCCCGTGTGGAGCCGCAAGGTGAAATACCGCTCTGTTCTCGTTTGACGTCTCACCTCGAACAGTCATCCTGTTCAGGGACAGTGCCTGGCGGGTAGTTTAACTGGGGCGGTTGCCTCCCAAAGAGTAACGGAGGCGCTCAAAGGTCCGCTCAGCCCGGTTGGCAATCGGGTTTCGAGTGTAATCGCACAAGCGGGCTTGACTGCGAGAACGACGGTTCGGGCAGGGACGAAAGTCGGAGATAGTGATCCGGTGCCGGCGCACGGGCGCGGCATCGCTCAACGGATAAAAGGTACCCCGGGGATAACAGGCTGATCATTCCCAAGAGTCCATATCGACGGGATGGTTTGGCACCTCGATGTCGGCTCGTCGCATCCTGGGGCTGGAGCAGGTCCCAAGGGTTCGGCTGTTCGCCGATTAAAGCGGCACGCGAGCTGGGTTCAGAACGTCGTGAGACAGTTTGGTCTCTATCCTCTGCGCTCGTTGGAATCCTGAGGAGGCCTGCCCATAGTACGAGAGGACCTGGGTGGACGGACCTCTGGTATGCCGGTTGTCGCGCCAGCGGCATGGCCGGTTGGCTACGTTCGGGAGGGATAACCGCTGAAAGCATCTAAGCGGGAAGCCTGCTCCAAGATTAGGATTCCTTGGCACTTCGGTGTCTGTAGCCCGCATGTTGAACACGTGTTCGATAGGCCGGAGGTGGAAGTCCCGCGAGGGATGGAGCCGACCGGTACTAACGGGCGAACGCGGCACACTCTTTCCGATCCCCTGGTTGGGGATTGGGTCTCGTCCTGTGGTGGTTTTCTCGTTGGATGGCAAGGAACGCTGTTTCTTGTGGTCACGACGACGATACTGGTAAGGCGTTTGATTTGCTTGCGTCCGTTGTCCGGTTCCCGGACCGCCACGACCGGAATCGGTCGTGTGGCTGGTTCCGTTGCCGGCCGATCCCGGTTGGGGGTTGGCCGTTTAGAGTGGTTTTGCGGTGGTCATGGCCCAGGTGAGACGCCCGGTCCCTTTCCGAACCCGGAAGCTAAGGCCTGGCACGGCGATGGTACTGCACTCGAGAGGGTGTGGGAGAGTAGCACGCCGCCGCATTCACATGTTGGGGGTTCCCGTCGAGCGTAACGCTCCGGGAACCCCCTTTTTTTGTTTTTCTTCCGGATTTTTCCGGGCCTTCACGGACCTCCCGGCAACGCCTTTCAGGCTCGTCGAAGGTGTTTTTCCGTGGCTTGCGTCCCTCTCGTTCCTCCGGACCTCCCGGCCGGGCATCCATGACTTCCCGAAGGGTTCTTCTCCTATCCGGGGCTTACCGGCGGACGCGGGTCGCGGGAGACCCGTTTTTCTCTCATGACCGTTCGGATTGGATGGTTGGATGCGGCTCGAAGTTGGATGCCTCGTTATTTTCGAATGTTGTCCAAGACCTCCAGCACTCTATCGCGATACTCCTTTTTGCCGATGTAGCGTGCGGGATGCAATATCCTGACCACTTCATACCCTTCCGACCTCATGCGTCTCAGTTTTTTCTCGGCGGCGTATCCGAGAGCCACCAACACAGGCTTGCCACCGAGTAGCTCGAGCTCCTCCCTCAATCCCTTGAGGTTCTCATCAACGCGTTTCGGGTCTTTTCTGAGTGTCTTTTCCACTTCACCGGAATTGGTTTCCTGGTAATCCTTGATCGCGTCGGTTATGTAGCTTCCCCAATACCGTGTGCCCTGCAGCGCGTACCGCAGTTTGAAATCGTTCCTTCCCGCATGGAAATTGAACCACGGATCGCCCGGTTCGTCCGGCTTCTTCTCCGTGTTGCCATGGTAGGCCTCGTTTGTAATGATGATGCCACGACCGCCGGTATAGTTTCGTGCGATGCGGATGGCCAGATCATTCGCTTCCGAACCGGTGCACTGATAGGTGATACGATCGATCTCCCTCGGCATCTTCGCGATAAGTGCTTCGGAATAGTCGAGAATGGTCTCATGAAGGTAACGGGTGTGCGTGTTCAGCGTGGCGGCCTGTTTGGTGATTGCTTCAACTACATGCGGATGGCAATGACCGACTGAAACCACATTGTTATAGGCATCGAGATAGTCGTTGCCCTTTTCATCGAAAACGTGGCTACCTTTGCCACGAACGATTTCAACCGGGTCCTTATAGAACAGACGATAGCCCTTGCCAAGGATGCGGCGGCGACGAACCAATTCGCGTTTGTTCTCATCCAGTCCGTCAAGATTGGAATCATCGAATCTGTTCATGTCGAGAATCGTTGTCTTCTCAGCCATGATTCCTTCTTTCGCTCCATATTTTCATGTGATGCGTTTAGGAATAAGTTCGAATTGTTTCTTACTGATGACGGAAAAATTGCCTTAAAGCATTTCAAACCAAAAAACAGACCGAAAGAGCTGCGGACGTTTTCTTGGAGATAATCACGCAGCCATTCCCTGGCTTTGACGGTATTGTACCGGACTCATTCAGCTGAGTGATTGCTTGATGCGCTCATGGTCGTGCCAGTGGATGTAGTCGTCGATCAGGACGAGCGCCTCATCGCGGGTACACTCCTTCCAATGCCCGAGATAGACGGATTCCGTCTTCATGCGTCCGCAGCCCCACTACCCTCCGTACCATGCACAAGCGCTAAAGGGCGTTACCAATAGCTGTTGCAGTATCTTTTAATATCATTCGATATTGCTGATATTGCAACAAGAAATCTCAATAGAGGATTGCAAAAAAGATTGGCTATCATGCGATATGTGATAGCCAATCTTTTTGTATTTTGGAAGATATCAATCGCCCTACATCGACAATGTATTGCCGACAATATATTGCGATAATCCAAGAATATTTGATGATTAGTCGGCGATGTCGGCTTTGTAGAAGTTCACGTAGGAACGGCTCGGCGTCGGACCGCGCTGACCCTGATAATGCGAGCCGGTGCCTTGCGAACCGTACGGATGTTCTGCGGGGGAGCTGAGCTGGAAAAAGCACATCTGACCGATCTTCATGCCCGGCCACAACTTCACCGGCAACGTCGACACATTCGACAATTCCAACGTGATATGACCCTCGAAACCAGGGTCGATGAAGCCTGCGGTGGAATGCGTGAGAATACCCAAGCGGCCCAGCGAGCTCTTGCCCTCCAGTCGGGCGGCAATTGTCGGATTAAGCTTCACATACTCCCACGTGGACCCCAACGCGAACTCACCCGGATGCAGAATCCACGGTTCGTCCGAAGCCACCTCGAACTGCTCGGTCAGCTCGCCCTGATTCTCAGCCGGATCGACATACGTGTACGCATGATTGTTGAACAGGCGGAAGAAACGGTCCAAACGCACGTCAATGGAAGCGGGCTGCACCATTTCCGGGGTCCACGGATCGAGTGAAATATGACCTTCGGCCTGCGCGGCGAGAATGTCGCGATCGGACAGCAGCATCGAAACTCCTTATTGCCAGGCACGCGAATGTGCCGGTATGGCGCTCGCCAACATTCGAACGTTCGCATGGTTGAGCGTGCGAATGCCGGCAATTGCGAAATGATTATTAGCTGGCTCTAGTCTAACGCGGTATCGCTATATCGTGGCTTATATCGGGCTGTAACGATTGCCGTGTGCTTGATGCGCAAAATCCGATGCATGGATTTTCTACGGGATTCTTCTGCAGGATTTCTTACAGGATTCCCGGCGCGATATCATGTGTTGCAAGCCAGTCGCGCAAATCGCTGAATTCGTTGAGACTAACTGCATGATCGAGCCCACGGTAGCTTTTCGACGTGAGGAACGTATGCTCGTCCAGCCAGGCGGCAGTCGCGAAAAGCTCCGGCATCGGAATCACGGTATCGTTCTTGCCATAACCGTAGAACACAGGAATATTCAACTCCGCGACATAACTGTCGGCAGGCGCGCTACCGGCGACGATTCCCGGAGCAAGGAAGCCGGAAAGTGAGATTGATGCGGCGTACCGTTCCGGATGGACGCGCAGCAATTGAATCGCCAGCAAACCACCCTGCGAAAAACCGATCGGCACCACAGCGCGATCTTCGGAAACATTGCGCGCGACCCAATCGTCAATGGCTTGGGCGGCAGCATAAGCGTCGCGATCCAAATCTTCGCCGGAAGGCACGCAATCATGGAACCACGAATACGCGCCTTGACCGAAACCGAATTCACCGGAACCAGCCTTCTGCAGCACGAGCGGCGCGCGCAACGACGCGAAATCGTTGTAGGGAGCTACGTAACGCATCATGTCGGCCAAATCAGCCTCATTGGAACCCCAGCCGTGCAGGCAGAGGAACAGCGGGCGTCGTGGAGCCGCATTGCCGCCCCCGCGCGAATACTGCACGTGCGTGACCTGCAGCGGCTCGCCGAACCGCCCCGGAACCACCTGCGATTCGTGCCCGATCAGACCGGTCGGGGTGTTTGGATTGCTGGAATCGTGGGAATCGCTGGTTTCGTGCTCGCGTATTTCACTCATGCCTCCAATATACCCGTTTCAACGGGGCAATCCTCCCAGTCACTGGAAGGATTGTGACGCTGAGCGGCTTGTAAGCGGGCAGATTCTCCCACTGACTGGAGGAATCCACCCGTTGAAGGCAAAAAGAAACCCCGGTGGAGAGAAGACCACCGGGGAGAGAAAGGAGAGAGAAGAAGAAAGGGTTCAATTGTCGGGAACTGCTGTGGGTTCCTGGTCGGCTCTTTTGCTGACATCTCCCATATAAGCAGACGATGCTGAGTACATGTCTGGCGTTTTCTGGGAAATATCTGAGAATTTCAATTCCCTCATGTTTTAGATTGTGGAATGGCCTCCAGTTTGCCACGTTATACGCGTGTTCCGTTTCCGCGCAGTTGTCTCATCCTCCACGTTCCCACAGTTCGTTCGCAAACAAACTCATGGCGGATCACCGGCTCACGCCAGCTTGCTAACCCAATCAGATCAGCGGATGCTAGATCTGCGCGTCGGCGTCCACGCTCATCACATACACGTTGCGTCGCAGCTGCTTGGATTGCGCACGCGTAATGTCGCCCGCCTCGTACATGTCTTGGATCACACCCAGCTCGATACCATAGCTTTCGCGCTTCACATCTTCCGCCTGCGCCTGCGCCTCCGCGCTCGTGCCCACATTCGGGCGCGACCTCAGCGTAGCCTCGCCGCGTCGGTAATCCAGCAGCAGTGCCGAACAATGTTCCGTATTGTATGTGTCGCGGCCCATCTCCTCATACAGGCGGTCGATTACATGTTCGATGGCATCCACCTGCACCACGCGGGTGTGCGCGAACAGCTCGTCGTCGCTGAACAGCGGGGTAGTGCGGCGAATGCGGCTGTTCACACGCTTCAACATGGTGCCCATACGCCTCTGTAACGCCCTGAAGCGGCCTTTGGCTCGCCAGATGGTGCGTCCGGAATTATGTTCCGTTTCAATATGGCGCAGTGAGCTCATGATCTGGTCGAGCAGGCGCTCGCATGCTTCGATTTCCAGATCGTGCGCTGCCTTGTCGTCGTTCGGCGTCGCTTTGACTTTCGCCAGTCGCGTCTTGACGTATTCCTTCTCCCAATTGAGCGCGTCGATCTGCAATTGCATATACCCTTGCGGATCGATTTCTCCGATGCGCTGCTTCAGCCGTGTAATACGTTTCGTATACGAGTCGATGATCATCAGCACCGCACGACGATTGTCGGGTGTGACTCGTCCCGTCAGTTCCTCCACGGTCCGTCGCAGCACTTCGATGGTGATTTCAGTCATTTCCACGGAAGCGTCTTTATTGCGATTCGGCGCCAGCAGAGGCAGCAGGAAGTTGGCGAGCAGCAAGGTTACGACGATCACGCCACCTGCGATGAAGATCAGTTCGTCACGCATGGGGAACCACGCGCCTCCCGTAATGGTGTACGGGATCGTGAACATCAACGACAGGGTGATGGTGCCTTTCGGCCCGCCGAACGTCATGACCGCGGCCGAACGCCAACGTTGCGCCGTCATCTTGCGTCGCTTACCGGTGACGGTATCTCGTGCGAGACGCAGCATCAACGAAATCCACAGAAATCGCATGACGATCACCACTGCGGAAACCGTAAGAATCGCAACCAGCAGCCGCCAATTGCTGACCTGAGGATCATCCCAGCTTGCGCTCATCGCATTCGGCAGTAGCATGCCAAGCAGAATGAACACCGTGCCGTTGAGCGTAAACGAGAATACCCCCCATACGCTTGACGAAACAATGTTGGTGCGAGCAACATTCGGGCCGATGCCGGTTCGGTCGAAACGGATGATCAAACCGGCCGTCACTACCGAAAGAATGCCGGAAACATGCACCGCTTCCGCACCCAAATACAGAATGAACGGCAGGAACAATTCCATCAAAATACGGCTTGTGGTCGTCTCCCAACCGAAAGATCGCAACGATTCAAATAACAGGTCGGCGATCATGCCTACTGCCAAGCCGAAAATAGCGCCGCCGAAGAACGAGAACACGAACTGTATGGCAGAATCGCCCACTTCGAATACGCCGCTGATGGCCGCTGCAATCGCAAACTGGAAGCCGACGATGCCGGACGCGTCGTTGAACAGGGATTCACCCTTGAGCACGCTGGTTTGCCGTTGCGTAAGAGCGGCTTCCTTGCCAAGCGAAGATACGGCGACCGCGTCGGTCGGTCCAAGCGCGGCGCCGAGTGCCAAAGCCGCGGCAAGGGGAATTGCGGGCCATGCGGCATGCAGTGCGAAACCAACGGCAACCATCGTGGCGATCGCTAATCCAATCGCCAATGAAAGCGACAATTTAACGGATTTCAACAGCTCATTTTTGTCGATCTCATGCGCTTCCAAATACAGCAGTGGCGCAATGAACAGCACCATAAACAGTTCCGGGTCGAGCGTGACGTTCGGGAAAAACGGCAATTGCGATGCCAACGCACCCAACGCGATCTGTACAAGAGGCGTGGAAACCTTGGGAATGAAACGGCTGATAAAGGAAGACAGCACAACCGCGGCGATAATACATACAATCAATTCGAATACCGCCAACGTGCCTCCTTTGCGCGCATTTTCCAAACTCTTCCAGCCTACCAAGAGGTATTTATGGGTGTGTTTCGCCTTTTGCTTCACGTGAATGGAACCGTATAGTGGCGGATATGCAGTGGAGTGACGACATGGGACTTGCGATTGAGTTGGCTCGCGAGGCTGCCGCGGAGGGTGAGGTGCCGGTCGGTGCCGTCGTGCTTGACGCTGGGGGAGCGGTGATTGGTCGGGGGCGTAATCTGCGTGAGGCGCATGCCGATCCGTTGGCGCACGCCGAGGTCAAGGCCATGACGCAGGCCGCTCGGTCGCTTGGTACGTGGAATCTTGCCGATTGCACGTTGATTGTTACCTTGGAGCCGTGCCCGATGTGCGCCGGCGCGTGTCTGCAAACGCATGTCGGACGAATCGTGTTCGGCGCGTGGGATGCCAAGTTGGGTGCATGCGGTTCGATTTGGGACATTCCGCGTGACCCTCACGTCGGCCACGTTCCGGAAGTCGTCGGTGGTGTGTGCGAAATGGAATGCGCACGATTAATGACTGATTTTTTTGCTGGAAAACGGTAACTCGATTTTGCAGTCGCAAGAAATACTTTCCGAAAGAAAGAAACACGCTCGACGACGTCAACAAATAAAGCTTGACATATCATCGAAGGTGACAATACAAGGCAATCGCAATATGTAAAGGATGCTGCAATGACGCTCATTCAGACCTTCCATGGCAACGCTACCAACGGTACCGAACTCACTGCGGTCTACGCCGAACAGCCAGCCGCGAACGTGGCGTTCGCACTCGTATTCCCCGGCAATGATCTGCCGCGACTTGTGCACTGGGGCCGTCCGCTCGCAGTCCCGGCAACCGTGATCGACATGTTCGACGCGCAAATGCCACAGCGCGTTTCCGGCGCGCTCGACTACACCCCATGGCCGAGCGTACTGCCCACGCAATCCGAATCCTGGATTGGCGCAACCCGCTTCGACGTGCGCCGCGACGGCGTGGAACTGTTCTGCAAGTTCGCAGTCAGCAACATCACCGCCGAAACCGTGGCAGCTGGCAAAACCTACGTCATGGGTGAAAAAGACGGATACCCGAGCTGGAGCGTGGCCGACGAACCCAAGCAGACCCCAACCGTTACCGTCACCGCAGAAGACGTGGAACAGCATGTGAAACTCATCTGGACCTGCGAACTCGACGAAACCGGCCTCATCCGTCAGAACGCCGAAGTCGTGAACACTGGCGAAGGCCAGCTCGAAGTCGGCAAGATCGAACTCGCATTCACCGTGCCGGCCGACGCCAACGAAATCCTCACCACCACCGGCCACCATCTGCGCGAACGCTCCCCACAGCGTCAAGACTTCACCCTCGGCCGCTTCGCCAAAGCATCCATGGCCGGACGCCCAGACTTCGATGCCACCCTGCTGCTCAGCGTCGGCGAAAAAGGCTTCGGCTTCACGCACGGCAACGTCTACTCCGCACACGTGGCCTGGAGCGGCAACAGCGTGCTTTCCGCGGAACGCCTGCCCTATACCAGCGGCGTGATTGGCGGCGGCGAAGTGCTGTTCGGCGGTGAAATCAGTCTCGCCAACGGAGAGTCCTACACCACCCCATGGCTCATCGGCTCCTATGGCGAAGGCCTCAACGAAGTCGCAGCCCGCTTCCACGGCTACATTCGCCGCGTGCACCGCGACTGGCTCGCTGAACACAACATCGCACCCAAGCCACGCCCGGTCATTCTCAACACGTGGGAAGCCGTCTACTTCAACCATGATTACGACACCCTCACCGCACTCGCCGACAAGGCCGTGGAAAGTGGCGTGGAACGTTTCGTGGTGGATGACGGCTGGTTCGGCTCCCGCCGCGACGACACCTCCGGCCTTGGTGACTGGCAGATCTCGCAAGACGTGTGGCCCGACGGCGACAAGTCACTCAAGGCACTCGCCGATTATGTGCATGGCAAGGGACTCGAATTCGGCCTGTGGTTCGAGCCGGAAATGGTCAACCCGGATTCCGACCTGTTCCGCACGCATCCCGACTGGGTGTTGAAGCCCACTGAAGGCCGTCTGCCAATGCAGGGACGTACCCAGCAGGTTGTGGACCTGACCAATCCGGACGCCTACGACTACATTTACGACGCAATGGACAAGCTCGTTGGTGAACTCGGCATCGACTACATCAAGTGGGATCACAACAAGCTCGTCACCGAAGCCGTCTCCCCGCGCACCGGACGCCCGGCAGTGCACCAGCAGACGCTCGCCGTATATCGCATTTTCGCCGATCTGAAGGCCGCACATCCGGGACTTGAAATCGAAAGCTGCTCTTCCGGCGGCGGCCGCGTGGACCTCGGCATTCTCGAAGTAGCCGACCGCATTTGGGGATCCGACTGCGTTGATCCGGTGGAACGCGCCGACATCCAGCGCTATACATCGCTGCTCGTGCCTCCGGAAATGATCGGCGAACACGTGGGCGCATCACCGGCGCACTCCACGCATCGCGCAACCACGCAGGAACTGCGCATGGCCATGGCCTTCTTCGGGCATATGGGCATCGAATGGAACCTGCTCAAGGAACCGCAGGAAGACATCGACGCGCTCGCCGAATGGGTCGCCGAATTCAAGAAGCATCGCGAATGGTTCGCAGTCGACACAGTCGTGCATTCCGACGCCGCCGATCCGGCAGTGCGCTTGGACGGTGTGGTCATGCCCAACAAGGCAGCCGCCATCTACCGTTTCACCCAGCTCACCACCTCGCAGACCTACCCGGCCGCGCCGGTACGCCTGCCCGGCCTCGACCCCGACAAGGTGTATGAGGTGTCTCCGCTCGACGTGAGCCTCGACCTCGCCAAGCAAGACATCGCCAACGGACAGAGCCCGCTCGGCTGGTGGAAGACCGAAGGTGTGAAGATGACCGGACGTGCGCTCGCCACGTACGGCATCCGCCCGCCGGCACTGCATCCGGCGCAAGCAGTCCTTTTCAAGGCTGTGCTTGCGCCCGTCGAGAGCGCTGAATAAGCCGTAATCGCATAACAAAAATCCTCCCTGAACAAAAGGGAGGATTTTTGCATTAAAAAACAATCAAGTAATCAATCAGCCAACATATTGCCGAATCGCCTGCGCTGCGGCAGCCTTGGCCCACAATGCCCAATCATGGTCGGGAATTTCAAAATCCACTGGCGCGGCCTGGCTATGCCGATACATGTTGATGCCGTTGCGCAAGTCGTCAATGCCGAATTTCGCGATGAACGACGATTCTCCGGCGATCATGATTTTGTCTGGCATGGCAAGATTGGCGATGGTCGCCACCATGGTGCCGAGACGGAAGCAGGTGCGGTTCACCAGATTCGTCGCCTGCGGTTTGTTCGCGCGTGCGTCACGTGCGAAATCGTCGAATGATGCGGGATGGCCGATAATCTGCGAATATTCCGCCGCGATCGAGTTGTCGGACAGGCATTGCGCGCATCCCTTGTGTCCGGAAACACAACGCGGTCCATCCGGATCGACCAGAATATGCCCAACCAAACCGTAACTTTTATCCGGACAGCTCACCAGCTCGCCGTTGACCGTCAACGAATAGCCGACGCCTGCGCCGAACGTCAGCACCGCGAAGCTATCCAATCCAACACCGGACCCAAACAGGCAGGCATCAACGACCAACGAATCGATATCATTGTAAATGCCTGTCGGCAATCCGGTAGCCTCGCGAACCATAGCGGAAAGCTCCACGGGCTGCGACCAGTGCATGAACGGTGCGAACGTCACTACGGCATTGTCGACGACATACCCGCCCAGCGAGATTCCCACGGCGCACGGTTTCGGCCATCCTGCCATCTCCGCCTCGTCGGAACAGTCGATCGTCAGTTGTTTGATCAGCGTGACCACGGTTTGCGGCGACGTGTCTTCGATTTCCAAATCGTGGCATCCGGTGATAATCTGCCCGATTGCGTTGACCGCAACCGCCGAAATATGCGTCGCATTGATTTTCATGCCGACGAAAGATCGCGCGTTCTTGATTATTCGCAATCCCATTTGCGGGCGGCCGCGACGTTCCGTATTTTCTTTCTGAACGAAACCTTTCGGCAGTTTACCGGCCTTGCCGGACGGCATCGGCGTCTCCTCGATCACACCAGCATAAATCAGATCGCTGGTAATACGGGAAACCGCGCCTTGCGAAAGTCCTAAAATCTGTGCCAAAGTAATACGCGAAATCGGACCGTATTTCATGACGCAAACCGCGACTTTATGGGTATATTCCGAGCCTTCAAACCACTGTGGCAGAGGTGAAACCGCCATCTGCACCATCCTTCGTGCTCCTGTTCGCGTACATCGTGCATCAAATTACTTTCTCAGAGTGACAAAATCTCGTCGTTTTTGTTTTCCGCCCCGTACAGGCGCGCTGAGCTGGGAATGAAAACTGCCTCCTTCTACAATTTCCAGTAACGGTGATGCGGTAAGGAAGCTGCTGCACCGTAGTGGAGAAAAGATACAAAGGAGTCGAGAATGAAACCTGATTCCACCACCAGTGTAGGTAAATTCAGGAGGATTGTATGCCGTACGCTCACAGCCGTATGCGCAGTCGCATTGACTGCCGGTCTTGCCGGTTGCGGCAACAGTACCGCTGGAACCGTCACTTTGGATTTCTTTCAGTATAAAGCCGAAGCGGCGGACTGGTTCACCGCAAAAGCAAAGGAATTCGAGAAAACCCATCCCAACATCAAAGTCAACGTCAACAATTCGTCCGACGCAACTACCGATCTGCGTACTCGACTGGTGAAAAATCGCGAACCCGATGTCATCACTATCAATGGCGATATTAATTTCGGTATGCTCGCCGAAGCAGGTGTCTTCCACGATTTTACCGACGACGACATCGTCGACGAACTCAATCCAGGCATGGTCAACATCGCCAAGAGCCTTGTACAAACCAACGACGAATCCAAGAAGCGCCTGTACGGCCTGCCGTATGCGGGTAACGCATCCGGCTACATCATCAACGCCGACGTGTGGGAGCAGGCGGGTGAGGATCCCGACAATCCGCCGCAGACATGGAGCGAATTTATCGACCTGCTGCAACGCTTCAAGAGCAAGGGTATTGTACCGCTCGAAGCGAGCACTGCCGATCCGTGGACACTTCAGGCGCCGCTGGCGTCACTCAACTCCACGCTGGTGCCGGAATCCGAATATCTTTCCCTCAAAGACGGATCGAAGAAATTCTCCGACCTGTGGGGCACTGTCAGCGATCAGTTGGTCGAGATCTACCAGAATTACACGCAGAAGAATCCGGCAGTCACTTACCAGCAGGCCACGCAGGATCTGGCCGCAGACAAAGCTGCGATTCTGCCACTCGGCACCTACGCGATTCCGCAGATCCGACTCATCAACAGCGATGCCAACCTGCGGTTCGCGCAAATGCCGGCAACTGATAATGCCGAAGAACAGCAGCTCACGGCAGGCGATGACGTGATTCTGACCATGGGTGCGCACACCAAGCATGAGAAGGAAGTGCGCGAATTCATCGACTTTCTGATGAACGACGAAAACATCAAGGACTACTCCAAGCAGCAGTCCGCATTTACCCCCTACAAAGACACGTATGTGGGTGACGAAGCGCTGAATGGCGTGCTCGACTTCTACCGGGCGGGCAAACTGGCCGACTTCTGCGACCATTACGTGCCAGCCAGCATCAATCTCGCAGGCTTCCTGCAGACGCTGATTCAGTCGGGCAACACCGAAAAATTCCTGAACAGCATGCAATCCGAATACGACAAGATCGAAGCCAGAAACTTCAGGTGAGAGGAGGAACGGACATGACTACCGCACATACTGCAAATACTGCGAAGAAATCGGCAAAAACTTCCAAGAATAAGGTTTCGAAATATTCCAAGCGCAAGGTTGATCCGGCATTTTATTGGATGACCATTCCGGCTGTGATTCTGGTGTCCATCTTCCTGTATTGGCCGTTCCTGCAGGGCGCGGCATACTCGTTCACTAATTCGCAGGGTTACGGTGATTTTAAATTCATCGGATTGAAGAATTATATTGCGATGTTCCAGGATTCTCGCGTCGGTCACGCGTACCTGTTTACTGTTTTCATCGCAATTTTGATTACGATTGGCACGAATTTCCTTGGCATGTTCCTTGCGGTGCTGCTGAATTCGAAAATCGCGTTCAAAAACGGATTCCGTGCGATCTTCTTCATTCCGTACACCTTGTCGGTGCTGGTGATCGGCTACGTGTTCAAGTACATTTTCATGACGCCGCTGCCGGCGATCGGTCAGGCGCTGCATATTGATTGGCTGTCGACGTCGATGATTTCCAATCCGGATTTGGCATGGTTCCCGATTGTGTTCCTGTCGATCTGGCAGGGCGTGGCCTACTCCACGCTGTTGTACTTGGCTGGCCTTCAGACCATCGACAACGAGATTTACGAGGCAGCCGCAATCGACGGCGTGAGCGCTTGGCAGAACTTCTGGCAGATCACCTTCCCGCTGATCGGCCCGTTCTTCACCATCAACATGGTGTTGAGCCTCAAGAATTCGCTCGGCGCGTTCGACCAGATCATGGCATTGACCAAGGGCGGCCCGGATTCCAAGACCGAAACCGTCTCGTACCTGATCTTCCAGAACGGCCTTGGTAATGGCGAATACTCCTACCAGATGGCGAACGCGGTCACGTTCTTCATCGTGCTGGCAATCCTGGCCTTTGTGCAGCTGAAGTTCTTCAGCGGCAAGGAAAAGGTCTGAGCAAGGGTCTGAAAGTCTGAAGGTAAAGAGGAAATATCATGACTAGCGCAACTGTTGCAAAGACTGGCGTTCAAGCGCAAGCAAGGCCGGAGAAAATCCGCCGGGATCACAAGGTCAACTGGTGGCTGACCGCGGTTGTGACCGTGTTGAGCCTCACCGTGCTCGTGCCGCTGTATTTCACCGTGGTCACCGCGCTGAAGACGCCGGGCGAGGCTGGCACGTTCAGCCTGCCAACCACGTGGGAATGGCATAATTTCGCCGATGCATGGAATAAGGTGAACTATCCGAAGGCCGCGCTTAATTCTGCGATCATCACTGTGTGCGCGGTGGTGTTGACGCTGCTGACGAACACGTTCGTCGCGTATGCTGTGGCAAGGAATATGGATAAGCGATTCTTCCGCTTCTTGTATTACTTCTTCCTTGCGATGATGTTCGTGCCGTTCACGGTGATCATGCTGCCGATCGCGAAGGAAATGGGTTCGCTGCATCTTGATAATCAGCTTGGTCTGATTATTCTGTATACGATTCTCGGTATTGGTACGAATCTGTTTATTGCGATTGGTTTTATTCGTTCGATTCCGATTTCGTTGGAAGAGGCGGCTCGCATCGACGGTGCTTCCACTTGGCGCATTTTCTGGACGATTATTTTCCCGCTGATGGGTCCGATTAATGCCACGATTGCGATTTTGACCGCACTGTGGGCTTGGAACGACTTCCTGCTGCCGTTGATCACGCTGACTGATCAGAGCAATCAGACGATTCCGCTCGCACAGTATGTGTTCCAAAGCCAGTTCACGTCGAACTATCCGATGGCCTTCGCGTCCTACCTGATGGCCATGGCTCCGGTCCTCATCGTTTACATCTTCGCTCAAAAGTGGGTCGTCGGTGGAGTGATGAGGGGAGCCGTTAAGTGAACAGCCCAGTGGTCTGTTCATAGGCTCCCCCTGAGCGAGCCGATAGGCGAGTGAAGGCAGGGACAATGCGGCCGTAGGCCGTCCGTTCAGGAAGTAACACTTCACAGCGCCGAGCGGGAATCCTCGTTTCCCCTTTTTCGAGGATTCCCGCTTTTTCGTATATATCAGCGGCTGCGCGTCGATTCTGCGTGCCTGACCTTTATACCTTTTATACCTTTGTCTTCTATCGCTCTGCCCCCGTATTCGAAAAAGTCGGTTTTCCATCATCGAATGAATCCCGGTGCATATATGGGGGCGCAATTTCCGTCGAATCGCATCGAAAGCGTACCCCCAAACCCGAAAAACTCGATTTTTTCGATACGAAACCGATTTATTCGCTTATTTACTCGATCGGCTGGAGTCCCGTCCGACGTCCCTTCCCGTCCGCCGGCCATCCAATCGCTATTCGTGAGCGATTGGCCGCGTCGTATCGCCGGGCGTCAGCACGGTCTGGATGATTGTGCGCGGCTCGTCCAGTGTTTTTTTGCGGCGAGATCCAATGTTTTTGCGTGCCGCGATTCGTCCGATTTCGCTCGCGGGCTGCGCCATGGTGGTCAGTTTGATGCTGGCGGCCACATCCGATCCGTCGTGCCCGGCCACGGACATGTCTTCCAGACCGCGCATCGTGCTGTACGGTTCCAGGAGCAGGACACGTATAATCCGTTCTGCGCGGTCGAGGTCTGTTTCGACGTCGACGTGCCGCACGACGGCTGCATTCTGTCTTTGTACCAGCACAAGGAATGGTGGATGCGTCCGATATGGGAGCGGACGTTCTCTGACATTCCCGAACGGACCCAGCTTCTGCTGTGGCGCTCCTCCGATACGCGGTACGCGATGCTGGCAGTGCGCGAGGGTAATATCCGTGCCGATTTGGGAGGCTTCCGACGGACGGTTGCGGTTGCGGGCGTCCACCAACGCGATGGGCTTCACCCGGCTGGATGGGATGCTGGGCGTTGCCGCCGTGTCCGATGATCCATATCGGGCCATCCATGAATGCGTGCGCGCTGCCGTCACACGGACGCATATCCGCATGCGTTCCTAACGCGCATTCCCGAAGGAACTTGCCGGGTTTGGATGGTGTACGTGGGATTCGCTCGGGCAGGACGTCAGCGAACGGGCAATCATCGCCAAAATGGAGGAATTCCGTCGCAAGAACATACCAGTATCCTGGGTGCTGCTTGACGATGGATGGTCCGATGTCGATCGGAAGAATGGCACGTTGCGCTCGTTCGGTGCGGATCCAAGCCGCTTCCCCAAAGGACTTTCGCACACCGTGCGTCTGCTGAAGGACGAGTTCGGCGTGAAGTATGTCGGCGTGTGGCAGGCGTTCCAAAGCTATTGGAACGGCGTCGATCCGAACGGCGAGGTCGCCCGGCGTATGAAGGAATCTTTGACGCGCATAACCGCACGCAGGCCGGGCCGCGTCATCCGTCCCGAAAGTGGCGACGTCCGATTGCTGCAAGCTGGGGAATCCATTTCGGAACGCGTCTCCTATGGGGAGGCTATGGTTTTCGAGGAATAGCGATTGTCTCGTTCATCGCCAGCATTCATTTCCCGCTTGTCGAAACGCGCCGCGGGCAAGAAAGAAAAAACGCTTTGTATACCATTGGACATAGTAAAGTTCACCCATTTCACTTAAGCAAAGGAGCCTCATCGAAATGACTGATTTCAATCGTTCCGTCCTTCCCGACGCCGTGCGTTCCAACGGCGCGACCCCGAACCCGTGGTGGGCCAACGCGGTGGTCTACCAGATCTACCCGCGTTCCTTCCAGGACACGAACGGCGACGGCATCGGCGACCTGAAGGGCATCACCAGCCGTCTCGATTATTTGGCTGATCTTGGCGTGGACGTGCTGTGGCTGTCCCCGGTCTACAGGTCGCCGCAGGACGACAACGGCTACGACATCTCCGACTACCAGGACATCGACCCGCTGTTCGGCACGTTGGAGGACATGGACGAGCTGCTCGCCGAGGCGCACAGGCGCGGTCTGAAGATCGTGATGGATCTGGTGGTCAACCACACGTCCGACGAGCATGCCTGGTTCCAGGCCTCCCGAGACAGGGACGACCCGCATGCCGACTGGTATTGGTGGCGTCCGGCCAGGCCGGGCCATGAGCCGGGCACTCCGGGCGCCGAGCCGAACCGGTGGGGTTCGTATTTCGGCGGTTCCGCTTGGCAGTACGATCCGAAGCGCGGCGAGTACTACCTCCACCAGTATTCCAGGAAGCAGCCGGATCTGAATTGGGAGAATCCGGAGGTGCGCAAGGCCGTGTACAGGATGATGAACTGGTGGATGGATCGCGGCATCGACGGCTTCCGCATGGACGTGATCACTCAGGTTTCGAAGACTGTTGATAAGAACGGCAAACTGCCGGGTGAAGACGGTTCTGAAATTGAGGATTATCCAGTTGGTGAGGAAGGCTATTCCAGCCCGTTCCCATGGTGTTCCGACGGTCCGCGCATCGACGAATTCCTCGCTGAAATGCGTCGCGAAGTGTTCGAGGGCCGTGAGGGCTACATGAACGTCGGCGAGGCGCCGGGCATCACTCCGGCCCGCAACGAGCACGTCACCGATCCGAAGAACGGTGAGCTTGATATGCTGTTCCTCTTCGACCACGTGGGCATTGACCAGGAAGGTTCCAAGTGGAACACCGTGCCGTTCGAAGTCAAGAATCTGCGTGCTCGTCTTGCCGACCAGCAGCAGGCCGTGAGGAATGCCGGCTGGGCCAGCCTGTTCTTCTGCAACCACGACCAGCCGCGCGTCGTGTCCCGTTGGGGTAACGACTCTGACCGCGAGTCGCGCGAGTTGAGCGCCAAGGCGTTCGGCATGCTGCTGCACATGCACCGCGGCACCCCGTACATTTACGAGGGCGAGGAGCTGGGCATGACCAACGCCCATTTCACCGAGCTCGGCCAGTACCGCGACTTGGAGGCCATCAACGCCTACCGCCAGCGCGTGGAGGAGGCCAGGTGCCAGTCGCCGGAATCGATGATGGCGGCCCTCGCGCTTATCGGGCGGGACAATTCGCGCACTCCCATGCAGTGGGACGCTTCCAGGTATGCCGGCTTCACCCCGGCGGACGCGGCGACGGAGCCGTGGATCGGCGTGAATCCGAATCACGTGGAGATCAACGCGGCCGAGGAGTTCGACGATCCGGATTCCGTGTACGGCTTCTACAAGAAGCTCATCGCCATGCGCCACGACAATGCGACCGTCGCGACGGGCGAGTGGAATCTGGTCGCGGCGGACAGCGAGCAGGTGTATGCCTTCACCCGTACCAGCGGCGACGATACGATTCTTGTTGTCGTCAATCTCACCGATAGATCCGCCGGTCTGCCGGGGGAAGTGGCGGAGCTGCTCGGCGATGGCGTCGCGGAATCGCAGATACTGCTCAGCACTTATGATGTTGCGCATGGCGTGAAATCGATCGCTCGTGGCGAGCTTGCTCGTTGGGAGGGAGTCGTGATTCAGCTCTAATCGATCTTTCCCTATAAACTCTCTGCAAAGCGTTCGCACGATTCATCACGGAATCGTGCGAACGCTTTTTATTGCGATTGTTGTACTGCGATTATTTCTGATTGCCTCCGATTGCCCCGATTGCGTTTGTGGGCAATCTCAATTTTGCAAGTATTTGCGCAAATAATCTCACTTTTGATTGCAAAATCCGCATGATCAGGTAGTTTCGGCAGACGTGCGCTTACAATAACGCTTATGGAACAAAACGAGGTTCTCAAAGCATTGCAGCGCAATCACGCAGCTGAACTGAAACTAGCCGCCGAACGACTCGAGGGCACTGCACGCCATACGGAAATCATTCCGTCCAAGGTGCTGTCCGAAATGACTGGACATGAGATTTTGCTCAAGCCTGAGAATCTCCAGGTTACCGGATCATTCAAGATTCGCGGTGCGTACAACAAGATCGCATCCTTGAGCGATGAGCAGCTTGCTCGCGGCATTGTCACCGCTTCCGCAGGAAATCATGCGCAGGGTGTGGCATATGCGGCTCGCGAACGCGGCGCAAAAGCAACGATCTGCATGCCGCAGATCACCCCGCCGCTGAAGGTTGACGCCACCAAGGCGTACGGCGCAGATGTGGTGCTGTACGGCGAGGTATTCGACGAATCCGCAGCCCGCGCCCAGGAATTGAGCGACAAGGAAGGCATGATTTACGTGCCGCCGTTTGACGATTACGAGGTACTGTGTGGTCAAGGTACTATTGGCCTCGAGATTCTCGAAGATGTGCCGAACGTCACCGATGTGGTCGTACCGCTGGGTGGTGGAGGCCTTGGCGCCGGCGTGGCGCTTGCTATCAAGACGTTCAAGCCGGAAGTGCGCGTGATTGGCGCGATCCCGGAAGGCAGCCCAGCGTGGAAGAACTCGCTGGCCGCAGGGCATGTGGTTGCCGCCGACCAGGTGCGTACATCCGCCGAAGGCGTTGCTGTGAAGCGTCCGGGCGATCTCACGTTCGCGCTGCTCAACGAATTCCTTGATGACATCGTCACCGTGACCGAGCGCGACATCAACGAGATGATCCTGCTCATGCTCGAAAAGCACAAGTTGGTTGTCGAGGCTGCTGGCGCCGTGTCTCTGGCTGCGCTTGAACATCTCAACCTGCGTTCGCGCAAGTTCGCCGAGGCTAAGGACCCGCATGTGGTGGTGCCGATTCTTTCCGGTGGCAATGAGGACACCGTCTCCATCAGTGCGGTGATTCAGAAGGGCATGATCGCCCGCGGTCGAATCATGAACTTTGAGGTCGAGCTTCCGGATACTCCGGGCCAGCTTGTCAAGGTGGCTACGATTCTGGCCGAGCAGCGCGCCAATGTCATTGCGCTTGACCATGACCAGTTCAAGGCTTCCAGCCATTACACTGATTCGGTTTCCTTGGGCGTCACCGTCGAGACCAACGGTCCCGAGCATATCGACCGCATTCTTGACGCGATGCGCGAAGCCGGTTTCCAGCCTAAGCGTATTTACTGATTGTCCACGGTAGATACGTGCGGATTCCGCATATCTTCCTCATCAAAAAGGCTCCTCGATCCAATCGGGTCGAGGAGCCTTTTTTGCGTACTTTTGTGTACTTGACGTCACTTGCCTTGTTCGGCGGCGACTGCCTCATCAACGAGTTGCGGCAGGGCGACGGCAATATCGTCGTGGATGAGCCGGTCTGCCAAGCGGTCGTATTGCGTGCGCCCCATGTTCATAATGGTGATTGGTACGCCAGCCTCTGCGGCCATGGGCACAATGCTTGCCGCGGGCATGACTTCCAGCGTGGATCCGATAACCCACAGTTCGTCGGCTTGCGTCGCGAGGCGATACGATTTTTCAAGCGCGCCGTCCGGCAGCGCTTCGCCGAAATAGACCACGTCGGTTTTGATGAGTCCGTTGCATGGCATGTTGCCACTGTACGGCAGTCTGCGATGGCAGTGCGGGTCTGGTTCGTTGTCGAGATTCGCCATGATGTCGGCGGTGTCGTATTTTGCATGACATTTCATGCAGTGCGAGGTGCCGATGGTGCCATGCAAATTGACGATGACGTCGCTGCTATTGCCTGCTTTTTCGTGCAGCGCGTCGAAATTCTGTGTGGCGAGCAGTGTTAGCAGTCCAGCCTGTTCCAGTTTGACGAGCGCCTTGTGCGCGGTGCCCGGCTGCGCGTTCCATACAGGCGATTCCTTCTGCCAACGCCAGGAATACTCGCGGTCTTCCTCATTGGCGAGGAATGCGTCGATATCATACACTTTCGTTTGTTCAGGGTGCTTGGTCCAGACGCCGTCCGGTCCGCGGAAGTCGGGAATACCTGCGGACGTGGAAATCCCCGCCCCCGTCAATACTGCGATCTTTTTGCTCATATCTTAGGTATAGCCGTTTTTCGTGAACGTCCCAAGTCGGCGAAGTCCCAAGTTGGTGAAAACGCAAGTTGGCAGCGGCGCAAGTCAATAATCGATCCACCAATCATCAATCTCTCATCATCATTCTCCCATCATCATTCTGTCAGTAATCGATCTGTCGGCAATCCTGTGGAGGCGTTGCCTCAACCTGGACCTCGCAGACATATGCTCAAGGCGGCTGTCTTGTCGCTATCTCTGCTGGTGTGCTTCTTTGGTGGATTCCTGCCAATGTTTGTGCCTTCGCTCACGTTGGAGATTGTGCTGCGCGCGATATGTGGCTTTGGCGTCGGACTGATTCAGCCGCTTTCCGCGTCGCTGATTGTGGACTGCTTTAAGAAGGGCAGCGAGGCTGACGCCCTGATGGGTATCCGGTCGACCATGGTCGGCTTGGGTGCCACGATCTTCTCTTCGGCGATTACCGGCATGACAAGCACGTGGAAGTCGCTAAATTTTGCAGCCGTGCTCATGATTGTCTGCATTATGATCGTTGCTTTCAATGCATTCGATAAGAAACGCAATTAAGTGCGATTAATCGTAAAAACAAGAGCGATGTGCGGCCATGTATTTCAGGCCATGGTCGCGCGACGTAACTTCTGATGTTTCACGTGAAACAGGGAGCATCGGGCAATCAAATTCGAGAAAAGCAATCTTGATAATCATGTATGGAACAAAAAAGGAGTGAGAGGTGCATTATGACTACTGATACTGCACAAAGCATTACAGATGATGGCGCCGATGCGGCCGAGATGACCGAGACGGTTACGGCGATCGGGGCAATCGATGGTGGCGCCGCCGTCGCCGACCCAGCTTGACCCGATTCCTACGCCGGTCGAGCAGATCAAGTTTTCCCGCATACCGACGAGCTTCCGGAAGATTGCCAAGTGATCTCCGACTTGGATCAGGATGATTTCGGATACCTGTGATGCGTTGCCGGGCTGCTGATTGCCGTGTCGTCGCGTTGTGCGACACGCTGCGATCGGTTTTTCTGACGGTTTTTTGGCGGTGGTGGAGTCGGTCTTGCGATCTGCGCGGCAGGGAGGACGGAATTTCGACACGCCGGTGGATGTGTTGTTTTGCAGGGGTTTTGGCGGTGTTTTCGGGGTGCCGGGTTGCGTGATTGCCGGGGTTCGTGTAAATTAACTCTTCGCTGCCGCTCAGCGAGTGGTTCCCCGGTCGGGGTTCCGTAAGGTGGGTGAGTGGTGGTGGTTTGAGAACTCAAGAGCGTATTTGTACTACTTCTTTATAGTCAATGATTGCCAGTCCATCGTCCGCTTCTCCCGTGTGGGGGAGTGGCCGGGAGGCCTTTGAAGGACGGTGGGGTTTTCGTGCGATGCGCCTTTCCTTATAAGGCGATCGTCAATTTTCTTATTTTTTGAGAGTCACATGTTGGTTCTCTTCATGAAATTTTTTTGTGGAGGGTTCGATTCTGGCTCAGGATGAACGCTGGCGGCGTGCTTAACACATGCAAGTCGAACGGGATCCAGGCAGCTTGCTGCCTGGTGAGAGTGGCGAACGGGTGAGTAATGCGTGACCGACCTGCCCCATACACCGGAATAGCTCCTGGAAACGGGTGGTAATGCCGGATGCTCCGACTCCTCGCATGGGGTGTCGGGAAAGATTTCATCGGTATGGGATGGGGTCGCGTCCTATCAGGTAGTCGGCGGGGTAACGGCCCACCGAGCCTACGACGGGTAGCCGGCCTGAGAGGGCGACCGGCCACATTGGGACTGAGATACGGCCCAGACTCCTACGGGAGGCAGCAGTGGGGAATATTGCACAATGGGCGCAAGCCTGATGCAGCGACGCCGCGTGCGGGATGACGGCCTTCGGGTTGTAAACCGCTTTTGATCGGGAGCAAGCCTTCGGGTGAGTGTACCTTTCGAATAAGCACCGGCTAACTACGTGCCAGCAGCCGCGGTAATACGTAGGGTGCAAGCGTTATCCGGAATTATTGGGCGTAAAGGGCTCGTAGGCGGTTCGTCGCGTCCGGTGTGAAAGTCCATCGCTTAACGGTGGATCTGCGCCGGGTACGGGCGGGCTGGAGTGCGGTAGGGGAGACTGGAATTCCCGGTGTAACGGTGGAATGTGTAGATATCGGGAAGAACACCAATGGCGAAGGCAGGTCTCTGGGCCGTTACTGACGCTGAGGAGCGAAAGCGTGGGGAGCGAACAGGATTAGATACCCTGGTAGTCCACGCCGTAAACGGTGGATGCTGGATGTGGGGCCCGTTCCACGGGTTCCGTGTCGGAGCTAACGCGTTAAGCATCCCGCCTGGGGAGTACGGCCGCAAGGCTAAAACTCAAAGAAATTGACGGGGGCCCGCACAAGCGGCGGAGCATGCGGATTAATTCGATGCAACGCGAAGAACCTTACCTGGGCTTGACATGTTCCCGACAGCCGTAGAGATACGGTCTCCCTTCGGGGCGGGTTCACAGGTGGTGCATGGTCGTCGTCAGCTCGTGTCGTGAGATGTTGGGTTAAGTCCCGCAACGAGCGCAACCCTCGCCCTGTGTTGCCAGCACGTCATGGTGGGAACTCACGGGGGACCGCCGGGGTCAACTCGGAGGAAGGTGGGGATGACGTCAGATCATCATGCCCCTTACGTCCAGGGCTTCACGCATGCTACAATGGCCGGTACAACGGGATGCGACATGGCGACATGGAGCGGATCCCTGAAAACCGGTCTCAGTTCGGATTGGAGTCTGCAACCCGACTCCATGAAGGCGGAGTCGCTAGTAATCGCGGATCAGCAACGCCGCGGTGAATGCGTTCCCGGGCCTTGTACACACCGCCCGTCAAGTCATGAAAGTGGGTAGCACCCGAAGCCGGTGGCCTAACCCCTTGTGGGATGGAGCCGTCTAAGGTGAGACTCGTGATTGGGACTAAGTCGTAACAAGGTAGCCGTACCGGAAGGTGCGGCTGGATCACCTCCTTTCTACGGAGTTTTCAGGACGCCGGTCTGGCGTCCGTCGTGTGGCCCACATGCCGGGAACGGTTCCCGGAGTGGTGTGGGCGTGCTGGTGTGGAAGAGATCGTTGGCTTCGCGGGTTCTTTTGGGGGCCTGCGGGCAGTGGTATGGGTATGCTTTTGGGTTCCCGGACCGCCACCCGCGACTTGGTCGCGTGCGGTTTTCCGGATGTCCCCTTGGGGCGGTCGGCCGGCCGGTGTGCCGTGTCCGGATCGTTTCTTGGGTGCGTGGTGGTTTGAGAACTGGATAGTGGACGCGAGCAATGCGATGATTTTGATGTCATCGTTTGCTTTATCGCGATTTCGCCAGGCTCTATTTTTTGGAGTCTGGTTTCGAGATCGATCGTTTTGTGATCATTTTTTACAGTGTGATGATTTGTCGTCTGGCGTAGAAAAGCTATCATTAGGTTTTTTCGGGGCGTGTGCCGCCCTGAAGGGCGTATGGTGGATGCCTTGGCAGACAGTACCGATGAAGGACGTTTGAGGATGCGATAAGCCTCGGGGAGCCTCCAACATGGCTTCGATCCGAGGATTTCCGAATGGGGCAACCCGCCGGCCGTCATGGGCCGGCACGGAACCTTGTTGTTCCGGGGGTACGCAGGGAAGTGAAACATCTCAGTACCTGCAGGAAGGGATACTCCGTGAGTAGTGGCGAGCGAAAGCGGATCAGACCAAACCATGGGCGCGTGATACCCGTCGGGGGTTGCGTCCGTGGTGTTGCGGGAGCGTGTGTCCCGGTTCCGACGGACCGGGCGGGAGTCATAAAACGGCTTGCCAGGGGAACAGGCTTGAAGGCCTGGCCGCAGAGGGTGCCAGCCCCGTACCTGGAAGCTTGCCGTCTTCCGATCATGTGTCCCAAGTAGCGCGGGCCTCGTGGAATCCCGTGTGAATCGGCCCCGACCGTGGGGTAAGTCTAAGCATACCTGTCTGACCGATAGCGTACCAGTACCGTGAGGGAAAGGTGAAAAGCACCCCGGGAGGGGAGTGAAAGAGTTCCTGAAACCGTGCGCCTACAATCCGTCGGAGCCTCCTCAAGTGGGGTGACGGCGTGCCTATCGAAAAATGAGTCTGCGAGTCAGTGGTGCGTGGCGAGGCTAACCCGTCGTGGGGGAGCCGTAGCGAAGGCGAGTCTCAAAAGGCGTTTTGAGTCGCGTGCCCTGGACCCGAAGCGGGATGATCTAGCCCTGGGCAGGTTGAAGCGCGGGTAAGACCGCGTGGAGGACCGAACCCACCTGGGTTGAAAACCGGGGGGATGACCTGGGGCTAGGGGTGAAAGGCCAATCAAATTCCGTGATAGCTGGTTCTCTCCGAAATGCATTTAGGTGCAGCGTCGGTTGATTGCATCGCGGGGGTAGAGCTACTGGATGCTTGCGGGCCCGTATGGGGTACCAACAGCAGCCAAACTCCGAATACCGTTGATGTGTATTCCGGCAGTGAGTCGGCGGGGGATAAGCTCCGTCGTCGAGAGGGAGACAGCCCAGATCGTCGTCTAAGGTCCCGAAGCGTGTGCTAAGTGGGAAAGGATGTGGAGTCGCATAGACAGCCAGGAGGTTGGCTCAGAAGCAGCCATCCTTGAAAGAGTGCGTAACAGCTCACTGGTCTAGTGGTTCCGCGCCGACAATGTAGCGGGGCTCAAGCACACCACCGAAGACGCGGCAACAGTTTTTTGCTGTTGGGTAGGAGAGCGTCCCCCGAGGGGCGAAGCGGCCGCGCAAGCGCGCCGTGGACTTCGGGGGAGTGAGAATGCAGACATGAGTAGCGAGAGACGGGTGAGGATCCCGTCCGCTGGATGACCAAGGGTTCCGGGGCCACGTTCGTCGTCCCCGGGTGAGTCGGGTCCTAAGGCGAGGCCGACAGGCGTAGTCGAATGGATGAACGGGTGGATATTCCCGTACCGGCAGCGAACCGCAAGAGCCGAACGGATGAGTACTAACCTCCGGTCGCGTGGCGTCGTTCCCTTCGGGGTTCGGGGCGCGCGATTGTTGGGAATGTAGTCCTGGTAGGTTAGCGCACAGGGGTGACACGGAATGGGAGCCGGCCGCGGAGGTGGTTTTCCGTGGTCAAGCACGCAGCCCGTCCCATAGGCAAATCCGTGGGACATGCAGGGTGAGGTGCGATGATGGGCGCCTTTCAGGCGCGATATCCGGTGGTCCAGGCCGTCGAGAAAAGCCTCGGCGCGAGGGGCGTTGCCGCCCGTACCCCAAACCGACACTGGTGGTCAGGTAGAGAATACCAAGGCGATCGAGCGAATCCTGGTCAAGGAACTCGGCAAATCACTCCCGTGCCTTCGGTATAAGGGAGACCCCTGATGGTGATGGAACTTGCTTCCGGAGCTTTCGGGGGTGGCACAGACCAGGGGGTAGCGACTGTTTACCAAAAACACAGGTGCATGCGAAGGCGCAAGCCGCTGTATATGCACTGACGCCTGCCCGGTGCCGGAAGGTTAAGAGGATCCGTCAGCCCTCGGGTGAAGCGGTGAATTCAAGCCCCGGTAAACGGCGGTGGTAACTATAACCATCCTAAGGTAGCGAAATTCCTTGTCGGGTAAGTTCCGACCTGCACGAATGGCGTAACGACTTCCCCACTGTCTCGACCAGGAGCTCGGCGAAATTGCAGTACGAGTAAAGATGCTCGTTAAGCGCAGAAGGACGAAAAGACCCCGGGACCTTTACTATACCTTGGTATTGGCGTTAGGCGCGGATTGTGTAGCATAGGCGGGAGGCTTCGAAGCGCGGGCGCCAGCCCGTGTGGAGCCGCAAGGTGAAATACCGCTCTGTTCTCGTTTGACGTCTCACCTCGAACAGTCATCCTGTTCAGGGACAGTGCCTGGCGGGTAGTTTAACTGGGGCGGTTGCCTCCCAAAGAGTAACGGAGGCGCTCAAAGGTCCGCTCAGCCCGGTTGGCAATCGGGTTTCGAGTGTAATCGCACAAGCGGGCTTGACTGCGAGAACGACGGTTCGGGCAGGGACGAAAGTCGGAGATAGTGATCCGGTGCCGGCGCACGGGCGCGGCATCGCTCAACGGATAAAAGGTACCCCGGGGATAACAGGCTGATCATTCCCAAGAGTCCATATCGACGGGATGGTTTGGCACCTCGATGTCGGCTCGTCGCATCCTGGGGCTGGAGCAGGTCCCAAGGGTTCGGCTGTTCGCCGATTAAAGCGGCACGCGAGCTGGGTTCAGAACGTCGTGAGACAGTTTGGTCTCTATCCTCTGCGCTCGTTGGAATCCTGAGGAGGCCTGCCCATAGTACGAGAGGACCTGGGTGGACGGACCTCTGGTATGCCGGTTGTCGCGCCAGCGGCATGGCCGGTTGGCTACGTTCGGGAGGGATAACCGCTGAAAGCATCTAAGCGGGAAGCCTGCTCCAAGATTAGGATTCCTTGGCACTTCGGTGTCTGTAGCCCGCATGTTGAACACGTGTTCGATAGGCCGGAGGTGGAAGTCCCGCGAGGGATGGAGCCGACCGGTACTAACGGGCGAACGCGGCACACTCTTTCCGATCCCCTGGTTGGGGATTGGGTCTCGTCCTGTGGTGGTTTTCTCGTTGGATGGCAAGGAACGCTGTTTCTTGTGGTCACGACGACGATACTGGTAAGGCGTTTGATTTGCTTGCGTCCGTTGTCCGGTTCCCGGACCGCCACGACCGGAATCGGTCGTGTGGCTGGTTCCGTTGCCGGCCGATCCCGGTTGGGGGTTGGCCGTTTAGAGTGGTTTTGCGGTGGTCATGGCCCAGGTGAGACGCCCGGTCCCTTTCCGAACCCGGAAGCTAAGGCCTGGCACGGCGATGGTACTGCACTCGAGAGGGTGTGGGAGAGTAGCACGCCGCCGCATCCAACTGTCTGGACCTTCTGGTCGAGTCCCCTGCGGGATTCCCGGAAGGTCCCTTTTCGTATTTCCCTTGGGGGTTCCCGTCGGGCGTAACGCTCCGGGAACCCCCTTTTTTATGCTTTGTTGTGCCGGCCCGCCGACCGGAGCCCATTGCCTCGGGGGTTCCCGTCGGGCCTTTCCCGTTGCTCGGCGTCCGGATTATTCCACGCGCCGGGAGATCTAGAACGCCGAGGGATTTCAGGAATTTCAGGGGGAGCCTCTTGCGCTTATCCGATGGTTGAATAGACTGAAGAACTATGCATTATTTCGTACCCAAACGCTGTGTCGAATCGAACAAAATCATGTATCACGACAAAGCAACAGCCCAGCAGGCCGCCGACCAAAGTTGGCGTGAACGCGGCACTGAACTTTGGGTCTATCGGTGCGAATTCTGCGGAACTTGGCATCTCACGCATCGCGATCCACAATCCAGCTACACGTACGTGCCTTTCAATCAGCAGATTAAACCGCATTCCCGCAAAAAAGGTTACAAACCACGCCGCAAGTAGTAGTTCCGTCAGCGTTCGAGGCGGAAGCCTTGGCGCTTGGCGTTTGGAGCCACGGTCTTGCTGGTCACACCGGGATCGACCGCATTTGATGCGATCTGATCGCTGAACGTATCAACCGGGCGCTCGGTATTGCGTAAATCGTAATATCGATGCACTTCCTCGTCGAAATCTTGCAAACCGGCAAGCAACGTCTCATTGTTCGACGGATACTCATTCTCAAAGAACTGCATGGAACGCGGCATACGCGGCTTAAGTGCAGGATCCTGATCGGGCTTACCGATCGCAAGTCCCAGCACAGGGTACGTGTATTCCGGAAGATTCAGCAGATCGATCAGCGCCGGAACGTCATTCAGCAGCGAGCCGAGAATCACGCAGCCAAGGCCGAGTGAGTATGCGGCCGTTTCCATCGCATGCAGGGCCAGTACGGCATCGTTCTGGGCCTGTGAGTAGCGGTAACTGCCATTCAGCGTAAACGTGTCGGAAGTGGTATCTACGCCCTTTGTGGAAGCGATTGCGGCATTGCGGTGTTCGTCAAGTACGAACACATACAGCAGTGGCGCGGTGGCGATATACGGCTGTCCGCCGATTTCGGCGAGACGCTTCTTGGCTGCGGGATCGGTCACGCGGATTGCGGACCAGTCATTGAGGAACTGGCTGCTCGCCGCATGCTGTGCAACGGTTTCAAGGGTTTCGATTACATCATCCCCCAGCGGCTTCGACTTGAATTTGCGGATGGAACGACGTTCCAGCAGAGTGTCAACAGTGGCATTGTGAAGAAGATTGCTCATGTCACCCATTTTCGTCCGTTTTGCAGGATTACGCAAGGATGCCTTGGTTCAGCCGGTAGAGGATTCCGGATTCTTCGGCAGCAGGATCCGCAACGTGAACACACTGTCGGTATCATCCACCTGCATGGTGCCGCCGTACTGTTCGACCGTGTGCAGCATGCTTTTCATGCCGAATCCGTGTCGGGTGGCATCCTGATGCGTCGTAATGGGCAGGCCATTACGAAAACGCAGCCGACGCTGATGATAGTTCTGAATCTGAATCAGCATCAGGTTGCCTTGTGATGAGAAGCGTACGTTGATTACCCTCTTGGATGGGTCATTCAGTTCCATAGTGGCGTTGATGGCATTGTCGAGCGCGTTGCCGAACAGTGCATAGATATCCGCGACCTGCATGAAGTCCAGTGAATCGCCGCTCGGCATGCAGGTGAGTTGAATATCGTGAGATTGACAGTACAGGCCTTTTTCCATCAGTACGGTATTGAGGGCCTTGTTGCCTGTGTCGATGCGGGTGTCATAGATCATGATCGCCCGTTCGGCTTCGGCGAAGTATGCGTCACGCTCCGGGCTTTCCTGCATGGTCTGCAGCGTGCGAATCTGATGTTTCAGGTCGTGGCACTTACGATTGATGATGTCGATCGTCTCCTGGCTGACCGTATACTGCTTCTGTTGCTGCAGCAGCGTGTATCGTACGCCGTCGAGTTCGCGCTGCAGTTCGGCCTTGTCATGATTGCTGCGCTGAGCCCACATGATGTAAAAGCAGCATAATGCGTCACTGATGTGGTAGACCACGCCATGGAGCGAGACATCATCATGGCACAACACGCCCAATACCCACACGAACAGCAGAATGCAGGCCATGGGGAACAGGTCATTGCGATTCACCCGATAATGTCCATGCACTGCGAGTTTGCGTGCAAACATGATGAAGAACGCGCCGTAGATGGCGATATAGATCACCGTGGTCAACAGTCCGTTGAGGAGCGTGGGCAGATCGGCGTTGTGCGTCCGAGTGCGATGCTGAGCGCCAGATAGCATTCGTTGGCCGCATGCTGCGTGGCGTTCGCACAGATGGTGCAGTAGAGTACTTCCGACAATCCCGCCTGCAGACACAACGCCACTGCGGGAAGGCATATGACCGCGAATGCAGGCCAATACAGTATGGCCAACAGCAGGTTGTCGGGTACCGTGACGGCGGCGCCGAACATATAGGCGATCATTAGCAGAACAATGGTGCATGAAGCGAATCGTGCGGGGAAACGACGTCGTTTTGCGACCGGAATCATGAACAGTAGGCAGGCCACGATGATCTGTGCCATGTAGGAAACCTGCAGCCAGGCGTGGTCGATCATACGCTGGTGCCTCCCATGTATTCGGTGAGTGCGTTCATAAACGGTTTCTTTTTGGTTCGGCTGATTGGCAGCCAGTCGCATCCGACCTGCACGGAGTCCTTGGCCACGGCCGTAACCTGCTTGAGATTGACCAGATAGCTGTTATTGCAGCGTTCGAACGGCAATCCCTCCAGTTTGGCTTCCCAGTTGCGTAGGGAGTCACGTTGCCGGATGACGCCTTGTGTGGTGTGGAAGGACAGATGGTGCCCACGCACTTCCACATAGTAGAGATTGTCGGATGAAATGCGTAGAAAACCGTCCGTCGTCGGGAAAACGAGCGATTTCCTACGACGATTGCCGATCAGTGCCAGAATACCGCGCATTTTGATGGAGAAGGAGTAGTAGTTGATGGGTTTGAGTATGAAATCCAACGCATGTACGGCATAGCCATGAATCGCCATCTGCGCCATGTTGGTGACGAATACCAGTGGAACATCGGCGTCCATCTGACGTAGGCGTTGTGCGGCGGACATGCCGTCGGTGCCGGGCATGTCGATATCCATGCAGATCAGGTCGAAGGAGCGGTCGTAGCCGTCAAGAAAATCATCGGTGCCGGCAAATTCAATGATGACGATTGCGGATCCGCTCTCCTGCGCAAGCCGTTCGAACGATGCCTGCAGGGTCTTGCGTTCGTCGGCGTCATCGTCGATGATTGCGATCCTCACGGTGTTCATGCCTCCTCATTGCGACGGATTCCATTATAGGAAACGTCACATGCTCGGGTCGAATGGCGAAAGAACCAGTTATGCCCCTGGGAATGACCAGTTACGCCATCCGGGAAGGTAGGGGGTGGCCGTGCCGCGCACCATGGAATTGACATTGATGTCGGTATCAACATGTGACAACGAAGGAGTCGAGATGAAAGGGAATTCCGGTCTGCTGTGGCGAGGGCTCACATCGGTGACAGGCACATTGCTGGTGCTTGGCATCTGTGGGACGCAATGCTCGTACATGTATGCGGGAACGATCAACTCCGCGCTGGGAACGTCCAGCACGAGAATCGTCGCCGGTGAAGGCGGCGGAAACACTACGTACTACGCCAGCGAATATGGCGACTTGAATGCCGAAAATCTACAGAAGCTCATCGCCGACGCGTACGGCGAGTCCGTGCTTGAGCAGGAGGAGGGTTCGGTGCTGTTGCGCAACAACGACGGCACGCTGCCGCTTGCCTCAGACAAACATGTCGCGTTGTTCGGCCACGCCGTGGTGCAGCCGGTCTACAGCCCGGGTGGCGCCAACAGCGCCGCCGACATCGGCAAATATGTGATTGATCTGAAATCCGCACTGGAACATGCCGGTTTCTCGGTGAACAACACTCTGTTTGACGCCTATTCGAAGAGCGATACCAAGCGTGTGGCCAGCAACAACCTGCAGGTTTCCGGCGATCCACGTTCGAATGGCGCGTTGAATGACGCCCCGGTGCTTGGCGAGGAGCCGGCATCGTTCTATACCGATCAGCTCAAGGCCAGCTGGCAGGACGATTACCACGATGTCGCCATCGTCATGCTTGCCCGTGAAGGCGGTGAAGACAAGGAGATGATGATGAAGGATCCGGAGGGCATCAGTGCTCTGAGTCTGCATCAGGACGAGAAGGACCTGCTGCGGATGATCAAGGATTCCGGCAAGTTCTCCAAGACCATCGTGCTGCTCAATTCCGCCTTTCCGATGGAGGTCGGCTGGCTTGATGACTACGGTGTGGATGCCTGCATGTGGATCGGCAATCCAGGGCAGCGTGGTTTCGAAGGAGTGGCCAATCTGTTGGTGGGCAAGGCCAACCCTTCGGGCCGTTTGACCGACACGTATGCCGTCGATTCCATGTCGTCGCCGGCCGCGCACACTTCCAGCCAGAACTCAAACCAATGGACGAACGTCGATGAAGTGAACGCCGCAGTCAGCGATAAGCCGGTCAATATCGATAATGTGACCGTACAGCCCGAGAACATCTATGTCGGCTATAAATACTATGAGACCCGCTACGCGGACGCCGTGACGAATCCGGGCAGCGGAGCGGCCAGCTCGGTCGGAGCTTCGCATGGTGCCTCGGCATGGAACTATGCGGACGAAGTCAGTTATCCGTTTGGGTACGGTCTGAGCTACACCACTTTTGAACAGACGCTCGACGGTGTGAGCTACGACCGTGACAAGGATGAATTCACCGCCAAGGTAACGGTGAAGAACACCGGTGATATTGCGGGTGCCTCTGTAGTGGAACTGTATGCGCAGACCCCGTATGGTGAATATGAGCGGAAGAATCTGGTCGAGAAATCCGCCATCCAGCTTGCCGGCTAAGGCCGTACCAAGACATTGCAGCCGGGTGCTTCCGAAACCGTGGACGTTACGGTGGACCGCTACCTGTTGGCCAGCTATGACTACACCAAGGCCAAGGGCTATATTCTGAGCGCCGGTGACTACTATTTCACCATTGGCGACAATGCGCATGATGCTTTGAATAATGTACTTGCGGCCGAAAACGCCACTGGTATGACCGACTTCGATGGCAAGCCGGTGGAGGGGGATGCGGCCAAAACCTACCGGTGGTCGTATGACGACGTCGACACCAAGACCTATGCCAAATCCGATGCGGGCGAACGGGTCACCAACCGGTTCGAGGATGCCGACGCGAACTATTGGAAGGATGGTGCCGTCACCTATCTGACCCGTTCCGATTGGAAAGGCACCTTCCCGACCGAACCGGTCAAGATGACCGCTACCGGCAAGATGATCGAACTGCTTAAGGGTGATCTGTATCGGCAGTCCAAGGATTCCAAGTCCGTCAGCGACTACACGCAGGGAGCCGACAATGGTCTGACGTTCGTGATGATGAAAGACGTCGATTACAACGATGACGAGACCTGGAACAAATATCTTGACGAAATGACCATCGATGAGATGACCACCCAGCTTTCCGATTTGTTCGGCACGGCCGAAGCGGCTTCCGTGAACCGACCGGCGTATGCGGCTGGTGACGGTACCGCCAGCGTCGGCGGCAATACCTACGCCAAAGAGTACGGTGACGCCCGTGACGTCACCCTGTATCCGGCGACCAATGTGCTCGCCAGCACTTGGGATTATGGACGCATGCAACGTCGTGGCGAACTGGTCGGTGAGGAAGCCCTGTATGCCAAGACCCCGGTCGGATGGGGTGGTGGCGGCAATCTGCACCGCACTCCGTTCGGCGGGCGCAATGGCGAATACTGGTCCGAAGACAGCATCATGGTCTACCTTGACAACCTCGTGGAACTTTCAGCTGCTCAGAAGAAAGGCTTCGCACAGGGTGTCAAGCATGTTGCAGGCAATGATCAGGAGCTGTATCGCGAAGGTCTGAACATGTTCTTCAACGAGCAGGCATTCCGCGAGGGTGCGCTCAAGGGCGTGGAAGGCATCGTCAGCAACGAGAACGCCACCGCTTTGATGATGTCGTTCAACAGACTCGGTGTGGTCTGGTCCTCAGCCAGCACCGCGCTGACCACTCAGGTGATCCGCAACGAATGGGGCTTTAAGGGCATGATCGAAACCGACGGCGTGGCCGGCGGCTCCTACAAGTCGCATTTCCCGTCATCATTGGCAGCAGGCGTGACCACCTACTGCATCGATCCGGGCAATACCGCGGCCGCAGGCATCAAGAATCAGATCGAAGACAATGACGACGGCGATATGCTCGGCTATCTGCGCACCTCAATGAAGAACTTCCACTATGCGCTGACTCGTACCAGCCTGATCAACGGGTTGGATGCCAACGCCAAAGTGGTCAAAGTCACCCCTTGGTGGCGTTACGCGATCTTCGGTGTGGATGCGGCGTTTGCGTTGATGACGCTTGGCTGCGCCTACATGATGTGGCGTTCCGGACGTCGAGGCAAGAATGCGCGGGAAACGGTCAAGGTCGAATCCGAAACCGCGACGGGAAAGTGAGGAATCATTATGAATAGCAGAACTCCATCCATGTTCTCCAACAGAACTATCGGCTTTTACCTAGGACTCGCCGCCGGTGTGATGGCCATCGTCTCACTGGTTGCCTACGCCATGTATGCCGTTGCCGCTGGCTCATACAACGTGTGGGTCATCGCACCGCTTGTGTTGGTCGTGCTTGCGCAGGCCGCGACCATACCTCTTGACAATGACTGGCTGATTGCCGTAACGCCGGCGATAGGCATGATCGCATGGTGTGCGTTCGTCATGGAATGCATGTATACGTTCGTCGGCCATTTCATGAATCTGAACATGTTCGGCGACCAGAGCCTGTTCGGTCCGGTCATGACGGTGACCGTGCTGACCGCAGTCACCGTGCTGATGCTCATGGTGTCGTCGTTTATGCGTAAGCGTAAGTAGGCTGCCGGCCCTCCGTCATTTGTCAGACGTCGTTCGGGCGAAGGGGCGCCACGATCGTTCTTGCGCCCGAATGACGACCTTCCTTCGTGAACGTCTTTGAAAGCACCATCATGAACAGAATCCCATTCAATACCGGCTGGATGTGCCGTCCGGCCGCATCCGAGGCCGAGGAAGTGCCGGTGACCATTCCCCACGACGCCATGCAGTGGGATCCGAAAAGCGCCGACAGCCCATCCGGAGTGAACAGCGGCTGGTACAGCGCTCGCGACTACCTGTACACCAAGCATTTCTCTTCCGCCGACATTCGCAGATCTTCCGGTGATCTCACCCTGCTCGAGTTCGAAGGTGTCTACCGTAATGCCCGCATACGATTGAACGGTAGGCTGATCGCCTCCCATGATTATGGCTATTCCGGCTTCTATGCGGATCTGAGCGAGTACATAGCCGAAGGCGACAACGTGTTGACGGTCGAAGCGCATAACAGCGACCAGCCGAGCTGTCGCTGGTATTCCGGTACCGGCATCTATCGTCCGGTATGGCTATGTGTCATGCCGGAGCGACATATCATGCCCGACGGCGTGCGCATAACGACGGTCGATTACCGTACCAGACGCATCGCGGTCGACGTACGCACCAGCCATCCGGGAGTCGTATATGTGAGCGTTCTTGATGTCGATGGCAGGTCCATGGCGCAATTCAAGGCGTTGTCGGATCGGCTCGATGGGCAGGGCAATCTCATGCATGAGGAATGCGTGATTCCCGATGTTCGCCTGTGGAACACCGATGAGCCGAATCTCTACACCTGTGTGGTGCGGTTCGGTGATGACGAGCAACGTGAGGTCTTCGGCGTGCGTACGGTGGAATGTGATGCGCGACGGGGATTCCGTATCAATGGCGAACGTGTGATCCTGCGTGGTTGCTGCCTCCACCATGACAACGGACTGCTGGGTGCATGCGCATATCCGGCTGCCGAGGAACGCAAGGTGGCGTTGCTGAAAGGCGGCGGTTATAATGCCATCCGTTCCGCGCACAATCCTTGTTCCAAGGCGTTGCTTGACGCCTATGACCGACTGGGCATGTTGATGCTCGACGAGTATGTGGACGGCTGGTACATCCACAAGACCCGCTACGACTACGGCACTGAAGTGGAGGCGAACTATCGTGATGATCTGGCTGATCTGGTGGCCAAGGACTATAACCATCCGAGCGTGATCATGTATTCGATCGGCAATGAAGTGTCGGAAACCGCGCAGCCGCGAGGTATCGCTCTGACCGATGCCATGACGCAATATCTGCATGGGCTCGATGCGACCAGACCAGTGACCTGCGGCGTCAATATCTTCTTCAATTTCTTGTCATCTATGGGACTTGGCGTGTATACCGACGAAAAAGCGATGAAGGAAATCGAACATTCCGGCAAGAAGAAGGCGGTCGGCAGCGAATTCTTCAATCGGCTCGCAGGCATCATGGGAGCCGACTTCATGAAGTTCGGTGCGACCTTGCCTCCTTGCGATTGGAAGACGCGCGGCGCGTTCGCCGTGATGGACGTTGCCGGATACAACTACGGCATCCGCCGATACAGGCATGACCTGAACAGATATCCGAATCGCGTGATCGTCGGCTCGGAAACCTTCTGCTCGGATGCGGCGCGATTCTGGGATTTGGCGCAGAGCAATCCGCGGCTGATCGGTGATTTCGTATGGTCCGGTATGGATTATCTCGGGGAAGTCGGTATCGGCTCGCAGGAGTATGCGGAATATGCCAAGAACTTCGACGGATCACTTGGCTGGGTGAGTGCGGGCGCCGGTCGATTCGACCTGACCGGCAAGCCTTTGGCGGAGGCTTCATACACTCAGGTCGCATTCGGTCTGAAACTGATTGCGATCGGCGTGGTGCCGGTCGGTCTTGGCCGTGAACATTCGCCGTCCGCCTGGAAGATGACCAATGCGGTCGAAAGTTGGTCGTGGGACGGTCAGGAAGGTGAACGCACGCAAGTGGAGGTATATGCGCGTGCCGCCAGGGTGAAACTCTTGCTGAACGGGTGTGAAATCGGGTCGGCTCGTGTCGGACGTGACGCTCGCGTGACATTCACGGCCGTCTACAGGCCGGGCAGTCTGACGGCGGTGGCGTATGACGCCGACGGCGTGGAAATCGCGAGAACATCACTGGCCACGGCGGGCAAGGAAACGAGATTGCATGCCGTGCCGGAAGCGGAGCGCATCGCGCTCGGTGACGGGCTCGCATATGTGCGGTTCATGTATGCCGACGCTGCGGGAACCGTCAAACCATTACTGCGAGGTGACGTGCATATCGAAGTGGAAAACGGCGAAATCCTAGGTTTTGGCAGCGCCTGCCCATACTACGAGCGTAGCTATCGCAGCGATACCGCCGACACCTACTACGGCGAGGCGATGGCCATCATCAGGCCTTGCGAGACGGGAATCCTCAGCGTGAAGGCAAGCAGTCCGTACGGTGAGGCCACGGCTCGAATCGAGGTGAGATAATGGCGGTCAATCCTTGGCGAACCTTTGCGAGGAATCATCCGAAGGCCGCAAAATGGGTCTGGCAGATAGGCGTGTTCTATCTGTTCAGTCTGGCGGTCACCGTGCTGCAATATGCGTTGTTCACGTTCCTGCCGTATCTGTTTGGCGAGGGGCTGGCCTCCACGGCATTCATGTGGCCGCATATTCCGATATCGTTCGCAGGCATCGACTACTCGTGGAATGTGCTTGGCTATGGGGTGGCGCGCAATGCGGCCGGGGAAGTGGTGATCGGCGGTGGCCTTGGATATTTCCTGAGCTATGAGATCAGATCATTCGTGGCGCAGTGCGTCAACTTCCCGCTGCAACGCAACGTGACGTTCAAATCACATGGCAACGTGGCATATCAGATACTGTGGTACTTCATCGCATGGGTGCTGATCTCATTGTTCTGCAACGCCATCAACGGCCTGTGGCTGCCGTTGGCGCAGGCACGGTTCGATCCAGCCGTATACAATCTGCTGGTCACGTTCATCACCGGAGGCGTGTCCATGGTGATCTACTTCTTCGTATACAAGATCATCTTCCCGGAGGGCAAGTCGGACGATCGGTGATGATCGTGCTACCTGCGCTTGGCGTGGCGATGGTTGACGATGGCCTTGGAACCGCGGTCGGACAGTTGCGAGACCAGTGCGCCCAAGGCTGCGGAAATGACGGCGAAGGCGATGCCGAGGATGGCGTCCTTGCGTGCGTCGGTGGTGCCGTCGGGAAGGGTCGCCTTGCGGCCAACGCTCTGCTTCCACGCCATCTCGAACATCTTGCCGAACGCCAGTCCGACTAGCGTAGGCATGGCGAATTTGAAGATTTTGTCACCGAAGGAATCGGGATCGTTCAGTCTCTGATCGCGCTTGGCGTTCACTTTCCCGTCGATGTTGCGCAGGGCCGCTACCACACGGTCCGCTGTAGATTCCAGATCTGGCGTTTCACTCATGGTTCCATAGTAATGCGTGATCGACGTGCTTTCCTGCCAATCCGGATGGGCGAAGCGCGTAGCGGAATGATGTTGCGATTTCCGAAGACACGAGGGAGCAAGTGCAGGGGTTCATGGGCGGGGTCGGTTAGAGTAGGGATATGACTGAAAATCATGTTGGAAGCAAGGACGCTTCCGTTGTTGCGCCCGGACGCTTGGTGCTGTTGCGCCACGGACAGACGGTGTGGAGCGAATCCGGTCAGCATACCGGACGCACTGATATTCCATTGACCGACGCCGGTCGGCTACAGGCCGAATCCGCGGGAGAGCGTTTGCGTTCGGCCTTCCCGAACGGTTTCGATCCAGGCTGCATGTTCGCAAGTCCGCTTCGCCGTGCCCGCCAGACCGCGGCGCTCGCCGGTTACGGCGATTACAGGATCCTGCCCGAGATCGCCGAATGGGATTACGGTCGCGCCGAGGGGCGCACACGCCAGCAGGTCAGCGAGGCCAGCGGTTTCGCCTGGGACGTATGGCGGGATGGTCCGCGTTCGCTGAACCCCGGACTTGAAGGCGATTGGATTGAGACATTGCCGTCCGGCGAGCAGGTTCCGGTGCATAACGGTCCGGGCGAGGACGTGGAGGAGGCCGCCGCGCGTACCCGGGACGCCATCGAACGAGTATTGCCGTTGCTGAACGTCGGCCACGATGTGCTGCTGGTGGCTCATGCGCATATTCTGCGCATCCTTACTTCGCAATGGTTGGGCGTCGACCCGCATTTCGCCCGTCTGCTGCGGCTCGATACCGCGCATTACTGCATCCTGAGCCAGTACAAGGGTGACAATGTCATAGAGCGTTGGAACTGCTGAAGACATATCGGATGGAAGGTCGGTTGCCTACCGGCATTTGCAGCAGTCTGGCACAATCAGCCGTCATAACGGCGGTATGACAATGATGTAAACGCATTCAGCATATAATGAGACAATCGCCGTAAGACGGCGCTAATCATATGCAAGGAGTGCGCATGCAAGCCAATATCGAAGACGTGGCGCAGCTGGCTGGTGTCTCCATCGCTACGGTTTCGCGTACTTTCAAGCATCCTGACGTGGTAGCGAAGAAGACACGTGACAAGGTTCTGGCTGCCGCAAATGAACTGAATTTTTCGATCTCTCACTCCGCCACTGTGTTTCAGGCCGGGCGGACGTACCGTATTGCCCTATTGCTGAACGATCGCTTTGCGTCATAGTTCAACGCACGAATTTACGAGGGCCTTGATGCAGTGTTCAATCCGGCCGGTTACGACATCTCCGTCTACCCCATCTCCACCAAGGAAGACAGGCGCACTTTTTTCGAGAACCTACCGATTCGCCGCAACGCTGATGCCGTAATCATTCCCTCCTTCGACATAGACCCTGATGAGGCGAGTCGTTTGCAAAGTGCGAACCTACCGCTTGTCGGCATTAATGCATTGCCTGAAAGCGCCTTTACGTTGTCTGTTTCCATCGACGATGAGCAGGCGATGCGACTCGCTACGCGGTACCTTAAACTTTTACACACTGGAATCACAGTGATTTATACATTATTAGAATCATGTGCGGCGTATCCATTCCTGCTGGTTTACATTCGTTTGCAATTGTGGATAAGAAGTACGGTGTCTTCTTTAACCGTTTCATTTTTGACAACGTTGGCAGTATGATATACGTAGATATGTTCGCGCGCGCACAACGAATGTGTCGCGTGCCGTGCAAGACGAGAAGTAGCAAAGGGGCATCATGACCAAAGTAGGCATTCGTGAGGTGGCCAAAGCGTCAGGCGTCTCCGTTTCCACGGTGTCGCGAGCTTTCACGCGTCCTGACTTGGTATCCGATAAAACACGTCGGAAGGTGTTGGAAACCGCCGACAGACTTGATTTCAACATTTCCCGTTCCGCCACGGCACTCAAGTCTGGCCTGACCTATCGTGCGGCGATGCTGATGAATGAAGACATCACCAGTTGGTTCAATAACAGGGTGCTTGCTGGGTTGGATGATGTCATGCATGGTGCTGGCTATGACATTTCACTGTTCCAGCATATCGATACCGCTGAGAACCGCGAACGGTTCTTCACCACTTTGCCGGTACGTCGCAATGTGGATGCAGTATTCGTCGCTTCCTTCGCCGTCGATTCGCGTGAAGTTGAGCAGCTCAAGCGCATTCGTGTGCCGATCGTTGGTATCAATACGCCGGGACGTGAAGATTTCGATGCCACCGTATGCATTGACGACGACGAGGGCATGATGATTGCTACGCAGCATCTCATCAATCTCGGTCACAAATACATCGTGTACATCTGCTCGCGCGCCGCCGATTCGCTTAATGCCTCTATCGATGCTCGTCGTCAGGGTTTCATCCATGCTTGTCAGACCGCTGAGACAAGCCACGACCTGCACTGGAAGGTGCTTGAAGTGCCGCGCGATGGTGGCTACGCCGACAGTGCCTTGGCCTCGTTGTTGGCGCTTGATCAATTCCCGGATGCAATCTGTTGTCAAACCGACACCATTGCGATTCCGCTGATTGTGCGACTGGAACGGTATGACAAGCTCACGCCGCGGGATTATTCGATTATCGGATTTGATGACAGTCAGTATGCGGATATCATGAACCTGACCACCATGAAACAAGATCCGTTTCTGATGGGCCGTAAAGCCGCACATAAAGCGCTCACACTCATTAATGGGGAGACTCTCGGTCAGCCGCATGAAATCATGCATGCTCGCCTGACCTTACGTGAGACCGACGCGCCGGTGCAGTTGGTGTTGCGTGACAATGACCGGGCAATCAACGAGTAGCGAACCTAAAGGGCCATGCATTGGCTGTCGCTCACTCTGCAGGAAATACGTCAGTTCGATGTAAGCGGTACTGCATATCGATAGTGTTGTATGCTGTGACGTCAGCGACAACTCCATGCTCATCATGGCTTACGGCATCGGCGCGATTTTCATTGCCGTGCTGTTCGTCATATTCTGATCTTACATCCGGTGATGTTGTCGCTGTTTGCACTGTTCTAGTCCGCTCATGTGACGATGAATGCGGGCAGTGTGCAAAACGTCGTAGTGCAAACGTATGTCATAAAACAATATCCAAGGATGCGGATTGTTGACGTGGTGTCGCCATAAGCGCCGCAACATGCCGTTTGTTGGTATTGCAAACGATGTCAATCTGCGATATTCTAAAGATGAGAAACATTCCTGTTGCACTATCTGTTCATGATAGTGATAACAGGCTCAGGGATTCATATGATTACGCAGTCTGGCAATGATCAGCCAGCAAAGGAGAGCGAAGATGCCGAATTCACCAGTCGCTGCACCCAGAAACGAAGAAAGCGCCGAACGTCTTGCACGTCCGTTGATTCAGCTAGCCAAAGCCAACGGTATTTCGACATCATACATCGATCAGTTGGGCGCTTATGTGGAGATTCGCGACGAAGTACTCGTCTCCGTACTGCGGGCGCTTGGCGTGGATGCCTCCACCGATGAGGCGGTTACGAAATCATATGAGGCAACTGTGCGTAAGACCCAGACTACGCTGGTGCCGTCGACCATTGTTAAATTCCTCGGTACGCCTACCGCCATTCCGATTCGTCCGGCAGGCCGGAACGTTACATTGCGCCTGCTGCTGGAAGACGGTACCGCCTACGCAGGCAATCTGGCGATGTGCCTATTAGCAGAGAATGACGGTACATTGAGATTGAACCTGCCAGATGATATTCCCTCTGGCTATCACACGTTGCGTATCAATGCTGGCGACGCATATGGCGAGGCGACGCTGATTTGTGCACCTGCCAGTATTCCGGTCCCGAAAGCGGTGGCCGATAGGCAACGTTGGGGATGGATGGCGCAGATGTATTCCGTACGTTCCTCCGAATCGTGGGGTGTGGGCGATTACGGTGATTTGCGACACCTCCTCAAGGACGCTGCAGAAAAAACGCATGCCGACTTTATGCTGATCAATCCGATTCACGCATGTGCGCCGATCCCGCCGTTGGAACCTTCGCCGTACCTGCCGGAATCCCGTCGCTTCCTGAATGTCACGTATATTCGTCCGCAGGATATCGCCGAATACGCTGATCTAAGTGAATCCGATAAGGCGGAGGTGGCGCGTCTGCATGCGCAGGTGTCGGCTGCCAATGATGATGTGAATCCGATGGACATCAATTCCGCATGGTGTCATAAACGACAGGCGCTGAAAATCATCTTCAGGCAACCGCGTTCCGTTGAGCGTCAGTCTGCCTTCGAACGGTTCAAGGAGCAGGCCGGTCCGGATTTGAAAGCGTTCGCTGCTTGGTCTGTGGCGTTCGAGGTGTGGGGTGCGCCGTGGGAAACTTCCTGGTTTAACGACACCAATCGTGACTCGCCGGAAGTGGCCGAACTTATACGTGAGCATGCCGATTTGGTTGAATTTCAGTGCTGGTTGCAGTGGATTGCCGACGAACAAGTGTCGGCGGCTCAGCAGATTGCCAAGAACTCCGGTATGGCATTAGGCTTGATGCAGGACATGGCCGTGGGTGTGCATTCGTTAGGTGCGGATGTGTGGTGGAATCCGGAACGATTCGCTGTCGGTAGCGTGACTGTGGGCTGCCCGCCTGACTTCTACAACCAACAGGGGCAGGATTGGGGTCAGCCGCCGTTCAATCCGAATTATCTGAACGCCACCGGTTACGGTGTGTACCGTGACATGGTGCATACCATGTTCGCTCACGCCGGTGCGGTGCGTATCGACCATGTACTCGGCCTGTTCCGCCTATGGTGGATTCCTCAGGGCGAAGGCGCCAAGAACGGTGCCTACGTGACATACAACGTTGATGCGATGATAGCCATCCTTACCATCGAAGCCTCCCGTGCGGACGGCCTGGTGATCGGTGAGGACTTGGGTACAGTGCCGAACTATGTACGCAAGGTGCTTGCTTCACATGGTGTGCTTGGTACCGTGGTGGAGTGGTTCGCACGAGTGGATGACTCTCCCAACGCAGGCGATCCATACGATGATCCGACCAACTATCGCAAGTATGCGTTAGCGTCCGTCACTACGCACGATCTGCCACCGACCGCAGGGTACCTGCAGTTCGAGCATGTACAGTTGCGTGAGCGGCTCCATCTGCTTACCGAATCGGTGGAATCCTTCCAAGCATCGGCCACCGCGGAACGTCAGGCCATGCTCAATCGTCTGCGGACACTTGGTCTGATCTCCGATGAGGAAGCTGACGATGCGGACAGCCACATCCCGCAGATTGTTGAAGCCATGCACGCCATGCTGCGTAAATCACCATCGTTGCTAATACAGGCCGCACTGGTTGATGGCGTCGGCGAGCGTCGTACCCAGAACCAGCCTGGAACGTCCGATCAGTATCCGAATTGGCGTATTCCGCTGGCTGATGAGCATGGACGTGTCGTGCACACCGACGAAGTGTTCGATTTGCCACGAGTCAAATCGTTAGCTGCCATCATGGATGCTTGAGACAGACCGTTTCCTTAGCATAGCTGAGTCAAGAGCCGTCGCGGCAATATGTGTCACGACGGCTCTTGACATGATTTTAATAGCAATTTGGTTGCCGAGCGACCGCCGCCGATTTCATCGGAAACCACCGATGGAAATTCAGCGTGCCTAGCAGAGCAGTTCACCAGAACCGCTCTGGTTTTGCGTAAGATTTCGGGAGGAGTTACCTGCCGGTGCGCCCAAGATGAATGAATGATGCTATCTATCTGGTGGTCCATCTTGGATTCAAAGGCCTGCGGTTCAACGTTTTTCACCATTGGTGTCCACGATCAGCAGAATCATACCTTGATGCCATGCCCCATCCTGCGAGCCTCGAATGACTTGTCCGGCATGGGGCGCGCCATCGCTGATGAAGCCAATAAGTTTAGAGAGCCCACTGACCCAACCCTTCGCCAATGCGTTGGGGCGATATCCAAATTGTTGTGCAACCTTGCGTGCTCGGCTTCTTATGGATTCTGGAATGTTGACCTTTGTTGTTCGCCACCCAGGGAACGGTGGCCACTGACACTCCGGCTGCTCTGGCCATAATCTTGAATCGTCACTCCGTTCATGCCATGTAACCTACGCAACCTGTCCCAGCAACCCATCGCTTAGTTCGGTGGCCGCATGCGCAGCCGTGGCCAGACGCTGCGAGACGGAGGGCCGAGGGAGATTCTTGTGACAGTAATGCTCCCGTGTTGCTGATGCTTCATTGGGGGGGGTAACACGGGAGCATTCAATGTGTGGATTAGAGCAGCATCCAGATGGTTGTGTCTTGGGGCAATTGCCCGTTGGATACATCGCCAGACGCCAGTATGATCTCTCCGTTTGGCAGTGAAGCTGGAGTCTTACCGAAGTTCGTATAGGAGGCGAATGTGCGACCATCGGCGGCAGGGCGCGTGTAGGCGATTATCTCATCGCCTACGTCGATTAGAGTGCAGGAGGTATCCGCCGTGGCGGTGAGTATGTCCTGACGTGCGGCGAGTGCTGCGCGATACAGCGACAACATTGAATCCGGATCCTGTGCTTCGCTGTCGGCGGTGAAATTGCCGTACCAGAGAGGCTGCGGCAAATGGGGGCGTTCGGATTGGGTACCATCCACCTTGGTGACGGGGGAGAAGCCAAAGGAGGCTCCGTCGCCAAAACTCTCATTCCAGGAAGCCGGCGTCGGCTTGTCCGCGGCGATCCACGGCATCGGCACGCGACAGCCATCGCGGCCCTTTTCATAATAACGCTGGGTGGTGAAGTACGGAGTTGGGTCCTCAAGACGATCCCAAGGAATATCTGCTACCTCGAACAGGCCCAGTTCCTCTCCTTGATACACATATACAGAACCTGGTAGCCCGGTTTCCATCATGATGGCGGCGCGGGAGCGCTTGGTGCCGAGTTCACGGTCTTCAATATAAGAGGTGCCGTCGCGCAGCAACCAGTCCTTGGCTACCTGATGATGACTGGGGGTCTTGATCTGAGGCAGGGCGTAACGGCTGGCATGACGCGGTACATCGTGGTTGCTCATGACCCACGTGGTGGTGGAGCCGCCGGAATGTGTGGCTGAATCCAAGCCCTCCTCGATGGCGGTACGCATCTCGGCGGCGTTCCAGTTGGCTTCGGCGAACTCGAAATTGAACACCTGTCCCAGCTCTTCGGGGGAGGCGTACAGATGCTGATGCTCCGGTACGCACCAGGCCTCACCGACGGCGAAGCGTGGCGGATCGTACTCGTTGAACACTTCGCGCCACTCGCGGTAGATGTCGTGCACTTCAAAACGATCCCAAATCGGGTTAGTGCCGTCATGGCATAGCGATTCGTGAATCGGATAGCGTTTGCCCATCTCTTCAAGTGGCATGCATTCAAGATCCTTGGCTAGGCCGTGCGCCACATCGATACGGAAGCCATCAGTGCCATGGTCGGACCAGAAGCGTAGCGTTTTCTTGAATTCCTCGTGTACCTCCGGGTTCTTCCAGTTGAGGTCTGGTTGTTCCTTGGTGAAGATATGTAGGTACCATTGGCCATCTTCCACACGCTCCCAGGCTGGGCCGCCGAACAGGGAGATCCAGTCATTCGGTGGAAGTTCACCGTTCTCACCGCGTCCCTCGCGGAAGATGTAGCGGTCGCGTTCCTTGGAGCCGCGCCCCGCGGCAAGAGCCTCTAGGAACATCCGATGCTTGTTGGCGGTGTGGTTGGGTACGATGTCGACGATTACTTTGATGCCGGCCTCGTGAGCCCTGAGCGTCATCTCGTCGAAGTCGTCCATGGTGCCTAGGCGTGGGTCTACGTCACGGTAGTCGATCACGTCGTAGCCGCCGTCGGCGAGTTCGGAGGGATAGAACGGGCTCAGCCAGACGGCGTCCACGCCGAGGGCCCGCAGATAGTCCATCTTCTCGGAGACGCCGGCGATGTCGCCCAAGCCATCCCCGTCGGAATCCTTGAACGATCGTGGATAGACCTGATATACAACGGCCTGCTTCCACCAATCCGCACGTTCATTATTCGCGGTCATGATGTTGTCCTTACGTCTTTGTCCCGATATGTCCCTGTTCTAGTGATTGTTCGCCTATGAACAGCTAATGACAACGATATCACCAATGGTGCCAATGCATCACGGGTGTGTTGTGATTACGTTGTCACGGACATGGCGGAGTCTTGGTAAGATTGAACACAACGTTGGCGGTCATGGCCTTGCACAAAGGAGCGATATGAAATTCCTGTCACCTGATTCAGGTCTCATGCGCGGTTGGAACAATCTGACCGACGGTGTGTGGATCAATATTCTCATGCTTGTCACCAGCATTCCGCTTGTGACTGTCGGTGCCGCGCTGACCGCCGGCCACGACGCTGCTCGCAAGACGCTTGCGGGAGAGGGACACGTCACCACCAATTATTTCAGATCATTCAAAAGTAATTTTGTGAAGTCCACGGTGCAGTGGCTAATCTTCGGTGTGGCGCTGGCAGTGCTGTCCTACGCGTGGGTCGTTCTGCAGATTGTACCGTTGCTAATTCCAAAATTCGGTTTCACCATCGTATGGATCATGGGCTTCGAATGGGTCTGGGCGTTACAGGCTCGTTTCGAAAATAGCCTTGGTGGCACCCTCGCCAATGCATTCATCTTCGGCGTGACTAATGTCGCGTCGACCATCGCGCTGGCGATAATCGATGTTGCGTTCCTAGGGCTGATTGTCGGCTCTTGGTTCTACATGCCGCAGGGTCTGTTTTTGCTGGTGGTGCTTGGGTATGGCAGCGTGCTTATGCTTCACGTCCCGATTCTCGAACATGCGTTCGCCAAATACGTCAACAAGCCGGAGTCTGATGGTCGGGGGACGGTATGGCGAAAGTAACGTTGCAAGACGTTGCCAAAGCGGCCGGCGTCTCTATCGCGACTGCTTCATGGGCGGTGAATGACAATCGTAATGTGCGTATCCCGGAATCCACGCGCCGCAAAGTCCGTAAGGCCGCCGATTCGCTCGGTTACCATCACAATGCATTGGCTCGGGGGTTGGCCCGTGGCTGTTCCGACATCATAGGCTTCATCAGCGACGGTGTGGCTACCTCTCCGTTCGCGGGGCAGGTAATCCAAGGTGCGCAGGATGAGGCTTGGCGTAACGGGAAGATTCTGCTGGTGGTTAACACCAACGGTAAAAAAGATGTGGAACGTAAGACTTTCGCGTTCATGCTTGAGCATCAGGTCGAAGGCGTCATCTACTCGAAGTGGGTTCATGAATCAATTACGCCACCGAGCGAACTCGATAAGGTGCCGGCGGTGTTGGTGAACTGCTATGACGAACGTGGCCGATTTCCTGCTGTGGTGCCGAACGAAGTTCAGGGTGGGGCCACAGCCACGCGACTATTGCTTGAGGCCGGACATCGGCGTATCGCGTTCGTTAACGCCATTACGCCCTCGCCTGCGTCGCTTGGCCGACTTGAAGGATACAAAGCGGCGCTTGCGGCATTCGGCATCGATTTTGATTCGTCACTGGTGGTACCTGCGAACGCTGACCAAGAAGGTGGATACGGGGCAGCGGAAAAGGTGATGGCGACGGATGCGACCGCAGTGTTTTGCCATAATGACCGCACTGCGCTTGGTTTGTACGATGCGTTGCGTGAGTTAGGTAAACGTGTGCCGGATGATATCTCCGTGGTTGGGTTCGATAATCAGGAAATGATTTCCGCGCACATGCATCCCGCGCTGACCACCGTGGGTCTGCCACAATATGAGCTCGGTGTGATGGGCGTGCGAACGTTGTTGCGGCAGTGCGGCCGCAATGAGGATGATGGTGATGAACATGTAGTGACGAGGACGTTCGAGCCGATTTTTGTGCAATGTCCGGCGGTATCTAGGGATTCGGTGAAGAGGTTGTAGCATGGTCGTCGTAGTGCTGCGACACTCGTGGAAACACTCACGAAACGGTGGAAAAACGGCATTGTGCAAGGTGACTGCGTCAATCGTTTGACATTTTGATTTTAAGTGCTATATTTGTGCTTAATCGCTTAAACAGTTTAAGCGCTTAAACTGAATAATGCGAAGTAATACTGGTTCCTTCAAAAGGTAATCGCAGACGATTGCCGGGCGAAAGGCAAAGCAGCTGAAGAAAGGTAAAGATATGAAGCTTTATTACCAGTTCCCTGGCACTTGGTTCGGTGACTGCATGCCATTTGGCAAGGGCGACGAATTCTTCCTGTTCCACCAGCGGGACAATCGCAACCCGGAGCCGTTCGGAGAGCCGTTCGGCTGGGATCTTGCCACAACCAAAGATTTCGTAAACTACGAGAATCATGGAGTGGCAATCCCCCGTGGTGCATATGACGCACAGGATCAATTCATCTTCGCGGGCTCGGTGTTTGAGGGCGAGGGCCAGTACCACATCTTCTACACCGGCTATAACCGCGATTATCCCGCACAGGGCAGGCCTGCGCAGGTGCTCATGCATGCGGTCAGTGACGACCTGTACCACTGGACCAAAACACAGGATGCTATCACCTTTACGCCGCAAGAGGGCTATGACCCTGATGACTGGCGTGACCCGTGGGTCATTCGGGACGAAGAACATGACCAGTATCTGCTGATTCTTGGTGCCCGTAAAATCGGTCCGAAAACCTGCCAGACCGGCCGTACCGTGAAGTTCACCTCTAAGGATCTCAAGGACTGGAAATTTGAGGGTGATTTCTGGGCTCCAAACCTGTACACCATGCATGAAATGCCCGACCTGTTCAAGATGGGCGACTGGTGGTACCACATCGTCACCGAATACAGCGACAAGCACAAGATGGTCTATCGTATGGCCAAGAGCCTTGACGGCCCATGGATTGCACCGTCGGACGATGCATTCGACGGCAGTGCCTACTATGCCGGCCGTACCTTCGAACTGAATGGCCAACGCATCCTGTTTGGCTGGGTCGGCACCAAAGAGAAGTGCGATGACAGGAGCAACTTCGAATGGGCCGGAACTTTCGTGGCGCACGAGGTGTATCAGCGCGAAGACGGCACGCTCGGTGTGCGCATTCCCGATACCGTGTGGAATGCATTCAATGAGCGCGAGAATGTCGGCAATGTGACCATCGATGGTACTGGTGCGCGACAGGAGGCGGTACTCGCCCTTGGCTGCGGTGATTTGTTCTCGTTCGAAGCCGACATCACCTTCTCAGAAGGAACTCGCTCCTTCGGCCTGCGTGTCAACGAGAACGAAGATACCGCGCTGGGATACCAGTTCATCTTCCCCGTAGCTGAAAATCGCTATGTGTTCGAAGGCAGTCCGAACTTCCCATGGTTTAATGTCATGAACATCGGGCTTGAGCGACCTATCAAGCTCGAGGCAGGCCGTAACTATCATCTGCAACTCATCGTCGATGACACTATCGGCACGTTGTATGTGGATGGAGTGGCACTGAACGTGCGCATGTATGAGCGCCCCGGCGAGTCGCTGAGCATTTTCGCCACCGACGGCGTCGTTGAGGTACGCAATGTCTCCATCGCTCGCGGATTGAAGGAGGTCTGACCAATCTGATTTCTTTTTGACTGATTACGGGTCGTCGAGGTCGTTTCGTACCTTCTTTTCGCCTCGGCGGCTCTCCTTGCGGCTTTTCCTCTCATTTTTGCTTAAGCGATTAAACTATACTTCGGTACCACATATCGCACGATGCACGACGTTTGTCATCATCTGACGACGCTGTCAGAATCATTATTTTTTGGAGGAGATCATGAAGAAACTCACTCGTACCATTGCCGCAGTGTCGGCGCTCGCCATGTCCGTTGGTGCGCTCTCCGCATGCGGCGGCTCAAATGTCAACGCTGACAAAGGGCATGTATATTTTCTCAGCATGAAGGTGGAACAACAGGACCAGTTCAAGGAACTGGCCGAAAAGTTCACCAAGAAGACCGGTATCCAGGTCGATATCGCCACTGCATCATCCGACACCTACGAACAGTCGCTTAAGAGTGAGCTGGCCAAATCCGAGGCGCCTACGTTGTTCGATGTCGACAACAACGACTTTCTGAATTGGACTGATTATTATGCCGACATGTCGGGAACCAACATCTACAAGGATCAGGAGAACCCCGACTATGCGCTGAAGGATGGCGATACGGTTGGTGCTGTGCCCTACGTCATGGAACGATATGGCATCATCTACAACAAGAAGCTGCTGCAGAAGTACTTCGATTCTTCCTGGGCAAGCATTAAGTCGGTTGACAGCATCAACAATTTCAAGACACTGAAGACAGTTGCCGATGAAATACAAGCACATAAGGATGAGATGGGCGTGAAAGGTGCGTTCACCTCCGCCGGCTTCGACACCAGCTCCATCAAACGTTTCGGTGATCAACTGGCGCATATCTCCGTCTACTATGAGTATCGCGATCAGGGTGTCACGCAAATGCCGGCCACCATTTCCGACAAGTACGTATCGAACTTCAAGAACATTTTCGACCTGTACATCAACGACGCCACGATTCCGAAGACGCAGCTCGCCAGTGCCACCATGGACGACGCCAACTCCGAGTTCGCACTGGGTGAGGCCGTGTTCTTGCAGAATGGCTCTTGGGGCTATTCGCAGATTCGCGATCAAGAGGTCGCCGATGAAGATATGGGCGTATTGCCGATCTATATGGGTGTGAAGGGTGAGGAGAATGCAGGCCTGACCGTGAGCTTCCTGTACTTTGCGATGAACAAGAACGCCTCTGAAAAAGATCAGAAGGCCACCAAGCAGTTCCTTGACTACATCCTGAACGATGATGAGGCACGTGACATCATCACGAATGAGGCGGGTTTCGAAACACCGTTTAAGTCGTATGCGAAGGCCGGCTACCAGACCAAGAACCCGATTCATCGCGCCAACGATGCCTATGCCAAGGCAGATAAGTACGATATTGTGATCTATCCGTTGCCAAGCACTCAGTGGGTGTTGACGCTGGGCAACGCGATGTTGGAATATGCGCAGGAGACCGGTACATGGGACACCGTGCATGATGCATTTGTGGATGGTTGGGCGTCTGAATATAAGACCACTCATTGAGCGCAATAGAGTCTCATCGAATGCGCAAACGGGACTTGGCGGATAAACCTCCAAGCCCCGTTTGCGCATTACGATATAGGACTAGTCAGGTTGAGCTTCACCGGGACCGCGAAGATTTGCCATGCTGAACCTCACTGTAATGCGTATGTGTTCATCTGGCTTGTTGCAGGGCCTTTAACCACTACACTCAAACCCTCTTTGCTGAAGGGGGCGCATACCATAGGCAGGCTGAAGGGCCGGAGTGTCGATGATGAGTAGGTCATCCTGCAGGGTCTTGGTGAATTGCTGGTCGGATTCCGGTCGTGATGTCATGACTATCTGCGTGTCGTGGTTTTCGAAAATGCCATCTTCCTGCCATTCCGGACAGAATTAGAGATTCGATGATGATGCCGATGCGCCAAGGTCACTCTGAATGGTGATTTCGGATTCATAGCCGGTTGGGCAGTCAGTTACAGCATATGTGCCATAGAGAACCCTTTGGCGAGGTAGTAGTGGCTTGGTCAGTCGATGAATGCGGTGGTTTCACGCATCATGAGTTGTGCCTGTAGTGTTTCATGCAGCGGTTTCGGTGTTTTTCCGGACATGACACTCAGCATCTTACGTGCGGCGTTTTCGCCCATGTTGAACGGATCCTGATGCAACGTGGTCAGGCCGATCTTTGCGGCAAGTGGTACGTCGTCGAATCCGATGACCGAGAGCTCTTGAGGGACGGCGTGCCCGTACTGGCACAACTTATAGATGACAGGCAATGCCAGCTCGTCACTTTCGCAATACAGTGCGGTGGGGGCGGGGTCCATGGTCAGCAATGAATTGAGAATAGTGTTGGTGGCGTCTTCATAGTTGCGGATTGCGATGCGTTCCACCGTCATCTTTCGCTCTTCGGCAGTTTCCATCAGCCCATGCAGACGCGCTTCTGCGCTGAAGACCATGTTCTGGTTATTGTCATTTGATGTCTCGTACGCATAAGCGATACGTCGGTGGCCCATGGAGAACAAGTGCTTCACAGCAACATGCATGGCCTGACGGTCGTCGATACTCACCGTGGCATTGAATCCGTTGATTGATGGAATGTTGATGCCGACGATCGGTACCTTCATGTTCGAAAGTTTTTCGACCTCTTCGGGCACGATGTTGAAGGAGTTTACGATGACCGCGTCGACGTTGCGGCGTACCGGCAACGTTGCGAAGAACTCATGGCGGTCGTGCGCGTCGGCCATCTCGAAGATGGAAATGTCATATCCGGCCGGGTGCAGCACGGAATCCAATCCGGCATAGGTATTGGAATTGAACCAAGTCGAAATCGAATCGCTCATCAACAGCGCGACGCGGAACGATTGACCGGTTTTCAGTGCGGCCGCTGAGCGGGAGATGCGGTAGTCAAGTTTTTCCGCGGCCGCCATCACTTTGCTGCGAGTCTCCGGCAGCACCAGATTCGGTTTGGCGAATGTGCGAGAGACGGTCGAAATCGATACTCCCGCTTCGGCGGCCACGGCTTGGATGCTCGCTTTCATAGAGAATCCTCCACTGACGAACGACATTGCTGTCATGACAACTGCTAGAGACACGTTAACATAAGTGTTTGCAACGGTTGACGTGCGTGTTCTGCGGATATGAAGAAAAGGGGTGCCGACGAAAATTCCGACAGCACCCCTCATGCGATGAAGTTAATCAGCCTTTGACAGCGCCGGCCATCACGCCCTTGATGATGTACTTCTGGCAGCACAGGTAGAATATGATGATCGGCACAATCGCCACCACCAAGCAGGCCATCATGGCGCCCATGTCCACTGATCCATAACCACCCTTGAGGTACTGAATCGCAATCGACATCGTCTTGAAACGGCGCATGTCCAACGTCAGGTACGGCAGCAGGAAGTCATTCCAGATCCACATCGTCTGCAGGATCGCCACTGAAATCAGGCTCGGGCGCATGATAGGCAGTACGATTTGGAAGAAGATTCTCGGTACCGACGCGCCGTCGATCATCGCAGACTCCTCGAGTTCGGACGGGATGCCCTTGACCACGCCAGTGAAGATGAACACGGCTAAGCCCGCACCGAAGCCTAGATACACAATCCACAGGCCCCATGGGGTGTTCAGGCCCATCATGTCGGCGAGCTTGGAAAGCGTGAACATGACCATCTGGAACGGAACAATCATGTTAAACAGGAACAGTGTGTACAGCAGGCGCGCAGCCCAGTTGTTCGTACGTACAATCCACCAAGCGCACATCGACGTGCACACGATGATCAGCAGGACCGCGCCGACCGTGACGACTACGGTCCAGCCAAAACTGCTGATTAGGTTCGTGCGCTCGATGCCTCTGATGTAGTTCTCCAGTCCCACGAAGGCCTTGCCGGTGGGCAGGGAGAATGCGTTGCGCGAGATGTAAGCCTTCTGCTTGAAGCTATTGATCAGCACCAGCACGATTGGATAGACCCATGCCAGCGAGACGATGGAAAGGAAAACCGTCCAGAATACAGGATGCTTGACCTTGTCGCTCATGCTTGGACCTCCTTGCTGGTGGTGAGCTTGTTCTGGATGAGGGCAATCACGGCCACGATGATGAAGAACACCACGGCCTTGGCCTGGCCCACGCCCTCGAAGCCGGCGCGTCCGTAGAACGTGCGGTAGATGTTCAGAGCCAAGAGCTCGGAGCTATTTGACGGGGCGCCATTGGTCAGGGCGAGGTTCTGGTCGAACATCTTGAAGCCGTTGGTCACCGTCAAGAATGTGCACACTGTGATTGACGGCATCATCAATGGAATCGTCACGTTGAACAGCGTCTGGCGGGAGTTCGCGCCGTCAACCGCGGCAGCCTCGATCACATCGCCGGGCAGGCCCTGCAGACCCGCGATGTAGATGATCATCATGTAACCGATTTGCTGCCAGCAGGTCAGCAGAACCATGCCCCAGAAGCCGTACACGCCCGAGAATGTGATCGAACGACCCCAGTGCGCCAGTACGCCGTTGAGCAGCAGTAGCCAGATATAGCCCAAGATGATGCCGCCGATTAGGTTCGGCATGAAGAACACCGAACGGAACAGCGTGGAGCCCTTGATGGCCTTGGTCAGCATGTACGCAATGGCGAACGCGACTACGTTGATCACCACGGTTGTCACAATCGTGAACAGGACCGTGTACACCAGCGCGTGCAGGAACTCCGGATCCGTGATTATGTTTTGGTAGTTCGACACGCCCACGAACGTGGCGTCAGTGACCGTGCTGAACTTGCAGAACGACAGGTACACGCCCATGGCGAACGGCACCAGGAAACCAATGACGAAAGCCGCGAACGTGGGTAGCGCAAACAGCGCCCACCACCTGCGAATTGCCTTGCCGGACATCGTAATCATTTCATGCCCACTTTCTCCTCCTTGGGTACACCCGGGGAACACCCCTCGAGTGATTCAACGACAGTTCGACCGTGACCGCAACGTCGGGTTCGAACCGGTTCGAGAATACCCTACTTCACAGATAAATAAAAGTCAAACGTTGTCATGATTTTCATGCAACGTCAATTCATTTATCAAATGTGAACAGTCATCAGTATACGGATACCCTTGGAAATAAGCAAGAAATACGTATTGTCGTGTCGTTGCAAACGTTTGGATATTTTTTGCAAAACACGTTGTGTCTTGTAGTATCTACTGCCATAAAGGAGTTGTGCATGTCAGTCAATATTCAAGACGTTGCCAAAGCGGCAAAGGTGTCGGTTTCCACGGTGTCCAGATCATTCACCCGACCTGAGCTCGTATCTGAGGCGACACGGTCCAGGGTGTTGCGCATCGCCGACGAGATGAGTTTCTCCATCTCCCGTTCGGCCACTGCGCTCAAGTCCGGCAAAGCATTGCGTGTCGCCTTGCTGATGAGCGACCATATCCGACTATGGTTCAGCGCTTCCGTCATCGAAGGGTTGAACCAGGTTTTGCACGCAGACGGCTATGATTTATCGATCTTCCAGATCTCCAGTATCGAGGAACGCCGTGAGTTCTTTGATATGCTGCCGGTTCGTCGCAATGCCGACGCGGTGATCGTTGCTTCCATCGATGTCGATGCGCAGGAAAGCGCACAGCTGGCCAGCACCGGCGTACCAATTATCGGCATCAACTGTGTGAATCCAAGAGAATACGGTTTCACTGCGGCCGTGGGGATAGACGATGATCAAGGTTCGCGTCTGGTTGCGCGCCATCTTATCGGGCTGGGGCATCGCAACATTGTCTACGTACGTACGTCGCGTGAGGTTTCCTTGCACTTCAGTGTGCAGCAACGTTATGACTCCTTCGTCAAGGCCTGTCTGGAACAGGGTGTCACGCCAACTACGTTGGTTGCGCAGGAAAGTGAGGACCGCATTAGCACGATTGTCTCCGAGTTGCTGAGCTTGCCGCAAATGCCAACCGCCATCGCTTGTCAGGAGGACGGCATCGCGATTCCACTGATTTATCAGCTTGTGCGTTGTGGCTACCGTATTCCGTCTGATATTTCCGTCATCGGCTATGACGACAGCTTCTATGCGCACGATATCGGCTTGACCACGATTCGCCAGGATCCGATTGGCATGGCACACGAGGCGGCTTGTAAGACTCTTGACTTGATCAATCGCAAGACCACGGGTATGCCGTTTCAGACGTTTCCGGCGCAACTGATCGTTCGCTCCAGCACTTCGCGAGTGTCCTTGGATAAGGGCTAATCGCTTACCGATACATAGAAAACCGCTCCGGTTGGTTCCGGAGCGGTTTTCTATAAGGAGAGAATCAGACAGTGAAGTCAATTGCGGTCACTTGTGGGCGTTGGCATATTCCTTGGCCCAGCCATCCACGAACGCGGACTTGACGCCATCCCAATTGCCGGTGCCTTGGGCATACTCGAGCAAAGCGGAGCCGAGGTCGTTCTTCCATTGTTCGGACGGCATCATGGTGAAGTTCCAAGACACTGCGGTGGTACCGGACTTTTGGTCGTCCATGGCGTCAGTGACCAGCGGGTTGTCGGATTTGACGCTGGAGAAGGTCTTGAACGGGGTGGTGAAGCCCATCTTCTGAGACAGCGCTTCTTTGCCCTTATCGGAGGTGATGACCCACTTCAGGAAGTCGGCGGTCGCTTTCTGATTGGCCTTGGATGCTTTCGAATTAATGCACCAGTAATTCTCGGAGCCGGTTGCCAGACCTTGGTTCTCCTCGCCCTTGGCGCCGATGTAGATTGGCATCATACCAACGGAATCGGCCTCCATGCCGGCTTTCTGCAAATCGGACCATGCCCAAGTGCCGTTTTGATAGAAAGCGGCCTCGCCGAGTGCGAATTCGGAATTGGCGTCGTCACCAGTCTTGGAGCTTAGTTGGGACGGCTCGGTGGTGGAATCGGTGATGTACAGGTCAAAGATGTTCTTGTACTCCGGCAGATAGGTTCCCTTGATAGTGGCCGGCTGTTCAGTGATGTTGTCATCTTTGAACTCATAGTAAAGAGGCAGGTTGGCTAGATGGGTCTTGAAACGCCAATCGGAGCTGGAGTCGAAACCAGCAGAGGTGAAGGCGCCCTTAATGCCGAGTTCATCCTTCTTGGACTGCATGTCGTCAGCAACGGCCTTCAGCTTACTAAAGGAGTTGATGTCTTTGATGGACTTGGCCTTGGCACCGGAAGTGCTGAAGTATTTGTTAAGGATGTCTTTGTTGTAGATTAGGCCATAAGTCTCCATGACGTACGGTACGCCAACGACCTTGTCGCCATCCTTGAGGGCAACATCTTGGTTCTGCAGTTGCTTGTATACCTCTGTGCCGGACATGTCAGCAGTGTAGTTCTTCCAGTTGGCGTAACCGACCGGACCGTTGACTTGGAACAGGGTCGGTGCCTCGGACTTAGCCATCTCGCTCTTGAGCTGCTGCTCATAGGTATTGGAGGCCGCGGTCTGAACGTTGACCTCGACACCGGTTTCCTTAGTGTACTCCGCAGCCAAATCGGCCCACTCGTCGGCGGCTTCTGGTTTGAAATTGAGGTAGTATACCTTGCCCTTGCTTGAATCAGAGCTCGATGAGCTGCCACAAGCGGCAAATGTCGTGACAGACATGGCGGTGACCGCAATGAGGGCTAGTGCGGACTTCAATTTACGATTCATCTTCGAACCTTCCTTTTCTGCATCGGGTCCAACGTCCCCGTTGGATATGTGCACTGAGATAGTGCTGCTTTCTGCCGATGCCCCTATTATGCATCACTTTCATCTTTTTTGCAAACGATGGCAGTATTTTGTTGATTTATCACGTTGCAATACCGGGCAATCCGCTATTTGCTGCCATTTTTAGGCATAAAATTAGGCGACACGCTATGCAAGCGTTTGCTAAAAAAGTTGTACATCAAACGATTGACTGTAGCAAAAAGCCGCATCCCCTGAGAGACAAGGGATGCGGCTTGAGGTGAGCTACTTATGGATGACGTCAGCGCGGCCAACGTTCCTCGGCGCTAGGTAGTTGCGGAAATGGAGCGTGTGGCCCCTTCTGGTACCAGTAGGCAACTGATGCCACATCATCCTGACGTTCGAAGAATCCGCGGTGACCAACACCGATTTGCTGAACGGTCACCTTCAGGTTGGAACGGAAACGAATCGGATCGGGGATGTGCCAACGGTAGAAGCCACGCATCGGGGGGCAATCATCATTGTGATAATCGTTGTGAATCAGCTCGTCGTGTGAAGAGTAATACGGGTATCCGAGATACGGTGTGCAGTAGTTTTGCTCCACGGTCTTGCCATTGACCTGCTTGGCGAAGCTCCAAGAGCCTCCGAAATAGTCCTCGGTGCCGGTGCCGCAGATCGTGGGGTACTCTTCATCGTCATCGATGTAGAATTTGAATTCGCCTTCACCCCACCAGTAGCGCTCAAGCGTGGTCAGTGCCAGGTAGGTACCTACATAATGCCCTTCACCTTTCACGCCATCAAGCACCACATAGTCTCTCCCCTTTTCAGTAAGGCGCTGGCGCCGCCATTGTGCGTGGAAATAGGCAATGTCATCGTCGAACGGCTCGTCATTCACGGTGTAGTCAATCTGGTAGAAAAATGCGCTGATGGCGTTCTTGTGTTGGTTTTCGAGCGTGATGCGTGCGCGTGCGCCGAACGGCATCGAAAAGTACATGTTGAAACCGCGGTTCGGCACTACGGCGACAGGCATGGAATTTACTAGGCACGCACGGCCGAATCCGCAGCAAAAGAAGTCACCAAGCGGACACTCCACACTTGGTTCCTCCTCGTCATCCCAATAGAAGCGCAGCACAAGGTCCCGCAGTACAAAACAATCGGCATCGGTGGTCTTCTCGTCAACGGTTATCCAGATGTGTCGAATGCAGCCGGGGCCGGTGATATCAGCAAGAGTCGCCGTTGCGCCGACGGGTATGTTACGTAGGCAAGGGCTGCCTTTGCGACTTGGGCCAAGCTCACTGGCCGCTATGCCGCCTTTGCCCGGTTCGCCGGTCGGGTTTTCCGCGTTGACTGCGCGGCTTGATTCGTGCCGTATCTTGGTCAAGGATTCTAGTGTCATGTTCGTTCCTTTCATGGCGTATGCTGCGTCTGTTTGCGCGATACATTCATATCTGTGCGTATCAGCTTCGGTCACAGACGTTGTTTGTTTTTTGAATATGAGAAAGTCTCCATCGGCGAGCGAGAAAGCCGATGGAGACTGTGGTCATGCCGTTATGGACCAGGTGAAAATGGCGTTATGCGATTCACCGCGGCCCATAGGCGAATCACTTGTGGGCCGGCGGAAGCATGCCGAAGTTGTTTTCATAATCATTCCAGGCGCTGGTCCAATCGTCCAGATATGCCTTCTTCACGCCATTCCAGTCACCGGTGCCCTGAGCGTACTCGAGCAGTGCATTGGCCACGCCGTCAGCCCATGCCTGTCCCGGAATATAGGCGCCATGAATTGGAGTGAGGCCATCGGACTCAAGCTTGAGCGCGGACTTGGTCAGCGGGTTGTCAGGCTGGAAATCCTCGGAGTCAAAGGTGGTGAACGGAACGGCGAAGCCCATATCCTTGGAGAGAATCTTCTTGGCATCCTCGTCGGAGACCATCCACTTGATGAAATCCTCAGTGGCCTTCTTGTCCTTGTCGGAAGCGTTCTTGTTCACAGACCAGGAGATGTCATAGATGGAGTTCGCGGCGTACTTGCTCTCATTCGGGAAACCCATGTAGTACGGCAGCATGGCCAAGTCTTCATCGGCAACTTCGTTGCCTTTGATCTGGCTATAGGCCCATACACCATTCGGGTAGAAAGCGACCTTGCCGGCGGAGAACTCGGCGGTGGAGTCCTCATAATTCACCGAGCCAAGCATGGTGTTTTCGGTCGGGTTGTCCTTCATCTCGAGATCCCACAGATTCTTGTAGTTATCGAGATAGGTGCCCTTGAGTTCCTTCTCGAAGTCCACGCCCTCGTCAATGTACTCGTAGGCGACTGGCACCTGAGTCATATGCGAAGCATATCGGTAGTAGTTGGATGAGTCCAGACCCGGCGTGGAGAACGCGCCGTCGATGCCCAAATCATCCTTATGCTGTTGCATGCTGTCGGCGACCTTCTTCAAAGTGTTGTAGTCCTTGATGTCGTCGAAGGACTTGATGACGGCGTAGTCCTTTTTGGCATACTCGTTGATGAGCTTCTTGTTGACGATGATACCGAACCATTCGGCGGCATATGGCAGGCCGTACACGTTGTCGCCGTCCTTGTGGGCCATCTGCTTGCCCTGATCGTTGAGAAGCTTGTAAGCCTCAGTATCCTGCAAAGGTTCGAGGTAGTCCTTATATTTGGCATACTGATCGAAGCCGCCGATACCGAACATGGTCGGGGCGTTGTTCTTAGCGAGTTCGGACGACAGAGTGGACTCGTAGCTGCCGGAGGTGGCGCTCTGAATATCCACTTTCACGCCGGTTTGCTTGGTGTACATTTCGGCGAGTTCGTTCCACTGATTGACAACTTCCGGCTTGTTGTTCAGGAAATAGACATGTCCTTTGTCGTCCGCGGTGTTGGAACCGCAGGCGCCGACGCCCGTCAACATGGCCAACGCGCCGACAGCGGCGATGCCTTTCGTGAGATTCTTCATGGGGTTTCCTTTCCTCCTTGCGACCTTCCTTCGTCGGAAATCACTTGTCAAGGTCATATGCGGGCCCTCTCTTGCCTGATACAATCTGACCGTGGCCTGATTCTTGCAGACGGTCATCGTCTGTGTCGAACCGGTCCGAGATTGATTGTATCGAACCGGTTCGCTACTGTCAAAGTCGGAGGGTTTATGCGTGTTGGCGTATTTTTTGTTGCCGTATTGCGACATGTGTCGAGACTTTGCCGATACAAGTAGACGCTCTTTTTGGGAGCAATAGTGGCTTCGGACATGCCCAATAGTAGATGGCCATTATCCTCTGCGTGCGACTGCAGCAACATCGGGCGTGATAGCGGAAGATGGAAGGAGGGTTGCGTCATGGGGACGATATGACTGAAAATGATGGGCAGGATCGCCTATTCGGGCCGAATCCGAGTGGGCTGGATGAATCGCCTCACGGCATGATGGTGCTGGTGATTGTCGGCATGATCGTCGGCCTGTTGTCCGGCATGTTCGGCATCGGCGGCGGTACGGTGATCGTGCCCGCACTGGTGTGGCTCGGACTGTCGCAACGCCATGCGGCGGCGACCTCCATGCTGGCGATCGTACCGACGTCGATTTCCGGTGTGATTTCCTATGCGCACAATGGCAACGTCGACTGGGTCGCGGCCCGCTGCTGTTCGTTGGCATGTTCGCCGGCGGACAGTTTGGTAGCTGGCTGTTGTCGCGGTTGCCAGAACTCGTACTGCGGTGGGTGTTCGTGGTGTTTCTGATATTCGTAACCGCCAATCAGGTGATTTTTACGCCGTCGCGGGACCAACGGATCTTCATGAGTGTGGTGACGGGCATCGGGCTGGTGCTGTTGGGCGTGGTCATCGGCACTTTGGCCGGGTTGCTGGGTATTGGCGGCGGCGCACTGGCCGTGCCGGCATTGTCGATACTGTTCGGGGCATCCGATCTGATCGCGCGCGGTACTTCGTTGCTTGCCATGTTCCCGAACTCGATCACCACCAGTGTGGCGAATATGAAACGTAAGTTGGTGCACATCAAGGCCGGGCTGATCATCGGCGTCATAGCTGCGCTGACCACACCTTTCGGCACATGGGTCGCCGGGGCGGTCTCGCCGCGTGCCGGAGCCATCATGTTCGCGGCCTACCTGTGCGTGTTATTGGTCCGCAGCTTCTTCGTGGCCGTCAAAGCCACTCGTGCGGCTCGTGGTTCCCGCGCATAGTTTCGGTCAATGCCGGTCAGAAGACCTGCGCCAAGATCGATTGGCGAGGTCGGGCATCCGTCTGTGAAACAACCGTATCTACAGTAAAGGCGTAGTTCGTGGCTTTGCGGTCGAGCCGCGTACCTGTAGTTGAACCGGGAACGTCTCGAACGGTTTGGGGACGGGTCGTCCTTCAATCAGATCCAGCGCTTTCCTTGCAGCTGCGACGGCCATATCATGCGGCCGTTGCCGGACGGTGGTTAATTGGGCTTCTTCGGCGAACGCGCTGTCATCGAAACCTGTCACGGAAATATCCAATGGGATGGATAGCCCGCTTCGTTGAAGACGGAAGAACAGCGGGATAGCCTGCGAATCCTGGTGGAAGCATAGGGCAGTGGGCGGATTGTCCTGCGCCATCATTTCGGAGATCGCGGCATCGATGATGTTGTCGTTCTTCTGCACGGCCAGTGTGCGCGCATTCATGCCATCGATGGTGCCGCAGGCTTCTTGAAATCCAGTGATGCGGTTGTATGAACTGAAACCGAGCGTAGATGAGAAGCTCTCATAGAGGTACAGAAGATTGCGATGCCCTAGTTTGGCAAGATGCCGCACGATGAGCTTAATGCCTTCCTTGTCGTCGATGCCAACAGTCGCATCGAAGCCCTCGCTGGTGGTGTTGACTCCGACAATCGGTATTTTGGCGGTGCCGAGATGCTTCACTTCGTCTGGGCTGATGCCGAAAGAGGATACGAACACGGCATCTGCGTTGTTGCGGACGGGCAGCTCTTCGAAGAATGCATCGCGTGCCTCGGCCCCTTCGATGGGGTAGATGACGAGATCGTAGCCGGCGTCGCGTAGGACGTCGTTGAGTCCGGCGATAATCTCTGCCGTGAACCATTCGATGGCATGACTGCCGATTAGCAATGCGACACGGTAGGTGCGTCCTGATTTGAGGATTCTCGCCGATCGGGAGATGCTGAAATTCAACGCATCGGCTGCGGCCTGCACTTTGATGCGAGTTGCTTCGGATACCTGCTCAGGGTGCGCGAAGGTGCGCGACACCGTCGCGTTGGATACGCCGGCTTTGAGTGCTACGTCGCCGATACTCGCCTTCATGGTGCCTCCGAATGATTCGTGATGCTTGTTTCACTCTGCCACTGCTTAAATCGACCACCTTATTCATCGTCATCACGTCGCTTATCAGCTATCTGCAGGCATATGTGCAAATTCTCGTCATGACCGAAGGCGGGCCGGGAACATCGACCTACACCATCAGCTATCTCATCTTCAATCAGGCATTCCAGAAATATAACTTCGGAGTCGCGTCGGCGCAGGCGGTCATCCTCTTCCTCTTTACCGGCGTGCTGACCCTCATCATGTTCAAGATTTCGGGAGATTCGGAGGACCTGGCATGAAAAATCGCAGAATCGGCGGCATCATCCTCACGGCGTTATTGTTCGCCGTCGCCCTGATCACCATCGTTCCTTTCATCTGGATGTTTATCTCGTCATTTGCACCGAACAGCGAGATCGTCAAGGTGACCGGAGGGCTGTTCCCCAAGCCATCCGCACTTGCCAATTATGTGAGTATCCAGGAAAAATTCAATTTCCTGCGCTTGTTCATCAACTCTCTGGTCGTAGCGGGTCTGAAAACCGGCATTGCGGTTTATACCAGTGCCGTGCTCGGCTACGTGTTTTCCAAAATGCGCTTCCGTGGCCGTAACCTGCTCTTCGGCGTCGTCATGAGCACCATGATGATCCCATGGGCCGTAACCATCATCCCGCAGTACGAGATGTTCACCAACTGGGGTTTGCAAGACACCTACACGTCCCTCGTGTTGCCCGGCATGATAAGCGCGTTCGGCATCTTCCTGTTCCGCCAATCCATCGCCGGCATCTCCGATGAGCTGATCGAAGCCGCCAAACTCGACGGTGCTTCCGAAACCAGAATCTTCCACAGCATCATCCTGCCGATGAGCCACAATACCATCGCAGCATTGGCGATATCACGTTCCTGTGGAACTGGGAAGACTACCTGTGGCCGTTCCTTATGATCACTGATGAGAAAAAGCAGCTGCTCGCCGTCGGATTGAAGGCCTTTAACGGCCAGTACGGCACTGATTACGGCGGACTGTTCGCGGCCACCTCGCTGGCCATCGTGCCGGTAATCATCGTCTACATGATCTTCCAGAAGCAGTTCATCGCCGGCATCGCGACTGGCAGTGGCAAGTAAAGTGGGAAACACCATGACAAGCAACGTATTCATCGACTATGTACGCAATGCACGACCGTGCATGCGCGACGCGACAGTCCTACAGGGCAAGCATTGGAGGATCGGCATCCTCACCGAATCCCTCATTCGGCTCGAATGGTCCGATTCAGGCGAGTTTGAGGATCGGTTGACGCAGATGGCCGTCAATCGCGACTTTGGAGCCGATCCGGAATTCACCGTAACGCATCGTAACGGGCTGCTCATCGTCGATACCCCTGCACTCTACCTGACCTACGACGGCAAACCGTTCAGCAAGGAAGGGCTGAGCATCGTCGTCAAAGGCGTCTCCGATACTCAGTTCAATACTTGGCATTACGGCGATGCGCCTCTGCACAATCTCAAAGGTACCGCGCGTACACTCGACGAGGCTGATGGCGAAATCGCGTTGGATGACGGTGTACTCTCACGTGACGGTTGGGCTGTGATCGATGATTCCGGATCGAACGTCATCGTCGAGGCCGATGAAGTCGACGGCAAGACGAATTCCGATTCGGTACCGAACTGCTGGTGGCACCCATCGTGACCGATGACGATCCGACGGCACAGCGTGGCAGGACTGAAGCATGGTTGCCGCAAGGCGAATGGTACGACTTCTTCGATGGACGGCGCTATGTCTCCGATAACGCGTCCGGGCGGCGACTTGAAGTGTGGCGCGCGCTTGACCGCATACCTGTGTTCGCTAAAGCGGGTGGCATCATTCCGTTGCAGGAACTTGCAACCGGTGACGATGTCAACGACCTTCGCAATCCCTCGGTCCTGCACGTGCTGGTTTTCCCGGTACGGACGGAACTTTCACGTTGCGTGAGGATGACGGAATCGTATCCTGCGCGAGACGTGCGCACATCGCGGCTACGATGATGACGTTCGATTGGCGTGCCGACATTGCTGATAGTGCCAAGGATGGTGACGCTACCGGATCCGGCGGCAGTCGGTTCGAGATTTCACCGGTTGACGGAGTCGTCGAATCCGTGCCGGAACGACGCGATTGGACGATTGTGTTCCGTGGCGTCTCGCCGGTTGGGTCCGACGAACTGCAGGTTACCATCAACGGCATCGCCTGCGAGACGGCTGAGATTGTGTACGATGAACAGACGCTGAGCCTGTCCGTCGCCGTACATGACGTGCCTTCAACTGCTCGGCTGAGTGTCGCCGTTCCAAAAGGTTTGTCCGTCGCGGATAATCCGATTGACAAGGATGTACTTGATGCGCTGCTACATGCACAGATGCCGTATGTCACCAAAGAGCATGCGTTACAGGCAATCCGAGAACAAGGCGTCCGAGCGGTTGGCGCCTTGCGCACGCTTGACGGCAAACCACGCTTCAGCAAGGAACCGTTCGTCGCATACGGCATGCCCGACGCGGTAAACGGCGTCTTGGAGGAGATTCTGTTGCGTAGCTGATAAGCATGCTAGGGGGCATCCGCCATATGCGATGAATCAGCGGTCGATATCATATAAGCGAGTCAACGGGTCTGCGACTTCCTCATAACAGGGGGTCACAGACCCGTTTTGTGATGGTAGGGAAGTTATTCACTTTGGCAGGCTCAGAATTCATCTGCCGTTAGGGTGCGAATTGAACTGCGTTGGTTTTGCATACTTAGCGTGGGTGATGGAAACGTAAGATTCCGCAACATTAAGGCGCGGAAAGGTTCCGCGTGCAGAAGAAAGAAGAACACATGGGCAAGCACAAGGCTCTTCAGGGCGCCATCGCGGCGTTCGCCTCCGTCGCCACGCTTGGCGCGCTCGCCGTACCGGCGCTCGCTGACAGCGCATCCACCTACAGTCCGAACGGCAAATCCGTGGCCGAACTGGCCCAGCATGGCGGCGCACAACGCATCGCAGCAATCGGCAACAAGTCCGCCAAGAATGTCGTCCTGTTCATCGGCGACGGCATGGGCGACTCCGAAATCACCGTGGCACGTAACTATCTCAAGGGTGTCAACGGCCATTTCGACGGTCTTGACGCGGTAGGTCAGCCCGGTGCGCTCGACGACGTGGAAGCCGGCACCGGACAGTACACGACCTTCTCGCTCGGTTCCAACAGCTCCGACAGTGCCGTCGGTAAGGACGGTAAGGGCAATCTGAACGCCAATTCGAATCCCGGCAAGATTACCGCAGTCACCGACTCCTCCGCATCCGGTTCTGCTTGGGCAACCGGTACCAAGACCTACAACAACGCGGTGGATGTCGACGTGTATGGCAATCCACAGCTCAATCTGTTCGAACTCGCCAAGGCTGCAGGCAAGGCGACCGGCAACGTGACCACCGCGGAAATCCAGGACGCCACTCCGGCCGTACTGGAATCACATTCCTCCGAGCGTGGCTGCTACGGTCCGCAGGGCAAGACCGATGGTTCCTCTAATGATGCTGCGAAGCGTTGCCTCGTGAACCAGCTTAAGGAGAACGGCGGCATCGGCTCCATCTCCGAGCAGCTGCTCGACACCCGCGCCGACGTGACCATCGGCGGTGGTTCCAAGTACTTCCGCCAGACCGTACAGGGCGGCGAATATGCGGGCAAGACCGTGTGGGAACAGGCCAAGGAGATGGGCTACCAGACCGTCGAAAACGATCCGGCGGCCATGAACGCGCTTGAATACAAGGAAGGCCAGCCGGTACTCGCGCTGATGAGCGATGGCAATATGCCGACCAAGTTCAACGCGTCGAAGGCGACCGCCAAGGATCCGTCCAAGGACGCCAATCCGACCGTGTGCACCGTGAACGATCAGTGGCTCGGCAACCAGGGCTCCTCACTCAAGGACATGTCCAAGAAGGCACTCGAACTGCTCAATGCCAATCCGGCCAGCCAATCCAACGGTTTCTTCCTGCAGATCGAGGGCGCTTCGATCGACAAGCAGGATCATGCCGGCAACGCCTGTGGACAGATCGGTGAGACCGATGACTTCGATCAGGCCATCTCCTACGTGCTGCAGAACGTTGATCTTTCCGACACGCTCGTGATCGTCACCGCCGACCACGCCCACACCTCGCAGATTCTCACCGCTCAGCCGGCCTATGCGCTCTCCACCGTGCTCAAGACCGCCGACGGCAACAACATGGTCGTCTCCTACGGCACCGCTCAGGAGGACTCCCGCGATGAGGAAGGCGGCTACAACGGTGGTGACATGGAACACACCGGCACTCAGCTGCGCATAGCGGCATCTGGTCCGGGCGCCCAGCGTGTGATCGGCTTGACCGATCAGACCGACAACTTCTACACCATCGCCGGCGCGCTCGGCTTGGCCACCACCACCGACCAGCAGAAGGCATTGTCCGACAACGCCGAAGTCAAGGTCGCCACCGAAAACGGCTCGTATGCCGCCGATGCGATGGGCTTCAACGGTGATGCTGTACTCAGCTATGAGCTGAAGGACAAATCGGGCAATGTGATTGCCGCTTCCGACTCCACCACTCCGCTCTCCGGTGTGCGAGTCAAGACCGCGCAGACCACCGCGATCGCACCCGACAAGGTGGCCGAAGGCAACGAATATACGCTTACCGTCACCGGACGCCAGTCCGGCAAGAGCGTGACCGTTGACTTCCAGGCTCCGGCCGCCGGTTCTTCCGACAAGAGCGCCGACAAGAATGCCGACAAGAACGGTGTGATCGCTTCCGGCAAGGTCAACAACAATCCGAAGGTCGACGGCTCGCCGCTCGGTGAGACCGGTACCGCGGTGGCCGTCGTCGCGATTGCCGTGGCCATGTTGGCCGCCATTGCGATGATCATCAAGACCGTGAAGATCACCCGCTGATCCGGGTCGTCCATCCTTTTCCCAAACTGCCGACGCTTAGTGTCCTCTAGGCGTCGGTAGTTTGAGGCGTTCTCAATCTGCCGACGGTGAGGTGGTCGTCAGGGTCGGTAGTTTGGGTTGTTTCTTAGTCTGCCGACGGTGAGGCGGGTGTGGGCGTCGGTAGATTGAGGGGATCGACAAAGTTGAGCGAAGATGGCTCAAGAATTTTTGTGGATTCGGGAATAAAAAGTTGCGTTCAAAAGTTGAGTGGTGTAGGCTCAAGTTTTGGAAAGTCCGAGAGACGGCAAACCGAAACTCGGGCGAAAGAACGAACAGAACAGAAAACGCATAGCGAACCTATCTACAAAGGAGACAAGTTATGGGACGCGCAGTTGGCATCGATCTGGGTACTACCAATTCCTGCATCGCAACTCTTGAAGGTGGCCAGCCCACCGTTATCGTAAACGCTGAAGGCGCTCGCACCACGCCGTCCGTCGTGGCGTTCAGCAAGTCCGGTGAAATCCTTGTCGGCGAAGTTGCCAAGCGTCAGGCCGTGACTAACGTCGACCGCACCATCAGCTCCGTCAAGCGCCACATGGGCACCGACTGGACCGTTGAAATCGACGGCAAGAAGTGGACTCCGCAGGAGATTTCCGCACAGGTGCTGATGAAGCTGAAGCGCGATGCCGAAGCCTACCTCGGCGAGCCGGTCACCGACGCCGTGATCACCTGCCCGGCATACTTCAACGACGCTCAGCGTCAGGCCACCAAGGACGCCGGCACCATCGCAGGCCTGAACGTTCTGCGTATCATCAACGAGCCGACCGCGGCCGCACTGGCTTATGGCCTCGAAAAGGGCAAGGAAGACGAAACCATTCTGGTCTTCGACCTCGGCGGCGGTACTTTCGATGTGTCCCTGCTGGAGATCGGCAAGGATGACGACGGCTTCTCCACCATTCAGGTGCAGGCCACCAACGGCGACAACCACCTGGGTGGCGACGATTGGGATCAGAAGATCATCGACTGGCTCGTCGGCGAAGTCAAGAATAAGTACGGCATCGACCTGAGCAAGGACAAGATTGCCCTGCAGCGCCTGAAGGAAGCTGCAGAACAGGCCAAGAAGGAGCTGAGCTCCTCTTCGAGCACCTCCATCTCCATGCAGTACCTGGCCATGACCCCTGACGGCACTCCGGTGCACCTGGACGAAACCCTGACCCGCGCCCACTTCGAGAGCATGACCTCCGACCTGCTGGGCCGTTGCCGCACCCCGTTCAACAACGTGCTGCACGACGCTGGCATCGGTGTTTCCGACATCGACCACGTGGTGCTCGTCGGCGGTTCCACCCGTATGCCGGCCGTCAAGGAGCTCGTTAAGGAGCTCACCGGCGGTAAGGAAGCCAACCAGTCCGTGAACCCGGATGAAGTCGTGGCAGTCGGCGCAGCCGTGCAGTCCGGCGTCATCAAGGGCGACCGCAAGGACGTGCTGCTCATCGACGTGACCCCGCTGTCCCTCGGCATCGAAACCAAGGGTGGCATCATGACCAAGCTCATCGACCGTAACACCGCCATTCCGACCAAGCGTTCCGAAGTCTTCTCCACCGCTGAAGACAACCAGCCGTCCGTGCTTATTCAGGTTTACCAGGGTGAGCGTGAGTTCGCTCGCGACAACAAGCCGCTGGGCACCTTCGAACTGACCGGCATCGCTCCGGCTCCGCGTGGCGTTCCGCAGATTGAAGTCACCTTCGATATCGACGCCAACGGTATCGTGCACGTGTCTGCCAAGGACAAGGGCACTGGCAAAGAACAGTCCATGACCATCACCGGCGGTTCCGGTCTGGGCAAGGACGAGATCGACCGCATGGTCAAGGAAGCCGAAGCCCACGAAGCCGAAGACAAGAAGCGCAAGGAAGACGCCGAAACCCGCAATCAGGCTGAATCCTTCGCCTATCAGACCGAGAAGCTCGTCAATGACAATAAAGACAAGCTCTCCGACGATGTGGCCAAGGAAGTCACCGACAAGGTCAACGAGCTCAAGGAAGCCCTGAAGGGTGAGGACATTGAGAAGATCAAGTCCGCCCAGAGCGAGCTGATGACCTCCGCACAGAAGATCGGCCAGGCCCTCTACGCACAGCAGGGTGCCACCGACGCTGCGGGCGCCGCTGGTGCCGCAGGTGCTGCCGGTTCCGCTCCCGCTGACGACGACGTGGTTGACGCCGAAGTCGTGGACGATGACGACAAGGACAACAAGTAATCATGTCCGACTTCAACAAGGACGACTATCTGAACGACCTGCCCGACATGGACAACCTGTCCGGGCAGGCCGGCCCTGCAGCCGGTGCATCGCAGGAGTCGCAGAGTAATGGCGATTCTGCAGCAACTGCATCTGCTGATTCCGTAGCTTCTGAAACTGCATCAACGGCCGCGAATGCAGCATCTTCCGAATCTCAAGAAAACGGCGATGCTGCGGATAGTGCAACGCAAGATGGTGAAGATACGCTGACTCCGCTTGGTCAGGCCAAGAAGGAAGCGGCGGAATATCTTGAAGCGCTCCAGCGTGAACGTGCAGAATTCATCAACTTCCGCAATCGTTCGCAGAAGGAACAGGAACGCTTCCGCCAGCACGGCATTATCGATGTGTTGACCGCGCTGCTGCCGGCACTTGATGACATCGATCGCATTCGCGAACACAGCGAAATGGACGAGTCCTTCAAGGCCGTTTCCACCAAAATTGACAAGGCGTTCGAGAAGTTCGGTGTCGAGAAGTTCGGCGAAAAAGGTGAGGATTTCGACCCGACCAAGCATGATGCGATCCTGCACAAGCCGGATCCGCAGGCCGAGAAGGAAACCGTTGACACCGTGGTGGAAGCCGGCTATCGCATTGGAGACCGCGTGATTCGCGCGGCTCGCGTGGTCGTAGCATCCCCACAGAACTGAACGCAGTGACAATCAGCAACCTCGTGAAAGGAGGCACATCATGGCTGAGAATGAATGGCTGAGCAAGGATTTCTACAAGGTCCTCGGTGTCTCCAAAGACGCCACGGACGATGAGATCACCAAGGCGTACCGCAAGCTGGCACGTAAATACCATCCTGATCTGAACAAGACCAAGGAGGCCGAGGAGAAGTTCAAAGACATTTCCGAAGCGTACGACGTGCTCAGCAATAAAGACAACCGTCAGAAGTACGACGCTATCCGCCAGTTCGGCATGGGCGGCGCGCGCTTCGCCGGCGGTTCCGGTGCGGGCGGATTCGATGCGGGGGCGTTCTCCGACATCTTCGGATCGATGTTCGGCGGTGGCGCTGGGGCTGGAGCGTATGGCGCGGGCGGCAATGGTTCGCGCATTCGCTTCCAGAGCGGCGGCAACCCGAATATCAACGATATTTTCTCGATGTTCGGTGGCGGCGCTGGCGCCGGAAGCCCTTACGGGGGCGGCTACGAGCAGGCTGCGCAACCGGAAGACGGCGAGGACCGTAACTCCAAGATCAACCTGACCTTCCGCCAGTCGGTCAAAGGGGCAACGGTTTCGCTGTCTGCCGATGGCAAGAAGTTCAAAACGCATGTTCCAGCAGGCGTGCATGACGGGCAGAAGATTCGCATTCCAGGCAAGGGCAAGCCGGGTCGTAACGGCGGCAAAAACGGTGACTTGTACTTGCAGATCAGCGTTGCCGAAGATCCTAAATTCAGCCTGCGCAAGCGTGACATCATCATGGATTTGCCAATCACCGTCGGCCAGGCCGTAGCGGGCGCGAAAGTGACCGCGAAAGACGTCGATGGCAACGAAATTACCTTTAAAGTGCCGGCGGGCTCATCCAGCGGCACGGAAGTGCGTATTTCCGGCAAAGGCGTGGCCAACAGGCAGGGCGACGGCGATTTGGTCGGGCGTGTGCAGATTCGCATCCCTGACAAGCCAAGCCTGAAAGTCAAGCATGCGGCGAAGGAATTCGACAAGGAGTGCGGCGACTTTGCCGACAAACTTGCCAAGGAGCGCTGATCGTCATGGCTCGCGCATCTCGGACCTCCCAAGCCCGCGCGGCGCGGCAGGCCAAAATGCTGTACGACATGTGTGCGATGGCGATTGTGGCAGGCAGGGCCGATCTTGATGGAGCAGACGAAGTCGGTTTCGACATCGAACTGCCGATGTTCACGGTCGGCCGTGCCGGCGAACTCGCCAACGTACACCCCCAAACCCTTCGCCAATACGATCGGCTTGGGCTTGTGGTGCCGCAGCGCACGGATGGCGGTGCCCGCCGCTACTCGCTGCGAGATATCGCCCGCCTTGCGAAATCGCAGCAGCTGAGTCAGGAAGAGGGCATCAATCTGGCCGGCATCGCGCGGATTCTTTCCTTGGAGGAGGAGAACCGCGAGCTGCGCCGCCAGGTCGAGCGTCTGCGCAAGCCGGCCGGTTCCAGCGTGTTCGCAGCCGATACAGACGGCGACATTGTGGAGATTGAACGTTCCCGCCGTGCGCGCATGTGGCGTAGGCAGATTCAGGTCAATGCCCGGCAGCTGCCGTCGCGTGAGTCCTTGGAATCCGCGCGTGTCACGGCCGACGCGTACGACACGCCCAATGGAGGTGTCGCACGCGAAAACAAGGGTGTTCAGAGGGGTAAACCCGCTTTGGATCCCGTTTCCAGGTCAATCGTGCTTTGGGGAATTGACTGATTTTCAGAAAAATACTGAAAATATTTAAAAACAGGCACATCTTGCAACAGATGTGCCTGTTTTGTTATATAGTTTTGCCAAATGCGTTGCTTTCTGCGACGATGTCGTCGTTGCAGGAAATAATGTTGAGTATCCGCGTTTTAACTGTCATTCTTCCGTTCATTAAGGTGCTTCGGTGAAAGATGGGTCCCCTTTTCTATGAGAAATCATGGGAGGAGTAAGATATGCGGCGAGAACAGGAAAGGTTAGGAGCGTACAGTGCCAAGAGTTGCGTTCACCGCTAAGACCCGTAAGTATCTCGGGTCTCTGGATGCCGTGGAATCGGTCACCCAATATCGTATTTGCTACTCCAAGGAGTTTCGTGACGACTGCATGCGCAGGTATGCCGAAGGTGGCTCGCCTGCCGCGATCTTCCGCGAGGCAGGGCTTGATCCGAAGATCATCGGCTACAAGCGTGTGGAACGTTGCATCGCCCGCTGGAAGGCAGAAGATGCGGAAAAGTCCGCGGAATCCGCTGGGGAAAACAAGGAGAATCAGGGAGAGTAGATTTCGAATCTTCCGATAGAAGCGAAATTTTTCGAATGTCATGGGTTGCGGCAATGGGGGTTGCCTGTAGTGTGTGAAACGGATGATTTCGCAGACGTGAGTTATTGCGTTGATGTGGAAAGCGCTCGGATGAAAGAACGTCCGGGCGCTTTTTGTTTGCCGTTGTGCTGCTGCCTTGTTTGTTGTTTCGCTTGTTGTTTTGTTGCAACATTTGCAAACGTTGCATCTGTTTGCAAATTTGCCGTCTTGCCGCTCTGCTGAAATGGCAGAGGAAATCGCGATGGACGGCGCCGCACGCAAATCCGGTGCTCCGAGTCCGACGGTCGTAAGGAAGGAACATCATGACCGAATCTAACCTGATGGTCAAGGCTGTGTTTTGGGATATGGACGGTACTCTGATCGATTCCGAACCGTACTGGCATGAGGGGGAGATGAAAATCGCAGCCGCGCATGGCGGGTATTGGGATGAGGAGCTTGCCTGGCAGGGTTCGGGTACGCCGGTTCCGGATGTGGCTCGCCGTATGGTGGAGCATGGTTGCCAGCTGTCGATCGAGGAGATTGGCCAAGGCATGATCGATTATGTAGCCCAGAAGGAATTCGAGTGCATTCCATGGATTGAAGGCGTGGAAGACGTGCTTGTTGCGTTGCGAGATGCGGGTGTCCCTTCGATGCTGGTCACCACGTCGCCGCGTCATCTTGCGGAGAATCTGGTTGCGCAGGCGCCGGCCGGTGCGTTCGCGGGCTACGTGTGCGGCGATGACGATGTTGAGAAGAAGCCGTCTCCGGCCCCGTATTTGGAGGCTGGTCGCCGCTTGGGCATCGCTCCGGAAGATATGAAGTACTGCATTGCGGTCGAAGATTCCATGTCTGGTTTGCGTTCGGCTGTCGCTTCCGGTGCGACGACGATTGGTCAGACCGGATTCATGCGGATCGACAATTCCAACGGCCCGCAGTTCGCCTCGATTAAGGGGTATGAGGGCATCGACGCGGCCTCGCTTGACGCATTTGTACGTCAGCGCACGTCTCAAGCCTAAATTTGCGCCCTATCTCGCTTATATATGGCAGATATATGAGTTCGGGGGTGTTTGGCGAGGATTGGTGGTTGGTGACCGGCATGTATAGGTAAAGAAAAAGCCCGCTGCGGTGGAATGAATGCAGCGGGCTTAGTGGAGCCGACGGTAGTCGAAACCGCGACCTCTTCGATGCGAACGAAGCGCTCTACCAACTGAGCTACGGCCCCATGTCTTAAGACAACTCTCGTGATTCTAGTACGAGGTCTGTACTAATGCAATTTCCGATGGTCGCGTGTTGCCATGATTTCTATGAAAAGCATACGAAAATGGCGTCTTCCGAATGATCGAAAGACGCCATTTTCACCAAGAAAAGGAGAGAAACGAAAGATCAGGCTTCTACGGTTTCGGTAGAAGCTTTCTTCTTACCGAACTTAGCCTTGAGCAGGCCGACGATCGTAGGAATCAGCGACAGCACGAGAATCGCAATGATGACCAGCTCGAAATGCTTTTGTACGGCCGGGATGCCGCCGAAGAAGTAGCCGAGCAGCGTGAACAGGGTGGACCAGCACAGGCCGCCGAGTACGGAGAACGGGGTGAAACGGCTCCAACGCATGCCGGAAATGCCGGAAATGAATGGCATGAACGTGCGGATGAACGGGAAGAAACGGCCGAGAAACACGGCGAGCGGGCCCCATTTTTCGATCATGCTTTCGGTTTTGGCGAGGCGTTCGGGGGTCATGGCCTTGACTTTGCCGGATTCGATGATGCGACGGCCGAAGAAGTGGCCGATCCAGTAGTTGCACTGGTCGCCGATGATCGGAGCGCACCACACCACGGGCAGCAGCGCGAACAGCGGCAGCGCGGAAACGCCGGTCTGGGCGTCGGGCGCGGCGAAGAAGCCGGCGGCGAACAGTAGGGAGTCGCCCGGTAGGAACGGGAAGAACACGACGCCAGTTTCGACGAACACGATCAGGAAGATGAAACCAAGTGTCGGGGCGACGCCCATGGAAATCCAGCCGGCGATTGCGGTGCGTGGATCCTTGAGCAGGTTAATGAAGAAGTTGATAATTCCCATGGAATGCTCTCTGTGAGTACCTTACATCTAAACGTTTAAAATTACATGGTTCAGGCTGCCTTTGGCGGTTGGCCTGAACTTCCGCACTCCTGCGGAACCAATGTCAGCCTACCAGCGCCCCTCTAATGCAGCGCCTAGTAACGTCCGACGGGTGGCAAATCTGCACAAACAGGCGCAAAGTGTCAACTGCGGTCGGCGTTTGTTTCTTTTGACGGCTGGTTTTGGGTGGCTGTGTTGCGCGACTGGGAGATTTTGCCCTGATGGCCGCGCGATTGAAAAAGAGCAGATTTTCAAATGACTGCCTCCCATTTTTGGGGCAACAGAAAGTGGGAGGCCGTTCATTTTCCTTTGCGTTGGATAGGCTGAAGGCATGGAACGCATGAATGAGCGCGAATGCGAAGACAAGCGCGAACGTGAAGATGAAAACGCAAACGGCGATGCGGGACTTGACGCTCTCGTGAGCGGAACCAACGTTCCGCAAGGCACGGTCGTGCTGGCGGCCACGCCGATCGGCAATACTGCCGACGCTTCCGCACGCCTCATTGCGCTGCTGGAGCGCGCTGACATCGTCGCAGCCGAAGACACCCGCCGTCTCTATGCGCTCGCCAACCGTCTCGGTGTGCATGTGAACGGCCGCGTGGTGGCTTACCACGATCATAACGAGCGAGACAAGTCCGATGGCCTGCTTGACCAGGTGGAAACCGGTGCAACCGTGCTGGTCGTGTCCGACGCGGGTATGCCGACCATCAACGATCCGGGCTTGGCGATCGTGCGTCGCGCCATCGAACGCGGCCTGCCCGTCACCTGCGCCCCCGGCCCGTCCGCCGTACTGGACGCGCTGTGCCTGTCAGGCCTGCCGACCGACCGTTTCTGTTATGAAGGATTCCTGCCGCGCAAGCATTCCGAACGCGTGCAATACTTGCGCACGTTGCGTTCGGAGCGCCGCACTATTGTGTTTTACGAGACTTTGCATCGCATCGACGATGCCATGGCCGACCTGCTTGACGTGTTCGGTCCGAATCGCAAGATGGCGCTTTGCCGCGAACTTACCAAGGATTTCGAGCAGATTCGCCGCGGAACCATCGCGCAGATTCGCCAAAGCGTGATCGACGAGCCTCCGCGCGGTGAAATGGTGTTGGTCGTCGCCGGCGCTTCCGAAGAAGAGGCTGATGCCGCGGTCCCCGCGTCGCTGAGCATAGAAGACTTGGCGGTACTGTCGATCGACCGTGCGCGGGAAGACGATCTGCGCATCAAAGACGCGATTTCGCAAGTCATTGCCGAGCACCCCCTTGCGGACGGCTCGCTCGCCAATCGCAAGCAGGTCTACAATACGGTTCTTGCCATGAAAGAGTAAGCTTTTCGCATTGTCTGCCGTTTGGCGATCGCTTGCCATACGATCGCTTACCGCGCGATTGCCCGCTGCATACTTGCGATTGTGCTACTTTAGCCATCATGCGCAATCGCATCTAATGCGCGCGATTCCAACGATTCCAGCAGTATTTGCAGGGAACGTGCCACATCCGGTCCGCCGACTTGCGCAAGATATTCCAGCATCGCAGGTGTTGCGGAAGGATTAGCAATCAGCCATTTGCGCAGTCGAGGCGCGTATTCCGCGATATGCCAGAGCACGTCCTGCGCAGTGCCGGGACTGCATGCCACCAGCGGCGTCAACAGAATCGGGGGAGATGGCGGCTCGATCAGCGGTTTCGGTCGTGGCTTGGGCTGGTATGGCGGTGCTTTGCGCCTGCCGTGCGCCTTATGCCTGCTATGCGCCGCGCACATATTCGGCATCCTTACGGTTCTTACGGTCTTCGCAATCCTTACGGTTCCCGTGTTCGTAACCTCTGCCGTCAATCGCAAGAATGTAATTCCGTGCCTGCGGAGCGTTGCGAATATGCTTCGCATCTTCCATGATTTGCATGCAATCGTTGGAACGAAAATGAAATTCCTGCATAAGCATGCAGATGATTTCAGAAACCTTCGATTCCGTTTCGGGGACGCAGTTCAGCGCCAGATCACATGCGGTGCGAACGGGTGTGGTCACGGTGATTGGGCCGACCTTAATGGTGTGCTCGGATGGTGCGACGCGGTTGAAAACGTTGATTTTTCGACCGTATCGCAGTGTTCTATAGTGGGCTTTCGCGATGATGTCTATGGAGTCGGGGAACGTGCCTCCCAGCCAGACCCATGCGGCGGTGCGCGCACATGCCACGGAACGGCTTGGCAATAGTGTCGCGATGATGCATGCCCGCCCGTATAACGTGGCCGAATCATGGCTTGAGTAGGCGTTCGCGCTGTCGAGCTTGCATAGCGCGCCGGATGAGGCCAACAGGTTCAGGCACATCGGTCCCGGAAGGTCGTCGTTGCCCAGAAGGGGTGGTGAAGTGTCCATGGCGGTACAGTAGCGGATTCGATTCCTTCCTTGCCACTTTCCCCGAAAATCTGTGGATATGTGGAAAATGATTGTCGCGCAATGCAACAATGTGAATAAATCGGCAGATATTCAAACAATCGAAATCAACGATCGCACGTCAGTCCTCCAACAAAAATCCGACTACCGAAATACATTGAAAATGCGGGATATGGCGGTTTGTATAATCAGGCACCATGAGTCATATTTTGGTGAATGTTGCTTGGCCGTATGCTAACGGCCCCCGTCATATCGGTCACGTCGCCGGCTTCGGCGTGCCCTCCGACGTGTACGCGCGCTACGAGCGCATGAAGGGCAATGACGTGCTGATGGTGTCTGGCACCGACGAGCACGGCACCCCGATTCTGGTGGAAGCCGACAAGGAAGGTGTCAGCGCACAGGAGCTCGCCAACCGTTACAACCGTGTGATCGCCAAGGATCTGTGCGATCTTGGCTTGAGCTATGACCTGTTCACGCGCACTACCACCGGCAACCACGAGCAGGTGGTGCAGGAACTGTTCAAGCAGTGTCTTGCCAACGGCTACATCTACAAGGGCACCCAGAAGGTCGCCATCTCGCCGTCCACTGGCCGCACCCTGCCTGATCGTTACATCGAAGGCACCTGCCCGATCTGCGGTGCAGACGGCGCCCGCGGCGACCAGTGCGACGCCTGCGGCAACGAACTCGACCCAGACGAGCTTCTCAACCCCGTTTCCAAGATCAACGGCGAAACCCCGCGTTTTGAGGAAACCGAACACTTCTTCCTCGACCTGCCGGCGCTCGCCGAAGCCAATCTCGCATGGCTGAAGACTCGCGAAGGTTGGCGTACCAACGTCATTAACTTCTCTATCGGTTTGTTCAAGGAAGTCAAGCCGCGTGCCATCACGCGTGACATCGACTGGGGCATTCCCGTTCCGGTTGCCGGCTGGATCGACAATCCGAACAAGAAGCTGTACGTGTGGTTCGACGCTGTGATCGGCTACCTGTCGGCATCCATCGAATGGGCTCGCCGCAAGGGCGATCCGGAAGCGTGGCGCGCATGGTGGAACGATCCGGAAACTCCGGGCTACTACTTCATGGGCAAAGACAACATCACGTTCCACTCCCAGATCTGGCCGTCCGAAATGCTCGGCTATAACGGTCAGGGATCCAAGGGCGGCGAAACAGGTAAGCTTGGCCCGTTGAACATGCCGGAGCAGGTTGTGGCTTCTGAGTTCATGACCATGGAAGGCAAGAAGTTCTCGTCTTCCCGCGGCATTGTCATTTATGTGAAGGATATTCTCGCCCGTTACCCTGTGGACGCCGTGCGCTACTACATTTCCGTGGCCGGTCCGGAAAGCTCCGATTCCGACTTCACATGGGCTGAGTTCGTGCGCCACAACAACGAGGAGCTTGCCGCTTCCTGGGGCAACCTCGTCAACCGTGTGGCCAACCTGATGAACAAGAACTTCGGTGAGATTCCGGCGCTCGACGAGAATGAAATGACCGATGAGGATCGCGCTCTGCTGAGCGAAACCAAGGCCGCGTTCAACACGGTCGGTTCGCTGATCGAGAACCATCGTCAGAAGAACGCGTTGAGCGAAGCCATGCGCGTGGTCGGCGACATCAACAAGTACATTTCCGCCACTGAACCGTGGAAGATCAAGGACAATCCGGCTCGCCTCGGCACCGTGCTGCACGTTGCCGCTCAGGCCGTGTCTGATGCGAACCACCTGCTGGCCCCGTTCCTGCCACATTCCGCACAGAAGGTGTGGGAGGCTCTTGGTGGCACGGGCACGTTCTCACCGCTGCCGCGTTTGGAAGAGGTTGAGGATCTCGACAAGCCGGGCTTCATGTACCCGATCATCACCGGCGACTACAAGCTGGGCGAAACCGTGCATCCGTGGGCTTCCGAGCCGATCGTGGCTGGCGCTCCGGTGCCGAAGCCGCATCCGATTTTCGCGAAGATCCCACCGGAGGCCGTTGAAGAGGAGCTTGCCCGCTTCGATTCCGAACTGAAGGCTCGTCGTGAGGCTGAAGCGGCTCGTCTTGCCGCTGAAAAGGCCAAGCTGGAAGGCTGATTCAGCTGATATATTTCAGATGATTTGCTTGATTGCCGGTGCGGGAACTTACGAAGTTCTTGCACCGGCTTTTTATATCTGACGGTGCAATCCAGATTGCATCGATTTTGAATCCGTGAATCGTTATTTCTCTTTGCCATTCCTCTCGTTACAATGAGGAAGTTGAGGGAAATGCGATGCTGCAGGGAGGACTCTTATGTTGGACGTCAAGCGAGTGCTGAAAGCCGCGCCTACGAAAATGCGTTCTCAGGAGCCGCTGCAGCAGTTGTGGACGCCGTGGGGTGAGCAGATCGCCAGCGAATGGCTGTCTTCCAACGCGGCACACAAAGCGTTCTGTCCTACGAAAGATGGCGAACGCAAACTGGAAAACGGCCGCACGCCAATCCTGGACGAACATCCGCGCCCAACCATGATGCGCAGCAATCACACTATGCTCAACGGATTCTGGGATTACGCGATCGTATCCATTCCTGAAAGCGACAACGGCTCGAAATGGCGCAAATCCACGACTGTACTCACCCGTGACGAAGCGGTGCAGGCAGTAAAGGAAGCGGCCATTCCTGAAACCTTCGATGGAAAAATCCTCGTGCCCTTTTCACCGGAATCCGCGCTTTCCGGCGTGCATCAAACGATTTATCCCGACAATATGATCTGGTATCGCACGATTGTGCACCCTGTCACGCTTGGGGGAGAGGAAGCGGTTCGGCAGATCGGGGATGCAAATCGTTTGATTCTGCATTTCGAAGCGGTTGATTACGTGTGTGCCTGCTTTATCAACGGGCAGTTTGCAGGGGTGCATGTCGGGGGCTATCTGCCGTTCGATGTTGATATTTCGGCATTCGTCGATCCCGATGATGATTTCGAGATTGCGTTGTGCGTGTATGATCCGAACGATTCGGGCACGCAGATGCGCGGCAAGCAGAAGATCGAGCGCGAGGGTATTTGGTACACCGCACAAAGCGGCATTTGGCAGAGCGTGTGGATGGAGATCGTGCCGGAGGCGTACATGCAGACGCTCACGCTGAAGGGCGCTGCGGACGGCAGACTGTTCATTCGCGCGGAAATCGGCGGAGACAAGCCGAACGCCAAACTGCGTATCGTTGTAACGGATCCTGCGGATGGCGCGATTGTTGCGGACGAGCGGTTTGCGGCCGGCATGCGCAAGGTGCGTACGGAAATCGCAACGCGGGCCGAGCACTTATGGTCGCCTGAAGATCCGTATTTGTATGACGTGACGGCGACGCTGGAATTTGGCGCTGCGAAATCGCAAGAAAAGCAGGATATTGTGCGCTCGTATTGCGCATTCCGCACGGTTGAAATCAAGCCTGATTTGAAGGGTGTTGCGCGATTCCATCTCAATGGCAAACCGTTGTTCCTCAAGGGTGTGCTCGACCAGGGGTATTGGCCGGACGGCTTGATGACTGCGCCGAGCGACAAAGCACTGATTCACGACATAATCGCCATGAAGGAATCCGGTTTCAATATGCTGCGCAAGCATATCAAAATTGAGACTGCACGCTGGTACTACCATTGCGACCGCCTCGGCATGCTTGTATGGCAGGACGCGGTGTCGGGCGGCGGCGAATATAACGCGTGGACCACGAATCGCAAGCCGACACTCGTGCGCGCCACGTGGAACAAGTACCGCGACGACACGGCGAAGCATTTCGCGGCGCTTGGTGCAGACGATTCGACGTACCGCCGTGATTGGTCACGCACCTGCGATGCCATGGTGCACATGCTTGCCGGCCACCCGTCGATTGTTGCGTGGGTGCTTTTCAACGAGGGTTGGGGACAGTTTAACGCATGTGATGCGGCGGAACGCATTCACGCGCTTGACCCGACGCGCCCGATTGACGCTACAAGCGGTTGGTACGACCAGCGTTGCGGCGACTTCCATAGTGTGCACAACTACTTCCGTCCGCTGGAAATCTACCCTGATAAGGGGCCGTTGCGCGGGTATGTGGCCGAATATGAGAAGAAGCACAAGAGGCGTTGTCGTGCCGCGCATTATGCGGTGTTGCCGGTGATGCAGCATGGCGTTCGTGCGTTCATGATTTCGGAATTCGGGGGATTGGCGCAGTTGGTTGCTGATCATGCCGCGGTCTCGCGAGCCTACGGTTATGGCGAATACGATTCGATTGAGGATTGGCGCGCTGCCGTCCGTTCCGTGCTTGCTTCGGCGGAATCGCTGGAATCACGCGGATTGGCGGGCTATGTGTACACGCAGGTTTCCGACGTCGAAGAAGAGCTCAACGGCCTCCTGACCTACGATCGCCGTCTCAACAAATTCGTGCAATGATTCGCCAAGATTGAGCGTGCGGTCATGGAGGCCATGGCGGTCATGGAAGTGTTCTGCTTCTTGCGTTTCGGCGGCGCGTTCGGTACGTTGGGAACGGCGGTCGTTATGACTGCGCTATGCAAAGCGATCCAGAGCGGGGCGTGGTAAGGCTGGGTTGATTTGCATGAAGGTGATCATTTCCGCGCTTGGACGGGCCGCCTGATCGCGCTCGTCAACGAGTATGCGTCGGTGGATGGCTCAGAAGCCGACGTGTTCCGCACCATCGTGCATCTCGAGCGTCGCTTCTTTGAGGATTCCTACCCGCAGCAGTGAGCGGTGGCCGGGGCTAGGCATCGCCGATGAGGGAGCCGCGTTCGTGGATTGTCGGAACTAGTGTGCGGATTACGATGGTGGCCTGGCCTCGCAATGTGAGATCCTCGCCTTGCCTGCAACGGTGAATTTGCGGCGCTTTCTGATAATCCGTGGTCATGGTGCGCCTGATTTCATCTTCCATTGCGTCGATGAATTGAGCATTGACGATTTCCGGCGCCCCGTATATCGAAATGTCACGCAGATCCAGCAGTCCGGCCGGTATGGCCATGACGCGACCGAGCAGAGCGCCCGCTTCGGCGAGAATACGCGTACGTGAGGCGGGATCCTGCGCGATGCGTTCTTGCAATCTGTCGTCGGAAACCAACGATTCAAGGCAGCCTCGTTTGCCGCATTCGCAGGTCGGTCCATTTGGGTCGACCACCACATGCGCGATTTCGCCGGCCGTGGAGGAGCTTCCTTCGATGATGACGTCGTTGAGGCATAGTGCGGCACCGACGCCTCGGCCGATGGAGATGAGCATGGAATTGGGGGAGCAGTCGCCGAAGAATCGTTCCGCCACAAGCGCGGCGTTGGTGTCGTTGCCTACCAGTGTGGGCACTCCGGTGGCGTTTTCCACCTCGGCTTTCAGCGGCAGTTCGTTCCACTCTAAGTGCACGGATTTGCGCACTACGCCGTCGGGTTCCACAATGCCAGTCACGGCGATGCCGATGCCGAGAATCGGCAGTGGCGTTGAGGCGATGAGCTGTTTGCACAGGCTGATTACATCATCGACGCTGCAACCGTTGTCTGCAGGAAGTTCGGTGCGGTCCACGATTCTGCCGGAAAGATCCGCCAGCGCTCCTTTGGCGAGTTTCGGATTCGACAGGTCGATGGAAACGATTCGCCAGAAATCAGTGTCGATGGCGAGTACTTGCGAACGTTTGCCACGCCCCTCGCGATTGTCTGGTCCGAGTTCGCGCAGAATGCGATTATCGACCATTTCGCCGGTCACTTCGCTGGTGGTGAAGCGTGAAAGTCCGATGAGTTTGCCGATGTTGGCTCGTGATATTTGCGTTGCGGGGAATAGTTGCTTGAATGCGGCGGTGATATTGCTGATTCGAATATCGGAAGGTGATGCCTTTGTCTGAGTGCCGCTCACGGTGTCCTCGCTTTCCTGTGTGGGGCTGGTACATATTGTAGTTTGCCGCGATGCAAGCGTGTCATGTAATTTTTATTGTTAATAAAGATTACTAAACAGGAGTGCGTGGTAGTTTTCGAAATCTTGCGCGCTCTGGATTTCGACAGTTCTCAGTGAAAGATTAGTTCACCTTCTTGGGATGTCGTCGAACATATACAGTCTCACCGCCGTTTCTGTCTGAGTGCCCGTGCCAGCACTTTAAACTGTGCCGCCATAAAGCTTCCTGTTTTTACGCATATCGAGACCGCACCTTCGGCCATATGGATCTGAATTACTTCAGCTTTGCAGCCGAAGTGTGTCTCACAATGGGGAACAACTATCGTGATTTGTGAGGAAGGTCCGCCAGATCATGTATATGCGTATGGCCCATACTTGTTGTATGGGCCATATTTTTCGTTCCACGGCTGTGGTGTAGAAATTGATTATTCCTTGACCGCGCCCGCGGAGAGGCCGGACTGCCAGTACTTCTGCAGGCACAGGAACGCGATGACCAGCGGGATGATCGTGATCAACGAGCCCGTGATCACCAGGTTCTGGATCGCCTGGCCGCCAGCGGTGCTCGCCTGGTCCTTCCACTGGTTCAGACCGATCGTCAACGGATACCAGTTCGAATCCTTCAGCATGATCAACGGCAGGAAATAGTTGTTCCACGTCGCCACGATCGTGAACAGGGCCGTCGTAACGATGCCCGGAGCCAACAGCGGCAGGGACACCTGGAAGAACGTGCGGAACTCCGAAGCCCCATCGACTCGTGCGGCCTCGAGCAATTCCGTCGGAACCGCCTGCTCGGAGAAGATCCACATCAGATACAAACCGAACGGGCTGATCAACGATGGAATGATCATGGCCCACGGCGTGTTCGTCAGGCTGAGCTTGGCGAACAGCAGGAACTGCGGGACCGCCAACGCGATGCCCGGCACGCTGATCGCGCCGATGATGACCGCGAACACGGCCTTGCGGCCCGGGAAACGAAACTTCGCCAGCGCGTAGCCGCCCATGATGGCCAGCAGCGTCGCGCCGCCGGCGCCCACGACCACGTACAGGAGCGTGTTGAGCAGCCAGCGCCCGAAGATGCCGTCCTGGTAGGTGAACACGGTCACGATGTTGTCCCACAGGGCGAACGTGTGGCCGAAACCCAGCCCGAACGTCGAAGTGAAGTCGGCCTGCGTCTTCGTGGCGTTGACCAGCAGGTACACGAACGGGAACAGGCAGTACACCGCGAAGATCGCGCATACCAAGGTCAGCAGCTTGCTGCGCCTCGGGTTCGACACGTTCGCGAAACCGGACTTCGCCGCGCGTTTGCGTTCCGCCTTCTCATCCATTTCCACGCGCTTCAAGCGCGCCCTCTCGGCCTTCTTCGCGGCCCGTTCCTGCTCTTTAAGCCCTTGGGGAGTCATATACCCCGTCGACATCGCAGCATCGCTCATGATTGTTATGCTCCTTGAAAAATCCATGTCCCATGCGGATGACGTACGCCCCAAGGCGTTACTTCATCTGCTCCTTCATGCTGTTGAGCTGCACCGCGTACGCGATCGCCATCGTGATCACGGCCATCGTGATCGCCAAGGCAGCGGCGTAGTTCGACTGGCTGCCCGCGAAGGACAGGTTGTACGCGTACATGTTCGGCGTGTAATACGTGGTGATCGAGTTGCCCGGCACCATGTTCTGCAGGATGCTCGGCTCGTTGAACAGCTGGAACGAGCCGATGATCGAGAAGATCACCGTGATCGCGAGCGATCCCTTCAATTCGGGCAGCTTGATGGACTTGATGATCTGCCATTCGCTCGCGCCGTCAATGCTGGCGGCCTCGTACAGCGAGTGCGGGATCGTGGACAGCGAGCTGTAGAAGATCAACATGTTGTAGCCGGTGAACTCCCAGGTCACGATGTTGCCGATCGCGGCGAGCAGCACGTTCGGGCTCAGCACGTCGAGGTTCGTGCCCAGCCAGTCGTTCAGGGAGCCGACCAGACCGTATTTCGCGCCGTACATGAAGCCCCACACCAAGGTCGACACCACGGCCGGCACCGCGTACGGCAGGAACGTGGTGATGCGGAAGAACTTCGCGCCGTGCAGCTTCATGGAATCCAAGGCCAAAGCCATCGCCGCCGACAGGAACAGCATGATGGGAACCTGCACCATGGTGAACAGGGCCACGCGCCATACCGAACCCCAGAACTGCGGATCATGGAACAGACGAATGTAATTGCTGATCCCCACGAACCTCGTGCCGCCGATCATCTGCTTCTGGAAGAAGCTGATGTAGACCGCGTACAGGATCGGGATCACGAACACGAACACGAACACCAACGCGAACGGCCACATAAACTTCCAACCACGCCAATCCGCCTTGTGTTTATTGACACGCACGGTTGCCGAATGCAGTGGCATATTGGCAACAACTTCCGTTGCTGACATCATTCTCTCCTTCGAGACATTTTTGATTGTTTTTGATTGCCGCGCAAAGATTTCCGAGTGTGAAACAGGTGTGGATGGGAAAGCATCCCTTTCGCGCCTGTACTTTCACTCCACGGTGGAGCCTTGATGAACCGCACCCCGATCGTTGGACTGAAGAAATTCAGATTTCGATGATCGGGCGGTACGGTTCATGCCTTCGAGGACACCCGATGGTATTCTTTTTCCTTTCTTTCTATTGAACGGCAGTGGCATGATCCTTGCTTTTGGCGCCCTTGCTTGTAGTCTGCATCTTAAAACCGAAGGATTATGACTGACAAATAATTTCGATGATTTCGACGATTTCAATAATCAAGGCACTCACCAGAACAGGTACGCGCGACTGTATCGTGTGAGGGCCTACGAAGTTGATGGTTCAGCGCATGATAGCTGAACCGCCGGGGTTGCAATTTGGCACATATTCCAGGCAATTTGTTGATGGAAATATATAGCAGAGCTGTTATTGGCGACATCGCTGTTGATTTACGTTATAGGTTTAATGGGCCGGGAGTCATTGCATATCTCCGTAACCTGTGCCCCTCCATGGGTTTTGTATGCGCCGCTTGAGGGGCCATTGTCGGTGGCGGTGCGGCTGCTACCGTTGGTCTCAGTGGAGTATTCGCTAATGTGACTTTCTCGTTCTTTAGACAATGGATCATCAATTGTGTTGGCCGTTGCGTGATGCAGCCGCGCATGTCTGTTATGGTGAGTGCCTTGATTATTGAAATCGTCGAAATCATCGAAATTATTTGTCAGTCATAATCCTTCGGTTTTAAGATGCAGACTACAAGCAAGGGCGCCAAAAGCAAGGATCATGCCACTGCTGCTCAATAGAAAGAAAGGGAAACAATGAGGTTCTCGTTAGGAAAAATAATTGCTCTCTGCGGTGCTGCGGCGATGGTTGTTCCATTGGCAGCGTGTGGAACAACTCAGTCGGAAACTTCCGATGGGAGCGGTAAGACGGTTGTTAATGTTTGGGCTTGGGATAACAATCTTAAAGCTAATGCTAAGGTTTTCATGAAGAAAAACCCTAACATTGTCATCAAATTTACCAATGCCGGTAGTGGTAAAGATGAATACAAAGCTCTGAATAATGCTTTGGAAGCTGGCAGTGGAATTCCGGATATAGCCATGATTGAATATTATGCGATTCCTGAGTATGTAATTAAGGGCTCTCTTAAAAATCTGAATGACTATGGGACTGCCAAATATAAGGATTTCTACACCCCAGGTACTTGGAATGCAGTGAATTTCAATGGCGGTATGTATGGTATGCCAGTCGACTCTGGACCAATGGCTTTTTACTATGACAAAGAGGTATTTGACAAAGCTGGCATTTCTGAGCCGCCAAGTACTTGGGATGAGTTCTATCAAGATGCAAAGAAGATTAAGCAGATTGGTTCATATATTACTAATGATCCAGGGAACGCCGGATTCTTCAATGCAATGGTCTGGCAAGCAGGTGGACACCCATATTCCACATCTAAAGACGGCACCAAGGTTACCGTCAAACTCACTACTGATAAAGGAGTGCAGAAATTCTGTGACTTCTGGCAAAAGATGATTGATGAAGGACTAATCGAAACGAAGACAAAAGATAGTTCTGATGATTGGTATCGTTCAGTTGGTTCCGGAGAATTTGCGAGCGTGATATCTGCTGCATGGGCTCCCGGCATGTTTTTAAACAATGCTTCGGAGGGTGCTGGAAAGTGGCGAATTGCTCAAATGCCAACGTGGAACGCCGGCGAGAAGGTAAGTTCTGAGTACGGCGGCTCCTCCCTTGCCCTGATGTCGTCATCCAAGAATGCGGATGCTGCGTACAAGTTTATGGAATTTGCCAGCACTAATTCTGATGCCATCATGTCCCGTGTGGACCAAGGTGGTTTTCCTGCTGATTTGAAGACCATGTCTAACGATAAATTCCTTAGCCAGACTACTATGGTGAACTCCGATGGAGACACGGTGGATTATTTTGGCGGTGAGAAGTTCAATGCTGAATTCGCCGAGGCTGCGAAGCGTGTCACATCTAAGTTCGAATTTCTGCCCTATGACGTTTATGCGCGAAGCGTTTTCACCGACACTGTCGGGGCGGCTTACACGGGACAGACCACAATGAAGGAAGGTGTGAAGGCTTGGCAGGACAAGCTCGTTGAGCAAGGAAAGAGCCAAGGCTTTACTGTGAACGAATAAGGATAACAATGGCTGGAATCAAGGACGTGGCGGCTCTCGCAGGAGTTTCCATAAGCACGGTTTCCTATGTGATGACAGGGAAACGTCCCATAGGGGCAAATACCCGTCGGAGAGTATTGCAAGCTGCGCGGGAACTTGGTTACTTGGCGAAAAACGGTGGTCCAGCTCCGTTGAGTGGTGAGACTCATTTCGTCGCGCTGAGTTCGCCCGTCCATGATTCCACCAGCTACACCAACTATTGTGCTTATTTTCTAAATTTTCTCAAAGCGGCCAGGCAACTTGGCTATGAAACGTTGCTGTTGACTGAGGAAACAGGAGATGAGCAGCTTCGCTCTATCATCGATACTGGGATGGTGGATGGTGTCGCTCTTATGGATGTGACTATGAATGATCCCCGAATTGAATTAGCTCAGCTTTCAAGTATTCCGCTCATTTCTATTGGACATCCTATGAATGAAATAAATGTGCCATGCATTGATACCGATTTTATTGAAATGGGTGAAATGATCATGCAAACGCTTTGTCGTAATGGGCACAGCAGAATTCTGTTTGCAGGGGGGAAGGAGATTGATTACGAACGAAATGGAGGTGCAAATTACCTCATTCGACTCAGGACATCAATGCATGATGCTGCTGCGCGATACAAGATTCATATAGATGAAGAGTTTACCGACGAGGATGATTTCGATGCTGCCGAAAACCTACTTGAGAGGTTCATCTCGAGTGAGAACACAGCAATTGTGACTCAAGGCGGCCCATTGTTCCTTAATAATCTTGTTGCTGCGACGCGGCAGCGTGGAATGAAGATTCCTCAAGATCTTTCGCTGATTTCAGCGGGAACATATACAGATTCCATAGGCAAGCGTCTGAGGATAGATGAATTTCCCTTAATGCCAGCAGAGTTGTGTCAACTGGGCATGAGCATGCTTGTTCGACTCATGGATGGAACTCTAAAAGGAAAAGAAAAAGCAACATTGATTCATCCCGTATATAGGCAACGTGGATCCATAGCATCGCGTTGATGAAGAACTTGATTTAATAAGGAAACAAGATATGACTGATTTCAATCGTTCCGTCCTTCCCGACGCCGTGCGTTCCAACGGCGCGACCCCGAACCCGTGGTGGGCCAACGCGGTGGTCTACCAGATCTACCCGCGTTCCTTCCAGGACACGAACGGCGACGGCATCGGCGACCTGAAGGGCATCACCAGCCGTCTCGATTATTTGGCTGATCTTGGCGTGGACGTGCTGTGGCTGTCCCCGGTCTACAGGTCGCCGCAGGACGACAACGGCTACGACATCTCCGACTACCAGGACATCGACCCGCTGTTCGGCACGTTGGAGGACATGGACGAGCTGCTCGCCGAGGCGCACAGGCGCGGTCTGAAGATCGTGATGGATCTGGTGGTCAACCACACGTCCGACGAGCATGCCTGGTTCCAGGCCTCCCGAGACAGGGACGACCCGCATGCCGACTGGTATTGGTGGCGTCCGGCCAGGCCGGGCCATGAGCCGGGCACTCCGGGCGCCGAGCCGAACCGGTGGGGTTCGTATTTCGGCGGTTCCGCTTGGCAGTACGATCCGAAGCGCGGCGAGTACTACCTCCACCAGTTCTCCAGGAAGCAGCCGGATCTGAATTGGGAGAATCCGGAGGTGCGCAAGGCCGTGTACAGGATGATGAACTGGTGGATGGACCGCGGCATCGACGGCTTCCGCATGGACGTGATCACCTTGATCTCGAAACATCTCGATAGCCACGGACGGCTGCCTGGAGAGGTCGACTCGGAACTGTCCGAAGGAGAGATAGGCGAAGAGGGATACACGAACGCGAGCCCGTTCTGTTCCGATGGTCCGCGGCTCGACGAGTTCCTCGCCGAAATGCGCCGTGAGGTGTTCGAGGGCCGTGAGGGCTACATGAACGTCGGCGAGGCGCCGGGCATCACTCCGGAACGCAACGAGTTTATTACCAATCCAGCCCACAAAGAACTCGACATGCTGTTCCTGTTCGACCACGTCAGTATCGATCAATCCCCCGAATCAAAATGGGATACACACGCTTTTGTTCCTAAAAAACTTCAAGATAGAATGAGCAGACAGCAGGAGGCCGTGAGGAACGCTGGCTGGGCCAGCCTGTTCTTCTGCAACCACGACCAGCCGCGCGTCGTGTCCCGTTGGGGTAACGACTCTGACCGCGAGTCGCGCGAGTTGAGCGCCAAGGCGTTCGGCATGCTGCTGCACATGCACCGCGGCACCCCGTACATTTACGAGGGCGAGGAGCTGGGCATGACCAACGCCCATTTCACCGAGCTCGGCCAGTACCGCGACTTGGAGGCCATCAACGCCTACCGCCAGCGCGTGGAGGAGGCCAGGTGCCAGTCGCCGGAATCGATGATGGCGGCCCTCGCGCTTATCGGGCGGGACAATTCGCGCACTCCCATGCAGTGGGACGCTTCCAGGTATGCCGGCTTCACCCCGGCGGACGCGGCGACGGAGCCGTGGATCGGCGTGAATCCGAATCACGTGGAGATCAACGCGGCCGAGGAGTTCGACGATCCGGATTCCGTGTACGGCTTCTACAAGAAGCTCATCGCCATGCGCCACGACAATGCGACCGTCGCGACGGGCGAGTGGAATCTGGTCGCGGCGGACAGCGAGCAGGTGTATGCCTTCACCCGTACCAGCGGCGACGATACGATTCTTGTTGTCGTCAATCTCACCGATAGATCCGCCGGTCTGCCGGGGGAAGTGGCGGAGCTGCTCGGCGATGGCGTCGCGGAATCGCAGATACTGCTCAGCACTTATGATGTTGCGCATGGCGTGAAATCGATCGCTCGTGGCGAGCTTGCTCGTTGGGAGGGAGTCGTGATTCAGCTCTAATCGACTCAAGCTGACTTCATGTTCACGCTCGACCTTACCCTGGTTGAGTGTGAACATGAAGTCAATGTCAGGGGCGTGTCTATCTCCCAGAGTGGCGTCTCTTAATGGAGAAGTCGATGTCCGTCAAATGTGAATTGGAGAACACTGGCTGGTGCAGGGCCATCTAATTTACTTAGCTACTAACCTAACGGCAAATCTTAAAAGGCGCAGCCTCGCATGATTCTGGTGAGAGGTTTTTCGTTGTTCCGTGCTGCGGATAAGCGTCATGTTGTTGTTTACCGTAATCGTGCTCGTCGTAGCGTTGATTTACTTCCTGTTCCTGATCTACTGGGCTATCATCGCATCCACCAAAACCCCATCGCAGCTGACTAGCAGCAACGGATTGTGGTTTGCCGTCGGACTTGACCAGATTCCCGACGCCATCGCCATCGGCGTGGTCATGGGATGCATACTCACCATTCCGCAGTACTCGATTTTCCATGCACTGCACCTGACCAACACCATGCTGGCGATCATCATCCCGTGTTGCGTTTCGCCATTCGGGTTCTTCCTAGGTCGCGTATACGCGCAAACCTCCGTGCCGAACGAACTACTGGAACATTCTGGACGTTTTTGGCCTGTCAGCGGGAGGATTCCTCCACTGACTGGCGGAATTGGGACTCTGAGGCGGCTGTTAGCGGGAGAATTTCTCCACTGACTGGAAGAATTGGATGCTAATTGAGGAATATGGCTGTGAGTGAGTCGGAAGGTTTGAATATGGAACAGTCTCGGGAGCGGTTTGCGAATGAGGTGGACGTTGCGTTAGCGCAGTCGGCCCGTCCGTTTGCGATTCACAATGCGCGCAAAGTCGATGCGCGAGGTGTTGCGGAACATTATTGGCTGGTTTCCGATGGTAGTGCGATTATGGCGACTGGGAATCGGGACGATGATTTTGCTGCGGCATGCGCAAGCGTCGGTTTGGATGCCGATGCTGATTCCGATTCGGTCAGTTCGGTTGGTCCCGGCGATTCCATGACCGGTTCGGCCGGTTTCGTGACCAACGCTGCAGGCCGCATGATGACGCCCGGTTACGTCGACATTCATGCGCACGGTTCGTGGGGGAGTTCCTTCGATGATGGTGTGCAAGGCATACGCATGGCCCGCGCAGGTCATATGATGCACGGCACCACCCGTCAGGTGCTCAGTTTGATTACCAACCCGCTTGACGTGATGTGCGCCAATCTTCAAACCGTGCGTGGCATGATGGGTGCTCGCCCTGACATTCTTGGAGCGCATTTGGAAGGTCCGTTCCTTGCGTTGTCTCGCAAAGGTGCGCATGATCCGGAATGCTTGAAAGATCCGGTTCCTGAATATGTTGATCGGCTTTTGCATGCTGCGAACGGCTGTTTGCGACAGATTACCATCGCCCCCGAACTACCGCATGGCATTGATGCGATTCGTCGTTTTGCTGCGGCTGGAGTGGTTCCTGCGGTGGGACATTGCGATGCCGATTATGCAACCGCCTGCAGAGGTTTTGATGCGGGTGCTGGCATTATGACGCACATGTTCAATGCGATGAATGGTTTGCATCATCGTGAGCCTGGTCCGATTCCGGCTGCTGTTGAGGATCCGCGCGTCACTGTTGAGTTGATTAATGATGGTTTTCATGTGCAGGATCCGATGGTGCGTTTGGGATTCGGCTTCGCCCCGCATCGCATTGCGTTTGTGACCGATGCTATGGCTGCCACCGATTGCCCGGATGGTCATTATTTGCTGGGTGCGTTGGATGTGAATGTGATTGACGGTCATGCTCGTCTTGCATCGAATGGTGCGATAGCCGGTTCCACGTTGACGTTGGAAAAGGCTGTTCAGCGTGCGGTGCTCGAATTAGGATTCACGCCTACCGACGCGGTGGAAGCCGCCACGTTGATTCCGGCTAAAGCATTCGGTTTCGATCGTGCGAACCCGGTCACCAAGCAGCCGCTCGGTCTGCTTGCCTCCGGCTATGCTGCCGACGTGCTTCTGCTCAACCCCGCCACCTGGGCCGTCGAACACGTCTGGTGCGACGCCCACTTTCTTCGTTAAGGCGCGATTGCTGAAACGTAATTGCAGGACCGGCTTCGTAACAGGATGCCGGTCCTTGCTGTATCTCGAGTTTTTGTTTTTAGTCTTGCGGGGTGAAGCTGTCGCGGGCGACGAGACTGGTGGAGATTCGCATATGCTGGCTGATTTTGCGGTTGGCGGTCAGTGCTTCGGCAAGCATGAGTACTGCGGCTTTCGCAAGTTCGTCCTGGCTGATGTCGTACGACGATAATGCGGGAGACGTGTATTTCGCGATCTCCTGATTGTTGATGCTGATTACTTTGATATCTCGCGGTACCATCACATTTTCGGTGGCAAACGCCTGTAGCACGCCGACCGCCAACGGATCGGCGGCGACGATCACTGCATCGGGCAAATCATCAGCATGATCCTGTACTAACTGACACCCCTGCAAACGGCCGTTTTCCACAGTGAACGGGCCATCCGCATACACCAATCCCTTCACATCCAAACCCAAACGCAGCGCCCAATTGCGAAATGCGAACGTACGAACGTCTTCCGGATATTCATGCTCGCCCATAATGTTGCCCAAGCCGCCAATAAAGCCGATTCGTGAACAGCCGGACGCCATAAGCGCGTCAATCGCATCCAAGATCGTCTGTTCCAAATCGGGTTGCACCGAATCGAACAATGCCGGCGCAGGATTGATGTCGATGAAGACGCCGTGGGGAAGTTTCTTATGCAGACGGTGCAACGTCTTACGATCCAACGGCGACGGACCAATCGAAATGAAGCCTGCGTATTTGTCGGCGTTGGCGATCAGCGAATCCACGTCCTTCTGCATGGTCACGTTCATGAGCTGCTCTTCGGCATGCTTGACGAGCACTTCGCGCAACTCGTCGAAATACGCGTCCTGCAAACCCTCGTCGGGAACGACATTGTCGAGAATCGCAACATCTTGCGGAATGGTGATGCGTTGGTATTGCGGTACGTTCTTGTACCCCATTTCCAGACTGGCGTTTAGGATTTTCTCGCGGGTGGAATCCTTCACCGAAAAGGTGGGATCGTCCTTCAAAACCCTCGAAACAGTGGCTTGGGAGAAACCTACCCGTTTTGCTATCTCTCTGATAGTGGCCATTCGAATCCTCCTCAAAGCCATCATTGGCTAAACAGGTTTACTAATTAATTTAGCACATATGATTCCATCCTGCTATATTTCCTTCAAGCATTTCACGAGATAAAGCAGTTGTGCGGCAAACGAGAATCCTCTTTACTCAGCTTGCCTCGGGGCGGCTTCGGGCAATGAAGTGCCCATGGTTTCGAGACGCATGAGGAACTCGTTGGCACTCATGGCGTTGCTCAACAGCGTGCCCTCCGCAATCGTGCCTCCAATGGAACGGATGAACTCAACCTGATCCAAAGTCTCCACGCCATCGAACACCACATGGAACGCATCATTATCGCGCGAAATATCGAGCGTGCGCTGCATGATCTGCTTCGCGCGAGGCGTACGGGAATCGTATTGTCTTCAATCACATGGCGAAGAACATCGGACGCGTTGACGTAATCGTCTGAACCATTTTGCGTCCATAATGTTCGTTGACGGTGAATCTTTCCGGTACGCTCAAGTCGATTCAGCAGGGCATGACGAACACGAAGATTCCGTTCGCGCGTACGCCGAAGGTCAATAATCGTACCGCTTCTCCGGCATTGTATGTGACGATGCCGTGGGCGATCATTATTTATTCGTGCATGGTGTTCTATGCCGATACGTTTTCGCATAATTGGGGTAACGCGGTGTTCGCCGGATTCAATGCGGTCGTGACGTTCTGGGCGTTGACCGCTTTGGATCGAATCTCTGTGAGGCACTGTTGTGGGTGCCGTAAAATAGCAGGAAAAGGGGCGCTGATGACTCAACATAACGATTGGAGCGCTATGCAGCAAAGTTCGTATCATGATATGCAGGTCGATTCATTGGGTGCGTTCTCCGCGCGCAATCCGCTGGACTCGCTTGCGGTTACAGCGCCGGGACGCACGCGTTGTGTGAACGCCGAGAATCCCACAGGCGGCAAAGGCACTGCGGCCACTGCGGCCAGTGCACTTGGCCCGTCGCGCAAAGGCAGCCCCTGCATCCAAACCGTGAAAGCGGGGGAGAGCGTCACTTTGATGAATGTGGACGGTCCGGGCGTGATCCGCCATATTTGGATGACCGTCACCGATCGCACGTCGCCTACCGGCCCGAACGTGCTTCGTAACCTGATCCTAGAATTCTATTGGGATGGCGAGGAAACCCCGTCCGTGCAATGCCCGATCGGCGACTTCTTTTGCTGCGGCCATGCGCAGGCCTGCCGAGTCAATTCGATGCCGGTGGTGGTCGTACCCAATCGCGGTTTCAACTGCTATTTCTCCATGCCGTTCGAACATGCGCGCATCGTGCTCCGCAACGATCACAATGAAGACGTTCCTGCGTTCTTCTACCAGATTGACTACACCGAATATGACTCGCTTCCGGCCGGCACCATGCGTTTCCATGCACAGTGGCGTCGCGAACGTGTCACCGAACTGGCTCGCGATTATGTGGTGCTTGATGGCGTGCAGGGGCGTGGCGCGTATATTGGCACGTATCTGGCGCTCACCGCGTTGGAAAGCCGTTGGTGGGGCGAGGGCGAAGTCAAAATGTACATCGATGGAGACGACCAGTACCCTACATGGTGCAGTACTGGTGCTGAGGATTATTTCGGTGGTGCGTGGAGTTTCGCTGATTTTGACGAGCATGGGCGCATGCATGAGCAGACGTTCTGCGCGCCGTACGTCGGATTCCCGTTCTACTCACAGCGTCTCGCCTCGCATCGCGAAAGCGCGTATTGGGATGTGAATACGCCTGTGACCCGTGGACTGTATCGCTGGCACATTCCCGATCCGATTTATTTCGAGCACGATCTGCGTGTGGAATGGCAGCAGATCGGCACTGAAGAGGGTGGCAATTTCGAGCGTCAGGACGACGTTGCTTCCGTCGCGTACTGGTATCAGCTCGAGCCGCACACACCGTTCACGCCGATTGGCGATCGCCACTTCCGTCAGCCCCGCTGATTTTCGCCCCCGAACCTGCGATTTCCGGTCTATCCGGTCGGTTCGGGGGTGTTGTGCTGTCTGTGCAACTTGCGTTCTGTGCCTGCACAACTTGGGGGAGTCCTCCATATGTGAGATACCGGTCGAACAGCGCATTGTCATTTGCTGTTGATTGCAATGCATTTCGGTATTCCGAGAAAGACAGTGGCAGCATCTTAAGCTCGACATATCGTCCAGTGAAATGGATGATTTTGCGATTATTGCAGAATTGTCCATTTCACTGGATGATTTTGCAGAGTGGGTGAGTGATATGGACGTGCGATTGGACAAATCGGAAGTAATGTTGCGATCATTCGACGGAATTCACGAATGTGTATGTTCCGCTTACATGTTCGATACATTTTTCCCAGCGAATTGACAGGAACACGCATCATTCTTCCAAGACTTGGGCGGTTATATAGAACATGTCAGCGGTTACGGCAGCTGGCGAGGTTCCCGAAGAACCCCATAACTGAACCCTTCTTCTCTCTTCTCTCTCTCAGCCGGCGGCCTTTCTCTCCGCCGGCTTTTTCTTTTCTGAACAGGATGCATGCGATTGCGATTGGTGTTTTCGGTTGCGTAAAAGGCGCATGAAAAGAAACGGTCGGCCACGCGCCTGTTTGCGTATGGCCGACCGTTGGCGGTCTGTGATTATGTGTGGTTGCGCGTTAGCGTTTGTGATTCAGCAGCGGTCGTATGAGAAATCACGGATGCGCTCGAGGCAATCCACGCTGGCCGTCAGCCATGGCATGCCGATCACGAATACGTGCCCCAATGCTTCGTGACGGCCCGTTTTCGGGTCGAAAAGTTCGAAATCGGCACTCTTGCGCGATAGGGCCGTGGCAAGCGCCAGATTATCTGCCTCCAAAAAATCGTCGCTGCAGGTGGTAATGAACAGCGGCGGCAGATCAACGTTGTTGACGAGTCCTTCTGCAGTGAGGAATCGCGGATCAGCCGCTTCGAGGCCGGCGAAGAATTCCGTGCCAAGAGCTTCGTCGAGCGCGATTCGCGTGTCTGGGGAGAATGCGGTAGAGCCCAAGCCGGCTTCGTCGGCGGTCTGCTTGGAAGCCAGGCTGTACACGCCGCAAACCGGAGCCGCGCCGGCGAAACCGATGCCCGAAGGCTCGTCAATGCCGAACGCGGCCGCAGCTTCGGCGCTGTTTTCAATGGCCAATGTCAGCATGGTCAATGCGCCGCCGGCCGAATCGCCGGTGAGGAATACGGCGTTTGGATTGACTGGATAATCGGCCAGATGCGCCTTGATCCAACGTAATGCCGCTTGCACATCCGCCAGCTGGCCCCTCAAGTCGGTCTGCGGGGCCGGGCGATAATTCAGTGAGAACACGGCGAATCCCATATCGGCCAGATGCACGTTGAAATTACGGTTCAGTTCCTTATATCCGTAGGTGAAACCGCCGCCATGTATATCGATGTACACCGGTGTCGTGTGCCCGGCGCGCAGTACAGCATCATGTGGCAGATACAGATCAAGTAAGTGTCCGCGGCACTGCCCGGCTTCCGTATCGTAACCGCCGTCAGGCAGGTATGGAAGGTCTTCGATCACATCGATCGTGTCCGGAGTATGCCACAGTTCGGAACGTGGAGTGTCTACTGCGATCGCGCTGAAACGCAGGTCAAGAATTCCGCGGACTCGCTTTTCGGAAAGTCCCGCAAGATCGCCGTCGGTTTCCGTCCAACGTTCCGCATGCTTGATCATCTCGTCGGTAAGACCATATTTTTCCGCATATTGTGCGATGAGTGCCTGTTCGTCCGACATCATTGCCGTCCTTTCGTGTTTTTCATACGATTGCGGTCGTTGCCGTCATCGGAATGCCGCGCCTCGATATATCGTATCGGTTCGATACGGAAAGCGCTACTGCAATCATCCATATTTTCGTTGCGCTCACAGCGAGTTTATGTAACGGTGCATGCGTTGCTTTTATTGCGATTGCGACACGCCGGAATCACCTACGTTGCATCGAAAAACGGTTCGCATAGAATAAGTCGCGTTTACGAGTCCGAACAGGGGTTTCGACCGAGAGAGACGGCAACGGGACGCTCGACAAACGACGGACGTGAATCGTAACGGCAACGAATAGCCGAAAAGCAACGAATCAACGTAACAACAGCCCACGAAACCCCAAATACCCAAGCAAACAATCTGAAGGAACGCTACGTATGTACGTCGATCCGAATCGTAACAAAGAAGCAGGCAACCTCAAATGGATCCTGCCATACTGCAAACCCGACCTGCCACGGGTGGTCGGCGCGATAGTGCTGTTCTGCGTCAACAACACCATGGCTCTCATCATTCCGCTATTGTCGGGTCTCATCGTGGACCGTGTGATCGTGCAAGGACACGTCAGCGAACTGACGCGACTGTGCATCATGATGATCGTGTTCACCATCGTGCGCGTCACCTCACGCTACGGCTACCAAATGTGGATGGAACGTTTCGGGCAGAACTCCGTATTTCGTCTCGTCAGCGACGAATACGAGAAACTGCACGAACTTGACTTCACGTATTTCAACCACACACGCACCGGCGACATTATGAGCCGCATGACCTCCGACACCGACGCCATCCGCCACGCGTTGAGCTGGGTGAGCTACCAGGCGCTCGACTGTGTGGTCATGTTCGTCGGCGCTCTCGCCATGATGTTCACCATCGACTGGCGTCTCGCGCTCGCGCTCGCGTGCATTACGCCGTTCATTTTCATTCTTACACGCGGACTTTCTACGCACGCGAGGCCGCTGTTCTTCGCCATCCGCAATTCGCTCGCCGAAATGAATTCGATGGTTGAAGAAAATATCGAAGGCAACCGTGTGGTCAAAGCGTTTGTACGCGAACCGTATGAAACCGAAAAATTCGATGAACGCAACGACGACTACATGCAACGCAACATGGCTCAGGCCTACAACAGCCGCAAATACATGCCGTGGCTTGACGGCCTCGGCTTCTCGCTGCAGCTGATCACGCTCGGCCTCGGCGGATTCCTGGTGATCACCGGGCACATGACGCTCGGCAATCTCGTGGCGTTCAACTCCTACCTGTGGATGATCGACGGACCGGTGCGCCAATCCGGATGGCTGATCAACGACTGGCAGCGTTTCAACGCATCCTGCATCAAAATCCGCAAACTGCTCACCTCTCAGTCGCACATCACGGAAAAGCCGGGAGTCGGCGCAAACGCAAATACCGCAACTCCGAATGCGAACAATGCCAACGGTGTAAACGATGCAACTGGCAACGCCTCGCAATCGCAGGCGACGTTTATAACATCGGCAACACAAGCTGCGCAGGCAACACAGGTAACGACTAGCACGACCCGCATCGCCGGCAGCATCGACTTCCAGCATGTCAGCTTCGCCTTCCCCGACGAACCGAACACCCCCGTGCTTGAAGATGTGGATTTCCATGTTCCGGCAGGCGCCAAACTCGGCATTCTCGGCGAAACGGGCGCAGGCAAATCCACCCTCGTCAACCTCATCTCCCGCTTCTACGACCCCACCGAAGGCAGCGTGCTCATCGACGGCGTCGACGCGCGGGACTGGCCGCTCGCCACACTTCGCTCGCAAGTCTGCGTCGTCGCGCAAGACACGTTCCTGTTTTCCGACACCATCGGCGGCAACATCAGCTTCGGCGTGGGCGAACAGCGCGAATACGATGAACAGTACATTCGCCGCATGGCCACCATCGCCGGTGCGGACGGCTTCATCCGCAGCATGCCGGAAGGCTACGATACCGTGGTTGGAGAGCGTGGCGTCGGCCTTTCCGGCGGCCAAAAACAGCGCCTGAGCCTCGCCCGCGCGCTTGCCGACAATCCATCGATCCTCATCATGGACGACACGACCAGCGCCGTCGATATGGAAACGGAAGCGGAAATCCAACGTCACCTGCGCGAGCTGGACGAGCAGAAAACCATCGTCACCATCGCACACCGTATTTCATCAGTGAAAGATTCCGATCTGATTCTCGTGCTCGAACACGGCCGCATTGTGGAGCGCGGCACGCATGACGAACTCGTGGCCGCACATGGCCGCTACTGGGAGATCTACTACAAGCAGCTCGGCCTGCAGGCTGGTCGTTCCCATGGTTTCGAAGCGTAACGCAACCAAGGCAAGAAAGGAGGAAACCCCATGGCAAAACGTAATACATTCCGTGAAGACGAGGAACTGGAAGAGCAGATTAATCTGCGCGATATTCTGCGTATCGGCGTCTATTTAAAACCATATATGTCACGTATCGCACGCATTCTTGCCGTCGTCGTAATGATGAGCTGCATCGCGGTAGTCGTGCCATATTTGACGAAAATCATGATCGATAGTGCGATTCCGTCGAAAAATCTCACCTTACTTGGTGAATTAACGGGATTGATGGCAGTGCTTATCGTGATGTACGAGTTCGGATTGCGCTATCGTACCGTTGAAATTACTCGAGTTGGTCAGCTCATGTTGAAAGATATGCGTCGCGATATTTTCACGCATATTCAAACGCTGCCGTTCAGCTATTTCGATTCGCGTCCGCACGGCAAAATCCTGATTCGCGTGGTCAATTATGTGAACACCCTTTCCGACACGTTGAGTTCCGGCTTGATCAATGTGATTTCCGACGCGTTCACGTTCCTGATCACTCTGGTGGTCATGTTTGTGGTCGATTGGCGGCTCGCGCTGTTCAGCCTTGCGCTTTTCCCGTTCCTGATCGCATGGGTGCTGATATTGCAACATTTCCAGCGCCGCGCGTACCAGGTGCTGTCGAACAAGCAGAGCAATCTCAACGCATTCATCCACGAGTCGATCGCCGGCGTGAAAACCACGCAGACCTTCGCTCAGGAGACTGCGCAGTTCAAAACCTTCCAGGAGCAGCAGAACGACGTGCGCACCTCGTGGATGAAGGCTGTGCACATTCAGTTCCTCATGTGGCCGGGCATCCAGACCATTTCCGTCATGACGATCGCGTTCATCTACTATGTGGGCGTTACGGGCTTCGGCGCGGTAAACGTTTCCACCGGCGTGCTGATCGCGTTCGTCGGGTATGCGAATAATTTCTGGAATCCGGTGATCAGCATCGGCAATTTCTACAATCAGCTGATTACCTGTTCCGCGTATCTTGAGCGTATTTTCGAAACGCTTGATGTGCAGCCGGAGATCCGCAATGCGTCTGACGCGACCGAACTGCCGCCAATCGAAGGTCGCGTCGATTTCAACGATGTCATCTTCCGTTACGAGCCTGACGGTCGCAATATTCTCAATCTGGTTGATCTGCATGTTGCGCCAGGCAGTACTGTTGCGTTGGTCGGCCCGACCGGGGCCGGCAAAACCACGATCATCAACCTGCTGTCGCGTTTTTACGACGTTGCAGAAGGGTCGGTGACGATTGACGGGCATGACGTGCGTTCGGTCACATTGGAATCGTTACGTCGGCAGATGGGCGTCATGCTGCAAGATACGTTCATTTTCTCTGGCAATGTGCGCGAGAATATTCGTTACGGCAAGTTGGATGCGACCGATGCCGAGATCGAAGCGGCTGCGAAGGCGGTGCATGCGCACGAGTTCATCATGGATTTGCCGAACGGATACGACACGGTGGTGGAGGAGCGTGGTTCCACGCTTTCCGCAGGTCAGCGCCAGTTGATTGCGTTCGCGCGAGTGCTGCTAGCCGATCCTCGCATTCTGATTCTCGACGAAGCCACGTCGAATATCGATACTCGTACCGAAGAGGCGCTTCAGGCCGGATTGAACCACCTGCTGAAGGGACGTACGAGCTTCATCATCGCGCACCGATTGTCCACCATCGAGAACGCGGACATGATCTGCTACATCGACCATGGGCAGATCGTAGAGCAAGGCAACCACGCCGAGCTGCTTGCCAAGCGTGGTGCCTACTATCGCCTCTACGATTCCCAATACGCCATGATCAAGGTCTGAGCGGGGTAAATCCGCCAAGGATTGGAGGAATCACCCCGCTGAAGGCCTCTCTGGCGGGGTGATTCCTCCGGCTACTGGGTGAATTCGACCGCTCAGGTTGTACCAGCCGTAGTAGCGGTTGATGCACACCACATCCATGGTTCGTTCGGCGATGTCGGTCGTGTAGTCGTTTTGGCAGCATACCAGTGTGACCGGCCTGTTCTGCGGGTCGCTGGCGTGCGCCAGCTCATACAGCGGACGAAAGTAGTCATACGCCTGCTGTGGACGTTCCCCGTCACCATCCAATCCTGGCTCATTGGCGATCGACCACATTACTACGCACGGGTGGTTCTTGTCGCGCGCAATCATGCCTCGAATCGCCTCGTATGGAGTCTACTACTGGTTCGGCTCGCAACTGACCGGCTGGGACTGCAGCGACAACATGGTCGTCACAGCCACCAACCTGCACGGTCCCTGGAGCGATTTCAGGCCATTCACGCCGGAGGGATCGCATACCTATCAGTCCCAGTGCCGGAATGAATTCTCCATCTTTACGCACGTCGTGCAGTTGGGATGGCATATGATTATGACGATAGAAATATTGGGATTTCAACGAAACTGCGATACAACGAGGTAGTGCCATGAAACGATTCGCCGTTGGCTACGAATCCCTCTGCCGCATCATCATGATGATCGTCGTCGTCAACGTCGCCTTCGTGGCGCATACGCTGCCCGGCCTGATGATGGTATTCGGTGTGGCCGTGCTCATCTTCGCCACCATGATGGCCGTCTACTCGTGGGGCCGACTGCCCGGCATGGACGTACATGTGCTCGAACCCATCGGACAAGACCAGAACGCCGGCCCTGCCGGTACGACAACCCCCGCATGGAAGGACAATCTCTCGTGACCGACATCCATAACCGCCACAGCCATCCAATAGAGCTGCGCGACGCCACCGTCACCGACCCGTTCTGGGCCGCCGAGCAGGAGCTCGTACGCACCGCGGTGATTCCATATCAGTGGAATGCGTTGAACGACAACGTTCCCGGTGCCGCCCCCAGCTACTGCATGCACAACTTCAAGGCCGCGGCCGCGCAGAATGCCGAGCGTCACGAGCAGGGCAAGGCCTTCGTGCCGCCGAAATACACCTTCCGCGGCTTCGAGGCGCTGCCGGAAGACCCGGCCAATCCCGACCCGGACAAATTCTATGGATTTGTGTTCCAAGACACCGACTTCTCCAAGTGGATCGAAGCGGTCGGCTACTCGCTGACCCATCATCCCGACGCCGAACTCGAGGCCACAGCCGACGCGGCCATCGACATCGTGTGCGCGGCGCAGCTGGACAACGGCTACCTTGACACCTACTACATTCTCAACGGCATGGACCGCCACTTCACCAATCTGAAGGACCATCACGAACTGTACTGTTTCGGGCATCTGGTCGAAGGTGCGGTCGCCTACTACGAGGCCACGGGCAAACGCAAGCTACTTGATGCGGCCTGCCGTTTCGCCGATTACATCGATTCCCGATTTGGTACGGAAGAAGGCAGGCTGCACGGCTATCCGGGCCATGAGATCGCTGAGATGGCGCTGGTGAAGCTGGCTGCGGTAACCGGCGAGACCCGTTACGCCGACCTGGCCGAATACTTCGTATGGCAGCGTGGACAGCAACCACTGTACTTTGCACTCGAAGATCGCCGCCGTGCCGAAGAGGACGGTCGCAACTACGAGCCACGTGAACAGAACTACACCTACTATCAAGCCGACAAGCCGGTCACGGAACAAACGGAGGCGCTCGGTCATGCCGTGCGCGCCGCCTACTTCTACTCAGGCGTGGCCGACGTGGCGAGAATCACCGGGGAAGCAGCACTGCTGGAATCCTGCGAGACGCTCTGGCGCAACATCGTCGACAGGAAACTGTATATCACCGGCGGCATCGGTGCCACGCATATGGGCGAGGCGTTCTCCTTCGACTACGATCTGCCGAACGACACCGCCTACTCGGAAAGCTGCGCGGCCATCGCACTCGCGTTCTTTGCGCGCCGTATGCTTGAGATTCAGCCAAAATCCGAATATGCGGACGTCATGGAATCGGCCTTGTACAACACCACGCTGGCCGGCATGGCGCTCGATGGCAAAAGCTTCTTCTATGTGAATCCGTTGGAGGTCGTGCCCGAAGCCTGCCATCGCGACGAACGCAAGTTCCACGTCAAGCCGGTCCGTCAGAAGTGGTTCGGCTGCGCGTGCTGCCCGCCGAACATCGCCCGCATGGTCGAAAGTGTGCAACAGTACGCCTACACGGTGGCCGACGATGCCTCCACGCTGTATGTGCACCTGTATATGGGTGGCGTGGTGTCCGCGAAACTCGGCGGTTCCGATGTCTCCCTCGAAGTGCGGGCCGGTATGCCGTGGAATGGCGCCGGCGCCATCACCGTGACCCTTCCTTCCTCCGATGAGGGGCAGGTTCCGGAGTCCTTTGCCTTGGCCCTTCGCCTGCCTGCCTGGGCCGGTGGCGAGTCGGCCGCCGACTCCATCCATGCCACGGGTGAGAAGGATTCTCGCATCACACGCACCACCCGTGACGGCTACCTCTACCTCACCGGTACTTGGCGTGACGGTGACGTCATCGATTTCGACTTCCCCATGCCGGTCAGGATGATTGCGGCCAATCCTCTCGTACGCGAAGACGCAGGCAAGGTCGCCTTCATACGCGGCCCGCTGGCCTACTGCGCGGAAGGCACCGACAATGGCGACAATCTGCATCTGCTACATGCTGATGCCGAGACGATCGCCGCCGATCCGGACTCCGTCAAAGTCAACGAAATCACCTTCCATGCGCAGGCCGCCGCACAGGACGAACGAGGCTTGGGCGAAGTGGAACCGGTCGATCTGCCAATGGTCACGCTGACCATTCCCGCTTGGCGGGAGTCCTCGCAGGGCGCCGCCGACAAGTCGCTGTACGCACTGTGGCAGCCGGCACAACGTCAACCGACGGAAGTCACACTGATTCCGTATTTCGCATGGGCCAATCGTGGCGAAACCGAGATGACGGTGTTCCTGCGCAGCTGACGTTTGACGGCCAACATCCCGTTGGACGGCATGATGATGACTATGCACTTTCCGACGAGCAGAAGGCGGCCGTAGCCGAGCTTTCCTGATCCGACGTGTACGCGAAGCAGTCGAAATGGAAGACGCTACATGAGTTGCCGATGGCTGCGTTTTTGCTTTGCCGAAAAATGCATTTGCTGCAATCCTGTTGCTGAACGTTTCCTGAATGCCTATGGACACGCATGCACGGCATGCCTCGTTTTCCCGTTTAAGCTAGTGAAGGTACGTCAAACGATACACGTCAATAAACAGGCGGTATTCGAAGCACGAAGGAGATGGCAATGGCAGCCGGCATGTTGAACCCTCTACTTCCTCGTCAGGATGGACGTCTCGAATGGGGCAATGGTGTGGTGTCCATGCTGTTCGACATCGCGGGGGATTCTCCCGTCCGCCTATGCAACGTTGTAGGGCGAGGCATGATCCCCATTGACGGTCGCCTGTCCGATGATGGAACGCCTGTAGTGGAAAAAGATCCCCGCCCGATCGTGGAGGTGCTCGCCGCGAACACCGGTTCGCAAGACAACCGCCTCGCGCTGATCGCCACGGTCGCCGGTAGCAAACTACGCTTCGTTTCCGCGCTCGCGTCCGAACCGGGACAGGGTTCCGCCGATCCGTTCCGTTTGGAGATCACGCAATTCGCGTCGTATGCCGATCTTGAGCCGAAAGGCCGCGAATTCGAGTCGACCGCCAGTGAGCGCGATGCGGCTGCCTCTGCTGCGAATCCCGCGCCTGTAACGGTTTGTGCCGACCCGCATGAGGGTCTGGTGGTCACCTCCGTGTTCGAAGCGTTCCCTAATCTTTCCGCGGTGCGCACGCACACGCGCCTGCAATCCGCCAAACAACTGCCGATTGAAGCGGTGTCGTCGCTGAACCTGACCGTTCCCATGCGCGTCAACTGCGGCAAAGTCCATCGTTCGAATATTTTCTGGGGCGACGCTGCCTGGGCCGTGGAAAACGATTGGCGCGTCCGCCCGCTGCGAGACACCCAGGTGCGCAACCGCAACCAGAAAATCAATCCAGGCCAGTCCAGCTCGCGATTCGCCATGAGCTCCACCTCCACATGGAGCACAGGGGTGCATGAGCCGGCCGGTATCGTACAGGTCGAAGGTTCCATGCGCCGCGCCCGCGACTTCTCCGTAATGTGGCAGATTGAGCATAATGGCCCGTGGGAGTGGGAGGTCGGTGAGGATGATCCCGGTCTGCACATCAGTGCATTCGGACCGGAATATCAGAATCACGGCTGGTTCACCAACCTTGGTGAGGGCAATGATTTCGAGTCGGTTCCCGTGTCGTTCGCCATCGCGGCCGGCGATTGGCAGCAGGCCGTCGCCGAAATGACGTTGCAGCGTCGCGCATTGCGCGTTGCCAAAGCCCGCGAACTGGGTCGTGCCGAGCAGTTCAAGCGTACGCAAGGTCTCGTTGTCTATAACGATTACATGAACACGCTGTTCGGTGACCCACGTATTGAGAAGGAACTGCCGCTGATCGAAGGCGCGGCAAGCGTTGGCGCGGATATTTTCTGCATCGACGCCGGCTGGTACGACAGCACGGACGGCGGCTGGTGGGATATGGTCGGCGAATGGCAGGCTTCCACCAACCGTTTCGGCGACGCCGGTTTGCGCGGTCTTGCCGAAAACATCCGTGCGCACGGCATGGGCTTGGGCCTGTGGCTCGAACCTGAAGTGATCGGTGCGAAATCGCCGTTGGCAAGCACGCTGCCGGATTCTGCGTTCTTCCAACGCCATGGCGTGCGTGTGTGTGATTCGGGTCGATATTTGCTTGATTTCCGTTCCCCCGAAGCGCGTGAGCATGTTACGCGTACCGTTGATCGTCTGATCGACGATTTCGGCGCGGTGTTCTTCAAGTTCGACTACAACACCATTCCCGGCGTCGGCACTGATTTGAATACCGAATCCGTTGGCGACGGCTTGCTTGAGCATTGCCGCGCATATTTGGATTGGCTCGACGATTTGCGTCGTCGTCACCCGGATGTGATGATCGAAAATTGCGGCTCCGGCGCCATGCGTGCCGATTATGTGCAGTTGTCCCGCTTGGATCTGCAATCCACTTCCGACCAATGCGATCCGCTGATTTACGCGGCTATCGCGGCCGGAGCGGGCATGACGATTCTGCCGGAACAGCAGGGGAATTGGGGCTACGCCCAGCAGGAGATGGACGATGAGACGGCTGTTTTCACGCTCGCCACGGGCGTGCTCGGCAGACTGTATCTGTCTGGTTTCATCGACCGCATGACCGAGCCGCGTCTTTCGCTCGTTCGCGACGCCATCGCCTTACATCGTTGTGTACTTGCCGACCAGCAGCATATGGTGCCGTTCTGGCCGTCTGGACTTCCTGATTTTGACGGCGATTGGCTTACCGTCGGTTTGCGCCACGTCGAAACGGATATGTGCGACGAGCATGTGCTCGGTTGTGACGCCTCGAACGGGCAGAACGCCGATCCGTCCAATCGGCAGAACGACCAGCAGATTCAGCAGGAAGACAAACCCGATTACATCATCGTATGGCGTCGCGGAGGCACCCCCTCGGTGAACATACCGCTGGAAGCCGGCAGGACCATCGAGCAGGTCTTCCCGAATCCGGATGAACCCGATCATGCTCCGGACGCCGAACCGTGGACCATCGAACGCATGGATCCGGAAACGGTGCGCCTGAACGCAACCACTTCCAAGCGTCCATCCGCCCGAATTTTCGCGATTCGCCGCCGCGGTTGATTGGCCGTCCGTTTGATTGGCTGGCCGTTCGGTTCGCTCGACAATCATGTCGACTGCAACCGCAAGACTGCCATCGAGCGTAGGCTGGAGGTATGAGCAAACACCATCGTGACCGCAGCTGGGCGCCAGCACCGCAACCACTTCCCGAGAACGCGCACGTCATCGACAACCACACGCATGTGGCGTCCGTCGTGCCGTTCTCGCAGGCCATGAGCCATGAAGCGCAAGAAAAAGGACAGCCGGAAGTCCCCGTATACAGCGTTGACGAACTGCTGAACCAAGCGCAACAAGTCGGCGTCGAAGGCGTCATTGACTGCGGATGCGAACTGCCGAACCTCATGACAGCCATCGACATGGCACGCGAACACTCCCAAACCGTTCACGCGGCCATCGCCATACACCCTAACGAATCCGTGCTCCACGGCCATCGTGGAGTGCCCGGACCAGACGGACTTCCGCTCAAATACAAACCCTGGCACGACACCAGCTTCGAAGACGCCATGGCCGAGGTGCACCGTCTCGCTATCACCTACCCCAATCAGGTTGTGGCCATAGGCGAAACCGGCATGGATCTCTTCCGGACCGGCGAAGCTGCCAAAGAACTTCAGAGGGAAGCTTTCCGCGCGCACATCGCGCTCGCCAAGGAATTGAACCTGCCCATGCAGATCCATGATCGCGATTCACACAAGGAAGTCATCGAAACGCTGCTGGCGGACGGCGCTCCCGAACGGACCGTGTTCCACAGCTATTCCGGTGATGCCGAAATGGGTGAGATCGCGCGTGAAAACGGTTGGTATCTCAGCCTTTCGGGCACATCCAGCTATAAGGGCAACGATGGTATACGCGAGTCGGCGCGCATTGTCGGATTGAGCCATGTCATGGTCGAAACCGATGCCCCCTACCTAAGTCCGATGCCGTATCGTGGCCGCACCAACGCGCCATACATGATCCCCTACACCCTGCAGTCGTTGGCGAATTATCTCGATAAACCGCTGACAGAAGTCGCGCAGGCAACACGAAAGACTACGCGCGAAGTGTATGGAATCTGAACAAATTCCGAAAATCGACAGGATGGAAACGATTTATCCGAAAATAAGAGAAAAACAAGAGGAAAAATAAGAAAAGAAACCCACAGGAAGTCTACTTCGTGCGAGATCAGGAATCGCAAGAAACAATGTGAAGATTTGACAAGACTTCGTAAGGCTCCTAACGTGCCTTTTTGCGTTTATTTTGGGGAGTGGGTTGGAAGGCCCGCCACTTGGAGGTAGCGTTATGGCTAACGAGCCGAACGAGGATGAGCCGCTGTTTCACGCAGCCACATACACGCAGGCGCCGAAGGTCTCGCACAAGGTGCTGACCAAGGAAGAGCGACAAGTGCTGATCAAGCAGCACGAGGAGAAGCAGCAGGAGGCTGCTCACCTTGACCAGGTGGCTAGCAAGGGTCCCATCGGCCGCTGGTGGAGCCGTCTGCAATCCGGGCCAAACAGAATCACGCCCGCCATGGCGATTGTGGCGTTGGGCGTTGTGTATGGCGATATCGGCACCTCGCCGCTGTACACCATGCAGACGTTCCTCAACGGGCAGGGCGGACTTGCGCATGCCAACCGCGAAGCCGTGCTCGGCGTGCTTTCGTTGGTGTTCTGGTCAATCACGCTTATCACCACCGTCAAATACGTGCTGATCGCCATGCGCATCGACAACAAGGGCGAAGGTGGCATTTTCGCGCTGTACTCGTTGGTTCGGAAGTACGGTGCATGGCTTGCGATTCCTGCCATGCTCGGCGGAGCCGCGTTCCTCGCCGATTCCGTGCTTACCCCGGCCGTGTCCATCAGCTCGGCAGTGGAAGGCTTGGAAACGCTACCGGCTTTTGAAAAACTTTTTACTGAAAACAAACAGCTGACTCTGATGATCACCGCGGCCATCATTCTGATGCTGTTCTCTGTGCAGTCGCGTGGCACTGAGCGTATCGGCAAGGCGTTCGGTTCGGTCGTGCTTGTCTGGTTCTCGTTCTTGGCGGTTGTCGGCTTGGCGAACCTCAGTCAGTATTGGAGCGTGTTCGCGGCGCTCAACCCCGTGTACGGTGTTAGATTCCTGTTCAGCGGTCATAATGCCGCTGGCCTTGCCATCATGGGTACGGTGTTCCTGTCAACTACCGGTGCCGAAGCGCTTTATTCCGATATGGGTCACGTTGGCCGTGGCAACATCTATTTCACGTGGCCGTTCATCAAAGTCGCGCTTGTGCTCTGTTATTTCGGCCAAGGCGCATGGATGCTCAATCATTGGGATGATTCGGCTTATATCCGCACGCACGGTTTGAATCCGTTCTTCGAAATGATGACGCCTAGCGTGCGTTACGTGGCTGTCGTGCTTTCTGTGGTCGCGGGCGTTATCGCCTCGCAGGCGTTGATCACCGGCGCATTCACGATGGTGTCTGAAGCCACCCATCTGAACTGGATGCCGCATCTTCAGGTCCGTTACCCGGCCCGTACCCGCGGTCAGCTGTACATTCCTGTGGTCAATGTGGTGCTTTGCGTTTCCACACTGTTGGTTTTGGCGCTATTCCGCGATTCCGAGCATATTTCCGCGGCATATGGCCTGGCGTTGACCATCACCATGATCACCACCACCATTCTGCTCGCCGTCTATATCTGGCATTCGGGGCGTCGTCTCGGAGCGATCGTATTCACCGTGTTGTTCCTTGCGATCCAATTCATGTTCTTCTTCGCTTCCATGGCGAAGTTCCTGCATGGTGGTTGGTTCACGATGTTGCTTACCTTCGCGATTCTGCTGGTTATGTACACGTGGAACGAAGGCACGAAGCTGGAACGTGCGCAGCGTCGTCATATGCAGCCCGCCGAATGTCTACCGGTGCTGAAGCGGCTGCATGATGACGATACGATTCCGTATTTTGCAGACAATATCGTCTACCTCACGTCGGATCCGGAAACGAAACGTATCGATACTGATATCTTCTTCTCGATTTTCGCCGACCATCCAAAACGTGCCCGCGCTTGGTGGGCGGTTTCCGTCGAGACCGCCGATGAGCCGTTCACCCGCGAGTATTCGGTTGAGAATTTCGGCACGGATTACATGTTCCGTGTTCGCATTCGGCTTGGTTTCAAGGTTTCTCAGTCGATTCCAGCTTATATTCATCAGATCATGAACGATTTGTCGAAGTCTGGGGATCTACCGAGGCAGGAAAGCCGCTATCCGAAGCTTGATGCTGATCCGAATATCGGTCCGATTCGATATGTGCTGATTCACAAGGCGCTTATGCCTGAGTCGAAGGTGTCGCAGCGTGGCGCGATTTCTTTGGAAGTCAAGTATGCGATTCGTCGTCTTGCGGGATCTCCGGTCAAATGGTTCGGCCTTGCGCCTTACAATCCGCTGATTGAGATACAGCCGCTGTTCCTCGCGACTCAGCGTCCTCCGCGGCTAAAGCGCGTGTGAAACAAGCCGTGAAACGGGCTGCGCGATGATGGTGATCGTATCCGCCATCATCGCGCAGCCCGTTTTCGTAGGACATTTTGTAGGTTTTGCATGGTCTTATCGCGAAGAATCGTTGGAATCCCGCTGTTTTTCGCACGCTATAAGCAATGTCGATAGCCATATGCGCGCGTTGCATCACAAGCCCTGTAGAGTAATCAACCATGTGCAGATTACTTGGATTCGCGGCAGCAGGAAGCAACACCAGTCTCAATGGCGTGCTCGGCATGCAGGCCGTACGCGATTTCCGCGATCTGAGCGAAATCCACAACGATGGCTGGGGCTCCGCGCTGGTCACCGTGCCGAGTGAGTCGCCGTATCTGCGTGACGGTGGCGCTCCCACTCCGGAAACCGGTACTGCCATCTACAAGAACACGATCGCAGCCCGACATGATCCGATTTTCGACGAGCTTGCGAACACTCCGGCTCGTGGAGGCCTGTGGCACTTGCGTTTGGCCAGCTCGAACCTGCCGCTGATTCTCGAGAATCAGCAGCCGTTCTACGCCAACGGATTGAGCTTCATCCACAATGGCGATATCTCCGACGATCAGGGCCGCAATATCATCACCAACCGTGCGTTCCCAGTCGATCCGAGCATCGTGCAGTCTACCGGCGGCCGTTCCGATTCCGCCATTTTCTTCGCAGTGATTCTGCAGTACATCGGTTTTGGTTTCGCACTCGACGAGGCGGTCGCGCAGGCTGTGCGCGAACTGCGCAAAAGCTATCCGAAGTCCAGCTACAACTGCATGATCCAGAGCCAAGACCAGTTCATCGCTCTGTGCGCGGCCGGTCGTGAGGTCACGTCCAAGCGCATCGTGGAAATTTACGACCAGTACGGCCGTGGCAACCAGGCGCATGATTATCGTGTGATGCGCTATCGTACGCTCGGTGAATCCGAAGCGGATCAGGCTGCAGGCCAGCTGAAGGGCGTGGTTGTGGCCAGCTCCGGTTTCGATCAGTGTGCCGAAGATGGCTGGACTCGTTTGGAAAACGATCAGATGATTATCGCTTCCAACCGTACCGGCGCATTTCGTGTGCGTTCCATCTGAAATCCGTAATCTGAAATCCGTATTTCGGAATTTCCGACTGGAATTTTCATCTGGGATTTCCAGACATTTTTTTTCGACCGGATTCAGCATGTGGCAATCGTCATACAGCGCCTAATATAGGCGGTATGACAACCGGATATATTCCTACACTCGCCCAAGTTGACGAACTGCATCGAAAAATCGCGCAATCGCAAGCCGCATACGATTTGATTCACGGACATTGCGTAGTCGTTGCCGACATCGCACGTCGCATGGCACGCAGACAGAACGCACTGTTCACCCGCCGCTGCACGCTACCGGACGATGCCCCTGAAAAAGCGGGCGATTTCGGCCTTAGGCTTACGCAAGACGGTAATGGAAGCGAATCGTTCGGCATGCTTCGCATTCCTTCCGTTCCATCATCGGACGGGATTACGGGCGGAACCGTTCCGCCGAGGCTGATCGACGAGCATTTGGTGGTGATCGGTGGTCTGCTGCATGATATCGGCACGTATTTTCTGCTCAAACAAGACGGTTCCGACGGTGGGCCGCTGAAATTCGACGGTCCGAATTACGTACGGCATGGGCTTAAAGGCTACGAATATTTGTTGAACGAGGGTGTTGACGAGTCGATCGCGCAGTTCGCGCGCAACCACACCGGTGTGGGACTCACCAAAGAAACGGTGGAATCGCAAGGGTTGCCGCTGCCTCCGGCCGACTATGTGCCCATGAATCTTGAGCAGGAAGTGGTGATGGTGGCCGACAAGTACAACAGCAAGTCGATTCCGCCGAAGTTCCTGACGGCCGAAGCCTATGCGCGCAAGGCGGCCCGTTTCGGCGAAAGCAACAGGCGCGAATGGCTGCGGCTGCTCGAACGATACGGCGTGCTTGACGTTACGCCGCTCGCCGAGCAGTACCACATGCGTATCGCGGAGTAAGGCAGACCGTTTTCAGAACACGTAAACCCTTTGGAATTTGGCTAAAACCAGAATTCCAAAGGGCTTACCTATGGGCGCGCGAAAAGTCTATGTTCGTGCGCCCGTTGCACTAGGCGGCTAGTCGAGTTCCACGCTGTGATCCATTGCATCGGCGACTTCCGGATTGGTGGTCACCACGATGATGGCGCGTTTGCGATCGGCATCGCGCTTGAACTTCTTCAACAGATCCAACACCACGGCCGCATCGTCGGCATCCAATCCAGCGGTCGGCTCGTCGGCGATGATCACTTCAGCCTCGCAGCTCAGCGCACGAGCGATGGCCACGCGACGCTGGTTCAGTTCGCTTACTTCGCCGACTGCCAGTCCGGACGTCACTTCATCGAAGCCCACGCGCTTGAGCAGTTCGCGGGCGGTCACAGGCTTCGGCTTGAGGAAGTTGCGGTTCGACGCATCCATGGCGTACAGCACATTGCTTTCCGCGTCGAGATCGGGGCGGAAAGCAAAACGTTGCGGAATGAATCCGATGCGGTGCCCCAACATTTCGACCGGTTCGACGTCGCTCAGGTTGGCGCTTTTGTGCATCACATTGCCGCGGTCCGGGCGCACCATGCCGACCATGGTGGCCAGCAATGCCTGATGCTGTTCGCGATCCTCCGCGTCCACGAGCACCGCATGCGTGGCGCCCGCATGGAACGACAACGACAGGTCGTCAAGAATATTGCGGCCGGTCTTGCGATTGGTCACGGTCACATGGTCGAGCGCGAACGTCGGATTCGCCTTGAAGAAGAGCGCATCCTTTTTGCGATTGCGCTTGATTTCGTTGTCAAGCTGTGACGAAACGCTGGTTGCGGAATCGGCTTTCACCGCTTCATGCGTTTCCAGTGCGGTCGGTGCGTCGAAAGAACGCAAAGCGAGCGTTTCCTTCACTTGATTCGCGTTATTCACAGCCACGTCCGAATCGTCATTCGTGTCATCCGCAGCGTTATTTGCAGCATCGGCGGTTTCGGCGGCATCTGCAGTATCGTTGCCTGCAACCGCTGCGTTGTCATCGTCGTACACCACCGTAAAATCGATGGATTCAATGGAATCTGCGGAAGATTCGTCAGCTGCAATATCTCCGATTGCAGCATCATCGACGGTTTCGCTTGCCTCGGCTTCAGCGGTCTTGTCAACCACAGCCTCGTCAACCATGGTCTTGTCGATGTTCTCGTTCTTATCGTTCATATTGTCGCTCATGCCGTCACCTCCGAGCGTTCCTCAAACAGTTGGTTCAGGTTGAAGCAGGCCACGCGCGCGAACGCCACGATGCCAAGCACCAGGCATGCACCCAAGCCGTACCAGATCACATTCCACACCGAAGCGGACGTGATCGTCACAGCCTGCCCGCCAGCCCACGCGGTACCGATCGGTTTCGCCAACAGCGCGCCGGCACCCAAGCCGATGATCCAACCCGGAACCGTCATCATGAACGTTTCCAGCATGAACTGCCATCCCAAACGGCCCTTGGTTACGCCGGTGATCATCGCCATGCCGATCTCATCGCGACGGCCACCGACCGCCGCCCACACAATCAATGCCAGCAACGCGATTCCGCCGACGATCGTCATGGCCAACAGTACGATGCGCGCGGACGAAGCGGCGGAATCAAGCGGCTCGATCGACTTCTTATAAGCGGTAAGCGACGGCGAGGTGATTTCGTACGTCTTCGTGTCTAACTTGGCCTTCTTCACCAAGCGCACGAACTTGTTATACGTGGAAGGATTCGCCAGAGAGAACACAATATTGAGATTCGGAACGCCCCATCCCGTGGCCTCCGTCGTGTCAAGCCCGTTCTTGGCGAAGTTGATATACGTCGTGTAGATCACGTTCTCACGATTGTCCTTCGCGTATTTCGCGTCGGAACCGTTGCCTTCAGGCACGTCGCTGTCGTATTCGTAAATGCCGCGCACGGTGAACGTGTACGTTTCGGAAGCCTTCGACGGATTGCCGACCGTCACCTTGTCGCCGACCTTGAGATTGTTCTTATCGGCCAGCGCCTGCGAAATGAGTACGCCGTCGCTCTGCGTCTTATAGCTCAAATGCTTGCCCTTGACCACTTTGTAGTAGCCGTAATCGTTGATTTTCGCGGCGTCCAACGTGTAGAACGCCTGCAGGGTCAGATTGCCGCCGGTCTTGTCTTCGCTAGTATCGCTTTTCGCGGCGATCGCCTGCAATGACTTGCTTTCACGCACCGGCACTGACGTTGCCAACGTGTAATCGAAGGTCACGCTGTTGCTCTGCGCGGCCGTTGCGTACGTGCTGTACTTTTCCCACGTCAAGTACTTGTCGGTATAGCTGGAATCGGCGCCGTCGCGCTTGGCTTTGGTCTGCGCGGTCGGCCGAATCACCGCAGTGGCTTTCTGCGACTGGTATGTCTCATTATTGGCGGTGTCGTCTGCTCGTATGACTGCCAGATCCACGGCAGCCGAAAAAGACACCAGTAATGCGAGTAGGGCGATTAGCGCGGTGCGCCATTTGACGCGGCCGAGCGCCGCCCATGCGTTCTTGAGAACGAACATGCGGTACTTCTCCAGTTCTCTGTTATTGCGCGCCGGCGCATGCCGACGTCAGCGTTGGCCGGGACGCGCGCTCCGCAGCAAGGCAGGCCCGTAGCGCATGGTGCGTCCCGTGAAATCATCTTGGGCTTCCAACGTGATTGTTTTCTTGCGCAACACTGTTATACCCCTGCATGAAGTCTGAATGATTCCTGAAAATCGACCGTTGAGCATGGTTGCGGCACTCGCTACGATGGAATCGATGATTTCCGAACAAATTACGAATACCGGTTCCGTAATGGCCAATCATGGCTCGATTCAGACGCCTGCGCAGACTCAGCTTCGGCAGAACGGCTCGTCCAATGGCGGCCCGTCCGAACGGAAACGTGACCTGCGATGGCGTCCCGCGATGCTGCATCCGGCGTCGCTCCGCGTGTTATTGCCGTGGCTTACGTCGATTATCGGCATCGCATCCGCACTATGCCTGGTGATTGCGTGGTTCCCCTCCACGGTGTGGAATACGCCGATTGTCAGCAGCGATGCCCCTGCGCATTACTATTTCATTCGCCGCTTGCTTGACGAAGGTTTGGGGGCGGCACTGCATTTGTGGCCGCATAATTCGTTCTATCCGCCGTTATTCCATGTTTGCGCTTATTTCGTAATCAAAATCGCGGCGCTGTTCGGCGTGCAATGCTCTATTTACGCGGCATTCAATATCACGTGGATCATCGCTTCGGGCGTGATTTTCCCTTCTGGAATGCTGGTATTGTGCAGGTATTTCCTACAACGTTGGAATCGCGGCAATCCAATTTCACGTATTTCGCAAGCATCGTCTACGCCTGAATCGTCGTCCGTATCTGAAGCGTCGAATGTTTCAAATCAGCAGGTATCGTCAGCTGTGAATCGGCAATATAACGCCACTTTCGACGCTACTTTCGTTCTGCAGAATCTGATTGGACTGTTCGTGCCCGTGCTTGCCGTCAGCTCGGTGTGCCACCCGTACGGACTGCTGAATGCCGGTCCGCTGATCGCATTCGGTTTCGCCACGTCGCTGCTGCCGTTTCTTATCGCTGCCACGTTGCGCTTGTTCGATGCGATCGCCGCACGCGAGCATATAGTGAAATGGTTTGTGATCACTGCTGTCGCAGGCGTGGTTTGCCTCGTTGCACACCCGCGTATCGCATTCACGTATGCTCTGATTCTGGTGCCGTTCATTGTGTTGCGTTTGCCGTGGAAGCTGATTCTGGGTGCGTTTATCGCCATGTGTGTCGGCGCGGTCGCGTTTGTGGCCCTGATGCTTACGTCGTTCAAATCGGATCGTTGGGCGAATCCCGCTTCCTGGTTCCATAGCCATCAGCCGTTCAAGAATTTGTGGGAGTCGATTTCGTTCTGCTTCACGGATGGCCTTGACGGTTTTCCTGCGATTTTGTTCGCATTATTGCTGATTGCGGGAACCGTTGCCGCTTTCGTTTGCGCCTTCCGCCGCGCTGCTGTGCGCTCTTCGGATTCGTTTTCGGCTGCTGTTTCCACTGTGGCTCCCGCTTTTTCCGCTGATGCTGATGCTTTGGTTTCCGATGCTACGGTCTCCTTGGTTTCCGCTTCCGACCTGCCGGCTGCTTCGTGTTCCGATGCTGCTGATGTCTCCTTATCCGCACCGTCCGAACCATCTCGACCTCGCCGCAACGATCGTCTGCGTGACGTGATCGCGTTGATGGCCGCGTTTCTGCTGGTCACGCTGGTATATGCGTGCACGGTCACGTTGGTTGGCGCGCTGCCGAATATCATCAGCTCTCCTTGGTATCGCGATGAAAACCGCATTATGACCATGCTTCCGCTGGTTGCGTTGCCGTTGCTTGTCATTGGCGTCAACGCGCTTTCCGAATGCGTTTCCGTGTGTGCCGCATCCGCTTCTTTCGTTCCTTCTGCATCTTCCTTCTCCGCGAAGAATAGTGCTTCTTCCGTTCCCTCCCTTTCTTTTGCGTCTGCTGTTTCTTCCGTGAAGAACGTTTCTTTCGCTTCCAATTGGATCGGCCCAATCGCCGCATTCCTTGTGATTGCGATACTTGCGGTTTCCGCTCAGATCGTATGCCCGTCTCGTACTGCGGCTCGCGATGCGATCATCGCGCATTCCAGCCTGAACCAAAGCGACCCCAACGAGCAGCTCACCGAGCAGAAGATTACTGTGCTGCGCAAGGTCATGGAACGTACTGGCACTCAGGCCACCATCATTTCCGACCCGTTGAACGGCTCGATGTATGCGGAGACGCTGTTCAATGCGAGCATGCTGTATCCGATCATCAATGCGCGCACCGATGTGCCATCCGTTCCGTTCGGCAAGGTGGAGACCGCGTTTGCTTCCGGCGATGGGCAGCAGGTGCTTGGCACGGTATGTCCGCTGACTGACGCTCCGGAGTACTTCCTTACGATGGGCGACCAGGCGCAAAGCTTGCAGTCGTTCCCGTATCGCGCCCAATACGATTCCTTCCATAATGAGGAATTGATTGATGCGTATGTGGATGGCGGCACGTTGGTGAAGGTTGCCGATTATTCGCAATACGGCCAGGGTTGGGCCCTCTACCGTTTCGGTTGCGCCGATTAATCGATTTTTGGCTGCGCTGCCTTGTTCTGTCGTCGCTTGCGCGCGCATATGCAAAACCACACTTTCGATTAGTTGAGATTTGAATTTGTTCAGGACAACGATCGGCGGTGCGGTTTCGTTTATCTGCTTTCTTCTGCTTTCCTCTGTTTTCTCCTATTTCTGCTTTCAGTTGGGAGGTTTTCTCGGATGGGTTGGCTTAGGGGAATGGCCGTAAATGAGATAGTTCGGTGTGTGACACGCCCGGGTGTTGGTTTGTGGTGGGGTTTTTCCGGCGGTCTTGTGCCGTGCGGTGGCGTTCGCCGCCCGTTTTCCCGTATTTGCGACACGCCGGTGGATGCGTTGTCTTCCAAGGGTTCGCGGGGTGTCCGTGAGGGGCCGGGTTGCGTGATTGCCGGGGTTCGTGTAAATTAACTCTTCGCTGCCGCTCAGCGAGTGGTTCCCCGGTCGGGGTTCCGTAAGGTGGGTGAGTGGTGGTGGTTTGAGAACTCAAGAGCGTATTTGTACTACTTCTTTATAGTCAATGATTGCCAGTCCATCGTCCGCTTCTCCCGTGTGGGGGAGTGGCCGGGAGGCCTTTGAAGGACGGTGGGGTTTTCGTGCGATGCGCCTTTCCTTATAAGGCGATCGTCAATTTTCTTATTTTTTGAGAGTCACATGTTGGTTCTCTTCATGAAATTTTTTTGTGGAGGGTTCGATTCTGGCTCAGGATGAACGCTGGCGGCGTGCTTAACACATGCAAGTCGAACGGGATCCAGGCAGCTTGCTGCCTGGTGAGAGTGGCGAACGGGTGAGTAATGCGTGACCGACCTGCCCCATACACCGGAATAGCTCCTGGAAACGGGTGGTAATGCCGGATGCTCCGACTCCTCGCATGGGGTGTCGGGAAAGATTTCATCGGTATGGGATGGGGTCGCGTCCTATCAGGTAGTCGGCGGGGTAACGGCCCACCGAGCCTACGACGGGTAGCCGGCCTGAGAGGGCGACCGGCCACATTGGGACTGAGATACGGCCCAGACTCCTACGGGAGGCAGCAGTGGGGAATATTGCACAATGGGCGCAAGCCTGATGCAGCGACGCCGCGTGCGGGATGACGGCCTTCGGGTTGTAAACCGCTTTTGATCGGGAGCAAGCCTTCGGGTGAGTGTACCTTTCGAATAAGCACCGGCTAACTACGTGCCAGCAGCCGCGGTAATACGTAGGGTGCAAGCGTTATCCGGAATTATTGGGCGTAAAGGGCTCGTAGGCGGTTCGTCGCGTCCGGTGTGAAAGTCCATCGCTTAACGGTGGATCTGCGCCGGGTACGGGCGGGCTGGAGTGCGGTAGGGGAGACTGGAATTCCCGGTGTAACGGTGGAATGTGTAGATATCGGGAAGAACACCAATGGCGAAGGCAGGTCTCTGGGCCGTTACTGACGCTGAGGAGCGAAAGCGTGGGGAGCGAACAGGATTAGATACCCTGGTAGTCCACGCCGTAAACGGTGGATGCTGGATGTGGGGCCCGTTCCACGGGTTCCGTGTCGGAGCTAACGCGTTAAGCATCCCGCCTGGGGAGTACGGCCGCAAGGCTAAAACTCAAAGAAATTGACGGGGGCCCGCACAAGCGGCGGAGCATGCGGATTAATTCGATGCAACGCGAAGAACCTTACCTGGGCTTGACATGTTCCCGACAGCCGTAGAGATACGGTCTCCCTTCGGGGCGGGTTCACAGGTGGTGCATGGTCGTCGTCAGCTCGTGTCGTGAGATGTTGGGTTAAGTCCCGCAACGAGCGCAACCCTCGCCCTGTGTTGCCAGCACGTCATGGTGGGAACTCACGGGGGACCGCCGGGGTCAACTCGGAGGAAGGTGGGGATGACGTCAGATCATCATGCCCCTTACGTCCAGGGCTTCACGCATGCTACAATGGCCGGTACAACGGGATGCGACATGGCGACATGGAGCGGATCCCTGAAAACCGGTCTCAGTTCGGATTGGAGTCTGCAACCCGACTCCATGAAGGCGGAGTCGCTAGTAATCGCGGATCAGCAACGCCGCGGTGAATGCGTTCCCGGGCCTTGTACACACCGCCCGTCAAGTCATGAAAGTGGGTAGCACCCGAAGCCGGTGGCCTAACCCCTTGTGGGATGGAGCCGTCTAAGGTGAGACTCGTGATTGGGACTAAGTCGTAACAAGGTAGCCGTACCGGAAGGTGCGGCTGGATCACCTCCTTTCTACGGAGTTTTCAGGACGCCGGTCTGGCGTCCGTCGTGTGGCCCACATGCCGGGAACGGTTCCCGGAGTGGTGTGGGCGTGCTGGTGTGGAAGAGATCGTTGGCTTCGCGGGTTCTTTTGGGGGCCTGCGGGCAGTGGTATGGGTATGCTTTTGGGTTCCCGGACCGCCACCCGCGACTTGGTCGCGTGCGGTTTTCCGGATGTCCCCTTGGGGCGGTCGGCCGGCCGGTGTGCCGTGTCCGGATCGTTTCTTGGGTGCGTGGTGGTTTGAGAACTGGATAGTGGACGCGAGCAATGCGATGATTTTGATGTCATCGTTTGCTTTATCGCGATTTCGCCAGGCTCTATTTTTTGGAGTCTGGTTTCGAGATCGATCGTTTTGTGATCATTTTTTACAGTGTGATGATTTGTCGTCTGGCGTAGAAAAGCTATCATTAGGTTTTTTCGGGGCGTGTGCCGCCCTGAAGGGCGTATGGTGGATGCCTTGGCAGACAGTACCGATGAAGGACGTTTGAGGATGCGATAAGCCTCGGGGAGCCTCCAACATGGCTTCGATCCGAGGATTTCCGAATGGGGCAACCCGCCGGCCGTCATGGGCCGGCACGGAACCTTGTTGTTCCGGGGGTACGCAGGGAAGTGAAACATCTCAGTACCTGCAGGAAGGGATACTCCGTGAGTAGTGGCGAGCGAAAGCGGATCAGACCAAACCATGGGCGCGTGATACCCGTCGGGGGTTGCGTCCGTGGTGTTGCGGGAGCGTGTGTCCCGGTTCCGACGGACCGGGCGGGAGTCATAAAACGGCTTGCCAGGGGAACAGGCTTGAAGGCCTGGCCGCAGAGGGTGCCAGCCCCGTACCTGGAAGCTTGCCGTCTTCCGATCATGTGTCCCAAGTAGCGCGGGCCTCGTGGAATCCCGTGTGAATCGGCCCCGACCGTGGGGTAAGTCTAAGCATACCTGTCTGACCGATAGCGTACCAGTACCGTGAGGGAAAGGTGAAAAGCACCCCGGGAGGGGAGTGAAAGAGTTCCTGAAACCGTGCGCCTACAATCCGTCGGAGCCTCCTCAAGTGGGGTGACGGCGTGCCTATCGAAAAATGAGTCTGCGAGTCAGTGGTGCGTGGCGAGGCTAACCCGTCGTGGGGGAGCCGTAGCGAAGGCGAGTCTCAAAAGGCGTTTTGAGTCGCGTGCCCTGGACCCGAAGCGGGATGATCTAGCCCTGGGCAGGTTGAAGCGCGGGTAAGACCGCGTGGAGGACCGAACCCACCTGGGTTGAAAACCGGGGGGATGACCTGGGGCTAGGGGTGAAAGGCCAATCAAATTCCGTGATAGCTGGTTCTCTCCGAAATGCATTTAGGTGCAGCGTCGGTTGATTGCATCGCGGGGGTAGAGCTACTGGATGCTTGCGGGCCCGTATGGGGTACCAACAGCAGCCAAACTCCGAATACCGTTGATGTGTATTCCGGCAGTGAGTCGGCGGGGGATAAGCTCCGTCGTCGAGAGGGAGACAGCCCAGATCGTCGTCTAAGGTCCCGAAGCGTGTGCTAAGTGGGAAAGGATGTGGAGTCGCATAGACAGCCAGGAGGTTGGCTCAGAAGCAGCCATCCTTGAAAGAGTGCGTAACAGCTCACTGGTCTAGTGGTTCCGCGCCGACAATGTAGCGGGGCTCAAGCACACCACCGAAGACGCGGCAACAGTTTTTTGCTGTTGGGTAGGAGAGCGTCCCCCGAGGGGCGAAGCGGCCGCGCAAGCGCGCCGTGGACTTCGGGGGAGTGAGAATGCAGACATGAGTAGCGAGAGACGGGTGAGGATCCCGTCCGCTGGATGACCAAGGGTTCCGGGGCCACGTTCGTCGTCCCCGGGTGAGTCGGGTCCTAAGGCGAGGCCGACAGGCGTAGTCGAATGGATGAACGGGTGGATATTCCCGTACCGGCAGCGAACCGCAAGAGCCGAACGGATGAGTACTAACCTCCGGTCGCGTGGCGTCGTTCCCTTCGGGGTTCGGGGCGCGCGATTGTTGGGAATGTAGTCCTGGTAGGTTAGCGCACAGGGGTGACACGGAATGGGAGCCGGCCGCGGAGGTGGTTTTCCGTGGTCAAGCACGCAGCCCGTCCCATAGGCAAATCCGTGGGACATGCAGGGTGAGGTGCGATGATGGGCGCCTTTCAGGCGCGATATCCGGTGGTCCAGGCCGTCGAGAAAAGCCTCGGCGCGAGGGGCGTTGCCGCCCGTACCCCAAACCGACACTGGTGGTCAGGTAGAGAATACCAAGGCGATCGAGCGAATCCTGGTCAAGGAACTCGGCAAATCACTCCCGTGCCTTCGGTATAAGGGAGACCCCTGATGGTGATGGAACTTGCTTCCGGAGCTTTCGGGGGTGGCACAGACCAGGGGGTAGCGACTGTTTACCAAAAACACAGGTGCATGCGAAGGCGCAAGCCGCTGTATATGCACTGACGCCTGCCCGGTGCCGGAAGGTTAAGAGGATCCGTCAGCCCTCGGGTGAAGCGGTGAATTCAAGCCCCGGTAAACGGCGGTGGTAACTATAACCATCCTAAGGTAGCGAAATTCCTTGTCGGGTAAGTTCCGACCTGCACGAATGGCGTAACGACTTCCCCACTGTCTCGACCAGGAGCTCGGCGAAATTGCAGTACGAGTAAAGATGCTCGTTAAGCGCAGAAGGACGAAAAGACCCCGGGACCTTTACTATACCTTGGTATTGGCGTTAGGCGCGGATTGTGTAGCATAGGCGGGAGGCTTCGAAGCGCGGGCGCCAGCCCGTGTGGAGCCGCAAGGTGAAATACCGCTCTGTTCTCGTTTGACGTCTCACCTCGAACAGTCATCCTGTTCAGGGACAGTGCCTGGCGGGTAGTTTAACTGGGGCGGTTGCCTCCCAAAGAGTAACGGAGGCGCTCAAAGGTCCGCTCAGCCCGGTTGGCAATCGGGTTTCGAGTGTAATCGCACAAGCGGGCTTGACTGCGAGAACGACGGTTCGGGCAGGGACGAAAGTCGGAGATAGTGATCCGGTGCCGGCGCACGGGCGCGGCATCGCTCAACGGATAAAAGGTACCCCGGGGATAACAGGCTGATCATTCCCAAGAGTCCATATCGACGGGATGGTTTGGCACCTCGATGTCGGCTCGTCGCATCCTGGGGCTGGAGCAGGTCCCAAGGGTTCGGCTGTTCGCCGATTAAAGCGGCACGCGAGCTGGGTTCAGAACGTCGTGAGACAGTTTGGTCTCTATCCTCTGCGCTCGTTGGAATCCTGAGGAGGCCTGCCCATAGTACGAGAGGACCTGGGTGGACGGACCTCTGGTATGCCGGTTGTCGCGCCAGCGGCATGGCCGGTTGGCTACGTTCGGGAGGGATAACCGCTGAAAGCATCTAAGCGGGAAGCCTGCTCCAAGATTAGGATTCCTTGGCACTTCGGTGTCTGTAGCCCGCATGTTGAACACGTGTTCGATAGGCCGGAGGTGGAAGTCCCGCGAGGGATGGAGCCGACCGGTACTAACGGGCGAACGCGGCACACTCTTTCCGATCCCCTGGTTGGGGATTGGGTCTCGTCCTGTGGTGGTTTTCTCGTTGGATGGCAAGGAACGCTGTTTCTTGTGGTCACGACGACGATACTGGTAAGGCGTTTGATTTGCTTGCGTCCGTTGTCCGGTTCCCGGACCGCCACGACCGGAATCGGTCGTGTGGCTGGTTCCGTTGCCGGCCGATCCCGGTTGGGGGTTGGCCGTTTAGAGTGGTTTTGCGGTGGTCATGGCCCAGGTGAGACGCCCGGTCCCTTTCCGAACCCGGAAGCTAAGGCCTGGCACGGCGATGGTACTGCACTCGAGAGGGTGTGGGAGAGTAGCACGCCGCCGCATCCAACTGTCTGGACCTTCTGGTCGAGTCCCCTGCGGGATTCCCGGAAGGTCCCTTTTTTTATTCGCACAGGGTGTTTTCCTCCGCCCGGTGGGGGATTATGGACGTCGGCAAGCCGGCCTGCGGGAGGATTCCTCCAGTGGGTGGAGGTTTTCGGACTGTGGAAGGCCTGTGGGCGTACTGGTTATTCCAGTGAGTGGAGGAATTTGGACCGTGAGAGGCTTGGCAGCGGGAGGATTCCTCCAGTGAGTGGAGGAATTTGGGACGTTGAGAGATGTGTTGGCAGGTGAATTGTCCCAGAGGTTGGGGGATTTTGTACGCGGGGAAGTCCGCATGCATCGGATTCCTTCAGTGAGTGGGTGATCTGGGATGTTGCGACACGCCGATTTGTGGTTTAGGAGAAACTGTTGTATTCTAATCAAGTTGCGTTTCACAGACAGACACTGTGAGGCGTTGCATAATTGGAGAATTCGCCTAGTGGTCTATGGCGCACGCTTGGAAAGCGTGTTGGTGTAACAGCCTCACGAGTTCGAATCTCGTATTCTCCGCCAGTAGGGTTTCCGGATGATTCCGGAAGCCCTTTTTTCATACCCAAAACGGCGGAATTTCAACGTTTTTGGCGGTTTTTCAACGATTACCCACTCTCCTTCATCATCCTTTTCGACCCGTCTTTTACAGTAAGATAGGCGGCAAGATAAGCGGTGCCGCTTAAGCACTTGAGCGGCAGACTTCAGAGTCGCCCGCTTGGCAGCTTTTACGTCGGTTGGAATTGATCATCATAGCACGCACTTCACAAAGCACACGGCCAGCCAGCCGACGACGCCGGTTCGGCAAGATTGAGAGAAAAGTCGGTGCCAACGGGCAGATCTCCTACGACGCCTCATACATCCCGCCCGTCGAAGCCCGATCCCAGTATCCGCATCTTCCTGCGCGCATTCACAAGCGATTCGACAAAGGCTATGAGACCTAGGCGGAAGCATGGCTCAACGAGGCAAAGCAGCAACACCGCCGACAAGCACCCGTTGTGGATGGCCGCCGACGCTGACACCGTTCGTGCGGTCGTTGACGTTTATCCAGGCGGCTGGGTGAGGCTCACGACGCTTCCAACGCGGTGATGAGCGGCTTGGAGTTTGAGATTTTGCCAAGCGAAAGCAGCCAGCCTGAGTCTGAGCTTAAGACTGAACTGACGCCCCGCGCCTATTCGCTGACCCGTTTGGCTGATGTGAAACCGGAGCGACCGTTGTGGTTGCGGCTGGGCCATATTCCCAAAGGAAAGATCGTACTGATTGACGGTGATCCGGCGACTGGCAAAAGCACCTTGGCCTTAGATATCGCAGCTCACGTCACCACGGGAACAGTATGGCCGGATGGAAGGCGAGTCTCCCTCCCTACGCAACAGACCTGCACTACCAACAGCTCAACGCCACGCAATTGAATGAGCTCATCGGTAAGGGAGGCCTGTGGGCCAGCCAAGCCCGTCGCGAGATGGCTCGGCGAGAGCGCGAATAGCAGCTGATCCTAGAAACTGCTGCAGCGAGTTCACTCAGCAAGGCGTGAGGCAATTCAATCCATAGCGAACTGCCCCGCGCCTTCTCAAATACGCTCATTAATCCAGCGCAAAAAGACCATCTTTGATTGCAAGATCTATATACTGTCGAACAGTCACCACACCCTTGCGTCTCTCAACGTTAGACTCATATAAGGCAAGGCACTGTGCCGTAATTGGCCATCTAGCAAGTCTCTGGATCCTATCAGGATCTCCATGCAGGGTAATTCCATAGAGAACATCAAAAAGTAAATCCACACTGCTGGAGTAACTACCATCAGCATTAGAAAACACAATCTGGCTCTTATTCCCTTGGCTAGGCGTATCTTTTTCCAGCAGATCTACTGTATGCAGCACATCTGGAGACGCGTCGTCTGGGATAAGACGCCTAAACGAATCAATCACTTTCGCCAATTGAACTTCATCCGAGGAATAATATTTGCGCAATAGCATCCCTTCAACAATCAGCTGACTATACCTTTTCTCAGTTTTTTCTCCAGAGCCGCCAATCGTCACTGTCTGAGGGCGACCGACATTCTTCATAATTAGCTCGTATTCGTCAACGCTATCCAGAAATAATTGGAGACGAAGTCGGTCATCCAGTTTTTCCGCCTCGCCGTCCTCCGCCGCATCTTCCATGTAATCTTCAATGCGGCCTCCGAGAGCATTAGCAATAGCTACGGCGTCTTCTAGAGGTGCCCGGCTAAACGAATGTCGACCCGACAGATATCCATTTAGTCTTTTCTCACTCACGTTGGATCTTCGGGCTAATTCATAAGAATCCAAGTTCGACGCGCTAACAGCATCACTAAGCTTCGTCATACGATCCTCTTTCCTTCACGACACTTATTCGAACGCTTGTTCTATATATAGAGTATCATGGTTAGGACGACAGTCAGGCACGAGGTAAGGTGGGAGCATGAACGACAATCGCACGCACACGGCTACCGGCAAGGCGTGCCCACAAGCCCTCGAATTCTTTGCCGGAATAGGCCTCGCACGCCTTGGGCTCGAAGAATCCGGCTTCCAAGTCGAATGGTCGAACGACATCGACTCCGCCAAGTGCGAAATGTATCGCAATAACTTCACGGATACGCCGGGCCACACCCTTGTCGAGGGGGATATGAGCGAGCTCTCCGGCGACGACCTGCCCCATGATGCTTCCATCGCTTGGGGATCCTCTCCTTGCACGGATCTCTCCCTTGCAGGCACTCGTACGGGCCTGAACGGCAAACAATCCGGCGCTTTCTGGCAATACGTGCGACTGCTCGAAGAACTTGGGGACAGCCGTCCTCCGATTGCCATTCTCGAAAATGTGAACGGATTGGCCACTTCCCACTCTGGGGAGGATCTCGCCGCAGCGGTGCATGCTTTCAATGTACTGGGCTACTCCGTAGACGTATTGTCCATCGATACCCGTCGATTTATCCCTCAGTCCCGACCGCGACTCTTTTTGGTTGGCCTGCAGAACCCGCCGTCCGCCGAACAATTCGATTCTTCGTTGCGCCCTGACTGGCTGCAGCAGGTTTTTGCGGACACCTCTCTCCGCACGCATCGCGCACCGCTGCCTGAGCCGCCGTCTCCTCTGATGTCCGGCCTCAATATGTACGTCGAGAACATGGCTGATGACGACGAACGCTGGTGGGACGCCGAAAGAACCGCCAAATTCCTTGATTCGCTGTCGCCGGTTCAGACTGCCCGCGTGGAAACGTTGCGTAACGAAACAACCGTTTCCTACCGGACCGCTTATCGCCGCACCCGCAACGGCAAAGCCGTATGGGAAGTTCGCGCAGACGACATCTCCGGCTGCCTGCGCACCGCACGAGGCGGCTCATCTCGCCAGGCAATCATTCGCATGGGCAATGGTCAAGCCGCTGTCCGTTGGATGACGCCACGCGAATACGCTGCTCTTATGGGCGCGGCCCACTACAACATTACGGGCCTGCGCCCCAATCAAGTGATGTTCGGATTCGGCGACGCTGTCTCCGTCCCTGTCGTGGAATGGCTCGGCAAGCATTACTTCATGCCTGCTCTGAACAACACCCTTGGCAAAGACCTGTACGTGGAGCAAACTCTGCTCTCGAATCACACTGCATAAGCGAGGCAAACAATGGATCTGACTCCCATCGATGATTTCCGAAAGTCCCATCAGGTAAACACCAAGGGCGCTTTGGCTGCCGCCATCCAGCTCAATCGCTTCTTTTCCGCAGACACGCTTCCCATTGACGCCAGCGACTATCACACGAACAAGGAAGGTCAAGTCAAGGGAATCAGCAAAGACAACTGCCAGAAAATCCTTGCCGAATATGGCATCACACGACTCCTCGCAGCAGAGGGCGGACGAACCAGCCGCGGCACCATGGCATTGATGCACGACTATGCCGAGCTCATTAACGAATTACGTCCAACAGCGGAGCAATTCACCGAGATCGAACAATACTGGGTCAAACGAATTCGGGCATTCTTCACCAGCAAACCATTCAAATTGGAATCCGACAACTCGCTTTCCGTCGATGCGGCTGTGGAACATCTGCTGCAGCAGGCAGCGCAGCGACAAAAGGAAAATCCGGGCACTATGTACGTCGGTACCGTTCTGCAACATCTTGTCGCAGCGAAGCTCACCATCGTTGCCCCAGAAGTAGAAATCAACGGCGCGTCCGTTGCTGACGATCCGACTGGGCGTGGAGGCGATTTCAATGTCGGCGACACAGCCATACACTGCACCACTGCCCCAGCATCCCTACTCATGGATAAATGCCAGCGCAACATCAAGGCCGGGCTGCATCCAATCATCATCACTGTACGCGACCGCGTCAAAACCGCATGGGACTTAGCCTCCGACATGGGCTTCGAAAACCGCCTTGAAGTTTGGGACCTGCAATCGTTCCTTTCCAGCAATGTGCACGAGCATGGCCACTTCACCAACGCAGCACGTCGCGAAACCCTTTCGCGTCTGGTCAAGGCTTACAACCAAATCATTGACGAACACGAAAGCGACCCCAGCCTACATATCGAATATAACGGCTGATTAGTTTTATCCGCCCTGCATCCCGCAACCAGCTCGATACCCAATTGCTCTTTATGATGCATGCGTTCAGTCAGACAAAAGCTTGCTAGTATCAGTCAGCCAAGGGCTGAGCGCACGCATCATGCGCCCACTGACTGATACAAACTGATTTCCATGTAGGCACTGTAAATTTCCATGTAGGTTCCATGTTGCCGCAGGATGGTGCCAACCGGCGTCCTTGGAAACGTTGAAATCATTGAGATTCCGACATACATCTTCGCCTGCCACTGAATTTCCATGTTGGCTCACTAGGTTCACTCTAGTTCCCACTAGACGCTGTATACACGAAGGATCAAAGCTAATCAAGCTCTTCCGATGGGTTAATAATCCTTGAAAACACTTTCACTTTGCCTATGGGGAATAGATCGCATTACCTCATTCGGAATCGTAATCTTTAGCACATCGCTGTTGTTGGCAAAGGGAGGCCGTTCTATATACTGGTTAAACTACACGCTCTTCATGGAAAAAGCATCCTCAATACTCTCCCCTGTTTCGCGCAATCCAAAACGCACCCGTTCATAACCACCCGTTTCACCCCATCGCGACACGCCGTAGGGGCGGCGAGTTAAGCGGCGAAACACTTAATCGGCAGCCTAGAAACGTTGGAATTACACCGAAAACAGCAAGTCGCTGCCGGAATCTCGTATTCTCCGCCAGTAGGGTTTTCGGATGATTCCGAAAGCCCTTTTTTCATACCAAAAACGGCGATTTTACAATGGCCTGTTGCGTAGATGTGCGACGAAAAAGTTGCGAAACAGTGGGGGAGTTGCACATATCGCTGATTTCGTTCGCAGTAGCATACTGCCTTGCGTTACGCTCAAAACGGTGACAGTTACCAGTGGAGAGATTGTCGGCTGAGAGCGCCGGAAGAGAGGAAGTGCTGCGATGGCTGAGTCCGACGATGAGCTAGATATTCGGCGTGAGCTCGATACCCGCGATTCCCTGGCTTCGATGGCCCACTATCATGTATCATCGCCGAGTGCCATTACCACGCAAGTGCTGCCGCCAAGCTTCATTCCCACTGCGACCGGGCGTGTTCGCCCCGTGACTGGTGCGTTTCCTGCAATCCAATCGGACGAGCAGGAAAAGCAGTCGCAGCTTGGCCGTTCCGTTCGATCCGTACGTTCATTGGCTGCAGGCTCGCTTCGTAAATCGCAAGATTCCAATGCAGACGGTAATGACGATGACAACGGCAATAACGGTATTACGCCCCGCATGGCATCCAGCGCCCCGCACTATGTCGACTAACGTTATAAGGCTGCGAATCCTACTCAACAACCGTAATAAACGGACTTGCCGGCAATCCAAGATCGTTATAGAGCAGACTGGAAATAGCCGGATTTCCGCTCCACCAATAACGCACTTGAGTTACCGTGTTAAGATTCGAACTTCCATCAGCGGCACTCAGCACAATCTGCTTACCTTTGATTTGGGAAATCAGTACCTTCCGTGGTGTTGGTGCTGTTATTGCCACTGGCCGTTCCGTCAGTTCCGTCACCGCCATCGGTGGCCGTGGACTCGTCGGCCTTCTGCAGGGCCTGCTTGAACTGCTTGGCCTGCTTGTCATACTCGGCTTTTGCGGCGTTGGCTTTGCTGATGGTGGAGGAGGTGTCGGCGGCACAGCTCAGCGTTTTCGGAGAGGTGACTTCCGTCTGGTGAAGTTCGGCAAGCTTGTCGAGGTCGTAAGACTTGTCAAAACTGGTGAACGCTTCGGAGATTTTTGCCTTCAGCTGGAACGCCTTCGAATAGGAGGTGTTCATGGCCGTGACGGCTTCCTTGCAGTCGTTTAGCGCGGCCAGGTCACGCATTTGCTGCGACGTACGTATGCCTGTGAATCCGAAAATCGCACCCAGAACGACAACTACGACGACTACGGTGATAATGATTTGGCGGTAGAAGCGCTTTACATGCTGGTTTGTCCAAGCGTCGCCATCGCTGATGCCTTGCGCTATGACCTCGTCGAACGGGTCTTGCGGTTGACGGGATTCGGTGGATTTAACGGCTCCGTCTGCTTCGAGCGATTGCTGATTGCTGGTCTCGGCCGTGTCGCCACTGACGATTGTGCGTGTTCCGGTTGCGTTGGTGTCGATCGCGTTGGTGTCGGCTGCGCTGCTGCTGGTAGCGGCGTCAATACCGTCGGCAGAAGTGTTGGGTGTTGTGCTTCCGGCAATTGTTCTCGGTGCGCGTGACGAGGTATTTTCCTCGCTTGGCTTCTTGCCGTGCCGTGCCATAACCCCTCCAGAATCTGCCTGCTCTGTGATCCCCGGTGCCGGCTTCCGTTCCTGGTCAATGCTGACCGTGCCGAGTGCCCACCTGAAATGCCAATATACAGCGTACGATACCCGTTTGTCCCCGATTTACCGCACTCGTGTTGCCTCATATAATGCACGTGGCCATTCTTCAACTTCTGCATGCTTGCCGGAACTTCTTAAAATTTTTTGAGAAGTGCTGTGCTGGGGTTGCGGGGTGCGGTTAGAGTTGGCGATTAGGGCGTTCGCGCCGAATATTTGGGGCTGATGACTTTATTCAAGAGAGGCTGACGAATGGTTTCGCCACATCATGTTTTGAAGATTGCGACTGCGCTGTCTGCGGTTGCGTTGACGGCTTCCGTTGCGGTTACGCCGGCTTACGCATTGCAGGATATTGCGATTGAGGATGCTGTTGCGCAGAGAGGTGCCGTTACTGCAGATAATGGCGTTGTTATGCAGTCTGACGATCAGTCGGATGATCAGACGGGCGACCAGCAATCGCAAGACAGCATGCCTGACAATCCGAATGCGAAACTTCCAGGCACCGTCAGTGACGAGATTTCCGACGATGCCACCGTGGTTTCGGAAGACCTGGCCGTTACCCCCGAAGGTGAGGTCAAGAATATTGAAACCGGCGAAACCGTGACCGATGCGACACTGGTCGGTACGCAGGATCAGCAGCCGGATCCGCTCGCCAAAACCAACGGCGAATCCTTCATTCCGGTAAGTGCGGAAGATGTCAAAAATGCTGTAGCCGACGCGAACGTACAGCTCTCCAAATTCGAAAGCAATGAATACGGTGCGCACTGGGGCACTTACAACAATACGAAAGCCTTCTTCGACTACCAGAACAACCTGTTCGTGCAGCAAGCCAAAGGCGTGATTGACGTTTCCGAATGGCAGGGCGACATCGACTGGGCCAAAGCGAAAGCCGACGGCGTGGAAGGCGTGATTATCCGCCTTGGCTACGGCGAGGGCAACAATGCTGACAAGAAAGCGCAACGTAACATTTCCGAATGCAAGCGACTTGGCATCCCGTTCGGCATCTACTGGTATTCCTACGCGGATACTCCGTCGATTGCCAAAGAAGAAGGTGCCGACGTGGTCGCCAAACTTAAGCAATTCGGTGTGAACGCGAGCGATTTGGCGTACCCCGTGTACTACGACCTGGAAAAGTGGACGTGGGAGGGGCATCAGCCGCCCACCGACCCGAACGTGTACAACGATATCGTCAACAATTGGTACAGCGCACTGCAGTCCGCCGGATACAAGAACCTGAGCGTCTACTCGTACACCAGCTATCTGCAAGGCCCGCTGAAACATGCCGACATTTACGCTAAAACCACGTGGGTGGCGCAGTACGGCGCTCGCATGGGATTCGACTCGTTCCCGACCGACAGTCGCGGATGGCAATACACCAGCTCCGGCAAAGTGGACGGCATCAGTGGCAATGTGGACATGAATGCGTTTGGGAATAAAGCGTATGTGAATGGTGGGCATTGGGTTACCAAAAATGGCCAAAAGTATTGGTGGGATTCAGATGGTTCTTTAGCGCGTAGCAAGGAAATTTACGATCCTGAGAGTAATGCTTGGTATTGGATTGATTCAGATGGAACCATGGCGCACGATAAGGATGTTTATCTGCGTTCGAACGGTGGTAAATGGGTTCGTTATGATTCCAATGGTCATATGATTAAAGGTGAGGATTTCCGATACGGCGTCTGGTATAACTTCGACTTTACGACCGGTGCGATGAGTAAGGGGATGACATATCTGTCCAATGGGAACAAATGGGTATACTACGACATGGTCACCGGCAAAATGGCGCATGGCGAAGCGTATCTTAATTTTGATAAAGAGCATTCTGGCTGGTATCTATTTGACAACATTACTGGTGCAAGATGTACAGGTGATATTTTTATACGTGCGAATGGCGGTAAATGGGTCCGTTATGATCAGAAAACCGGCAAAATGGTAAAAGGTTTGCAGAAACAGAATGGTCTATGGTACTACTTCGATCCAGTTACAGGAGCTATGGCTCACGGAAACACGTGGGTTCCACAATGGCAAGCATGGCATTATTTCGATAGTGTCACAGGCCGAGGTTGATTCCTGATTTACATTTCAGACTCAGTCATACTGCTTGATTGATTCGGCTGGAAAATGGTGAATTTTCCAGCCGCTTTCATAATAATGGCGACTGTGTTGCCTGTCATGGCTGATTTTCGTGCTTTGGATTCGCTGAATGATCCGGAAACGTAAATTACCGTTTTCATCAAAACGGACCCAGATTCCGTCTTCGCGGTTTGTCGGAGAACTTGGCATGAACACTCCTTGCTGATGGCCATAGTGCCATTTTCGTAGTAGTGCTCCTTATCCTGATCCCAACCGTTTTCAGGTTGTTCTGTTTTAGTCGATTCGTTGGAACTAGCGCTGCCGTTATTCCTGTTCGATTCGGAAGAGTCGGGTTGGCTGTCATTCCTGTTCTGTTGGCTGGATTGAATTATTTCTTCAGTTGTGTTGATTCGGACACTGAATCAGAAGATTGCGAGGCACCATTGGCCTCTGAAGCGATTGCATTAGAATCATCTCTCTGGGTACTATTTGGATTCTGAACCGGTACGGCAGTTTGATTATTAGAAGACGCTTGCATTGCGTTAGGCTCGCTGCCCAGTGCGATTGCCGGGTAAGTAATTCCCTGTAGCATTGTAGTGGTTTAAAAACCGATTAGGATTTTTCTCCGTTGGAACATTATTGCTTTTTCTTCTCATTGTCCGAGGCCAATTATAGCTATTGCCATAACAAAAGCTTGTTTTGCAAGTCACTCGTTGGAGCTTTTGGTGTATGTCTAGAGGTGTGGCAATACCGCTATACTAGGAGGCCTTTGAAGATACGTGATGAAGCTGTGGGCAGGGTTTGACTATTTGCATTGATAGCATGACATACACTGTTAGACATGACTCATGATATGGAAACGAACAAGCGTGGAGTTCAGATGAGATGTGAACCGACACTGGCTTTTGTGATTCCTTGTTTTAACGAAGAAGCCGCATTGCATATGACTGCGGATGTTTTGAAGAAAAAGATGATTCAGCTTGAGAATTCGCAGGCTGTTGCACGAGATAGCTTTGTTATTTTTGTCGATGATGGGTCCCATGACAAGACTTGGGATGTGATTACGTCGCTGCATGAGAAAGATCCCTCCTTATTCCGTGGTGTAAAACTAGCTCACAATAGAGGCCACCAGAATGCTCTTTTTGCTGGCTTAATGCATGCATTGAGTATGAATGTCGACGCTGTTGTTTCTATGGATGCTGACTTGCAGGACGATCCCAATGCGGTCGACGACATGGTGCAGGAATACCTCCGGGGTGCTGAAATCGTCTATGGTGTGCGGGACAACCGTGAAACCGATACCGCATTCAAGCGTGGCACCGCCCATGCTTTTTATTCCCTGATGAAATGGCTTGGAACGGAAACAGTGCCGGATCATGCCGATTATCGATTGATGAGTCGTGCCGCATTGCAGGCTTTATCGCAATACAAGGAATCGAATTTGTTCCTACGCGGTCTGGTTCCTTCTCTCGGATTCAAAACGGCAAAGGTATATTACAAGCGCGGAACCCGAGTGGCCGGGGAATCCAAGTACCCGTTGAAAAAGATGGTTTCCTTCGCGATTGAAGGTGTGACTTCCTTCTCGACAAAGCCGCTGACCATGATCACCGGTCTGGGTCTGTTCTCGGTGTTCGTTGGAATCGTCATGTTGATTTATACCCTTGTTTCCGTTTTCTCAGGGCATGCCGTTGCGGGCTGGGGATCAATGATGTGTTCCCTGTGGATTCTAGGCGGCTTTATTTTGCTGGCACTCGGTATTATTGGTGAGTACATAGCAAAAATTTATTTAGAGGTTAAAGCTCGTCCTCGCTATATTGTCGAGACGACGCTCTGAGTGGGCAGTTTATTTTTTTAGGGAAAGATAGGACTATTACCGAGTGAATAAGCCGGATATTGTGCCTGAAAAATGGGTATTCTTCAAACGTGTGCTACCGAGATAGCTTTGTTTTGATGCGATTACTGGTTGTGATTGCATCAAAACCAGTTTTTCATAGTAGGGGGAGGCTGTTTTGCCGCGGCATTATTCGGGGAAGCGTCAACGTGAACTGAAACATGTGGAGCCTCATGCCTCTGATTATATTTCCTTGCTGTACTGGATCGGCACAATCACAACAGGGTGCATTCTTATTTTCTGTGGCAAACAGCATTGTTTTAACGATGCAATGGCGCATTGGGCCAGAATCCTGCAAATCAGAGCGGGGAATATAATTCCGGTATTTTCTGATGAATACCATGATTGGGTGGTTTACCGTGACCACGGGAAGATAATAACCTTCAACAACACTGCGGTGAATGCTCCCTTTGTCTATTTTCCCAGTCTTATTGTGCGCGGGAATTTTCGCGTATCGAGTGTGGCAACATTGATCTGCTCGGCCACTATTATTGCCGTGGCAATATGGGTAGCCAAATCTTATGTCAATATCATTCTGGCTATAGCGATTCTTCCTACCACATTTTTTTCAATGATATTCCCGACAGCTGATGCCGTCACCAACAGCTATTGTCTGCTGTTCATTGCGGTTGTTCTGTGTTTGTATCAACGGGATGACATGTTGCAATACTGGCATATTGCTCTGCTCTGCATGATGGGAGCTCTGCTCGGACAAGTCAAGATTACCTGTTTCATCATCGCATTATTTGTATTGTTCTTGATTCCTAAGGCTCACGGATGCGTAAAAAAGATCACCTTGGCGCTTCCTGCTCTCACTGCTTTTGTCTCCATGTGGCTTTGGCGGGCGAAGACCTCGCAGATATCGGTTGCCCCGAATCGTGTTCCATTGGAGAAGACACACGAGCTTGAGGGGCAGTTACTGCAATCTTCCTGGAAAATATTTCCGCTTATCGGCCGGTCGTTGTTCGAGCCTATGGATTTTGATACTGAGAAGATTAATGGGCAATTGGTGAATTCAAGAAGAAATCTTCAGTTCTTTACAGGAACGGAAGAAATTCAGTTGCCTTTAATCGTTATGGCTCCAGTGCTTATCGCTATTATGATGCTTCTGATTGTGCATATGAGCTATAAAAATATAAATAAATTGCAGGTTGGATTAATAGTATTAATTATAGTTCTGTATTACGTATTATCGTGTGTGGCAATGTCAATCACATGGGTTGGAAATGTAGATGCATATGCTTCGGGATTGCAGAACAGGTATTTCATACCGGTATTGCCGCTTGCTGCGCTGTTGTTCCCCAACTTTATTAGGGATGAAAATATCAATCGCAGAGTATTAGCTATTTCTGTGGCGGCTTTAACGGCATTTTCATATATCGCTATAGCGATTACGTATGTGATTCAATGGAAATGATTCTTGGAAGAAAGCGGAGGCATCTCCGGATTCTTCCAAGAATCATACGGAATCATACGGTGGTTGTTATCTACTTGGCATACCAATGCGGGGTGTTGTTCCCGTTGCGGCATTCGCAGACGATAAGTGTACCGTCGCCATCGATACGCTGCTGGCCCTTTTCGCTCTTCTTGCAGAATCGACCACGGATGTTTTCTCCTCCAGTATTTCCCGGATTGTTATTGCCTGAATCCTTGCTAACATAGCGGCCAGAGACGGAATCAAAGGTCGCATATGAGTTCCATTCGGGCACCCACACGCGTCCATGCGCCATGGCGCCAGTGGTCTGGTCGAAGTAATAGTAGGCTCCATCCTGATAATGCAAGCCCTTGACCATCTTTCCTGTCACTCGGTCATAGCGAACCCATTTGCCGCCATTGGATCGGATATAGGTATCGCCGTGGAACATGGCACCGGTGTACTGATCGAACAGGTACCAGCCGGTATGCTGCGCGTCATAGTTCACATACTGCTCGCCGTGCGCCATCTTGCCGGTCGTCCAGTCGTAATACACCCATTTGCCGCCATTGGATCCGATATACTTCATACCTTTGGCCATAGCGCCGGTTGTCTGGTCAAAATAATACCAGCCGCCATATCGGTAATCCTCGCCCTTGATCATATGGCCATTGGAATCGTACCTAACCCATTTACCACCATTGGAACGCTGATAAACATCTTTGTTGCGTGCCATTGTTCCATCTGCGTCGAGCCAGTACCAGGCATTACTGCTCGGATCGTAGATTTCCTTTGAACGTGCCATGGTACCGGAATCGAACCAATAATGCTCACCATCCTGAACAACCCAGCCAGTGTATTCGGGATATGGCGGTGAGACGATCTCTTCCGCATTGGCTGAGGCAATGGGTAAGGCAAGCATCGAAAGAGTTGCGGTTATGGCTGCGATGCTTCGAATGATTTTCTTTCTGAGAATCATGATCATCATCTCCTTTGTACTGATGTACGTACGCGCTTCTGATTTTAGGACGGGAATGTCATATAAAAAACCGGCGTCGTACGGTTATTCGGATTCGAGCAAATCCTGTGCACTGACTATGCAGACGGATTGTCCAAAGTGCGAGGCAGCCACTACGATGAGTAGATGAACGCACATGGTGATAGGAGAGGATGCATGAATCAGAAGGCTTCTATGAAGAATGCCGGGGCAAACAACACCTGGGAAACGGTTATGCGTGTTGTGTATCCGGTCAAGGACGCTGAGCAAACTCTCCCGCTGTATGCGCTTGATTGGACTCGTCCGCATGTTGCGGAGACCACGCTGGACTCCCGTATTGACATGCGCCGTTTGGAATTCGGCTCCATGAATCAGTCCACATTGCAACGCTTGCTTCGCAATGCCGGGTCGTCTGCAGGAGTGTCTTGCGATTCGTTTGAAATTGCGGGGCGTACCTCTATAACCTTGAAAAATCGTGGTCACATGTCTGGATGCGCATTCTTCAACGCATTCCCCGCTGCATATTGGCGCCGTTGGACCAGTGTAAAAACGGTGCGATTCGAAGCGACAGTTCAGGGAAACTCCAAAATCAGCGTATTCCGTTCCACAGGTCGTGGACTGATTTATCCGGTTTCGACGAAGACGACAACGGCTTCGGAGTCTGAAACTCGTGTATGCATAGACGTGCCGATGACAGGTCTTATGGATGGCGGTTACTTCTGGTTCGATGCGGAATCGCTTGATGGTTCCGTGACCATTGCTGATGCTACATGGTCTGTACCCCGTGAGGCGCGTACCGCTAAGCATGAGACAACCCTGTCTATCGCCATCACGACCTTTAATCGCGCCTCATATTGTATGGATCAATTGCGTACTATCGCCGGTGCTTCGGCATTGCGCGAACGTTTGGATACAGTGTATTGCACGGATCAAGGCAGCGACTTAGTTAAGGATCAGAAGGACTTTGATGAGGTTGCCGATAATCTAGGCGAACAGCTTACATACATTCAGCAAGCGAACTTGGGTGGTTCTGGAGGATTCTCCCGAGGCATGTATGAAACGGCTAAGGCCGGTGATAGTGATTTTGTGCTGCTGTTGGACGATGATGCCATCAGCGAACCGGAATCGATTCTGCGTGCAATCCAATTCTCTGATTACACGGTGCGACCAGTTCTTGTCGGCGGCGGCATGTTCCATTTGGATAATCGCACCATGTTGTATACGCAAGGTGAGCGGATCAATGCGCAACGAATGTGGATGTACCCGTCCAAGAGCATGGGATACAACCATGATTTCTCTGTGGAACCGCTCCGTGACTCTCCGGATCGTCATCAGCGCATCGATGAAGACTTCAATGGGTGGTGGATGTGTCTGATTCCGATTGCGGTTGTGAAGAAAATCGGTCTCTCCATGCCGGTGTTCATCAAATTCGATGACATTGAATATGGTCTTCGTGCCAAGAAAGCAGGATTTCCCACAGTCTGCCTGCCAGGTGTGGCTGTATGGCATCAAGCATGGCATGACAAGGATCCAGCACGTTCGTGGGAGGAATACTTTACTGAGCGTAACCGTTGGCTCGCGGCATTGTTGACGTATCCGGATAGGCCGCCTCGCATGTTGGTGGAGACCTTGTATGGTGATGCCAGTCTCGGGCTTCGGTTTGTGTACTCCGCCATGGCATTGCATCATATGGCGCTAAGGGATATTCTTCGAGGCCCACAGTACCTTGTAGATTGCTTGCCGACGAAACTTGGCGAAGTGCGTGAACTGCGAGCAAAATATCCTGATGCTCAGTCCAAGGAGAGTTTTGAGGAGTTCCCTGAGCCAGCTGGCGAGGTTGAACCGCCAAAGAACCATCCATCGACTATGAAAAGCCGGTACAAGGCGGCTGTCGGCCTTATCGCGAAGAGCTTTATTAAGAAGGCCAATCCCGATAAAGCCACTCGTCCGGATGCGGCCATCCCCGCACGCGATACTGCTTGGACTTGGCTTGCCTTTGACCATGTTAATTCAGCATTGGTGACCACGCCAGACGGTAATGGTGTGGCATGGCTAAAGCGAGACAACAAACGTTTCCGTAAGAGCATGATGGAAGGATATCGGCTTACACGCAAGATTCTGAAGAATTGGAAGCGATTGTCTGCCCAATACCAGTCTTATGGGATTACCTCCATGGAGACGTGGGCAAGAATCTTTGGAGATGAATAACTCGGAGTATGGATCGGCTGCGTTCATTCGTGGTATGCGAGTATCATGAACGCGAAACGCACATTGGCAGTGTGCATTTGCAATTGAACTGACTGTTTTGGAAGGTTGTTTTTATGACTGGTGCGGTGGAGTATCCCGATCTGGTGGTCGTGGGCGCGGGCCTGTTCGGCCTGACCGTGGCCCAGCAGGCCGTGGAGCGTTTGGGCGTCAGGGTGGAGATCATCGACGTGCGCGACCACATCGGCGGCAACGCGTACAGCTACATGGACGAGGAGACCGGCGCGGAGATCCACAAGTACGGCGCCCACCTGTTCCACACGTCCAACAGGCGCGTGTGGGAGTACGTGAACAGGTTCACCTCGTTCACCTCCTACGTGCACCGCGTGTACGCCACGCACGACGGCGAGGTGTACCCCCTGCCGATCAACCTGGGCACGATCAACCAGTTCTTCCACGCGCGTTACACGCCGGCCGAGGCGAAGGCCCTGATCGACGGGCAGGCCGGCGAATTGGCGGGCACGGACCCCCAGAACCTCAACGACAAGGGCATTTCGCTGATCGGCCGCCCCCTGTACGAGGCGTTCATCAAGAACTACACGGGCAAGCAGTGGCAGACCGATCCGAAGGACCTGCCCGCGGGCATCATCAACCGCCTGCCGGTGCGCTTCAACTACGACAACCGCTATTTCAAGGACACGTGGGAAGGCCTGCCGACGGACGGCTACACCGCGTGGATGGAGCGCATGATCGACGACCCGCGCATCCACGTGACCCTGAAGACCGACTTCTTCGACGCCTCGCAGCCGTTCAACAGGAAGGCCCTGGCCGCGGCGGGCGTGCCGGTGGTGTACACGGGCCCGGTGGACCGCTACTTCGACTATTCGCTGGGCGAGCTCAAGTGGCGTACGGTCGACTTCAGGGAGGTGCGCTACGACGAGGGCGACCATTTCGGATGCCCGGTGATGAACTTCTCCGACGCGGACGTGCCGTACACGCGCGCGATCGAGTTCAAGAACTTCAACCCGGAACGCAGGGACTCGCAGAACCCGGACAGGACCGTGGTGTGGGAGGAGTACAGCCGTTTCGCCGAGCGCGGCGACGAGCCGTACTATCCGATCAACACGGAGGCCGACAAGGCGCTGTACGCGAGGTACGAGGAGCTCGCGAAGGCCGAACCGCTCACGGTGTTCGGCGGCCGTCTGGGCACGTACAAGTACTACGACATGCATCAGGTGATCGACACCGCGCTGACCGCGTACGAGGAACAGGTCGAACCACTCCTCAAAAAGTGATTTTCTGCATATGAAAATAGGGCCGCACAGACATTTCCTGTGCGGCCCTATTTTTCCGATTCCTATGGGACCTGTGTGAAATCCAAGTCCTTAAGGTAATTCTTGCCCACGGTCTGGTCATATTGAACCAGTTTGTAATCTTTGAGCAGCTCCTTTGCTTTAGCGCTTAAAGCTGTGGCTTTGATGTTGTTGCCATCATGATCCAGGTACGTCGCCTTGCCTTGCCCGATACCGCCGTTAGTGCCGATCACACGGCTCATTGCAGGGACTTCTTGTTGCAATTCCGTAAGCATCGCAAGATACGGTGATACCTTAGCGTTCATGTGTTCTGCAGCCAGCGGCATGAAATAGTTGGATGATGTGTACGCGGTGGTTGTGGGATTAACGTTCGTTCCATGGGAAGGCGAAGCGGAATTTGACCAAATGAAATAATCTGTTTCATGCAAAACGGTTTTATTGTTCTTGTTCATATCTGCCGTGTCGTAGATGCCGGGCAGATGATCTCCATAGAAGATAACGGTGATTGGCTTGTATATTTGGTCGAGCTGATTAAGGAAATCCGCCGTTTCCTGGTCGGTCCAGTTAATTCCTTTAGTGTAGGTATTGATATTCCAGCGTTCCCCATCAGATAAATCTTCTGAAATATTGGCGTCTGAAAACTCGTTATTGTCATAGTAATCGCCATAGGGCATATGGTTCTGCATGGTGACGAGTTGCAAGAACTGCGAGGACTTCGAATCTTGTTGCCTATCGAGCAGGTCAAGAATGCTCTGATACGCTTCGCTGTCACTCACATAAGGCGAACGGTCGATGCAACCGGTATGTTTCAGCGGAATTTTGCTATCAAGCGTGTACAGGTATGAGAAGCCAAACTTCCTGTAGTTGATATTCCTCAGATACATGCTTTGCTGGAACGGATGCACCGCAGTAGAAGCATTTTTCCCATACTTTTTCATCCAAATCTGGTTGAACGAATAAGGATCATTCTGGTTCGGCACCAATTGCTGGTACGGCACAATCAAAGAATCATTGAAATTCGCAAGATTCAAGCCGGTCAAAGCCTGATATTCGATATTCGCGGTGCCACCGCCGTAACCGGGGGACAGCATGAGTCCTGAAGTGGTCGTGTTTTTGATATTACGGATGTTCGGTATTGGATCGAGACTGAAAGAAACGCCCGGAACGCGAGTGGGGTCGGAGAAAGTTTCAGACAAAATCATGATGACGGTATTGTCCGTAAGCTCACCTGATCGGGTATGATTGATGGCTTGCGCCTCTTGCGCATATTTCTTAGCGAGAGACTGCATGGTTTTTTGACTGTAGTTGTCGGGTTTATCCATGGCCTTGACCTTTGACAGGCTAAGGAATGTGGTGGCAGGATTATTGGCTTGAGCATCACCTATGGCATTCCATAATTGGGGCTCGTAGCCATTATCTTTAGCCCATTTGTAGGTGCCTGAGCCGGGCGTGCCTAAACCTATGACATAAGTGCTCAGTAGCACAACGCTGAGTATTGCTGCGAGTATGCGGAAGACATTGCCAATGATGTTTTTGATGTTGGCAATGGGATGTCTCCATGAGCAATAAATGAAACGTCTGCGGCCGTCCAGAACAAAAAGAGCGAAGATGATAATTGCAAACCAAATTACGAAAGTAATTGCGCCATTAACGAACGCTTGGCTGGATTTCGGTACGAATGACATGATGCTGCCGGTGTCACCGCCTGAAATGAATGTCAAATCAGCGGGAATGATCGGTTCATTTCGCAGCTGGACTTTGATGCTGTTGGCGACTCCAAAAGCCGTAAGGGCAACGCCAAAAACAAGAGTGGCAATCCAGAATCGGTTCGTTACAAAAATTAACGCAAGATAGATTAAAGCCAGTCCCATAAAACTGACGAGACAGACGTTTTTCTGCTCAAGCCACATTTGACTGATGAATCTGGTGACTTGTCCGCCAACGCTTTGAAGGACTTTCGTCGTTTCGTCAATTTCAGTGCCCTTTTCATATTCGGGCTCGGAATACATTCCCCATTGAAGGAAAATGACTTCCGCTGAAGTGAGCAGGAAGAACACGATGGTGTAGAAGGCGTATGAGAACTTCATGCGCTTCTTCCAGAGTGCATATGCTTTCTTGAAGAATTTGATGATGAGCTGTACGGCTTTGAAGTTAGCGAAGGTATGCCATGCGGTCTTTACTGCTGTGGCAGCTGTGCGGATGGCGTGGCCGGTGGTTTTGGCAGCTTTTGCAACTGCATGTCCTGCGGTGGAGAGTGCTTTTGCCGTAGTGTGTACGGATTGTTTGCAGACCTCGATAGCCTGCATCAGAGGATGCTCGTTAGCTTGCGCGAGTTGAATTTCAGCAGATGGTGGGACTGAATGGGTACTGTCGTTCGTAGCTTCGTTAATGGCTTCGTCAATGGACTTGTCATCAGCTGTTTTTGGCAGATGGGGCGCATCGACTTTGGGAATGAAAACGCTTGCGTTATCGGAGATGGCGTGAATTGCTGATTTCTGCGTATACAGCTTTGAACCATGGTGACCTGAAAGGGCGGATGGAGCGCAAGCGTTGCTATCTTCGTCATTCGCAAGAGGGCGATACGCTCCGCCCGTAATCGGCTGCTTAGTAAGTTTTACGTATGAAGGCGCACAAGCGTGACGGTCGGGCGAGAAAATAGGCATCGTCGCATCCTTCAAAAAGATAGCCCCTTTATAATTGGAGGCTCTGTACAATTAAACCGGGTACATCTTAGTGTTCAGCTGTGGACGAACGAGTGTCTAGTAGATGTCTGAAGGGTAGCTGGACGGTTAACTGGGTGATGGGCAGCAAGCGGCAAACAGATCTGATGTTCAAGGTGGACAACATATGTGCGCGCAAGTGTTGAGCGTCATTCGCTGGTAGCGTACCAAAAAGCGCTGTCTGCGTGAAGCCTTCTACAGCAGTCCCGCCATGTAGATCGGCAGCTTGACCACGTCATTTTCCACGACCAGCGGTTTCGGATGCAGCACGTATCTGGTGCCGACCTTCTTATCGAATTTTGCCTTGAATTTGTCTAACGAGACCGTGCGGTAGCGTTTCGATGACTTGACCTCGATGGGGCTGACCCTGTACTTCATTGCCGCGTTCTCGTACGGTTCGACGATGAGGAAGTCGATCTCCATGCGGTTCGACGGGTCGTCACGATCGCTGCGCGAATAGAAGAACAGCCGGTGTCCGTTGGCCCGGAGAAGCTGTGCGACGACGTTCTCCGCGAGCATGCCCTCGTTGATTTCGATGCGTTCTAGGAGGATGTCCCGGTACAGGTTGCTTCCGGTCTGTTCCGAGTCGGCCAGGGCGAGAGTGGTGAGAAGTCCGGTGTCGGCGGCGTAGCATTTGACCGTCGAATGGTCCTCGCTGATGCTTAGCCCCACGCTCGGATCAGTGGAATTGAAGCAGTCGTTGGTGATGAACGCGTCGGAAAGCCAGAAGAAGGCGTCCTCGTAATCGCGGGTCTTCGCTTCCTTTCCCAGCGATGTGATGTTGAACTTCTTCTCTTTCTTGGAAAGCTGGCCCACCAGGTTGTCGAAGATGCGCGTGATGCGTATCCGGTCGCTGCCGCCATGTTTGGAGATGTCTTGCCTGTACAGTCGGAGGATGTTCCGTTTGACGTTGTCGACTTTGCTGAAATCATGGGTCTCGACGTACTTCGACACGGCCTGGGGCATGCCTCCGACCAGCATGTATTCACGGAATAGCCGCATGGCCTTCCTGTGCAGCGAATCGGGGAGCGGCCTGCGCTTCTTGAACGAGTCCGCGATGAGCGTGGACAGTGGCTTTTCTCCCAAAGCCCAGAGGAATTCATCGAAATCCATGGGATTTAGGCGGATCGACTCCTCCTCTGATGGAATGAGGATGTCCTTGACGTTTTCGCGGATGGAGACAAGCGACCCCGTCTCGATGTAGTCGTAACGCCCGTCAGCCACCAGCTGCTTGATGGCCTCGCGGGCCTTCGGATACAGCTGCACCTCGTCGAAAATGATGAGGCTATCCCTCCTGTGCAGTTCCACTCCGTAGAAGGATGACAGGTACATGAAGAACGCGTCGAGGTCGTTGCGCAGGTCGACGAAGTAGCCCAGCACGTCATCGGGGGCTTTCGAGAAGTCGACGAGCATATACGACGCATAGTTCCGTCGTCCGAATTCCTCCGCGATGGTGCTTTTCCCGACGCGCCGTGCGCCCTCGATGAGCAGGGCTGTGCTTCCTTGGGAAGAATCTTTCCAGGAAGCCAGTTTTTCGTACGCTTTTCGTTCGAAAGTCTCCATGTCTCACCGCCGTAAATACACCAAATCAAGGGTAATAACATGCTCAATTATACACCAAATCAAGGATAAGCGAAGTGCTATTTATACACCAAATCAAGGGTAACTGAGATACCACCGGTTGGGCTGCCGAATCTGCCATACGTAAGCCAGTTTGTGGAATCGCTTTATGTCTATGCCACCCTGCCGGTACCCTGAAATAGTGAGTAGTGAGATTTTCAAGCCGCGCAACATCATCGTGACCGGCGGATGTGGGTTTATCGGAGCCAATTTCGTGCGCTATGTGGCACATAACCATCCTGACGTGCACATAACCGTGCTCGACAAACTGACCTATGCCGGAAATCCGCAAAATATCGCCGGTCTTCCGCAATCGCAAGTCGAACTTGTGCAAGGTGATATTTGCGATGCTGTACTACTGGAACGTATCGTGTCTGGTCATGACTCGATCGTGCATTTCGCGGCCGAATCGCACAACGACAATTCCATCGCCAATCCTGAACCCTTCATCACAACAAACGTGGAAGGCACGTTCCATTTGCTTGAAGCCGCCCGTAAGCATGACGTGCGATTCCACCACATCAGCACCGACGAAGTGTACGGCGACCTCGCGCTCGACGATCCATGCAAATTCACCGAAAGTACGCCGTATAAGCCGTCTAGCCCATACAGTGCGTCGAAAGCGGCATCCGACCAGCTGGTGCGCGCGTGGGTTCGCACGTACGGGCTTCGCGCCACGATCTCCAACTGTTCCAACAATTACGGGCCGTACCAGCATGTGGAAAAATTCATTCCACGCCAGATCACTTCCATCATGGAAGGTGTGCGACCGAAACTATATGGCACAGGCGAGAACGTGCGTGACTGGATCCATACGGAAGATCACTCTTCTGCGGTGTGGGAGATTCTTACTCGCGGGCGGATCGGCGAAACGTACCTGATTGGCGCAGATGGCGAAATGAGCAATATTGCTGTAATGCGTATGATTCTGCGACTTATGGGATGTGCCGAAGATGCGTTCGACTGGGTGCGTGACCGTCCCGGGCATGATCGGCGTTATGCGATCGACTCTAGTAAGCTGCGTACCGAACTCGAATGGAAGCCTGTGCACACCGATTTCGAAGCCGGTTTGCAAGCGACCATCGCTTGGTATGCTGCCAACCGTGCCTGGTGGGAGCCCGCCAAAGCCGCCACCGAAGCCCGCTACCGCGCCCAAGGCCAGTAAAGCACGTCAGACGGGAGCGTTTTGTGACGGTGCGTCATGGTGGATGCGGCGCGGTCTGGCAATTGGGCTCGGTAAGTGGCGATTGGGAAATAACGTGCTGCAAGTAGTCGGCTTCGTCAGGAAATGGCTGCGAGAGCCGGATGCGCATTCTGGACTAATGACCCAGCTGTGAATCCAAGTCTCCCGAATCTGCCGTATATAAGCCAAATACGGTGCGAAAGTATATTTAACGGGGTCAAAGTTGTATCTTTGAACGACTTTGACCCCGTTAAATTGCTGTAAACAGGTAATAAGAGAACTTAAAGGTGATGATGGGGGTATAAAATCTGTTGTTGAGCATGTAAAATGAGCTTTTAACGGGGCAAAGTTGTTCTTTTGGGTAATTTTATCACCGTTAAAACCGTGATGATGGAGTAAAACATGCAAATGTATCGTCGAGAGCATTATCTAGCCAAGCTTCGTCCGTTCTATGACGATGTGGGACTCATTAAGGTGGTCACAGGCATTCGCCGTTGCGGAAAATCGAGTCTGCTGTGCAGCGTTATGGATGAGCTGCGGGAACGTGGCGTCGCGGAAGGCAATATCTGCTGCATCAATCTTGACCGTCGAGAATATCAAGGCGTGAACACTCCGGAAAAGCTTGATGCGGTCATTGAACATAGCCTGGGTAAGTCAGCTTCAACTCGTTACCTGTTCATCGACGAAATACAGAACGTGAAGGGGTATGAGGCCATCGTTAACGGATGGCGTGAAGAAGGCGACTGCTCGATTTTCATCACCGGATCCAATTCATACCTACTATCCGGCGAGCTTGCCACCAAATTGACAGGCCGCTACATTGAGCTGGAAATGTTCACCCTATCGTTCAGCGAATATCTCGGCATGCGTGAGTATCTTGGACTTCCCCAAAAGCCGGAGTCGCAGATTTTCCAAGAGTATCTCACCTATGGAGGGTTTCCGAAAGCGCTGGAATATGAGGATCTTGATGCGAAAGCCATGTATATCCAAGATGTCATAGGGCAGATCTTCAACAAAGACATAGCCGCACGCAAAGTGGTTCGTCACCGCGATACCTTCCAGCGTGTGCAGGACTATCTCATCAACAACTATGCCGCTCCCACGAATCTGTCGGGGATCGTCGATTATCTGAAACATGGCGAAGGCGTGACGGTCAAACGTGAGACTCTCGCGAACTATGTCCGGCTGTTGGAGAGTGCGAAGGTCCTCTACAAATGCCCGCGATTCGATTTGCGTTCGCGCAGGTCGTTGAGAGGAGGGGAGAAGTATTATCTTGCGGATCCTGGCATACGATTCGCACGTAACACTGATACGCGAATGAGTTACGGACCAGCCTTGGAAAATGCGCTGTACGTGCATTTGAGGTCGAAAGGCTACGAGGTGAGCGTGGGCATTATTGGTAAGCTGGAGTGCGACTTCATTGTGCGTAAGCGGGAACGGTACGCCTATGTGCAGGTGTCGATGAGTGTGCAGGATCCTAATGTTGAGGAGCGTGAATTCCGTCCGTTCACGAAGCTGGCTGACGGGTATCCGAAATACCTGTTCAGTTTGGACCCGCTGCCAATGCAACGCGACGGCGTAAGGCATCTCAACCTGATGGAGTTTCTACGCACGGACGGAGATCTCGACCTCTCATAGCGTTTGGTGGATGCTATTTCGCTTATATGTGGCAGATACGGTGCGAAAGCGCTTGTAACGGGGGCAAAGTTGTATCTTTGAACGACTTTGACCCCGTTAAACGCAGAGGCGACGGCTGCGAGCGCGATGGTGACCACTGCGATCACTGCGACGATGGCGATGGTTTTGCGCTGTCTCGCATTGTTTTTCTGCGTGGTTGGCCGCATTGCTGGTTCTTTTTTCTTGTGCGGCTTTCATTTTGGACAAACGTTGCGAGTGTACAAAAACACTTTCGAAAAACGATTTACCGGTGGAAATAGTGCGGATTATTTTGCTGTGAAAGGAATTTGTTTGTTGTTGCGATGCTGGGCGCGTCAGGTTTGCGTGGTATTTATGCTGGAGGGATAAACGTTTTAAGGGGGTTTGGATGGCGTATCGTGCGACACTGAAGGATGTGGCCGCTGCCGCAGGGGTGTCTGTGACGACGGTTTCGTTGGTGTTGAATAATCGTCCTGCTCGCGTGTCCGAGGAGAAGCGCAGGGTCATTGCCGATGCGGCGAAGAAACTGAATTATGTGCCGAATCAGAGTGCGCGAAGCTTGGTGACCAAGCAATCCCAGTTGGTGGCGTTGATTGTGCCTGATATTGAGAACTTGTTTTTCGCGGCGTTTGCCAAGTGCGTGGAGGATGAATGCGCTGCGCAGGGGTATTCGCTGATTGTGGCCAATTCCGATGATTCGCGTGCTACTGAGCATGAGTTGTTGCAGCGTCTTCCGGCTCGTGGGGTGGACGGTGTGATGCTGATTCCGGCGCGCGAGTCCTGTGCTGGCGATGCTGTTGGGCGGTTGCGTGAGGATGTGGCGCTTGTGTCGTGCCCTGTGGTGTTGATCGACCGTTTGACTCAGTGCGGTTGGTGTGATGCGGTTGGCTTTGATAATTATCTTGGCGGCCGTTTGGCTGCCCAGTATCTGTTGGAGGGTGGTCATACTCGTATTGGTATTGTCACCGGCGATATTGCGGAGTTGAGTGCCGCGGAGCGTCGTCGTGGTTTTGTGGATGCTATCGAGCAGTCGGGAAAGCATTTTGATTCTGCGTTGTGTGCTGAGGGGGATTACCGTTTCGGTAGTGGCTATCGTGCTGCTGATCAGATTATTGATGGCGGTGCGACTGCCGTGTTCTGCTGCAATGATGTGATGGCGCTTGGTTTTCGTCAGCGTATGGCGGAGCGCGGGTTGCGCGTTACTGAGGATATGCAGGTGATTGGTTACGACAATATTCTCAAGCGATTCGGGCTTGGTTGGCGTATGACCACCGTTGAACAGAGCGTGACTGATCTGGCTGCCGCTTGTTGGGATATGTTGCGTGGGCGGATTGATGTTTCGGTTCATACTAAGTCCGGTGTGGATTCGGTGGCTGCTCGTCCGTGGCTTTCCGATCCGCAGGTTGAGGTGCTTACGCCGAAATTGGTGCAGGCGGCCTGCTCGTAAACCGCCATTTTTAGGTGCTGCAGACCGGTAAAAAACGGGTGGCGTAGATTAATCTCGATATGCAGTGACATCAGTATCTCCAATATTCTGTAAATGTTGGAAATAAAGGCAACACGCCGTGCGTGTGGTGTCGAATTTGCGTTATTGATAAAACGCTTTATCATAAATCTTGTCAACGCACAATACAACCGAAGAATGTGTTCGATGTATAACTGACGGCGCACCCGTATGGTGGCGGACCGTCGTCAGGCTCGTCAAAGAGGAAAGGCACACACATGAAAAAGATGATTCTCGATCTTGATACCGGTGTTGATGACGCACTTGCCATTTCGTATGCCCTGGGAAGCCCGGAAGCCAAGCTGATCGGCATCACCGGTACCTATGGCAACGTGTTTGTCGAGCAAGGTGTGCGCAACGCATTGGCCGTGACCGACCTGCTCGGCCATCCGGAAGTCAAGGTGTATCAAGGTCTGCCGCACTCCAGCACCACCGACCACTTCGAAGTGCTGCCGATCTCCGCATTCATCCACGGCGACAACGGAATCGGTGACGTGGACATCCCTGATTCCAACCGTTCCGTCGAAACCGAATCCGCGGTCGACTTCATCATCGACGCAGTGAAGACCTACGGCAAGGATCTCGTCTACGTGCCGACCGGACCGATGACCAACATCGAAGCTGCACTGAAGAAAGCTCCGGAAATCAAAGACGAAATCGGCCAAATCGTGCTCATGGGCGGCGCGCTGACCGTACCTGGCAACTGCAACGCCTGCATGGAAGCCAACATTTCGCAGGATCCGGAAGCCGCCGACTACCTGTTCCGTTCCGGCGCTCCGACCACCATGATCGGCCTCGACGTAACCCTGCAGACCCTGCTCACCTATAAGGAAACCCAGCAGTGGCGTGACCTCGGCACCAAGGCCGGCAGGTTTCTGGCCGACATGACCGACTTCTACATCAAGGCCTACGAAACCACGTCCCCGCACTTGGGCGGCTGCGGACTGCATGATCCGCTCGCCGTCGGCGTGGCAGTGGACCCGACCCTCGTCACCACCCTTGACATCAATATGAAGGTCGACGTGGAAGGCCCGACCCGCGGACGTACCATCGGTGACGAAACCCGTCTGAACAATCCAGTCAAAACCATGAAGGTGGCAGTCGGCGTTGATGTGCCGCGCTTCCTGAACGAATTCATGACCCGCATCTCCGGACTCGCAACCAAAGCCGAATAAGCGTAACCGGCCAAACAATCGCATAAAACATCCTCAATATAAACAATGGAGATTTGTAAAATTGCGATTACTGAAAAATAATATTTCACAAATCTCCTTTTCATTTAAGGAAGACAAAGATGAGCGCGACTGAAGTTCTCTCTGCATTGGACCGCATCCACGGCATGGTGTCCGTAATCGGCTCGATGAATGCGGATTACACCGTTACCGCACAGCGTCTGCCAGGGCCGGGGGAGACCATCACCGGCGGTCCGCTGCAGCTGCTGCCAGGCGGTAAATCCGGCAACCAGGCGGCCGCCGCAGCGCGCATCGGCGCAACCGTGCAAATGTTCGGCGCGGTAGGCTCCGATTCCAACGCCGACTTCCTGCTGGGCGCCCTAGGTGAAGCTGGTGTGAACACCACGCATGTTCGCCGCGTGCCTGGAGCATCCGGTACAACCGTGATCACCGTGGACGCAACTGGCGAAAACACCATCGTCTACTCTCCGGGATCGAACGCGCAGGTCACTGTGGATTATGTGGAATCCGTGCGTGAGGCGCTGGTACGGTCTTCCGTGCTTGGCCTATGCTTGGAAAGCCCGATCGAAACAGTGACGGCCGCCGCACGCATATGCCACGAAGCGGGCGTGAAGGTGCTACTCAACGATTCGCCGTTCACTCCGTCGCTGCCGGCCGAACTAGTTGAAGCATCCGACATTCTGTTGGTCAACGAGCACGAAATGGCGCAGTTGCTTGGTATTGACGAGCCGGAAAACGACGATTGGGATGGTTTCGACTGGGGGCATGCGCTGGAAGCGATGCACGGATTCGGTTTCGAACAGGCGATTGTGACGCTCGGCGGTGACGGTTCGGTGGTATTGGATTCCACTTCGGCAACGCCGATTCAGCGGATAGCCCCCGTGCGGGTCAATGCGGTGGATACCACCGGTTGCGGCGACTCATTCATGGGCACGGTGCTCGCCGGTCTTGCCTCAGGTATGGCACTTTCCGAAGCTGCCGAACTCGCCTCGTACGTGTCCGCATATGCCGCCACTGGTTACGGCGCGCAGGCCTCCTACGGCAATGCCGCGCAAATTCGCGAGGCATATATCGGACGATAGCTAGATTTCTCTCTTTTCTCTCTTTAAGAAAAGGAAATAGAGTACATATAAAAAACTCGCCGACCGGGTGGTGGCGAGTTTTTATTTTGAAAAGATTACGAATCAGGCGTAGATGTTGCGCGGACGCATGTCTTCGGGCAAGCCGTTGAGCAGCGTGGAAACGGAACCGGATTCGAACACGGAGCGGATGCCGGCGGCCAGCAATGGGGCCACAGACAGCACGGTCATATTCGGAAGGCGCTTCTCTTCCGGAACCGGCACGGTGTCGGTAAGTACGATTTCTCTGGCGCCGCAATTCCTCAGGCGTTCCACGGCGGGACCAGACAGCAGGCCATGCGTGGCAACCAGCGTCACGGACTTCGCGCCGGAGTTGTTCAGTGTGCGCACAGCCTCGCAGATGGTGCCTGCGGTGTCGATCATGTCGTCAACCACCACGCAGTCGCGGCCTTCGACCTCGCCGATAATGCCATGCGCCTCGGCATGGTTCGGGCGAGTGGTGTCACGAGTCTTGTGAATGAAGGCGAGCGGCAGATTGCCCAGCTTCGCGGCCCACTGCTCGGAAACCTTGATACGGCCGGCATCCGGAGACACGATGGTGGTGTTCTCAAGCGGCATGTTGTTGCGCACATAGTCAAGCAGCACCGGAGTAGCGGTGAGATGATCGACCGGACCATCGAAGAAGCCCTGCTCCTGAGCGGCATGCAGGTCAACCGTCATAATACGGTCGGCACCGGCTGCGCGGAACAGGTCGAAAATCAGGCGGGCGGTGATGGGCTCGCGACCCTGATGCTTCTTATCCTGACGGGAATAGCCAAGGAACGGCGCGACCACGGTGATGGAACGGGCGGAAGCGCGCTTCATGGCGTCAACCATGATGAGCTGCTCCATGATCCACTTGTTAATCGGCTCGGTATGCGCCTGCATCACAAACGCGTCGGCACCACGCACCGGCTCGGTGTAACGCACATACATCTCACCGTTGGCGAAATCGTAAGCCGTGGTCTCAAGCACGTCAATTCCCAGGTATTTCGCGGTTTCATGGGCCTGCTCAGGGTATGCACGACCCGTCACCAAAGCCAGTTTTTTATCCGGAGTGCCTTCGAGAATCGCCGACATGCTTCGCCTTCCACAATTAGAGTCGCGTAAATACGGTATACCAACCGTACAAAAATAGCCGTATTCAATATAACAATGCGGGTGCCCATGACGCGCCTGTTTTGCGGAATGTGCGCGATTGTCGCTCGTCCAGCAGAAGGGCTATGCTGAACAGGTTGTCTGAATCGTATCTTTATACCCTTTTATATATAGATGCGTGAAGGCAGTACGCATACACACTCCTGCCATGGAAGGTCCATGGCCGATAGTCCGAAGGAGGTGGGTGATGTCTGCGCATAAGTACGAACTGATGTTCATTGCCGATCCTGAGCTGGATGAGCGCGGTCTGAAGAAGCTGACCGAGCAGTATCTGGAAACTGTCACCAAGGAAGGCGGTGCTGTCGAGAACATCGACATCTGGGGCCGTCGCAAGCTTGCCTACGAGATCGCTGGCAAGACCGAAGGTAACTACGTTGTGGTCAACTACTCCGCTGAGCCGGCCACCAGCGACGAACTCGATCGTCTGCTGAACCTGAACGAATCCGTCATCCGTACGAAGATTCTTCGCAAGTAAGTAATTCTAAGCTTTTCAAGCTGCAAAACAATAAGCTGCAAAGTAAGTAGGTAACGATGGCAGGCGAAACGATTATCACTGTGGTGGGTAACCTCACGGCTGATCCCGAAATCCGTACGGTTGGCAACGGCTCGTCCGTGGCCAGCTTCACGATTGCCTCCACTCCGCGCACCTGGAACCGTAATACGGGCCAGTTTGAAGATGGTCAGGCTTTGTTCATGCGCTGCTCCGCGTGGCGCGACATGGCCGAACATTGCGCGCAGAGCCTGAGCAAGGGCATGCGTGTGATCGCGCAGGGTCGTTTGCAGCAGCGTTCCTATCAGGCGAACGATGGTTCCCAGCGCACGGTTATCGAGCTTCAGGTCGATGAGATCGGTCCGTCCCTGCGTTACGCGACCGCCCAGGTCACGCGAACCTCCAATGCCAACGGTGGTAATTTTGCCGGCAATCGTGGCGGCAATGCTTTCGCTGGCGGCAACGGCGGGTTCAACAACGGTGGCTTCGCCGGCAATGCCGGTGGCTATCAGGGCGGTGCCGGGTATTCCGGTGGCGCTGGCTATCAGGGTGGGGCTACCGCTCCAGCCAATGCCGCGCCCGCCGTGCAGCCTGCTCCGGCATCGGATCCGTGGGGCAATTCGGATAATTCCGGTTCCTCATCGTTCGGTTCCTTTGGCTCCTCCGAATTTGGTGGAAGCAGCGACGAACCGGAATTCTGATCCGGCCCGGATCGCAGCTTAAAAGAAAAGCAATTTCCAGATTTTAAGGAGAACATCAAGATGTCACGCAAGAGGCCGCAGCCGCCGGTCAAGCCGTTTAAGAAGAAGCCGAATCCACTGAAGGCCGCTAAGGTCACCGAGATCGATTACAAGGACGTTGCCCTGCTGCGCAAGTTCATCTCCGATCGCGGCAAGATTCGTTCCCGTCGTATCACCGGTGTTTCCGTGCAGGAACAGCGCGAGCTCGCCAAGGCTATCAAGAACGCCCGCGAGATGGCTCTGCTGCCGTACGCCACTTCCGGTCGCTGATCTGAGAGAGGTTTGAACAATGGCTGAAGCTAAGGTTATTCTTACCAAGTCCGTCAATCACTTGGGTCACCCGGGCGACGTCGTGACCGTCAAGGCCGGTTACGCTCGTAACTACCTGATTCCGCAGGGCCTCGCCTTTGCTTGGTCCAAGAACGCTGCTGCTCAGATTGAGTCCATGAAGCGCGCTCGTCTGGCCAAGGCCGTCGCCACCCGCGAAGAGGCTGTTGCCGCCAAGGGTCTGATCGAGGGCTCCGTCGTTGAAATCGCTGCCAAGGTCTCCGAGTCCGGCAAGCTGTTCGGTGGTGTTTCCGCCGACAAGATCGCCATCGCTCTGTCTTCCAAGGCTGACGTCAACCCGAAGAACATCACCGTGGATCCGATCAAGACCACCGGCGAGTTCGCTGCGACCGTCGCTCTGCACCCGGAAATCACCGCTTCCTTCACCGTGAAGGTTGTCGCTGAGTGATTTCGGCCCCATTCATCGAGACTGCATTCGTTGCAGCCATGATGAATGACTTCAGACTGAGATACGTCTGAGCTTAAGCATGGAAAATCCCCCTGCACCAGCTGAAAACAGTTGTGCAGGGGGATTTTCATATCTAATCAGTAATGTAGCCACCGTCATCAAGCGTGACCGTGACCTTGCCATCCTTGTTGACCGTCAACGATTCCACACCATTGATATGCCCGTTCGGAATGATCGCATTATCGGTTTTGTCGACGCTGTTGGAAAGCAGCTTGCGCTGGTTTTTGCTAGCTTGAGGATCGGCAACGCTGCCGGCCTTAGGAAAATTGTGAAGAAATTGTAATTTCAAGTCTTGCCTGCGCTGGTCGAGTGGTGAATATGATGGTTGAATCGCGTTTTCCTGCGACTTTCGTAATATGCTGAAATCGTTGGAAAATAGCGGTTTTACAATCGCGACACGCCGAGAGTTGCATTCTTCTTGATTCTGAGTATATTTACTTCTCGTGCTCAGCGAGAACAAAACCTCGCAAGACCAACGCCCCTTTAGCTCAGTTGGTTAGAGCAGCTGACTCTTAATCAGCGTGTCCAGGGTTCGAATCCCTGAGGGGGCACAGATGAAGCCTTGGAACTCCGGTTCCAAGGTTTTTTTGTTTTCCGATTTCTGCATGGCCGTCCGGCAAGTCGCCGGCTTGTCGAAACTTTTTTGTGTTCGACTTCCAGTGTGGGGAGTAGTGTTGGACCCTGTTGTCCGCCGAGAGCGGAATTGACATCAATGTGATTCTTACAGAGAAGAAGCAATAGAGGAAACAGCAGTGGAATACTCGACTTTTGTCAAACTTGCGGCCGAATTCTTCGGTACCGCCATTCTGATGATCTTCGGCAACGGCGCTGTCGCGAACGTTGAACTGAAGAACACTAAGGGCCACCATGCAGGCTGGCTGAACATCGCCATGGGCTACGGCTTCGGCGTGATGTTCCCGGTGCTCATGTTCGGTGGCGTTTCCGGCGCGCACATCAACCCAGCCATGACCATCGCCCAGGCGGTGAACGGCCTGTTCGACTGGAACCTTGTGCTGCCGTACATCATCGCTCAGTTGCTCGGCGCCGCAGTCGGTCAGCTCGTGGTATACATCACCTACTATCCGCACTATAAGGACACCGAAGACGCCAACGCCATCCTTGGCACTTTCTGCACCACCGACGCCCACAACGATCGCGTGAACTACTTCGTCAACGAGTTCTTCGGCACCCTCGTGCTCGTGGTCGGCGCACTGTGCTGCCTGTCCCTGCCGTGGGGAGAGGAAGACCATGCTGCCGCATCCATCGTGGTTGGTTTCATCGTGTGGGGCCTCGTGACCTCCATGGGTGGTCCGACCGGTCCTGGCCTGAACCCAGCCCGCGATTTCATGCCGCGACTGCTGCACGCCATCCTGCCGATTCCATCCAAGGGCTCCTCCCGCTGGGACGAGGCTTGGATTCCGGTCGTCGCCCCGATTCTGGGCGCCATCGTCGGTGCGGCCATGTTTAAGCTGTTCGCCTGATCGCCTGCGGTCATCCGTGATTTGTTTGTCTGGCTGTCACATAAGTTGCGGTTGACCTATAGGAACTGACACGCAAAGCCTGTTTTCCTCGGAATTTTCCGGTTCAAGGGAAGCAGGCTTTTTGCATACCTACTATTGGCTGGTAGTGCTGCCGTGAACGAGATGTGCTGCCACCTGCGTGACAGCAGGATAAGACTGCGGAGTAAGCGGAAATAAGACTGCGGAACGTGGCTACAGGCCGAAATACGCGTTGAACTCGTTTTGATCGAGCACACGATCCGAAGTATTGGCGCGGATGGCGTCCCAGCTGAATTCGCCAAGCGCTTCGGCCGCGCTCATGGGCTGTGGTTCAGTGTGTTCGCAGTCTCCTTGCAAGCCGAGTAGCCATGCGCAATAGCCGATGATCTGTTGCGCGGTGACGCCGTGCGCCGTGAGAATACCGAGGTCGAGCGAGCGTTCGCGTTTGGCGAGACGTTGCCCGGCCGCGTTGTCGATAAGGGGCAGATGCGCGTATGAGATGGTTGCTTCGGCGGGTTCAGAAGGCTGGAATCCCGCGGAGATAAGGGCTTTGCGGATATAGATCTGCAAAGCGCTTGAACGAAGCAGGTCGCGACCGCGCACAATGTCGGTGATGCCCATGTCAAGATCGTCCACGGTGACGGCCAGCTGATAGGAGTATATACCGTCCGATCGGCGGACGATGGTGTCGCCGATGTCTTGGACGAGGTTGTAACGCTGGTTGCCGAACACTTCGTCATGAAAGGCGATGGTGGTGTCGGTGGTGGCGATGCGCAGCGAATGGCGATCGCCGTTAGCGAGACGTTGCTTCACGCGCTGCGGGTCGTTGGCGATGAGTCGGTGGCATGTTCCCGGATATACGGTGAAACGGTCGCCTTCCTGCGGCGCCGACGCGGCGCGGATATCGGCGCGCGAGCAGAAGCAGGGGTAGATGAGCGGCGTTGTGCCGGGGGTATTTGTGGTGTTGCTTGCGGTAGCGCCGTAGGAATCGGAATCGTTGGAACTAATGCCGATAGTGTTAATAGTATCGCTGATTTCGTCAATGTTGAGGTTGCTGAGAAGATTGAGCGCTTCCTGATATAGGGTGTGTCGCGTTGATTGGAATACTGGTTCGCCATCCCAGTTGAGACCGAGCCAGTCGAGGTCGTGCATCATGGTTTCGGCGGCGTTGGGAACGACTCTCGGCTCATCGATGTCTTCAATGCGCAATCGTATGGAATCGCCTGTTTTGCGGGCGGAAAGCCACGCTCCAAGCATGGCGTAGACGTTGCCGATATGCATGCGGCCTGATGGGGTGGGTGCGAATCGGCCGGTCATGGTGACTCCTTTGATGCATCGATGGTGACAGTACGTAACTGTACCTTCTGGGGTTCGTTCAGGTTCAGCGTAGGGCGATTCGGGTGTCGCAAACCCCCATACCATCGCGTGTAAGGTGGTAGTATATGCCGTTCTGGTACGTTCGTTTGCGAAGGTAATCTGCGAGCGTGGAAAAGGTATTCCGTTTTGTCGGGTGAATGGGGTCGATATGACGAAAAGGCAGTTTAGCAATACGGAGGTCGAGTATCTTCGTGCGTTGCCGGCGGTTGAGTCGGTTACACCGAACAGGATTACGTATTCGCGTGATTTTCAAATCAGCTGCATGCGCAGATATTTGGATGGCGAGAGACCGAGTTCGATTTTCACGTCGGCTGGATTGAGTCCTGCGATTGTCGGTCGCAAGCGTGTCGAACGTAATATCGCGCGCTGGAAGGCGGATTCGGATATCATGGCCGCTGCGAAAATCGGAGGTTCGTCGGGGTCGTTGTCTTCCGAGACGCGCGAACGACTGGTGTCCGTTCAGCTGGGGCAGATTCGGTCGTTGATGTGTCAGGTGCTTGAACTGAAGGATCGTATAGACGCTTTGGAACGTCAATTGAAAAAAATACAGGTATGAAATGCGATAGCTGAAAAAAATTAAAGAAAAAATTTTTTCGGCGCGTGTTTAATAAATCTTGCATATAGTGATTGTCGGACGGTGTCTTTGAAGTCCCCCTTCTACTGCCGTCTGTTTTATTGGCCCGTGCGAATATCGGTCGTTTTATCACTTCACTTCAGACCGTCGTACGGGCTTCTTCTTACTCTGGTAGAGGTAGTTGGGATTGAACATAAGAGGCTGAATATGACCGCATACATGGATCATAAGAATCTTGCCAATGAGGTGATTGACGACGTGCGCGCCGTGCAGATCGCCGATGGCGTGCATCGCGTGTTGGATCGTATCGCGTCGGCCGAGCAACATGCCGGTCGTGACGCGGGTTCCGTGCGCCTGCTTGCTGCTACGAAGACGCGCGATGTGGGCGAGATCATGGCTGCAATCGACGCGGGCGTGCGCATGATTGGCGAGAATCGTCCGCAGGAAGTGACGGCGAAGGCCGAAGGATTGATGGCACGTTGTGCGGAACGCGGGTTTGCGTTGGGTGTTGCCGGCGATTCCGGCATCGCGTCCGCTTCAGGCGATTCCGAAGTCGCTTGCGAGCGCATTCCGTTCCATCTGATCGGCCAGCTGCAAAGCAACAAAATCGGCAAGGTACTGCCGGTCGTCAACGCTATCGAATCGGTTGATTCCCTTGATTTGGCGGAAAAAATCTCACGTAGGGCGGTGGCGCGCGGCGTCACCGTGGGCGTGCTGCTGGAAGTCAACGAATCGGGCGAGACATCGAAATCCGGTTGCAGTCCGGCGTATGCCATTCGCATCGCGCAGAAAATCGGCACATTGGACGGGCTTGAATTGCAGGGGCTGATGACTATTGGCGCGCATGTGAGCGATGAAACTGCCATTCGCCGGGGATTTGAACATCTGCGTAGAACCCGCGATCGTATTCTCGCATCGGGGGAGCCTGGCACGCAGTCCTGCCGTGAACTGTCGATGGGTATGACCGGCGACATGGAACTCGCGATTGCGGAAGGATCCACTATCGTGCGCGTCGGCACTGCGATTTTCGGCGAGCGTGCTTTTATCTGACGTTTTCTTCCTGTGACGGGCCTTCGCATGATGTGATGGCCCGTTTTTTTTTTCGATGTTTTTGATTGTCGGGCGTTGCATGTCGATGATATGGACGATTCGACGATTGTTGCGGGTAGACTGGCAAGCATGAGAATCGCACGTTTTTCGCATAATGATGTACCGCAATACGCTTTCGTGCAGACCGACGAAAGCGACGGCAAAGACTATCTCGTAGCGCTTGAGGGGCATCCTCTGGCCGGTGCCGGTGTGAAGCCGACCGGCGAGCGTTTTCCGGTGGATGGCGATGGCATTCGTCTGCTCTCTCCGGTGATTCCGTCGAAGGTGTATGGCCTGGCCAAGAATTATGAGGCGCACGCGCAGTTCATGCATGAAGCCGGCCATTCCGACATCAAGCATGCTCCGGAAGACATGGTGATTTTCTCCAAGCCGAGCACGTCGGTGATTGGTCCGGATGATCCGATCGTGATTCCGTCATATTCGAACGACATGAATTTCGAGCCGGAAGTGGCCGTGGTGATGGGTCGTATCGCCAAGAACGTGCCGGTCGAACAGGCCATGGACTATGTGCTCGGCTTCACCTGCGTGAATGACGTGACATTGCGCGACCTGCAGGGGCTCGACCCGATGTGGACGCGTGCGAAGGGCTTCGACACGTCCTGCCCGCTCGGCCCGTGGATCGTGACCCGTGACGACTTGGATTGGAAGGATGCGAAGATCTCCTTCACGTTGAATGGCGAGGATGTCGAGCTGGCTTCCGGCACCACGGCGAACCTGATTCACAGCATTCCCGAGCAGATCGCCGCGATCTCCAGCTTCACGACGCTGCTGCCGGGCGATGTGATTCTGACGGGCACTCCGAACGCTTCCGGCCATCTCGATCCGGGCGACGAGGCGATCGTGCACGTCGAAGGCATTGGCAGCCTGCGCAATGTGGTAGTGCGCGGCTGATTGTCGATTGGCATATTGCGGATATGAAGGCTGTCACCTTTCGTGGGTGGCGGCCTTTCGTTTTTTTTTACGACTTTTCGTTCGGTGAACAAAAGTTGAGTGTTGCGGACTCAACTTTTGGGAATAGAATGGTGGTGAAGTTGGTTGAGCATATCAGACAACGACATATGCGCCGACGTAACCGTGCGAAAACGGACGTTCGACGCGAACCATGGAGGATGATATGGAACAGAAGTTCACCACACTGGCGCAGGAAGCCATTTCCGACGCCGTGCAGAATGCGTCGGCCGCAGGCAACGCGCAAGTCGAAACCCTGCACCTGCTTGACGCGCTGCTGCGTCAGGAAAACGGCGTGATTCGCGGACTGATCGAAGCCGCGGGTGGTAACGCGCAGAACATCAGCGCAGCCGTGCACCAAGCGCAAGACGAGCTGCCGAGCGCCAGCGGATCGACCACCGCACAGCCACAGGTCAGCAGGCAACTGTCCGCCGTGCTTGCGCAAGCGGGCAAGGAAATGCATCAGATGGGCGACGAATACGTCTCCACCGAACATCTGCTCATCGCCATCGCAGCGGCAAAACCAAACCAAAGCGCGCAAATCATGGAACAATACGGCGTGACCGCTGACGCGTTACGCAAAGCCGTGCCATCGATTCGAGGAGGCGCGAAAGTGACCAGCCCCGACGCTGAAGGCTCGTATAAAGCCCTCGAAAAATACTCGACCGACCTGACTGCGGCCGCGAAAGAAGGCAAACTCGACCCGGTGATCGGCCGCGATCAGGAAATCCGCCGCGTGATCCAGATCCTGAGTCGACGCACCAAAAACAACCCGGTGCTGATCGGCGAGCCGGGCGTGGGCAAAACCGCCGTGGTGGAAGGCCTCGCACAGCGCATCGTCGCCGGCGACGTGCCGACAACCTTGCAAAACAAGAAGCTTATTTCGCTTGATTTGGGCTCCATGGTGGCCGGTTCGAAATACCGCGGCGAATTCGAGGAACGCCTGAAGAGCGTGCTGCAGGAAATCAAGAACGCCGACGGGCAGATCATCACCTTCATCGATGAGATCCACACCATCGTTGGCGCGGGCGCAGCCGAAGGATCCATGGACGCGGGCAATATGCTCAAGCCCATGCTTGCGCGCGGCGAACTACGCCTGATCGGCGCCACCACGCTCGATGAATACCGAGAGAATATCGAAAAGGACCCGGCGTTGGAACGTCGTTTCCAGCAAGTGTTCGTAGGAGAGCCGAGTGTTGAAGACACCATCGCCATTCTGCGCGGCATCGCGCCGAAATACGAAGCCCACCACAAGGTGACCATCGGCGACGACGCGCTCGTGGCCGCGGCAACGCTGTCGAACCGGTATATTTCCGGCCGTCAGCTGCCAGACAAGGCCATCGATCTGGTGGACGAGGCCGCATCGCACCTGCGCATGGAACTCGACTCCTCACCTGAGGAAATCGATGAACTGCAACGCCAGGTCGACCGACTCAAAATGGAGAAATCATACCTGCTTGGCAATCCGAAAGACGATGCCGCCGCAAGCAAAGCCGAAAGCGAGCTTGACGAAAGCGCCAAGGAACGTCTCGACGACCTCAATAAGGAAATCGCAGACAAAAGCGAAAAACTCAACGGTCTGAAAGCACGCTGGGACGCCGAAAAGAACGGACACAACCGCATCGGCGACCTGCGCAAGAAGCTCGACGAACTGCGCACCCAAGCTGAACGGTACGAGCGCGAAGGCGATCTGGCGAAATCCTCCGCCATCAACTATGGCGAAATTCCGGCCATCCAGAAGGAGATTGCACAAGCCGAACAAAACGAGGCGGCGGCCAAGAATGGTACGGCCGGCGTGGCTGGCGACGACGGCGCGGCGGATGACATTCCGATGGTGCCGGACCGCGTCGACGCCGATTCCGTGGCCGAAATCGTGTCCGACTGGACGGGCATTCCCGTCGGCCGCCTCATGCAAGGCGAAAACGAGAAGCTGCTGACCATGGAAGATTATCTCGGCAAACGTGTGATCGGCCAGAAAGAAGCTATTCAAGCTGTTTCTGATGCGGTACGCCGCTCGCGTGCGGGCATTTCCGACCCGAACCGCCCGACAGGATCGTTCCTGTTCCTTGGACCGACCGGCGTGGGCAAGACGGAGCTAGCCAAGGCGCTCGCCGACTTTCTGTTCGACGATGAAAAAGCCATGGTGCGCATTGATATGAGCGAGTACATGGAGAAGGCCTCCGTGTCTCGTCTAATCGGTGCTGCGCCGGGCTACATCGGCTATGAGGAGGGTGGCCAGCTGACTGAGGCCGTGCGTCGCCGCCCATATTCGGTGGTGCTGTTCGATGAGGTTGAAAAGGCCAATCCTGAAGTGTTCGACGTGCTGTTGCAGGTGCTCGATGACGGCCGCTTGACCGACGGGCAGGGCCGAACCGTGGACTTCAAGAACACGATTCTGATCATGACCTCCAACCTTGGCTCGCAGTTCCTGGTGAACACCGAACTGGATGACGAAGCCAAGAAGAAGGCCGTGATGGACGCCGTGCACATGCAGTTCAAGCCGGAATTCATCAACCGCTTGGATGAACTGGTCATGTTCCACCCGCTTACGCGCGAAGAGCTCGGCGGCATCGTGGACATTCAGGTGGCGCAGGTTTCGGCCCGCTTGGCGGATCGCCGCATCAAGCTGGATGTTACCGATTCGGCGCGCGATTGGCTCGCCAACACCGGTTACGATCCGGCGTATGGCGCTCGCCCGCTTCGTCGTTTGGTGCAAACCGAAGTCGGAGACCAGTTGGCGCGCATGCTGCTGGCTGGCGAAGTGCACGACGGCGACACCGTGCTTGTGGACCAGACTGGCGGCGACCATTTGGAGCTTTCCTCGTGGGCGCCGGGGCAGATCGACGACGATTTTTCGGCGGAAGCTAAGTGACGTTCGGAGTCAGTCGGCTGATCGGTTTGGCCTGACTGACTGTCGATTGGCCGAGTCGCGAAAACGGTCTAACCGTTGACGGTGGGCGGACTGCGCGCATGCGGGTCCGCCCATTTTTCGTGCGACTGCGCGATTTTCTTTTTTGAAAACCGTTTTACCGTGACGGTAGGCGGTCATATGCCTGCAAAACCAAGCCTGCGACCGTTAAAACCGTCGCGCCGATCAACACGGCAATCGCAAGCTTTGGCTGAAGCCCGAAAATCAGCCACAAAGCGAACGTCCACACCGCGATGACCATCGTCATGGTTGCGGTAATCTGCGTTACCCGTGTGCGAATCTCATATGTGATGTTGGCCTGGATAAGCGTATCCATGCTTTGCTGTGCTTCTTGTGTTTCTTGCGATTGCGCGATCGGAATATCGCCTTCCGATGCTTTCTTCGCCATGGGAGGTTGCTCGATCAGCGAAATCGCAAGTGACAGCACGGCGACCATGCTTGCGAAAGCGAAATATTGATTGTGTGACCCTGCGGGGATAATCCATGACACCACGCACGCCAGCAGGCTGTAGACGTACACGACGGTCATGGCGAGCGATAGCAGCGAATCCGCGTTGGGCGTGCGGTTTCTCAGGGCGGCGGTACCGCGGTTGTGCATCGGCGCGGCGCAATAGAACATGACCGGAGTGGCGATGATGGCGTGCAGCCATGGATTGGTCAGCCAGTGGGGAAGTGTGATGCCGCCGAATGTCAGCATAGTTACGGTGAATGTGGGAATGATCAGTATGGTTGAGATGGCGAGACGCTTGGCGATGTCGCTTCGGTGTGTTTCGCCGGCTTCCTCGTCTGGATTTTCGGTGTGATTCTCGGCGGGCTTTTCATCGGTGATGCGCTGGCAGGAGGGGGCTATGCCATCGTTTTCGCTTAGGAATAGCCTGAGGATGGCCCAAGTGGCCACGGCCGCCGCAACAATCGCCGCCACCGTCATAAACAAATCGAATCCCATGCGTTTCCGAACCCCCGGATTGCCTCTTGAATGCCTCTCGAATATTCAGCGTGCTCGCGTTGCCGCATGTTCGTGAGCATGCTTTCGGCTCCAAGCATAATGCAGCTGGACGCGGATGTCTTGCGATTTTTGATCTTCCAAGATGTCTTGGGCATGCTGTTATATAGAACATATGTTCGACAATCCTGTGTTTGTGGTGATTCTTCTGGTGGTTATGGCCGCGCTTGGAGCCGCGGCCGGCTTTTTTGCGGGCCGTTCCAAAGGGCAGGAAATGGCCCGTGATGCGAAAACCGCCGATCTTAACGAGGCGAAAGCGCAGATCGAAGCTGATCGGCAGGAAATCAGCGAATTGTCCACATCGGTGACCCAATACCGCACGCAGGCGGAAGGGTTAGCCCAACAGTTGACCTATCTCAAATCGCAGCTCGCGCAGGCCCAGCGGGCCGAACAGGAACGTGTGGAGCGTGAGCGTGAGCGTGCCGCGGCCGAAGCGGAACGCAAGCAGGTCGAAAACGAGCGAAAACTGCAGGAGCAGAGCAAGGTATTATCCGCGCTCGCGCCCGTGCAAAAGAATCTTGATGCCCTACAGCAGAAGGTTTCGCAAATCGAAGAGGGTCGCAAGCGAGAAATGGGTGCGCTTGGCGAGCAGCTCAAGGGTCTTGGCGAGCAGCAGGCCCGTCTTGACCGCGAGACCAACGCCTTGTCGTCCGCATTGCGCAACAACAAGGTACGCGGCGCGTGGGGTGAGGCGCAGTTGAGGAATATCGTGGAATCCGCCGGGCTGCTGGAACATGTGGATTTCGATACGCAGGTGGTCGTCACTGATGCGGACGGTCGCACGCAGCGTCCGGATATGATCATCCACATGCCGGGCGGCAAAACCATTCCGATCGATGCGAAGGCCCCATATGCCGACTATCAGAAAGCGTGTGAAATTCCCGATACCGCCACGCCTGAGGAGTTGGCACGAAAGTCGGAATTGCTGCATGCGCATGCCAAGGCGGTGCGCGAGCATGTGAAAACTTTGGGCGACAAGGCTTATTGGAATGCGTTCGCCGACGCGCCGGACTTCGTGATCGCCTTCATTCCCAACGAATCCTTGCTGCAGGCGGCTTTGGAAACCGATCCGACGCTGATGGACGACGCGTTTGCGCGCAAGGTTGCTTTGACTTCGCCGATTACTTTATGGGCGGTGCTGAAGTCCGTGGCGTACGCATGGCAGCAGCAAAGCCTGACCGATGACGCAAAAATGCTGTTCGACCTGTCTCGCGAATTGTATGAACGGTTCGCCGTGCTCGGGGACCGTGCCACCAAGCTGGGATCCGCCATCACCAAAACGGTCGGTGCCTACAATGCGTTCGCCTCGTCACTGGAATCGCGCGTGCTGGTCACCGCACGCAAGCTGCAGCGCGTCGACCAGAGCAGAATTATCGAACCCGTGAACATGATCGCGCCCGAAAAGGCCGATGTCCGCGAACTCACCGCTCCCGAAACCAGTGCATAGTAACCTTTGCCTGATACGTGTCGGTATGAGGTAAGGTTTGACGAGCCGAAAGGATAGGCTAGGAACATGACCGAAGAGAAGACTTTCCGTAAGACCAAGTCGGTTGCTGCGACTGCCGATGCTCCCGCGCATAGCGACATTGATTTCACCATGCTTGAGCCGCGTGACCAGCTGAAGTCGCTGTTGCAGGCTGAAATGGCCGACAAGCCATTCTCGGAGCTTTCCTCCGTGCTGTTCGACCATCGTGGCGCTTCGATCGTTGGGCATATCCTGTTGGATACGTTGGAAGAGGCCGGTTATTCCGTGGACGATTTCGACGCGGTGGGTGCGTTGACCGCGGCCGCGGTTCCGCTGGTGTCCGCCATGATTCAGGCGGCCGCTTCGCGTGGGGAGAACCTTGACGGTTTTGTGATGGATTTCGTGTATCCGTCCATCAAGGGGCCTTCGATCACAGGCAAGCGCGTGATTTTGCTGGATTCTTGGTTGTCTGAAAAGTCGTATGTGCAGACGTCCTCGTTGGTTACGTTGCGCAATGGCAACGAGCTGAGCCTTGACTTCTCCGTGGTGAAAAACGAGGGCGCTAAAGTGCTTGCCGTCGCATCGCTGATTGGTGGCGTCGATATGGCGTCGCCTTCTATCAAGGTCATCAATCCGGTTGACGGAAGCGAATCCGATCTGCCGTTTGTGGAAGTATTCAAGGAATCGGAACTTCACTAAGTGTCGCAATACTAAGTATCGAAGTTTCGCGGCTTTTCGGTTGTATTTGGTGGTTCGATGACGCTAAATATCGTGTTTCACGGAACGTTTCACGACTTTGCGTCTGGTTGAATCGATTAATGAGTTGTGAGGAGGAATCGCGTGCATCAGCCTAATCCCATCGATATTGCAGCGAAAGCATCCGGAGAGCCGGTCTTTCGTGAAGTGGGCGTAGGGCCGTGGGCTGAAACGCATCTTGGCGAGCCCCGTCCGGATGATCCGCAATCGCCGAATTATGACCGTCGATTCGATTCGTCTCTGCTTGACGAAGGTGATCGCCGCAACGTGCTTGACCGGTATCGTTACTGGACGGTTTCGGCCATCAAAGACGATCTTGATGCTCATGGTCGCCATGATTTTGAGGTTGCCATGGAAAACTGGACGCATGATTTCAATATCGGATCGATGGTGCGCACTGCCAACGCATTCCAGGCAAAACGCGTGCATATCGTCGGTCCGCATAAGTGGAATCGCAAGGGCGCGTTGATGACGGAACTGTATCAGCATGTCGAAAACCACCCTTCCATAACCGAACTGGTTGAATGTTGGAAACTGCGCATTGCCGGAGAAATCGCGGCGGCGCAATCGCAAGCCTCCGCAATCGCATTACATGTGCACGAAAATGCGGAAAGTGGGCACGGTGCCGGTACGAACGATGCCGTTTCGCTGAATGAAGGCCGTGTTACTGAGTGTGCTCCATCTGGCATGTCAATGGATGTTCCAGCCGCAAGTGGGGCTGAAAATGGGAACAAGCTGGCCTATATGACGGAGCTGGCGGCGATCGATCAGCGCATTGCTGAGTTGAAGGCTGCGCGGGTGATTGCGCTTGACATCATTCCGGGTGCGGTGCCGATGGAAACGTATTGCTTCCCGAAGCGATGCCTTATGTTGTTTGGCGCGGAAGGCCCGGGACTGTCCGAAAAGGCGCTTGAGCTGGCGGATGACGTGGTCTACATTTCCCAATTCGGTTCGGTGCGTTCCATTAACGCCGGAGCTGCCGCTGCGGTTTCCATGCATGCTTGGATTGCCCAGCACGCCGCACCCCAGTCCTGACCGGCTCCTATCGCTCCAATTCCTCCAGTCACTGGAGGAATCTTCGCCGGTGGCGAGGCTGTTGCGGCTGGAGCGTGAGGCTGGGGCGATGGGCGAAATGGGCGGGGCGCTCGTCACGCAGACGCGTTAATGTTAGGGACATGCCTACTTTCACCAAAGAAGAAATCGTGCATCTGGGCGATTTGGCCCGAATTGCACTCACTGACGAGGAGATCACCCGTCTGCAGGGCGATCTGAACGTCATCGCAGAATCTATCAACAAGGTCCAGGAAGTCGCTACTGACGATGTGGAACCGACCGCGAACCCGATTCCGCTGGAAGCCTACCTGCGTCCGGATGTGCCGGAAACCCCGCTGACTCAGGAAGAGGCAACCGCGGGCGCCCCGGTTTCCGAAGCCGGCATGTTTGTGGCACCTCGCATTCTGGGGGAGGAGTGACATGAGCGAACTCGTCAAGCTTTCCGCCGCTGAGATGGCGGCCAAGATCAAGTCCAAGGAAGTCTCCAGCCGCGAGCTGGTCGAAGCACACCTCGAAGTCATTGAGGCTGCTGAGCCGAGCATCAAGGCCTTCCTGAAGGTGTCTGGCGAACAGGCCCTCGAACAGGCCGATGCCTTCGACTCCAAGTCCGATGAGGAAAAGTCCGCACTGCCGGAACTCGCCGGTGTGCCGATCGCCATCAAAGACATGATCGTCACCAAGGGCATCGAAACCACTGCAGCCTCTAAGATCCTCGAAGGCTGGGTACCCCCGTACGATGCCACCGTCATTGAGAAGCTCAAGGCCGCGGGCATGCCGCTGCTAGGCAAGACCAACCTCGATGAGTTCGCGCAGGGCTCCTCCACCGAGCACTCCGCCTACCAAACCACCCATAATCCGTGGGATACCGAGCGCGTTCCGGGTGGTTCCGGCGGTGGCTCCGCAGCTGCCGTGGCCGCATTCGAAGCTCCGCTCGCTCTGGGCACCGATACTGGCGGTTCCATCCGGCAGCCGGGCTCGCTGACCGGTACCGTCGGCGTCAAGCCAACCTACGGTGGCGTCTCCCGTTTCGGTGCGATCGCCATGGCCTCCTCGCTCGACCAGATCGGTCCGTGCTCCCGCACCGTGCTCGACGCGGCCCTGCTTCAGGAAGTGATCGGCGGCCATGATAAGCGTGATTCCACGTCCATTCCGGAAGGCCCGCGCCCGATGGTGGCGGCCGCCCGCGAAGGCATGAAGCGTGATCTGAAGGGCCTCAAGGTCGGTCTGATCAAGGAGCTCGGCGGCGAAGGCTTCCAGCCGGGCGTTATGGCACGTTTCAACGAAGGCGTCAAGAAGCTCGAGGAAATGGGTGCTGAGATCACCGAGGTGTCTCTGCCTCACCTGCCGTACTCCCTCGGTGCGTACTACATCATCATGCCGTCCGAGGTCAGCTCCAACCTGGCCCGTTACGATGGCATGCGTTACGGTTTGCGCGTCATGCCGCCGGCGGGCGTCCCTCAGACCGCCGCCAACATGATGGCCTACACTCGTGAAGCCGGCTTCGGCGACGAGGTCAAGCGTCGTATCATCCTCGGTACGTACGCCCTGTCTGCCGGGTATTACGATGCATGGTACGGTTCCGCGCAGAAGGTGCGCACCCTGATCATCGATGACTTCAAGAAGGCTTTCGACAAGGTTGACGTGCTTGTTGGTCCGACCAGCCCGGTCACCGCATTCAAGTTCGGTGAGAAGACTGAGGATCCGATGGCTATGTATGCCATCGATATCACCACCATTCCGGCCAACCTTGCCGGCGTTCCGGCTATGAGCATTCCTGCTGGTCTGAGCGACGACGGTTTGCCGGTCGGCTTCCAGTTCCTCGCTCCGCAGCAGCGCGACGAGGTCATGTACAAGCCTGCCGCAGCTCTTGAGGCGGCTCTCGAGGAAGATTGGAACGGCCCGATCTGGCAGTCCCTGAAAACCCCGTGGCTTGACGGCTTGAACAAGTAAGAAGCATCGGAGGAAAGAAAACAAAATGGCTGAAAAGTTGATGAAGTACGCCGATGCCGTCAAGAAGTTCGACCCGGTCATCGGTCTGGAAACCCATGTTGAGCTGAGCACCACCACGAAGCTGTTCTGCCCGGCCGAAGTCTCGTTCGGCGGCGATCCGAACAGCCAGCTCACCCCGGTGAGTCTTGGTTTGCCGGGCTCTCTGCCGGTGGTCAACAAGACCGCTGTCGATTATGCGATCAAGCTGGGTCTTGCCCTGCATTGCGAAATCGCTGAATGGAGCCAGTTCGCACGTAAGAACTACTTCTACCCGGATATGCCGCGCGATTACCAGATCTCGCAGTACGACAAGCCGACCAACGGCAACGGCTATCTTGATGTGGAACTTGAAGACGGCACTGTGTTCCGCGTGCCGATCGAACGCGCCCACATCGAAGACGACGCCGGTAAGAACACCCACGTCGGTGGTGCTGACGGCCGTATCGAAGGCGCCGATCACTCCCTGGTCGACTACAACCGTGCAGGCGTGCCGCTGATCGAAATCGTAACCAAGCCGATTGAAGGCGCCGGAGACCGTGCCCCAGAAATCGCAGGTGCATATATGCGCGCCATCCGCGACATCGTGCGTGCTCTGAACATCTCCCACGCCCGTATGGAACAGGGCAACATGCGCGCCGATGTGAACGTGTCGCTGCGCAACAGCCCGTCCGATCCGTTCGGCACCCGTTCCGAAACCAAGAACGTGAACTCGTTCCGCGGTATCGAAAAGACCATCCAGTACGAGATCCGCCGTCAGGCCGCCATCCTTTCCGAAGGAGGCGAGATCCTGCAGGAGACCCGTCACTGGGATGAGGCTTCGCAGACCACCGCCGGCGGCCGTGTGAAGTCCGATGCCGACGATTACCGTTACTTCCCGGATCCTGATCTGGTGATGCTGCACATCACCAAGGAGCACATCGAAGAGATGAAGGCCCAGATGCCGGAAATGCCGCGTGAGCGCCGCAACCGCCTGAAGGGCGAGTGGGGCTTCAACGATCTGGAGATGCGCGACGTGCTCAACGCCGACGCTCTGGATCTGCTTGAGGAAACCGTCAAGGCCGGTGCCACTGCAGCCGGTGCCAAGAAGTGGTGGCTGGGCGAGCTGAGCCGTGAAGCCAACAACAAGGGCGTGAGCCTCGAAGAGCTGCCGATCACTCCGGCCGATGTGGCTGAAGTCGAGAAGTTGATCGCCGACGGTAAGCTCAACGACAAGCTGGCCAAGCAGACCGTCGCAGGTGTGCTCGCCGGCGAGGGCACTCCGGATGAGGTCGTCAAGAAGCATGGCTTCCAGGTCGTGTCTGATGACGGCGCTCTTGAAAAGGCCGTGGATGAAGCTCTCGCAGCCAATCCTGACATCGTTGAAAAGCTCAAGAGCGGCAACATGAAGCCGATGGGCGCCATCATTGGTGCCGTCATGCGCGCCACTCGCGGTCAGGCTGACGCGAAGGCCGTCACCAAGATCGTGATGAGCAAGATTAAGTAACGTTTACAACGATTACTCACGATTGCTGAACCGCATGAAAACGCACGTTTCAAAAAACTTGGAACGTGCGTTTTCTTATCTTTCCGAAAGAAAAGGGAAGAGCATAATCGCCAGTTGTTTTTTACGATTACCGCCGTGTCTCTCAATACCAAGTTATGCTGATAGAGGAAGATGTACAACGATTGCCGCCGCGCCAATTCACAGCTGACGTACAGTCAGGTACAATACCCTCGGTATGGGTGCGGCGACGGTCGTGCCTGCAATGACGTAGGGGACAGGAAAAATGCCAGAGAATCTTGAGGCTGCAGCACAGGGGCAGTCGGACCAGCAGTCACGTGAGCTGCCGAAGCGTATCGTTGTGCCGCCTATCAAGGGCGAGATGGTGCATCTACGCCCGGCCGCGGTCGAGGATCTCGACCGTATGGACGCCATCGAGGCGTATGTCGGTGCTTCCGGAATCACCGGTAAGGACCGGGTTGCCGAGCGTGGCGCGGTGCGTGCGTGGGTGCGTCGTTCCGTGGCATGGTCCCAAGGTGAGGCTCCGTCCGAATCCGGTGTGGGGGACCCGGAATCACGTCGCACGATCGCATGGTCCATCGTCACCGAAGCCGATCATGATGGCGATGGTGAGACTGACGCTGCGGATTCCGACAATGTGATTGGCATGATTTTCCTGATCGATATTGACGGTTGGGCCCGTTCCGCCCGCATTCAGGTGGTGCTTGGCAAGGATTATCGGGGCCGTGGCTATTCGCGAGACATCATGCCGCGCGTGATGACGTACGGTCTTGCACCGGAGCCGGCAGGCCTTGGCATGCATCGCATTTGGGTCGCCGTGCCCGAACAGAACACGCGTTCCGTGTCCGTGTACCAGTCGTTGGGATTCGTGCCTTCCGGCCGCTCCCGCGACGCCCTGTGGAACGCCTCTCAGAACCGTTACCAGGATCTGATCGTTATGGATACGCTGGTTGACGAGTTTGATCCGATCCGCTCGCTTGACGCGTTCGGTATGCACGTGATCGAAGACAATCCGGGCGTCAAGGAGGCCTTGAGCGCACGCGAACATTCGATTGCCATTCGACTGAATGAGAAGGATGCCACGAAACCTGATACGGAAGGTGTGGGTGCCGACGATGCTGCGGCGGTTGCGCAATCCGTGCAGGAAGTTCTTTCTGACGGTGCGGATGATGTGGCTGCGTCCCAGCGGAAGAACGTTGAAGGCGTGGATGCTGCGCGGCAAAGCGAGCGTGACGATCGTAAGTCCGTTAACGGTGATGCCGATGTCGAAAACAGCTGGCCGTATACGGCTGGCGAGCGCAAGACGTCGAAGGAAGCTTGGTGGCGTACGCTCGGTCGTGGTCGCAAGCGTGATGTGGAAGGTAAGTGATGAGCGCCGAGGATCTCGATAATTACGAAACCGACGCAGAACTGGCTTTGTATAAGGAATATCGCGACGTTATTAAATTATTTACTTACGTTGTTGAGACGGAACGTCGTTTTTATCTGGCAAATAAAGTCGATTTCAACGTACGTTCTGCCGGTCAGGACGTGTACTTCGACGTGCGTTTGACCGACGCGTGGGTGTGGGACGTCTATCGTTCCAGTCGTTTCGTCAAGAACGTGCGTATCGTCACTTTCAAGGACGTCAATGTCGAGGAAGTACAAAAAACCGATATCGACATTCCTGATTCCATATAGTCGATATGGTCGCGTATCGCTTTGCTCGGCTTGGTATTGCCTGACTTGTTTTATACGGCTTGGCTTGGTATTGCCTGACTTGGCTTGATTTTGTAAGCATTCGCACAAGATGCGATGTTCGTTTCCCTACCCTCGGGTAGACTATCAGGGATTTTTGTTTTCATAAGGAGACCTCAAAGTGACGCAAAAGCAATCCGTGGTGATTATCGGCGGTGGCCCTGCGGGCCTGACCGCCGCTTGGGAGCTCGTCAAGGACGGTGGCTCTGAGAACTACGACGTGACCGTGTTGGAAGCGACCCGCGAATTCGGCGGCATCTCCCGCACTGTCAAGCATGATGGCAACCGTATGGATATTGGCGGCCATCGTTTCTTCTCGAAGGACGAACGCATCATGGATTGGTGGAAGGGAGTCCTTCCATTGCAAGGCGCGCCAAGCTATGATGACAAGAAGCTCGGTCGTGAGCACGATATGGAACCGGGCGGCCCGGATCCGGAAGTCGAAGACAAGGTGATGCTCAAGCGTCATCGCGTGTCTCGTATTTACTGGAACCGTCACTTCTTTGACTACCCGATTTCCCTGAGCGCCAACACGTTGAAGGCCATGGGGCCGAAGCTTACGTTGGTTGCCGGTTTCAGCTATCTGAAGTCCATGGTGCACAAGCTGCCGGAAGACAATCTGGAGAACTTCTACATCAATCGTTTCGGCCGCAAGCTGTATTCCATGTTCTTCGAGGGGTACACCGAGAAGCTGTGGGGGCGCCATCCGTCCCAGATTTCCGCCGATTGGGGTGCGCAACGCGTCAAAGGCCTGAGCATTATGGGCGTGTTGAAGAACGCGTTCCAGAAGCTCCTGCCGAAGAAGCGCAGCAATGCTGAGGTCGAAACCTCGCTGATCGAGGAATTCTGGTATCCGAAGTATGGTCCGGGCCAGCTGTGGGAAACCGTTGAGGCCAACTGTGAGGCGGCTGGCGTGAAGGTCATTACCGACGCGAATGTGGTGGAGATTCGCCAGGACGACGGCAAGATCGCTTCCGTGGTGTATGAGGATTCTGAAGGCAACCGCATCGAAATGACGGCGGACGACTTCATTTCCTCCATGCCTGTCAAGGACCTCATCAACGCAGTGGACGCTTCCAGCAAGCCTGCGCCGAAGGACATGACCGAAATCGCCAACGGTCTGCCGTACCGCGATTTCGTGACCGTAGGCCTGCTCGTCAAGCACCTGCGTCTGCCAAACACCACTGACATTCCTACCCTCGGCAATCCGCCGATCGTGCCTGACTGCTGGATTTACGTGCAGGATCCGGGCTACAAGGTCGGCCGTCTGCAGATCTTCAACAACTGGAGCCCGTACCTGGTCAAGGACGTAGACAACACCGTGTGGATCGGCCTTGAATACTTCTGCGAAGAGGGCGATTCCTTCTGGAACATGTCTGACGAGGAGGCGAAGAAGTTCGCCATCCAGGAGCTCACCCGCATGCAGATCATCAACGGCCCGCAGGACGTGATCGATTCCCATCGTGAGCGTGTGAAGAAGGCATATCCGGCCTACTTCGACACGTACGACCGCATGTCTGAGCTCGTGGAATACCTCGATTCCTTCGGTAATCTGTACTGCGTCGGCCGTAACGGCCAGCACCGCTACAACAACATGGACCATTCCATGGCCACCGCCATCGAGGCCGTCGACAATATCAAGAATGGCAAGACGTCCAAGAAGAACGTGTGGTCCGTCAATACCGACAAGAGCTACCACGAGGAAAAGTAAGACTTCGGTAAGTCCGACATACTGTTGTTGCAGGCAAAGACCCGTCGTGTGATCACATGACGGGTCTTTGCATTGTGATTTGTGATTTGCGGTTGGCATGAATACGTTGGCACACCTGCGTTGCGTTGGTCTGGATAACGTTGTATGGTTAGGAAAGTTCGAAAACCGTGATATTTCGCGGCGGACTTTCAGTGGCGGAACATTTCCGTATCTCTTTTTTACAGCTGTCGTGGGCGTGTGCCTGCGGAAGCTAGGGGAAAGGCAAAAACCAGTGGCAACCAGCCCGAATCTTGAAGACATGAAACTGCCTGAGCTCAAGGAGCTCGCCAAGCAGATGGGCCTTCGTGGCATCTCCACCATGCGTAAGCCGGAACTTATAGCGACGCTTCAGGCCGCCCGTTCCGGTGGCGAGGCGCCGGCCGGCGTGACCGTGCGCGCCCCGAAGTCCGCAGCGTTCGCCGCTTCGGCAGTACCGGCAGCTCAGGCCGAGGAGGTCGGCAAGCCTGCTGAGGTTGCCGAAGTCAAGGCCGATGATGCTGAGAATTCCGAAAAGCCGGCTTCCAAAACCTCTGGAAGGGCCCGCGTCGAGCGCACTGAGCGTTCCAGCCGCCGCAAGCAGGCCGAGGCGCCCGGCGAGGATGCCGCGGACGTTATGGCCGCTGTGAACGCTTTGGATAGCTTTGACGAGGCTCCGAAGCGCCGTCGTCGCCGTGACACGGAAGCGGCCACCGATCTGCTCGCCGAATTGGGACTGGATGATGCTTCGCCGAAGCAGGACGACCGTCGTCGCCATCGCAAGGACGATGAGGTCGATGCCGAGCCGCGTCGTCGTCGCCGTGCGGTGGAGGAGCCGAAGGATGAGGATGTCGTGCGCGATCTCGACGACATTCTCGCCACGTTGCCTTCGCAGGGCAACGAGGACGACGAGCGCCATGGCGAAACCGAGGATGGCAATTTTGCACGTCGTGTTCGTGGTCGTGCCAGCGACAGGGACGATCGTGCGGATCATCGCGGACGCCGTCTGCGTGGACGTGACCGCGATTATGACGAGCGTGACGATCGTCGTGGCCGTAACAGCGATCGTAATGATCGTAATGATCGCAATAATCGTGCCGACCGTAACGATCGCACGGATCGCAATGTCGAACGTGAACAGCGCCACGAGGAGCCGAAAGAGGATCTCGTGCCAGTCGCAGGCATCGTCGACGTGCTCGATTCTTACGCTTTCGTGCGTACGTCCGGCTATCTGCCGGGGCCAAACGACGTGTACGTCTCCATGGGCCAGGTCAAGAAGTACGGCCTGCGCAAAGGCGACGCGGTGCACGGTTCCATCCGCACCCCGCGTGAGGGCGACCGTCGTAACCAGCGTCAGAAGTTCGTACCGCTGCAGTCCATCGACTCCATCAACGGCATGACCGTCGAGGCCGCGCAGAACCGTCCGCAGTTCAACAAACTCACCCCGCTGTATCCACAGGAGCGTCTGAAGCAGGAGACCGCGCCGGGCAAGCTCACCGGCCGTCTCATCGATATTGTGGCGCCGATCGGCAAGGGTCAGCGTGGTCTGATCGTGTCTCCACCGAAGGCCGGCAAGACTATCACCTTGCAGAACATCGCCAACGCGATCGCCACCAACAATCCTGAAGTCCATCTGATGGTCGTGCTCGTGGACGAACGTCCGGAAGAGGTCACTGATATGGAACGTACGGTGCAGGGCGAGGTCATCTCCTCCACCTTCGACCGTCCGGCATCCGATCACACCACGGTCGCCGAACTCGCCATCGAGCGTGCGAAGCGCCTCGTGGAGCTCGGCCAGGACGTGGTGGTGCTGCTCGACTCCATGACCCGTCTGGCCCGCGCCTACAACATCGCGGCCCCGGCTTCCGGCCGTATCCTTTCCGGCGGTGTTGACGCCCAAGCGCTGTACCCGCCGAAGAAGTTCTTCGGTGCCGCCCGCAACATTGAAAACGGCGGTTCCCTGACCATCATCTCCTCCGCTCTGGTGGAAACCGGTTCCAAGATGGACGAGGTGATTTTCGAGGAGTTCAAGGGCACCGGCAACATGGAACTGCGCCTGAGCCGCGAACTGGCAGACAAGCGCCTATTCCCGGCCATTGATGTGAACGCTTCCGGCACCCGCCGCGAGGAGCTCATCACCGATCCGCAGGAACTGCCGATTATCTACCGTCTGCGCCGACTGCTTGGCGGTCCCGAACCTGAGCAGGCCTACCAGACGCTCGTGCCACGTCTGAAGAAGACCGCGACCAACCGTGACTTCATGGCGTCGCTGATTCAGCAAAGCAGCAATAACGCGAATAACGGCAGCAATTGATCGCAATTAGTCGCGAGTGATCGCAATTTGCGGTAAGCAAGCCAAGGGTCGTATGGCAATTGTCATACGACCCTTTCGCATATCCTCAGGGCATTGCAGATGCATGGGTGATCACGTTGTGGACATGCGATACATAAATTCCGACATGCTAAAAAATACGAAAGCAAAAGTTGAAAGACGAAAATCATGTTGCATTACAAGGGGAGATGTGTAAAAAATAAAAGACAAGTGATTGAAAATCGAAATTCGTAGGAAATATTACGAAAACGCGGTTGACGGATTGTGTGTTGGGGTGGGTATGGTAATGGACGAACTGTGAGCTGCATAGGGGAGTCGGTCCCGCCAGGCCGATGCAGAATGCTTGTTGGAAAGGGGTATGTATGACAGGCAACGGCAACGAACCCGACACCACGCACGCGAACGTGGCCCAATTCGACGATATCGACGAGACCATTCTCCGCATGTTGGAGGAGGATGGCCGCGCCACGCTGTCCCAGCTTTCGGACGCTACGGGACTGTCGATTTCCGCGGTGCAGTCGCGCGTACAGAAGTTGGAACGTCGCGATGTGATTCTCGGCTACAAGGCCGTCATCGACGATGAGAGGCGCGGGCTTGCCGTGCGCGCCTATATTGCGGTGACGCCGATCGACTATTCCAAGGAATCCGAGATTCCCGACAAGTTGCAGAATATCGACGGCATTATGTCGTGCGATTCCGTTGCCGGTTCTCCCAGCTACATGCTGACGGTGCGCGCGGCCTCGCCAGGCAAGCTTGAGGACCTGCTGAATGTCATCCATCAGACGGTGCCGGTGAGCACTGAAACCACGATTGTGCTGCAACGGTACTTCTCCAAGTGACATTCGCGCGGTAGTCTTGTATGCATGAGCGATAGCGAACACGACTGGCTTCGGCCAGAAGAAGAACACGAAACCGAAACCGTCATCGATGCGAGTACCGCGCAAAGCAATCCTGAGGTCGCCGACGCCGTGGCGAAAATCGCCGCGTTGCGCCAGTCAATCGACAATGTCGATACGGCCATCGTCTCCCTGCTGGCGGAACGCTTCAAATACACGTCCCAAGTGGGCGTGCTGAAGGCGCGTGCAGGCTTTGCACCGGCCGATCACAAGCGTGAGAACTACCAGATTGAACGTCTGCATCGCATTGCCGTCGACGCGGGTCTTGACCCTGAGATCGCCGAAATGTATCGCGAATTCGTGGTGACCGAAGCCAAGCGTAGGCATAAGCGCATTGCCGAAAACGGTGAAGATCCGGGCGTGCTCGACGTATTCGCCTGACCTGTCTGTTTTCGGCGGAAAACAAGTATTTCGGGGCATGCCGGGCATTACATTGAATGCTTTGGAATGGAATTACGATTGCGATTGCGAGGTCCGGCATGCGTCACGCACTTACGATTCATCCACGGGACGTCCGTCGCCATCTTTCCGCAGCTACTGCTGTGGCGCTTGTCGCCGCGATTCCGGTCGCGGCCGTCGATGCGGTCAACGTGGCGACGGCCGTGCGGCAGAACAGGCAATATGCGGTCGAGGCGACGCAAAGTGACGTGATGAGCGCGTATGAATCCATCGACAAGCCTGGCCGTCTTTTCCTGACCCAAAGCGGAACTTCTGCATCGCACGCATCACAGCGCGTTCCCAAAGGCACTGTGTCAATGCCGTGGAAAGTGTCCGCCACATTCACTCTTGACGGTCCCAATGTGAGCGCTTCCGAAATTTCCGGCGCTTCCGGAATGGTTGGCGTGCGTATCACCCTGCATGCCGTTGATGCCGATAAAACGGCCGATTTGACGCCGATTGTCGCTTTCACCATCCCCAGCCGCGTCGGCAATGACGTGACCGCTGACGACGGTGTGGCCGTTTCGTCGGACAACACCTCGACACTGGTGGCCGCAGCCGGCAAACCCGGTGAGGATCTGACATTTAACACGTATGTGACGGCGAATCGCTTCTCCATGAGCTCACTGGCCGTCGCCGCGGTGGATGGCGATGCCGGCCAATCGCTGCCTGATCTCACCAAGCGTGCGGCGACGCTGGTGGACGGGTTGACCAACGTTGGTTCGCAGCGCAATCGCAAGCTCATTTCTCAACTGGAAAAGCTTCGGGACAACGAAAAAGCGATCGCTAAACAGACTATCTCAACGCGTTCCAAAGCGCATGAGCAGGCGTTCGACACCTATGTCGAGGCGTACGTCGGCTCGTATACCACGCATCTGTCCGGCTCACTCGGCAATTCCACGCAGCTGTCCGCCATTCTCGGCACCGCATCCGAGCTGAACGGCGACACCCCCGTAGCCAAGTCCGTGGCGGATCTTGCCAACGCCGTCAACGACGTGAGCGCCGCTTACCGACATATTGGTGCCGCTGATGCGGTCGACGAGGTGATCCGCACCATCGAGCAGCGCGGCACATCCGGGCTGGTGAGAGAGCTAGGCAAACGCGCGGGTGAGGAGCAGCAGCGCGGCTCCAAGGATTACAGCGTCGGCCAGTCACAGCTGTCCTCCGCGATGATTCCGTATTCGATGGACTTCACCGACGCATACACGGCTCGACTCAAGGAACTGGGCGCCACCACCGGCACCGCGTCCGAATACGAAAACCAGGCGATCGCCGACGTGCGTGCCGGCATCAAGAGCAATGAGAAGCTCAAAACCGCATCCGACAAGGTCTCCGCCGCGATGACCGCGTTGGCGGACGCTAGCGAGCACATCGGGCAGGCCGGCGCATTCCATCAGATCATCGTGCGGTTTGCTGATCAGCTGGATTCGGATGACGAGACATCGGATTCCAACGCTGCTGACGGTTTTTCGGTGCTTGCTTCAATGCGTGCCGTTTCGGCTGGGCGTGCGTTGTGCGCGAAGGCCGAGAAGTCGCGCGTCAAGGCTCAGCGCAAGGCGGAACGGGTGCAGGCCAAGGGCGATGCCACCGATTCCTCCAGCTTGGTTGACGACAAGAATGCCATCAGCATGGACGATGTGATGAGCTATGCGGGTGGATTGCGTCCGTCATTCGGCGCGGCCGCGGACGCCACGTCGAAGAACGTGGCGAAGGTTGGGGGAGTGGATGGCTCCACAAAGAAGGGCGATTCCGCCGCTTCGGATGGCGGTTCCGAATCCGCCGGCTCGATGCCGATTTCGGGCTACGGTTTGTCGAAAGGCGAGTTTGCGCCAAATAATGGCGATTTGATCGACGAGACGGTTGAGTTGGCTGCCGCGGCCGAGATTTTGGACGGTGCGATGCAATCTGGACTGTCGGCTGGCTCCGCAAAGGCGACTGGCGTCGCGCAGTATTTGCTGGCTGTTCCGATACTGTAGATTGGCTGTTTCCGCCGGCGGGTGCGATTTGTGGTTGTTTTGGCGCGGCCCCCGTTCATGAATAAGAGCGATTTGGATTGGTTTTCCCGGTTTTTTCGGATACGGGGGTACGTATTTCGGCTTGGAACGCCGCTTTGATGCCCTCTTTCGTGCGTTGACTGCGATTGCGCATCGGGAATGCGGCTTTTTCGAGTACGGGGGTACATACTCTGGCAGGGAATGTGATTTTCCGGTTTTTCGAATACGGGGTTCATATGCCCGTCATATCTCGCCAAAAGCATAAGAATACGATAAAACCTCCTTTTGCGATACCGAAATCCGCAATGCGGGGCAATCCAAAAGGAGGCTTTACCGTCAGCCGGCAGTCCCGTGAGAACCACCGGCCGATATGATTTCAGAAGATTACTTCTTAGGTTTCTTTGCCGGCGGCTCGCCCAGCTCGCTTTCAGCGATTGTCACGTCGGTGGCGGCCTCGTCCTCGCCTTCGGCTGCTGCAGGCGAGGTGAAGGAGATCGGTCCGGTCACACGCCCAGCTTCGGCGATATCGTCCAATGCGCTTTCGATGGACTTGCGTGCCTCGTCGGAAACGCCCAGCTGCACGGAAAGGATTGGAGTCTTCATCGAAACCTTGGCCTTCGACTTGATGCCACGCAGCGCGGCCAGAGCTTCACCGGCATGGGTGAGCAGCTCCGGGGAGACGGCTGCGGCGGCTGCATCGTACGTTTCAGCCTTCGGCCATGCGGCGTGGTGCACGGAGCCTTCGCCCTCATGCATCCAGCTCCACACTTCTTCGGTGGCGTAAGGCAGGTACGGTGCTAGCAGGCGTGCGAAGGCATCCAAGCCCAGTCCCAGCGCGGTGCGGGCGGACTTCACAGCCTTCTCGCTTGGCACGCGGCCGGTGGCGTCAGCGGTGCCGTATGCGCGGTTCTTAACCAGTTCGATGTAATCGTCGCAGAACTGCCAGAAGTAGTTCTCGATGACTTCCAAAGCCTTGGAATGCTCGTAGTTGTTGAGGCTTTCGGTGGCTTCGCGCACCACGAGGGCCATCTTGGCCATGGCTGCGCGGTCCAGCGGCTCGGTCACGTCGGCAGGGTTCCAGCTTGCGGTTGCCGGAGCGCCCACATGATGGTTCTCATCCTCACGGCCGATGGCCAGCGCGAACTTGGTGGCGTTGAGCAACTTGATGGCCAAACGGCGGCCGATCTTCATCTGGCCTTCGTCGTAGGTGGCATCCAGGCCCAAACGTGCCGCAGCGGCCCAATAACGCACCGCGTCGGCACCGAACTGCTTGATCGGCTTGTCTGGCACGACCACGTTGCCCTTGGACTTCGACATCTTCTTGTGGTCCGGATCGAGAATCCAGCCAGACAGGGTGGCATTGGCCCACGGCAGACACTTGTTCTCAAGATGCGCGCGATCCACGGTAGAGAACAGCCAAGTACGGATGATGTCCTGACCCTGCGGGCGCAGATCCATCGGGAACGTGGCATTGAAAATCGCCTGGTTCTCTTCACCTGGCTCTTCCCAACGGGTCACGATCTGCGGGGTGAGCGACGAGGTCGCCCACGTATCCATAATGTCAGGCTCTGCGGTAAAGCCGCCAGGCACATCGCGCTGGTCTTCGCTATAGCCTTCCGGCACATCGTCGGTCGGATCGATCGGCAGACGATCCTCGCTCGGCACGATCGGATGATCGTAATCGGCGGTGCCATCTTCATTCACCGGATACCACAGCGGGAACGGCACGCCGAAGAAGCGTTGACGGGAGATCAGCCAATCGCCATTCAGACCGTTCACCCAGTTTTCGTAACGCACGCGCATGAAATCGGGGTGGAAGTTCAGTTCGCGTCCACGTTCGATCAGCTCGGCGTTCAGCTGCTGATCGGTGCCGCCGTTCTTGAGGTACCACTGGCGGGAAGTGACGATTTCGAGCGGCTTGTCGCCCTTCTCATAGAAGTTCGTCATACGCTTGGTCGGAGTCGGCTCACCGTCAAGATCACCGGATTCGCGCAGTGCGTCGACGATAACCTTGCGTGCGGAGAACGTCGTCTTGCCGGCGGTCTCCTGGAAGACACGCTTGCCTTCCTCGTCTTCGATCCAATCCGGGGTGTCCATGACGATGCGTCCGTTGCGCTGGATGATGGAACGCAACGGCAGGTTCAGATCGCGCCACCATTCGACGTCGGTCACGTCGCCGAACGTACAGCACATGGCGATGCCGGCGCCCTTGTCCATTTCCGCGGCCTTGTGCGCCAAAATCGGCACCTTCACATGGAACAGCGGGGAATAGACGTACTGGCCGAAATACTGCTTGTAACGCTCGTCGTCCGGATGTGCGATCAGTGCGCCGCAGGCCGCCAGCAGTTCCGGACGGGTGGTTTCGATGTAGATCGGAGTGCCGTCTTCGAAACGGAATGCCACCTTGTGGTAGAAGCCCGGGTATTCGCGGGATTCCAGTTCGGCCTGAGCCACTGCGGTCTGGAAGGTCACGTCCCACAGGCCCGGAGCATCTTTCTGGTACGCTTCACCGCGGGCCAGATTGCGCAGGAATGCCTTCTGCGCCACGCGCTGCGGGTGTTCGCCGATGGTGTGGTAGGTCTGCGTCCAGTCAATGGACAGGCCGAGGGAACGCCACAGCGCCTCGAACTGCTTCTCATCCTGAGCGGTGAGCTTTTCGCACAGTTCGATGAAGTTCTTACGGGAGATCGGAACCTGATCCTTGGCGTCGATCTTCTTGCCATCGGTACCTTCGAACGGCGGCACGAAATTCGGGTCGTACTTGAGGGAGGTGTCCACGCGCACGCCGTAATAGTTCTGCACACGGCGTTCGGTCGGCAGACCGTTGTCGTCCCAGCCCATCGGATAGAACACATCGTAGCCGTTCATGCGCTTGAATCGCGCGATCACATCGGTATGCGTGTACGAGAACACGTGGCCCACGTGCAGGTGGCCGGAAACGGTGGGCGGCGGGGTGTCAATGGAATAGACGGCCTTGCGGTCGCGGGTGCCCTGGAACTTGTAGACTTCGTTTTCGTCCCAGACTCCGCGCCACTTATCTTCGAGACCGTCCACGCCGACCTTGTCGGGCAGCGGCGTGAGGTTCGCGTTGATGGTATTATCTTGGCTTTCAGTCATAAACGCTAGTCTAGAAAGCGAATGTGACAACTTACGGAACTGCAACCGAATGCCGAAATCGCGAAATAATCGCAGAAAAATCAGTGCAGTTTTATTCTGCTTAACGGAAGCAGCCGGTCGGTCAGATTTTTCTGATATCCCTGCAACTGGTCGCTTGCCGCAATGAAATTCTTACGCGTGTACAGCCAGTCGCTTGCCGCGTTCTCGCTGACGGTACGTGCATACGTGCGCATGCGATCCTGATAATCGTTGTCGTTGGTGGCCGCCATCGCATCCGCATATGCTTGCTGCGCATCGCCATTTTCGAAATGGAACATGCTTTGGCCGTCGGTGAATACGCTCGCATCGTTTTCGCCGCTCATGGTGGTGAGCGCAACATTGTACGTGCCGGCATTCATGCGTTCCGTGACTTGTGCCGCGGAATCAAGCACTTCCAGATTGACGCCGATATTGAGCTGTTCGATCGCCGATTTCACGGTATTGCCGATCTGCTCGTATTTCTTGGGCACCAACAGATCGATGTCGGCGATATAGGAGGCACCGAAATAGCTGCGCATCTGCTGGCCCTGTTCAAGATTGTATGGGAACAGTTCGCTTAAGTCCTCATAGCCGTCTTCCAGCGGGCTGATCGGACCGCCGAGCGGCGAATAGGCGTCCGGAGCGTCTTTGGCTATGGATTGGGCGTCGATGGCGTACCGTGTCATTTTACGGATCTGCTCGTCGGAGAATGGACTTTCGGTGCCGTTGTTGAAGGCGAGCATCACTTTGTCGAAGCTGATGCCGCTGTCGGAATTGATGCCGCTTTGCTGGTTGAGCTCGTCCGCCGCTGATGCGCTCAACGGCAATGCCATGCTGATTTTCTTGGCTTCCATGGCGCTGACCAGGGAATCTTCGGAAGCGTAGTAATACAGCGTTATTTGCGATGCTGCGGCTTTGGTGCCCCAATACGAGTCGTTGCGTTGCAGCACGATCTGCGATTTCGACATGCTCGCCACGGTGAACGGGCCCGATCCCACGGACTTTTTACTGTAATTCGCCTTGCTTTCCTCGTCATAGACGATGCCGGCACGCTCGCTGAGCGCGCGCAAAAGCCTTGGATTTGGCTGATTAAGCGCGATGACTACTGTGTTTTCGTCAGGATTGGTGATTTCCTTGAGATCGCCGAGCTGGTCGGCACCCACGTAATTATTGTTGATGACGTTTTGCAACGACCAGACTACGTCCGACGAGTCGAGTTTATGCCCGTTGGCGAAGGTCATGTTGGTGTTGAGCGTGAACGTGTAGGTCAGTCCGTCGTCGGAAATCTGCCATGATTTGGCGATTGACGGCTGCAGTTTGTTCGTTTCGCTGCGTGATACCAAGGTCTCGTACACGTTTTCGAGCAGCGCCTGCTCTATTGCAGTGCCCTGTTCGCTGCGAATGTCAAGCGATTCCGGCGCGCTGCCCTGAATGCCGATGGCCACGGAGGAATCTGAAACGAGCGTGGTGAAGGAGGTGATCGGATTTTTGCGGTTTGTCAGCGACCAGCCCAGCCAGGTCATGACGCTGAGCATGATGGCGACGCCGAAAAAGACCAGCCACCGCGTGATTTCGGCTTTTAGCTTGGCTTCACGCCCGTTTTCTTCTTCCATGGTGTCTTCCATGCTGCCGAGTCTAGTTGACACGTGCTACAGCGGGTGCTGCATCTACGGGGTTATTGTTCCAGTGGGTGGGAGAACCCCCCGTTGGAAGGTCCGATACGGAACTACGCTGCGAATGCGCTGGGACAGGTGTCGTTAAGCGGGCAGTTCAGGCAGTCCGGCTTGCGAGCATGGCATATGGCACGACCGTGCAGTATCAGCCTGTGAGACAGATCTGTCCACTCCTCGGGCGGGAAGCATGCGGTGATCTCACGTTCAATGGCCTTGGGGTCAGGAGAGCCGCTCGCCCAATCAGAACGCCAGCGCAGTCGACCGGTCACACGAATCACATGAGTGTCAACAGGAAAACCCGGCATGCCAAAAGCATTCCCAAGCACCACATTCGCGGTTTTGCGCCCCACGCCTGGCAGACTTGTCAAAGAGTCCATATTTTGCGGCACTTCGCCATCGAACCGTTCGCACAATGCGTAAGAAAGTCCGATGATATTCTTTGCTTTCGTATGATGAAATCCGATGGAATGAATGATGCTTTCCACATGTTCGGGATTGGCGCTCGCAAGTGCGTCTGGTCCCGGATATTCGTCGAATAATTCCGGCGTGACCATATTCACCCGCTTGTCGGTGGTTTGTGCGCTCAGTACGGTCGCCACCAGCAATTCAAAAGGATTCGAAAAATTCAGCGCGCACTTCGGATGCGGAATCTCCTCGCACAATACTGCGTATTCCTGATGCATGCGTGACAGTCGCGCTTGTTTCGATTCCTTGGGCACGTTACCAGTCTACCGTCGCATGAATAGTGCAACCGCACGCACGAAAGTGAAATAGCCGACAGCCAAATCGCAGACAATTGCAACAATCGCAAGTATTGCAAATCGTCTGAAAAACAAGCGGATAGTAAGAAAATCAGCCTTCGTTCGAAGCGTTACGGGCCGCGGCATCCTTAGCTGCAGCTTCGCTCTCTTCCTCTTCGGGAGGGTCGAAACGATAGCCGACATTGCGCACAGTACCGATCACATGCTCGTATTCGCCGCCCAACTTGGCGCGAAGGCGACGGATATGCACGTCAACCGTACGGGTGCCGCCGTAATAGTCGTAGCCCCACACCTCCTGCAGCAGCTGCGCGCGGGTGAACACGCGCCCCGGATGCTGCACGAGATACTTGAGGAGCTCGAACTCCTTGTATGCCAAGTCGATTGGATGCCCGTGCAGACTTGCCGTGTAGCCGTTGGTATCCACTACCAAGTCTCCGGAGTGGATCATGCCGTCTTCGTTCTGCACGCCCGATTCACCGGAACCATACATTGCGTTGACCGGCGAGTTGCCACGCTCCGACACCAAGCGAAGACGTCCCTCGACCTCGGCCGGAGAGGCGGACGCCACTACCACGTCGGCGATGCCCCACTGCGAATTGACCACGGTGAATCCGCCCTCGGTGAGGATGAGCACGATTGGCGTGGAAAGTCCGGAGGCGTGAATCAGGCGGCACAGCGTTTTCGCCGTGGCCAAGTCATCTCGCGCGTCAAGGAAAAGAATGGTGCTTTCCGGCATTTTCACCAGACTCGCCGCATCCATCGGCAGCACGCGCACACGGTGGGAAAGCAACGCCAGAGAAGGAAGCACGGTAGCTGGGTCGCTAGCGAACGTCATAAGCGTCAGATCCGTCACGTCAGCTCCCTTTGTCTCTTGGACTGGTTTTGTATCGTTGCCGCGATTGTACTCTTGTTGTGTGTTATCGGCGTTTCGCTAATTTTATCTGAACTATGTGGACACTTGCGGCTACATTTAATGGTATTGCATACGTAATGACCACATTATGGAAAAACATGAAAAGGGGACGAAATGACCGCCTCTGAAAAAGCTGCCGTCAAGTCGGCTCAGAAAGCCTCGTTCGGCAAGGTGTTTGCCGTCCAAATCGCCGCATATGTGGTGCTGGTTGTGCTTGCGCTGATTCCCGGCATTTCCTATGGGAATGCGGAAGAGCCTGCAATCGTGTCGTTCACCGTTGTGGCTTCCGTGGCGATGATTGCGCTGCTTGCCGTGTTCAACCCGTTCCGTGATGGTGTTGTGGGTCATGTGATTTCCGTGGTTGCGGGCTTGCTTTCCGTGGTGTGTGCCACGACGGTGATGCTTGGACGTGCGATTTTCCCCGCTGGTTTGGGCAACGAAGACACGTTTTGGATGCAGGAAGGCTGGATTGCCGGTGTTGGCGGTCTGCTGATCCTGCTGATTGTGGTTTCGTTCGGGCGCCAGATGGCACGTGAGAACCGTACGCATCTGATTCGTTCGCTGTCGCACAATGTTGTGGAAGGCGTTGCCATGATTGGCAGCGCGGGCTGGTGTTTCTTGTCAACGTTGCTGCCGATTCGTTCCGGCGAAAACGCGGCTTCCGCCGAGTTTGCCGTGAGCCCGGCGTGGACTGTCTCCGTGATCGTGTCGCTGTTGCTGATCATTGCGCTCGATGCGTGCTCGTATTGGTGGAATCGTAATGCCGATCCCGATCCACAATCCAAGAATCCGTGGATCGGCATCGCGCTGCTGCCGGTTATGATTTCCGGAATTGTGATCGGTCTTGCATCGTATGCGAACGTCATACTTTGGTAATGCGATTCTTTCAATCGTGGGAAAGCAATCATAAGAAAATAATCTTTTTACAATAATTCGTAATGCAAAAGCCCGTAATCATGTGTGATTACGGGCTTTTGCTGTAGTATATCTGTTTTTATCTGACTTGCGATTGTTATGCGAGGAATCCGAGATGTTCCAGCAGTACTTTCACACCGATCAGAATGAGTACGACGCCACCCGCGATCTGTGCGGGTTTCTGCCAGTGCGAGCCGAATGCGCGGCCGATATACAGGCCGGCTGCGGAGAACAGGCCTGTGGTGACGCCGATGATGATCACTGAAATCCAAATGTTCAGCGTCATGAATGCGAAGCTGACACCCACGGCGAATGCGTCGATGCTGCAGGCCACGGCGAGCGGAAGCATGTGTTTCCAATCGAAATCAGCGGTTTCCTTGGCGTTTTCCTCATCCTCTTCGAATGCTTCACGCACCATGTTGCCGCCGATGAGGGCGAGCAGACCGAAAATAATCCAATGGTCGACGGCGGTCACGTATTTACTGAACGTGGACGCGGCGAAATAGCCGAGCAGCGGGAAAAGCGCCTGAAATCCGCCGAACCAGAGGGCGGTTTTGAACGCGTCGAGGCCACGCAGTTTTTTGACGGTGAGGCCTTTGCCGATGGACACGGCGAACGCGTCCATAGATACGGAAACGGCGATGAATAGTATTTGAACCAACATAGCTGGTATATAGGTTCATCCCGCCGGTTTCCCACGGGATGGGCCTCGACGGAGTCTCACGTCCGCCTACGCCTAGGGGTACCGACATAGAACTGCCGCGCCAGCCAGCGGGCTTTGAATTCTGCGAATACTGTTCGCATGCCGTGAATTACGTGTTTCACTATAGCGGCCCCAGCGAATATGCGCGTGTGATATGAGTGTATCCCGCCTGTGGGCTGTTTCTTCCACTCGCTGGAGGAATCCGGACACTTGGAGGGTATGGTTTTGTCCGTTTTCTTCCAGTATCTGGAGGTTTTGGGACGTTTGGATACGCGAAAAGCCCGTTGACACGTGTAAGTACATACGTCAACGGGCTTTTTACGTAAAGTCGCTACCTAGAAAGAGGCGAAATCACTCAGCTTCGGATTCGGCGAGGCGCTTGCGAGCGGCCACGATTTCCTCCTCGGCCTTAGCGGCGCCGGTCCAGTAATCGCCCGGCAGGACTTCCTTGCCCGGCTCCAGAGCCTTGTACTGCTCGAAGAAGTGCTTGATTTCAGCCTTGTGGTACTCGGAAACGTCTTCGACATCCTTGATATCGTCGAAACGCACGTCAGCCGGCACGCACAGCACCTTGTCATCTCCGCCAGCCTCGTCGACCATGTGGTACAGGCCAACGGCGCGGCATTCCACCACGCAGCCCGGGAACACGGAGTTCGGAATCATGACGAGTGCGTCGAGCGGATCGCCATCCTCACCCAGAGTGCCGTCGATGTAGCCATAGTCATCCGGGTAACCCATGGAAGTGAACAGGGTGCGATCCAAGAACACGCGGCCGGTCTCGTGATCCACTTCGTACTTGTTCTTGGAGCCGCGCGGAATTTCCACCACGACGTTGAAGGTTTCTGCCATGTCATTTCTCCTTGAGATTGGGCAGTTTACATTATCAGTAACCACAATACCGCTTTCCACCGAAGTGGAACCGGTATTGTGGCATGAATCGAAACGAATTTCTAGTTGAGCTGACCGAGATTAATCAGATCGATTGAAAATCAGTCTTCGACGACGGTCAGCACGTGTGCCACGTCGGCCCATGGGGCGAGCGAAACGTAGTTGTCGTAACCCCATTCGAAGTCGCGGCCGGTCAGCTCGTCATGCACCTTGAGCGGCTTGTCGGTGGCGAAACCGAAGTCGCCAAGCTCCACATGCACGATGGACTGGTGCGCGTTGTGGCCGTCAAGGTTTACGATCACAATCACCGTGTCTGCCTTGCCGGTGCCGGTCAGCTCGGCCGGGGTCTGGCGCAGGAATGCAATCACGCCCGCATCGTCGCTCGGCAGAATGTGCAGATTGTGGTAGCTGCGGCATGCCGGGTGAGTGTCACGAATCTTGTTGAGTGAAGTCAGCAGTTCGGCGATACCGTACTTTTCGGTGCTGTCCCAATCGCGCACCTTGACTTCGTACTTCTCATTGTCGATCTGCTCTTCGAAGCCCGGACGCTGCTTGTTTTCGATTAGCTCGTAGCCGTTGTAAATACCCCAGCTCGGGCTACCCATAGCGGCGAGCACCGCACGCACCGCGTGACCGGCGATGCCGTTGTCTCGCAGGTAGGCGGTGAGAATATCCGGAGTGGTAGGCCAGAACGTGTTGTGCTGGTAGAAGCCGCCATCGCCGTTGGTCTCTTCGAAGTACTCTTCGAGCTCTTCCTTGGTGTTGCGCCACGGGAAGTAGCAGTGCGACTGCGTGAAGCCCACATAGCTCAGCGCGCGCATCATGCCCGGGCGGGTGAACGCCTCAGCGAGGAATAGCACTTCCGGATGCTTCTTCGTAACGGCGGCGATCACATCCTGCCAGAAACGCACCGGCTTGGTGTGAGGATTGTCAACGCGGAAGATCGTCACACCCGCCTTGACCCACAGATCCATAATGCGTTCGACTTCTTTTTCGATGCCTTCCATGTCGGCATTGAAGTCGATTGGGTAAATATCCTGATACTTTTTTGGCGGATTCTCGGCGAATGCGATGGTGCCGTCCGGCTTGGTGCGGAACCAGTTCGGATGTGCCTTGACCCACGGGTGGTCAGGAGAGCACTGCAGGGCAAAATCAAGCGCGATTTCCAAGCCCAGCTCGTGGGCGCGCTCGCAGAATGCCTTGAAATCGTCCATGGTGCCAAGCTGCGGGTCAACGGTGTCGTGGCCACCCAGTTCGGAACCGATGCCGAACGGGGAGCCCGGATCGTTCGGGCCGGCTACCAGGGAATTGTTGCGTCCCTTGCGGTTGGTCACGCCAATCGGGAAGATCGGCGGCAAATACACAATGTTGAAGCCTTCGGCTGCGGCACGTTCCAAGCCGGCGACCGACGTCTTGAGGTTGCCGGGGACGATCTTGCCGTCTTCGCCGTAGTAGGCGCCTTCGGAACGTGGGAAGAACTGATACCAGGAGGCGAAGCTGGACTTCGGGCGCTCCACGCGGAAACGCTGCGGATTCGACTCGGACAGACCGTCGCGCAGCGGGTTGGTTTCGTGCAGCTGTTCGATGTCGCTGCTCTGGGCTGCAGCGAGACGCTCTTCGGCGCTCAGCGACTTGTCTTCCATGGTCTTGGCGGCGTCGCGCAGCACCTTTTTGTCGGCTGCGGAAAGCTTGGAATCCTTCGCGTCGGACCAACGCGCGAGCAGTCGTGCGCCGGATTCCAGCGCATTCTCCACGTCGTCGTTCACTTCAACCTTGATGGCGGCGTCGTGCAGCCAAGACTGGTAGGTGTCTTCCCAGCCTTCAACCACGATCTGCCATTCGCCCAGCTTACGCTTGACGGCGGCATAGTCGGCATCCCACGGCTTCAGATCGCTGTGCTCGCCGATCTTGACCATGGCTTCCCAACGGTCGAGACCCGGATTGGTGCAGGTCATGGCGAAACGTTCAACCTCGCGGCCGCGTGCGCTGCGCACGGACACGGTCGCTCCGGCCTTGGTACGGCCTTCGATGAACACTTGTGCGGTGACGTTGAATGCTTCGCCGAGCTCCACGCGTGCTGGGAACAGGCCGTTCTCAACGTTCGGGGTGATGTCGAGCACGTTCACGCGGCCGAACTGTTCGGGGCTGGTGCGTTCGATGACGGGAGCTGGGGCTTCGCCTACGGCTTGCGGTGAGGCGGTCTTCGCCTTGGCGGTGCGCTTGCGAGCGGTGGATGCCGTAGGCTTTTTGGCGGCAGTGCGCTTGTTAGGCGTCTGAGACATTGATGACTCCACCTTAGCGGTCGTCCTCTTGATGGTTGATTGCTTGGTTGTGGTGCGCGGTTCCGCGCTCTTATCTTCTTCTGCCATAACGCCGATTATAGAGGAGAAAAGGTGGATTTGGTGAACTATCTTCTGGCCAGCGATTTTCCGCCCTTTGTGGGTAACTTCTTGACTTAAGTTTGGCAAAACGTTTTTTGTGGATAAGTCGCGGTTTTCAACAGGCAAAGTTATCCACAAAATGCCGAAAAATACGTCCTCCGACCACAACCCTTGAAAAAGACCATGTGGTAATCGCAAGTATGCAAGTCTGTTGAATCACGGTAACAACGACGTGCATATCGAAAGGACGATGCAATGAATGTTATGAAGCGACGTATGCTTGCGATTCTGGCCGCGGTATTGGCGGCCTGCGCCATAATCGTAGCGATGACATGCCCGGCAGCGCTGGCCGCCGAACAGCTGCTACGCGCGAACGGCAAGCATTACAACTATTTTCTTGATGGAAAACCGTATGTGATCGGGGTGAACGCGGAATCGAGATCAGGCAAATTCTATTATTGCCGGCAAATAGAAAGCATGACCGACTATAAGGTGACTGAAACCACCACCGTGGAAAATACGGAAGCGGCGCGGCGCCTTGCATGGCTGCTGTCCGAATATCAACATGACGGGGAACCGGTGCTCACGTATGCGGCGATCGGCGTGCTGGTGCACCGCAACTATGATGACCAAAAGGTGTGGGCCAAGCATGAGCAATACCTCTTTTCAGTGATGGACGGGCTGGAAAGCAAGGTCAACGAGCTTTGGGAGGAGGCTGCGAACAAGCTGCCGGTTTCTTCGATGGTGACGCGTGATGATCGGCAGGGATTGCGGTCCGGAAGCCTGTTCGTGCAGTTGCTGGATGCGAGTGGACAGCCGGTTGAAGGCGTATTTACGGCGACGATCGAAGGTCCGGCCGTGTTCGACGAAGATGACGAGCCCACGGCAGTCGGCTGGGCCGAACTGGAGGGAACCACCGTGTATTGGCATGCAACGGGCGCCGGTGAGGTCAATATCAAGGTCGGATACCAGTCCGTAGGATTGGATGAGGCCGTCACCGCGCAGAAAATGATGGTGCTGAACGATGTGGTGGAACGTGAGGATAGCCTGTTGACGTTCGATGTCGACAACCTTTATGCTCCCGAGCGGGAAATGCCGCAGACAGGAAGTCCGATGGGGCTGGTGTTGGGTTTGGCGGCTGCTGTGATGTGCTGTGGGGCGTTCATGCTATATGCCGTTCGTCGACGATGATAGGTGGCGATGATAGGTGGCGATGATGACGCTTCATGGAGGCGAGTTTGCGAAACCTGGCCGAATATGATGAAGGAAGCCAGCGAAAAGAACGTGGCGAAATTCGAAATTCGCGAACAGCCCGGTCAGCTGCCATGTCCAGATTTTGACCGGATTTTGTTAAGTAATCGGCTTGGCCAAGATCCGGCAGGAAAACAAAAAAAGTCAGAAACCACTATGGTTCCTGACTTTCATTGGTAGCGGGGCATGGATTTGGACCATGGACCTCTGGGGCTACGCCCCGGCCCATGGTCCAAATCCATGCCGGCCTGAGCCGATTATCACTAATCCTAGCGGCGTGAGGCACGATGGTGTGCCATGAACGATAAGAAGTTGCAGCCGCCACCTGAGTGGCGAGTGAGCGTGGAAGACTGGGTGAAGTCCCTGATTGCCAGTGGGTACAGCGAAGACACAGTGCGGTGCCGGCGCTACAAGCTCACGCACGCGGCCATAGGTTTAGGCAAGTCGCCCGTTGACGTCACCACCGGCGATCTGGTGTCTTGGATGGCCGGCCAGCATTGGAAGCCGGAAACGCTGAAGGCGTACAGGAACACGCTAACGTCGTTTTTCGGCCGTTTGCAGCGAACCAGCGTAAGACCGGACAATCCGGCAGCCGATTTGCCGAAGGTCAAGCGTCCGAAGGCGCACCCGCGGCCGTGCCCCGACAAGTATATTCTTGCGGCGCTGGCGAAGGCGGACGAAACCGAAACGCTGATGCTGAGGCTTGCGGCCGAGTGTGGTTTGCGGCGAGGTGAGATAGCGGGCGTGAACTCGCGGGATGTCATGGACGATCTGCTTGGCAAGTCGCTAATAGTGCGCGGCAAGGGCGATAAACAGCGCATAGTGCCGTTGCCCGACGATCTGGCCGAAGCCATAGAGTCGTGCGGCGGTTGGCTGTTCCCCGGCCGGTGGCAAGGCCATGTCGAGGAAAGCTACGTGGGAAAGCGTATAAGTCGTCTGCTGCCAGAGGGGTACGGCGCGCACAGCCTCCGCCACCGGTACGCCACGGCGACATACGCGGCCACGCATGACTTGTATCTGGTGGCAAGGCTGCTGGGCCATGCGTCGGTCGAGACGACGCAAATCTACGTCGCCATGCCCGACGCGCGGTTGCGTGCGGGCATGGCCGCCGTGATGCTCGGTGTCTAGACCTGTTTGCCGGACATGCGGATTGGGTTGTAGGCCACGCCCATGCCGGCCGCGATCAGGCCGCCAACGGTGGTGATGTAGTCACCCACTGCCGGGTCCCCGAACTTGGTGAAGCCGAAGCCTACGGCCACGGCCACAAGTCCGAAAACATACACGATGGTTCTCACGGTGTCGTTGAACACCGGCTTATAGCCGGTTTCGGTGGTTGCCGCGTGCTGCGGCTCGTTGCTGCTGTTGCTCATTTTTCCTCCACGGTGATTTGCAGTGCTGCGAGTTTGTTTTTAACAGCCTGTTCGACCACTCCGGCGATGGTGGTGGGGTCGGCTCCCACGTTTTTGGCCAGAGTGTCGATGGCGGCTTGCTGCGCGGCCACGGTGGCCGTCAGCTGCGGCACCTGCAAGGCGTCCAGCCCGTACAGGCGATCTCGTGCCTGTGTGTGCTGGATGGGGAACGCCCAAACGTTTTCCGGCATTGCTTGGCATTGCTGGTCAATGCCTTGCAGGCGGTCGCGGCATTTGATGCCGTTCTGGTTGAAGTTCCAGACGGCTTCGGCGATTTCCTGTGCTGTTGGCATATCTTCGTCTCCTTCCAAGAGTGCGTTTGCCTTGTCCAAAATCTGTTGCACTGGCAGGCCGTTGGGCGCGAGGTCGGGGCAGCCAGCGTGGTCGGTGCCGGGGATCTCCCTATGTAGCCACACGTTGCCGTGCAGCCCGTCGTGCCATAGGCTTGTCCACCCGTAGCGTCGGGCGATGTCGGCGCATAGTCGTGCGCTGGCGTCGATGCACGCTTGCGTGCATGGCACGCCGTCCATGCCTCCTTGATGCTCGATGCTGATGGTCGAGTTGTTCGACGCCCAGTTGGCGTCTGAATAGCTGCCGTCCGCCTCTGAGACGTATTGGTGTATGGTTCCGTCGCCGCCGATGCCGTAGTGTGCGCTTGCCTGCGATGCCGGGTTGCGAAACACGCTGTCGGTGCCGGCGAGATAGCCCACCATGATATGCAGCGTTATATGCGTGACCTCGTGGCCGTTGCGGCCCTGGTAGTGGTTCGGCGAGCCTATCCATGTGATTCCGTCCATCATTCCTCCGTTCTGGCGATGTGCGCGTGCCTGATGTCCTCGATCATCTGCGAGCCGACGCCGTTGCCTCCCAATGCGCTGTAGGCGCGGTAGATGGTTTCTGCGGTCTCTTTGGTGGACACGTCGCAGACGCCGTCGTTCGCCACCATTGCCGCCTGAATGTGCTCCAATTTGCAGAACAAGAGCACGCGCAAGCCCTCTTTGGTGGGGGTGTCGCGTTCGGCGTGGCCCAATATCCATTGCACGACGCTTGTGGCTGCGCCTGAGCCTATGAGAGCGGCCACAAGGGTCAACAGTTCGGTATCCATCCCGTGGCCTCACATTCCGGCTACCCAGCTTGTTTCAACGAGCAGCCACCGATCTCTGGGGAACTGTGCCATCTGCATCTTGATCCCGCCGGTTCCGACGCTGATGGCGCAGCCGTTCACGTTAAGTCCTATGAACTTGTCCTGAACGTTGTTCATGAAGTAGGCGTCTTTCTTGAAGATGGTGAAGCCCGCGTCTATGGCGCGTTTTGAGTGCGCGGTAATTTGCAGGGTGATGGTGCCGTTCGATTCGACCATGCGCGCGCGCTGCGTCTGGTCAAACAGTGTGTCGCCGCTTACCGGCGTTACGGTCAGGTCGCGCGCGAACGTGGGCCAGAACGTGTTCTGCCCGTTCTTGATAAGTCGTGTGGCGATTGCGGCCCATTTCTGATAGCCGGCCTGTTTCATGTGGATATACCCGTCGGCCTCGTCCTCCCCGATCATCTGCCCCCACCTGTGGACGCCCTGCATAAGCACCACGCGCCGGTTCGTGGTCGCGGTCTGCGCCAACGTGGCGTGACTGATGGTATGCAATGCGAAATGGTGTTCATGCAAGCCCATTCCCAAGCCGCCGGCCACCGGGAACACGTATGTGGTCGCTTTCGGCGCTTTCTGCTTGATGGCGTTCAGCAATTGCGTGACGGCCGCGCTGCAATCGGCGTTGTTGTCGTTCACGCCGCCGATGACAAGCACAAGGTCCACGTTGCTCTTGTTTGAAACACGCTCCCACTGCTTCACAAACGTGTTGTCGCCGCCGACGGTGAAGCCGCTGCCGGATACGGCCATGTTCTGCACGGTGTCGATGCCCAAGTTCTTGCAAATCACGTCGCCGATGCCCTGCCCGGCGTGCTCCGCGCTGGAATAGAAGCCCTTGCATAGGCTGTCGCCGATGATGACGGCGTTATGCCAACGGTTGCCGGCGTTGCGCCATTTGTCCAAGGCGGCGGCGGTCTGCGAGTCGCTGTTGTTGATGTTCACGGCCATGTTCGAGTCCGCGAGCGTGCCGGCCGTTGCCGCCGCCTGCTGCGCGGCCGTGGCGCTGGCTGCGGCGCGCGTGGCCGCGTCGTCAACTCTGGCGGTGATTTCGGCGGGCAAATCGTCGATGTTGTCGTCGATGCTCTCGGCCATTGCCTGGAACTGCTGGGAGGCGTGGCGCACCAGATCGGTGGGGCCGGGGTAGCGGATGCCGTGGCGTGGCGTGGTCGGCATGTTCGCCGCGTTGAAGTCAGACATAATATCTCCTTAATCTTGGAAGTAGGTGATCTGCGAGAACTCGCCCCAAGTGAAGCCAAGTTCGCTCCATTTGAGGTTTATGGGGTCCAAGTCCCGCCAAGCGCTCAACGTGCTAGGCAGCATTGGCAACGGGGTCAGCGTGAGTTCGTTGGCTAGGACGGGTTCGCCAGCCTGCCAGTCGAACGACAACGTGCCGCCGATGGCGAGCCACGCGCCACTGGTGGCCGGCGTCCCGTCGTCCGCAAGAAGCTTCGTATAGCGTGTGCTTACGAACGCCCACAGGGATGCGGTGGGCTGCAACTGCTGCTCGAACACGTCCAAGTCAAGATGCCGGCTGCTGGCGGTCAGTTTCTCCGGTCTGAGCCTCAATGTCTGCACGGCGAGCCATTCCGCCCACCGTGTGCGCTGCTCCGCCGTGGGCTGCCATACGCCGCCGGTCCAATGGTCGCCGGCCTCGTTGGCCGTCACCGCGTCCGAGTCGAAAGACACCGATTCCACGGTTGCCGTGAGATTGCTTGGCAAGAGCCCTTGGCCGGTGAGGTCGATTTCGTCGTCCTCGAACGAAAGTTTGTTGTCGTTGTCGTCCCATTTCACGGTCTTAGTGGATAGCTTGACTTGGCTCACCGTGTCGGGGATGGTCAGCGTCGTATCGTCCACGGTCACTTTGTCGCCGGTCGCCGCGATCTGCTCCAAACCGCCGCCCGCCACGGTCAGCGCACCGTCCGCGTGCAACGTGATGCTTGCACGTCTGCCTGCCCATACCGCGCTAAGCGATTCGTAACCATGCCCGTGTCGCTCGTAATACACGGGCAAGTCCGGGTGGTGCGCGCCGAGCGCATATAACACGGTGGACAACTCTGGGTAGGAGTCATTGTCATAGGCGGCGGGCTGCGGCATGGTCTTGAGCCATGCGAGCGTCGCCGTATCCAGTGGCGGGCAACCCAGCGCGCTGAGCCGCCGGTTGATTTCGTCCGCGCGCTGCGCGGCCGTGCCGGTCCAGTGCAAGCCCGCCAGTTTGGCGTCCGATGACGTTGGCCCCTTGCCTGTGGCGCGGTTCATACGCACCTGAAGCGCGTTAGCGTACAGGTCGAGCATATAGGTGTTGTCCGCGCGTTGGGTGATGGTGCCGCCGCTGGTCACGTTGCCGATGAATATGGTGAGCGCCGTAGGGTCGGGCTGCGCCTCCGGTGTCGGCTTGTGTGCCAAGTGGAAGTCGGCCCATGTCAGTCCTTCCGGCTGCACGGCCCATGGTGTCGTGTCGTTGAGGTCACGCCACAACGGCCGGCGGGACAACTGAACCAACACTTTCATGCCCGCAAGGCGCGTGCTGTTGCCGGCGAGGTCGCCGGTACGGTCGAGCAGCTGGAAGCGGAGCACGCTTGGGTCGGGCTGGGTGTCCGGCGAGTCGGTGCCCCAGTCCACCGTGAAACCGGCCAAGCCGGCCGGCGCGTGGCTATGCCCGGTCACGTTCTCCCACCCGTTGCCGCGATCTATGAACAACATTGGTTGCCTCATCTGCGGCCCCGTCTCCGAGCGTGGCCGGCAAGCAGCCGTTCAATGGCCTTGGCCGCGCCGTCCGGGTCGCTTATCGCGCCGTCGATATGCACCTCATAGGTGTTGTAGACGACGCCACCCGTTTGAGCCGCCCCCGCTACGCTCACACGAAACCCTGTGTCGGACATGGCCGCGTTCACAGCGCCTATGGAGGCGCGCACCTTGCCGTTGAAGCCCGCATCTATGCCTTGCGCAAGGCCGCTCATAATGGCCTTGCCATGCGGTATCAACAACTTGCGGTCGTAGCTGATAGGTCCCTTATGTTCGGCTATCCAGTCGCCTATGCCGCCGATGAAACCCGTCACTTTGCCCCAAGCGCCCTTGAGACCTGAGAGAAAACCGTCAATGATGCTCGAACCGGCGTTCACAAGGATGGAACCGACGTCACCCAGAGCGTTGAGGATACGGCCCGGCAATCCCCTGAACCAATCCACAACATTGTCCCAAGTGTTCATCGCCCCGTCCGCCGCGCTCTGGAAGAACGCGCCAATACGGCCTGGCAACGACTGGAAGAACGCGATTATGTTGTTCACGCAATTGCCCAGAAACGAGGTGAACTGGCTCCAAATCTGCCGGCCCGTCTCGGTCTGAGTGAAGAACCACACCAACGCCGCCACCAGCGCGCCGATGGCCGTGACCACGATCATTATCGGGTTGGCGTTCATGGCCGCGTTCAACGCCCATTGTCCGATTGACGCGGCGGTGGACGCCAGGCTGAAGCCCTGCAACGCGGATACCACGGCGCTGATGACGCTTGCCACCTTGAACGCGGCGAAACCGCCGCCGATGGCCACAAGAGCGCCGCTGATGGGTTCCGCGTTCGCGCTGACCCAATCGCCAAACTGGGTGAGCTTGTCCGCCAACGCCTGGATGATGCCGGCCGCGCCGGTGAACGCCTCGCCCACGGCCGTCCCGATGCCGCCCGCGTCGGACAGGCCTTGCAAGCCCGGCGCTATCGTCGTGGCGATGCTCGAGAACGCGCCGCCCAACGAGGACAACGCGCCGCCGATGCCTGACACCATGCCTGAGAGCGATCGGAACGCGCCCGTGTCGCTCACGCCCTGGATGAACGACTTCAAACCGTTGGTGGCGGTTTGGCTGAACTGGCTGATACGGTCTCCGGCTTCGGTCAACGCGCCCGTGACCGCTGGCTTTATGAGGTTGAACGCGTCCGTCAGCCCGCCGGTGATCGCGGCCTCCAAGTTGCCCAAAGCGCCTTCCATGGTCTTGGTGCTGCTGGCGGCTTCCTTGGCGACGTCGCTCATGCCGAGCTGCATAATCGCCTGGTTGAACTCGTCGGCGCTGATCTCGCCTTTCTCCATCGCGTCCCTGAAATTGCCCGTGTACGCGCCGTTGGCCTTCATGGCTTCCTGGAGCTTGCCGGACGCGCCGGGGATGGCGTCGGCCAACTGGTTCCAGTTCTCCGTCGTAAGCTTGCCCGCGCCGGCCGTCTGGGTGAGCACCATGGCCACGGAGCCGAAGGTGTCGGCGTTGCCGCCGGCAACGGCGTTCAGGTTGCCGGCGGCCTCTGTAAGGCCGGTGTAGTCCTTGATGCCGTTCGCGGCGAGCTGCGCCGTGGTGTTCTGGATGGTGGACAGGTCATACACTGTGCGGTCCGCGTAGTCGCGCGCCGCCTTGCTTGCCTTTTCGACGTTGGCGGTGTCGATGCCGGCGAAGTTCATCGTCGAAACGAACTTGTCCGTGCTGTCGCTCATGTCCATCACGGCGCTGCCGAACGAACTTACCTTGTCCCATAGGGCGGTAACGCCCTTGAGGGCAGCGCCGCCCATGAACGAACCGAACGCCGCCGCCTTCGTGGTGGCCTTCTGGAACGCCTTCACGGCGTCGTCGCTGTTGCCCGTGATTCTCACGGACATTATCGCGCTATGAGTCATGCGTCACCTCCTCCATCTTCTCGGCCTCGTCCTGCATGATTTCCACAGCCGTGGCCCAATCCATCCAATTGGCCCTTTCCCGCCACTCCCACGGCGTGCCGCCGAAATATCGGGCGAGCAGACAGGACAGATAGCCGAGAGAGTCTTCGGGCCACGGGGTCAGGCCGTAGGTTTTCCCGCGTCGGCCTCCGCCGCCGTGATTTCCACGCCGTCCACGTCCACTCCGTCAAGCCATGCGTCAAAGTCAAGGGTGGTGAGCTTGGCGAACTTCTCGGCGAGATAGGCCATGTAATACGCCTGGCGGATGCGGCTTGCGTCCCCGGTCGCCCATTTCTTCACCTGCGCGTGTTCCTCGGCCGCGCAAATCACGCGCGGCGTCAACGGCGCTTCATGTGTTTCGCCGCCTGTGTGTGTAATCCTGATGGTCTTCATGATCTAAGCTCCTTTTACCTTGCTCATGGTTTTATCGATGAACTGCTTGTAGACGCGCCGCCACGCGCCCTCGGTGCCGGCCACGCCCTGGTTGACGAACAGGCGGGGTTTGATGCCCCTTTTCGGCCACCCGTAGTTGATGACTCCCGCGTAGGGCGCGGACTTGCGGCCGGCACGGATGACGCCGGCCTTCTGGGTCGCGCCAACGCGAATAGATCCGGCGAGCCTGCCCGACTCGCCGCGCGGCGCGAGCTGCCGGACGGCCGGCAACGCGATGTCCGCGGCCTGCCGGTTCACGTCCTTCAGCTCCTTCATGTCCGCGCCTGCTTTGCGCATGGTCTGAACGAAACGTTTTTGCCCCACCACGTATGCGGCTTTGGCTGCCATTTCAGACCTCGGAGGACGACGTGTAGGCGGAGTGCGCGAGTTCGGTCGCGGGGAAACTGAAGTCGTTGCTGTTCTTTGATTTCACGTCGCCGCCGATGCTCACGGGCGAGATGTTCACCTTACCGTTCCACTTGGTCGCCCCCTTGTTGTTCGGCACCCACTCGAACGGCAGCGTCTGGCCGGAATGGTCGAAGCACCAGTTGGCGAGGTTGTCCGTGTCGAAGTTGTCAACGATGGTTCCCTCAAGCGTCCAATCGGTGCTTGAGCTGGTGTCCTGCGAGCCGTCAAGGAAATTGATTGGGTCGTCGGTGTTGTTCGACGCCACCAACTGCACCTTGGTGACTTCGGCGCTGAAGTCGCGCCCTTTGCCGGTGTCGGTGATGGTGAGCTTGCCCGGTCCAAGGGTTCTTGTCGCCATGATTGTGTCCTTTCTATGAATCCAATGGGTTGAGGGTTATGGTGTAGGCGGCCAGGCTGCCCACTCCGGTCAGGTTGAACGTGCTGGGTTTCGCGTCCCGCAAGTTCACTTGGCGGTCGTGCAAGCGTTGCACGCCGTCGGTCAACAGGTCCAAGGCGAGCGTCTGCGTGGCCATGGTGCCGGCGATGAGGTTCACCGTCCAAGTGATGGTCTGCATATGCCAGCCCTCGAAAGTGAGTTCTGGCGGGTCTATCAGCACCGCTATTCTGCCTGGCAACGGGCGGGCGTCCTGCGCGTCGATGGTGACGACGCAAGCGAGGTCGCCCAGGGCGTCCGTCAGCATGTCCATAAGGGCTTCTCGCTCTCGTGTTACTTGGCTGCTCATGCGATCACCACGCTCCCGGTCAGGATGCCGGCCGCGTTGAGCTTTGGCCACACCGAGCGCAACGGGTCGCTGCTGACCCTGAACGGTTCCAGCGTGCCGTCGCCCACGCTCATGACGCCCAGTCTGGCGTCCCTGCTGTTGTAGAGGTCGGCGGCGCAAGAGGTAACGCAGTCCGCCATGACCTCCTTCCCCACGTTCCTATCGCCGAGCGCGCCGCGAACATAGCCGATGGCCGCTTGGATGACGCGGCGCACCCGGTCGTCGTCGTCGGTGGGAACGTTGATTTCGTCCCTCACCGCCGCCTCATAGTTCGTCCAGTCGTCGGCCATGTCACTCGCCAGACTTGGCCGTTGCCGCGAACTTCACAGGGATAAGCCCGAGCGGTTGGGTCGCCGCCACAGCCATATAGCCGTAGACGCTGTAGTTCTCGGTGAGCTTGGTCGGGTCGCCGTCGCTGAGCTGGGTCGGGCCGCCGGACTCCCAAACGGTCACGGCCTCGGGGTCGATGAAGCACGCGGTACCGGCCGGGGCCTTGGGCAGCATCTGCACCGGGACGCGCAGGAACTTGCCCGCGATGCCCGTAAGGTCGAAGTCGCCCAACGTGTCGCTGCCGTCTCCGCTGAGGTCGAAGAAACGGCTGCCGGTGTCCTTGAGCTTGACAAGCGCGGCCATGACGTCCTTGGAAACGCCCAGGCGGGTAAGGCTCACGTTGCGGTCGTCGGCCAGTTCCGCCGCGTCCATGATCAGCATGGCCCACTGGTCGATGGTCATTGCCGACAGTTGGGCCGGTGCATCGATCTTGTTCGCGTCCGTCTCGGCGTCGCGCTGAGACGCGATGGTGTCATACAGGAACGAACGCACCTTGTTTTCGGTGGCCTTGGCGTAGGCGTTGCGCAACGCCGCCAGCGCGGTGTTGAGCATGGGCGTGGTGCTGCGCTCGATGGTCTGGCGGCTCAAAGAAGTGTAGCCACCGTAGGTATCGATGCTTGCGCTCTTGGTGCCGAACGTGACCTTGCCGAACTGCAACGCGCCGCCCTCGTTCTCCTGCTTGTCCACCGTGGCGGTGTCGGACGCCACCACGTTGTATTCCATCGTCATGCCCTTGTCCGGCAGCGTGTCGTGGGTGAGGATATTGGTCACCTTGCGGCGCTGCTCGATCAGTCGCAAATCATCCCTAATCCATGCCACCTTGTTGCCAGTGTCGCCGGTGGCGATGAGGTCGCGGCACTCGTGCATGAGCTGCACTGCCGCTTCGTCGCCACGGTAGAGCGCTTGAAGATAGTCGCCGGCCGTGCGATACTCAGCGCCCATGACCTTGGCCGGCTCACTGTCGGTGTTCCTGGCAATGGCGGCTTTCATGCTGCGCTGTTCGTCCATGATGCCGTTCAGCTTGTCGTTGATTTCGTTGAGGTCCATTTCGTTTCCTTTCTGGTTTCCGGTTTCCCTCATGCTTTCGTGGGTAGTTTCGCTGCTGCGCTGCGAAGTGATCTTCGCGGCCTCGTAGGCCGGCCACGACACCACCGAAACCTCCAACAATCGGACGCGCCTGCGGTGGGTAACGCCCTGCTTGTCCACCTCGTCGTCAATCGGCATGAATCCGACGCTGAGCGAGTCCAGCGCGCCGTCGCGCAACAGGGCCACCACGTCCCGGCCGCGCTGCGTGTCGCTGATATGCGCCGTGATATGCAAGCCGTCCTCTTGGGGGTGTGCGTCGAGGATACGGCCGATAAGCTCACCGTGCTGATAGCAGAGCTTCGCCGTGTCCGTGTCGTCGAAAACACAATCGGCGTCGAACGTCTCGGCACCGTCCCATGTGCTGATGACGCTGCCGTAGGGCACGGCCACACCCTCCAACGTGCGCCCGTCGCCCTCTTCGGCCGCGCGTAGGCACACGCCCTTAAACCCGATTTCATGCTTCATTCTGCGTCTCCTGTTCCTGTGGCTGCTCCTGTGGTTCCGGTTGCGGTGCCGCGATGAGAGGCGGCAACGCCTCCCTTGCGCGCACCTCGTTCACGTCCATCCACCCGGCCTCTATCGCCGTCTTGTAGGCGTTGAACCGGTCGGCCATGTTGGCGCGCCGGCTGCTGTCCCAGTCGAACGCGGCCGTGCGGCCCCTCGGCAACAAACGGTTGAAAAGTTCCTCTATCTCGCCCGCATAAGCCGCCAACGTGTAATCGGCGAACTCAATCCACGATTGCTCGATATTCGAGTAAGTAAGGTTGCTACCGTCAACGGCCGCCAACATGATGCTCGCCGGGATGCCTAGAAGCCGCGCGATCTGAGTGGTGTCAAACTTCTGAGTCTCCAAAAACTGCAAATCTGCCGGTTTCATGTCCAAGGGCACGTATTTGAGTTTCGAGCCGAGCACCTTCACGTCGCCGGCCTCACCCGTGGCTTTCCACGCCTCCTTGGCGTCCTTGGCCACCTGCGGCGTCACCTTTTCCTCCGTCTGCAAATAGCCCTTGAGGTTGCTACCGTCGCTATAGAACTTGGCCTTGTAGGTGCGGGCCATCTGCGCGGCCTCCACCTCCTCACGCGCCGCCGAGATTGGCCCAAGCCCACGCAACCGGCCCGGCACGTTCAAAAACTTGCAATGAACGATCTGGTCGGCCGTGTAATCATGGCCCAGATAGCTATAGCGGAGCTTGGGCGCGGCTGGGTCGTTGCCGTCGTCGCTCACGGTCACGAGGGATGGTGGAAGCACCTCGCAAGAGACCACTTCGCCATCGAAACGCACCAATCGCACGAAAGCGTTCCCGTCCAATACCATGCTTGCCACCATGTCCGCGAGGAAGTCGCGGCGGCTGCGGTTCACGTCCGGCTGAAGCACGATGGAGGAAACCTTGTCGAGCTTCACGCCTCCCCTGATTTCATGGATGGGCAAACCGGTGATGGCGGTTTGCAGCACTTGCACGCCACGGAACACGGTTGAAAGGCTCAACGGGTCGCAGTTCCCCAATCGTGCGGGCGGCTTGATGCCGTCCGGCATGTCCGCGTCGGCACCGCGCGTCAGCACGCGGCCCGCCATTCTCACACGCTCCCAAATGTTCATGCGGCCAAGTATCACCGCCAAGCGCCAAGCCCGCCACAAGCCCGCCGCCCAATGCCGCATAATGCCGCCACGCGACGCCGAACGCCACCGGCTAGTAGATTTGCAGCGGCCCCGTTTCCTCGGGCCTGTGGGCGGCTCCCCAAGCCGCCAACATGCAGCTTTCCAACGGTGACGTTAGGCCGGTGCTTCCGCGCCGGCTCACGCGCCATGCGTCGCCGGCCCATTTGCGCGCCGAGTTCGCGGCGCTGGCGTCCAACTCGGGGTCTGCCGCGTGGGTTATCGCGTGGTTAGCCAAGCCGGCAACGAAACTCTGTCCGGTGGTCAGGTAGTCGCCCGCGTCCATGTCCACGAACTGCAGCAGCGGGTCGCCCGCGTCGTCGGTCATGTGGCGCAACCGGTCGGACAAATCGGCGGCGGTGCCGCGCGCGTCGATCACCACCGGAGCACCGTACTTCGAGCACAAGCGGGTGAGTTCGGTCGGCGCGTACCCGGTGCCGTCCAAGATTCTCAGCAATTGCACCGTTATGGTGCCGTCATTGTTGGCGATGCCAGCCGAAACGCTCGTGTGCGTCCCGTCCACGTCCACCGCGACGCCGAACACCACCGGCCGGCCGTCCAAGTCGCCGGGCGTCACCGGTGCCGTTACCGTAGCCGCCCACAACGCCTCGTCTATCGCCCTGTCGGTTATACCCTCGTCCCGACGGTTGCCGAACGCGCGCGCCCAACCTGCCGGGTTGCCCTGGAACTGTTCGCGGAAGTCGGCCAACTGCGTCTTGTTCCACAAGAGTCCGGCGGCTGGATGATGGCGCATGATGCTGTCCAGATTCTCCGGATCTTCGTCGGCTGGCAACCCGAAGTCGAACCAACACGTGCGGCGCGACTGTTCGCCAGCCCTGCAAGCGTCAAGTCTACGGTTGAAGAACGTCGATTCTGCCGTTCCCTCGGTGCTGGTTATCCATAGCTGCGGCTGCACGCCGGTGGCCTTAAGCCTTGTCGCCATGGTCGGCATGAAGCCATCCAAAATGGTGTTTCCGGTTTCCTCGGACAACGAAAACGCCTCGTCCAACGTGATTTTGTCGCCTTGGACGCCGTGCCCCGCAACCTTGGTAACGCTCTTTGGCATTATCACGCTGCCATTGGCGAACGGCTGGCGCAAGTCGCCCGCGCCGAGATACGGCCGTGTGGTTATTGCGGCAAGCGGCGAGCTGCCGAGCGTTTTCAGATATTTCTTGAAGTGGTCGCCCGCGTCCTTGCCCGTCTGCGCCAAATAATAGATAAAACGATCTGGTCCCCACTGCGAGTTGCGCGTGTCCACCGCGTCCACAAGCGTGCTTTTTCCACACTGTCGCGGTGTGCTCAATATCACCGTGTCATAGAAGTAAGTGCCTGTGTCCGGGTCTATTTCACCCGCCACGTCGGCCACCAACCGTTGCCATGGCAGCAGAGGCGTGCCAAGCAACCGGGCGAACTTGGCGACTATAGGCCCGTCGGTGCGGCGATCCGGGTTTCGCTGGGTGCCGCCGCGCAATGGCGTCATGCCTGTGCCTCTTCCAGCAGACTGGCAAGAGCGGGGTCGATTTCCTGCCTTGACTGAAACTCGGTTTTCAATTCCTGGTACCACGCCAAGAGCTGAGCCATGACACGGCTCGTGTCGCGTCCTTTGACGTTCAGCGCGTCGAAATTGCGGGCAATGTTGATCATGGTCTTGCACACGTACTTGGCGTTAGGGTCAAGCTGCCTATCGCCCACGAAACTCTCGATAAGCTCCTTGGTGGCGCGTTCCTGCAAGCCCTCGTTGGGACCATAATAATCATTGAAACCGTCCAAGGTCATTTGCATTTTTCCAACCTCCTTAATAGCTGGTTTTCGTTGGTATTCCGCTGGTTTCCAGAATTTTTTTATACGGTTCGAGAGAGTGAAAAAGTGGGCGCGGGGTCTTTTGGCCGGCCGTTCGCTTAAAAAACAGGTTCACCATTCCGGCCGTGAAGCCACAGTGACGCGATCACTGCGAAGCCCAAGGCGTGCGAGCGTGGCCCGGCGTTCACGTTGCCTTGCGTCCACCAAAGCTTGTGAGATGTGCAAGCCGTACCATTGGCGCACCAACCGCTTGGCCTGCTCGGTCTCAGCCCGCTCCCACTCCACCTCGAAGCCGGGATCTATCACCCGCACGTCGTAGTCAAGGCTTATCCACTCGTCAAACATCCTAGGGTGGCGCCTGCTGCTTGTCGTGGTGCGGATCATCCACACGTCAATAGGCTCCTGCGTTATGGCGAACTGGCGATAGGCTGCGGACCACGCCATGGCAACCGCCCGCCGCTGCGCCATGCTGGGCGACTCCGGTAGGCGCATGGCCCGGGCCAACGCCAGCCACGACACAACCGGGTCGCCTTGCTGCCTGTGAGCCTCCACCCATTCCACGGCCTCACGGTCGCAGGAACCGGGCGGCGTGACCACGATATGCAAGCGCGCCCCATAACCGTAAAGCACGCGGTCCTGGCGGCTGGCGTTGCAATGCTTGCACGCGCGGCGTATGTTCGCCACGGTGTCCATGCCGCCATGCGCGTAAGGCACTATGTGGTCGTCTTCCTCGCCCACACCGGTGCAACCCGGCAGCCTAAGCCAACAAGCGTTGCCCCACGTCTCGATCACCTTGGCCCGCACAAGCGGGTCGATAGTCTGCCTGCGCGCCATCACCTGCCACGCTTCCTAGCCCGCACCCACATGTCGAGATCGGCCAGCTCATACAAGCACGGGGAGTTGATGGCGTCGCCCGCCTTAAACCATTCCGGCCCGCGATTATCGGCCCTCATACGCTCCATCGTCCTAGGGGAGACGCCAAGATAGATAGCAGCCTGTTCAGTGGTCAGTTTCGCGCGCGGGTTCACAGCACACCAACCCAAGCCTTGAGCGATGTCAACAACTCGGCACGGTCGAACATCTGCACACTTCCGCGCCTCTCAGGCTTGCCCAAGATACCGTCGCTGATAAGCTGCTGCATCACATGGTCGCCGCTAGGGTCGGCCGTCGGCGCGATCTTGTTCAGTCGAAGCATACTGATGGCAAGGGAACGCGCAATGGTGTCCGTTCCAACAGTGTCATGCTCCAATTGCCTGATATTCCATCGAATGGCGTTCTTGATGTCCTTCGTGCGCTGGGCCTTGTTCTTCGGCACCGTCCTCTTGGCACGTCGGCGGTTTGTTGGCTTGTAATCGACCGAATAACCCATGTCTCGAACCTCGTTTCATATTGTGGATAAGAACTGTGGATAAGTGGATAAGAATTGTGGATGATGTGCCCTTCGGGTGGTGGGGCGTTAGAGCGGGGAACCCAGCCAGGAAAACACAAGATTGCTCAAGTGTTTTCCGGGTTAGGGTTCGCCATGCAAGGTTGCTTCGTAACGGAGCCGCGCCGTCGCATAGGTCAGCGGCCGAAGCCGCGCGCAAGGTCTCGCCGCACAGCCCGGCACGTATGCCGGCGATGGTCCCCAGTTGCGCCCGAACAAGACGCCGTGAAGCGATCTGTATACACCCGCATAGCTCCCCGCTGGGGCCGTGGTAACCGCCCGGCATTCCGGGCGTGTTTGTAACGCGCTGGGCAAGGCGCGGCCGGGTGCTTTATCACGCCTCCCCAGCAACCGACCTTCGGCTGGGTCAAGGGCTATGAAGTTATCGGATGCCGTCAGTCGTCGTCGGTGAGGAACTCACCAAACCGGACGACGGCGAGGGTAATCCCGAGCATGAGGAGCACGAACGGGCTTGCCAGCAGCAGCATGAGGGTCTTGATGAAACGTTTCACGGTCAATCCTCCTCGTTGAAGCAGCGGTTGATCTGTTGCCCAAGATCGTCAAGCTCGTAACCGTTGAACGGGACGCGCACGGTGACTTCTGCCGTCTCAACGATCAGCTCGTAAAAACGTTGACTGCTTTTCCTGTCCACACGTTTGACTGTGACGCTCATCTCACCACCTCCAGCGTCTTATGGCCTAGAAGTTCGTCTACCGAAACTTCCAAACAGTCGGCCATGCGCGACACATCGCGCAAGGTGAAGTTCTTCAGGCCGCGAAGTTTGTTTGAAAGTGCTTGTTCGCTTAACCCGGCTTCGTCCGCAAGTTCGCGCTGCGTCATATGCTTCGCGCGCAACTCTCGTCGAACCAGCTTGGCGATAGTTTGTTGTTCATTGATTACTAAACTCACAGTTAATCAGTAAAGCACGGATGCTTAGACAGTTCAAATATGCTGTGTGTCGCCACAACTAAACCTATGGTTTATAATGAAGGTATGGTTAACACAATGCTTAGAAAAACAAGTACTGGATTAGAGCGGCAAAAAATCGCTGTCGCTAACATTAATTTGCTCTTAGCGGTATCTCGCAAGAAGAAGAAGGATCTGGCCGAGTGCATGGATAAAGTACCTCAGGCTCTCTCAAAGATGCTTCAAAACAAGCAAACATGGTTCTTTGAGGATATGTGCAACGCCGCCGATTTCTTCGGAGTCGGTCTTGAGACGCTGCTAAGAACCGATTTAACGCCGATGAAGGCCGAACAGATATTAAAAAACCGCCGTTCCGATAATGGGAACGACGGTCAATTGGTAGCGGGGCATGGATTTGAACCATGGACCTCTGGGTTATGAGCCCAGCGAGCTACCGAGCTGCTCCACCCCGCGTCGGCTTGTCTTCAAGACAGCTCTATTAACTTTACGATTACTTTCAAATATGTCAAATCGGCGTGTCGTACTCGTTCGACCGTGTGAAATAGCGTCACAAATAGCGCGTTATCCATTTTTCCTATACCCGTTTCGACCGATCGCCGGCGCAGGGGAGTGCGCCATATCCGACTCCGCACCATAATAGAAGTATGCCTATCAAGATTCCCAGCGGCCTTCCGGCCAGAGACATTCTCGACTCCGAGCGCATTTTCGCGCTAGAAAAGCCCGAAGCGGAGCGTCAGCGTGTGCGCCCGCTCAAGCTGGTGATCCTGAATCTCATGCCGAAGAAGGTTGAAACGGAAACACAGCTGCTCCGCCTGATTTCGAAGAGTCCTCTGCAGGTGGAGATCGATTTCATGAAGACCTCCACGCATGAGGGTACGCATGTGAGCGCCGACCATTTAGTAAAGTTTTATGAAAACCTCGACGCGTTCCAAGACAATTATTACGACGGCTTCGTGGTGACGGGTGCTCCCGTCGAGCATCTTGATTTCGAGCAGGTCGATTATTGGGATGAGTTCAAGGAGATTCTCGACTGGGCTTCCACGCATGTGTTCTCCACCATGTATTTGTGCTGGGGTGCGATGGGTGCGCTCAATTACCGCTATAACGTGCGTAAAGAGGATCTTCCGGAGAAGATTTTCGGTGTGTTCCCACAGTATTTGCAGGATGAATACTGCTTCCTGACGAACGGTTTCGACGAGATCTGCCTGCAGCCGCATTCTCGCCTTGCGGGGGTAAACGAAGGTGATGTCGCCCGCAATCCCGAATTGCAGGTGCTTACGTGGGGTCCAAAATCCGGTCCTGGTCTGATCGCCACCCGCGATTTTTCGGAGGTGTTCGCGCTTGGCCATTGGGAGTACGGCAAGTACACCTTGGCCGAGGAGTATGAGCGCGATATGAAGAAGGGGATGACGAACGTGCCGTTCCCAGAAAACTACTTCCCGCATGACGATTCGCATCTTGAGCCGGTGTTCGCGTGGCGTGCCCACGCGAATCTGTTATGGCGTAATTGGCTGAATTGGGTGTATCAGACCACGCCATACGATTTGAGCGAGGTTCCGCAGCTTCGTGCGCAGAAGCGTCTTGGCACGGATCGTTCGATTCGCCATCAGCCGGGTTTGCCGCGTGTCGATGCGTTCGCGCCGTTCGTGCGCGACGGCTACGGTGTGATCCATAGCTGAATCCAACGTCCCTTCCGTAACATTGCGGAAGCCATCGATGCGTTGAATATGCAGATAATTCGCGTGATGCGAATCGCATGATTGTGTGCATCTTTTTGTTTGCGTCAGTCGTATTCGTCTGCGATTTATCGGTGTTGAGCTGAATCAGCTCAAAAATTTCTGACACTCGATAGATATGGTGAAACGTTTTACTGACAACATGCGGTATGCTGGATAACGTCGGCTATCCGACGAATCACAAAGCCGTGCCTAGTTAATCCAGCTTGAAGCGAAACGCCGGAAAAACCAAATGACAGTAAGGAAAACCCTAGGTGTGTGGACGTTGTCTAGACACGGGCTAATAATCCTATCCAGCCATTCGGAGTCGAATGCGTCGCACGGGACTCCGGTCGCGTCGATGCACACTTCGAAGTACGCTTTGGTTAAGTAACCAGAACGTCACATTCGACTCGGTTGTTGGGTTAAACTAACAGCTGACACAAGAGCAGGAGGCGTGAATGATTGGTGCATTGGGAAAAGGCATGCTGACCATCGCTGATGGTCCCGAGATGCCCAGTGTCGATGACTTCCTTCCCGATCCGTTCGTTTTTCAGGGCACGCCGTTCGCCATTAACCGCATCATCCTCGTTCGCATTCTTGCGACCGTCATCATGCTGCTGGTTCTCGGAATTACGGCAAGCCGTGCAAAGCTCATCCCCAGCCGTTGGCAGGGAGCAGTCGAATGGTTGATCGAATTCGTCCGCGACAACATCGTCTATCAGGTGATGGGCGAGCTGCGCGGCAAGCGTTACGTGCCGATGATCACCACCGTGTTCTGCACGTTGCTGGTCTTCAATCTGTGTGGCATCATCCCGGGCTTCAATATCGCGGCAAGCGCAACGATTACGCTGCCGCTGGTATTCGCCATGTGGTGCTTCTGCCAATACTGGATTGCAGGCATTCGTGAAAAGGGTCTCGGCCACTTCCTGAGGGATGAGATCTTCCCGAAGGGCGTTCCGGCCCCGATCTACATTCTGCTGTCCCCGATTCAGCTGCTTGAGCTGCTGATTATTCGCCCATTCTCGTTGACGATCCGACTGTTCGCCAACATGGTTTCGGGCCACTTGATTCTTGCGCTGTGCCTTTCGGCCACGCAGTACTTCCTCATTGATGTGGTGAACAAGGTGTTTATGCCATTCGGCGTCGTCACCTTCGCAGCTGGCATGTTCATGTTCCTGTTCGAGGCGCTGGTCGCTTGCCTGCAGGCTTACATCTTCGCCATTCTGACCACCGCATACATCAACATGAGCTATCCGGAGATCGACTGACCGCCGGCTTTTTAATTGTTGCTTCTTGTCAAGCAATAACCAGAAAGGAAACAATCATGGATATCGTTACCCTCGCTGAGGTTGCCGGCAACCTGAACGTCGTTGGCTACGGCCTCGCCGCCATCGGCCCTGGCATCGGTCTGGGCATCCTGATCGGCAAGACCATCGAAGGCACCGCTCGCCAGCCTGAGCTCGGCAGCCGTCTGCAGACCCTCATGTTCCTGGGTCTGGCATTCGTTGAGGTGCTGGCACTGCTCGGCTTCGTGCTCGCCTTCATCAAGTAAGACTTGATTCAAGGTAACACCGAAGACGCAAACGAACATGAAAGGAGGAAGACACTATGGTGACCGCAGCTAGCGAAATGGAATTGTTCCTTCCGAAAAGCTACGACATTTTCTGGTCGTTGGTCATTCTGATCATCGTCGCCGTGTTCTTCTACAAGTTCTTCCTGCCGAAGTTCCAGGCCGTGTTCGATGAGCGCGCTGCCAAGATCGAAGGTGGCATCGCCAAGGCCGAACAGGCCCAGAAAGATGCCGATGAAGCCAAAGCGAAGTATGAGGCTCAGCTGAGCAAGGCGCGCGTCGATGCATCCAAGATCCGTGACGACGCACGTACGGAGGCATCGCACATCATCGCGGACGCACGTACCCGTGCCGAAAGCGATGCGGCGCAGATCACCGCTACTGCCCAGCGTTCCATCGAATCGCAGCAGCAGCAGGCTCTGGTGAGCCTCAAAGGTGAAGTCGGCGTGCTGGCAACGGCATTGGCCGGCAAGATCCTGGGTAGCAAGCTCGAGAATGACGATGTGCAGTCGTCGATGATCGACCAGATGATCGCCGACATGGACAGCGACAAGAAGTGATCGAAACCTTCAAGAAAGGGAGGTGACCAATGCGAGGAGAAGCATCGCGTATCGCAGATCGCGTTTCGCGTGACTCGCTGGCCCCCAAGCTGTGTAACAGCGGTGAGGACGCATGGCGTATCGGGAACGAGCTGTTCACGATTACCAGCGCGCTTGACCACAACATCCAGCTTGAACGTGCCCTCACCGACCCGTCGCGCCCAGTCGAAGACAAGGTTGCGGTAGTCAAGACCCTGATCGGGAGTCAAGCCCATCCACTGGTGATGGAGATCATGTCCGATCTGGTGTCCCGTCGTTGGAGCCGCGTGTCTGATATCGCCAATGCCGTTGAGGATTTCGGCGTTGACGGCATGATGTACTACGCGGACTACACCAATACGACTTTGCAGGTCTCCGTCGAGCTTGCCGAGTTGCATTCCGCACTGCTCAACCTTCCGGTCGTGCGCACCAAGCTGTATGACGCAACCGTTTCCAGCGAAGCCCGTATCAAGCTGCTGTACAGCTTGATTGGTGACGCGGATTTCACCAAGGTGACCAAGCGTCTGGCTGAGCACGCGACCTGCAATCTGCGCAATCGTCGCTACCTGCAGACCATTCAGTGGCTGATCAACAAGTTCTCCCGACATATGGGCGAATCGATGGTCACTGTTACCACGGCAACGCCGTTGAGCAAGGAGCAGGTGGAAAAGCTCATCGCCATCTATACGGCGAAGACCGACCATCCGGTGCACATCAACTCTGTGGTCGATCCGACCGTCATGGGTGGCATGCGCATCCAGGTGGGCGACGAGGTCACTGACAACACGGTGGTCGCACAGCTGCAGCATCTTCAGCGCACGGTGAAGGCAACCGCCTGACGGTTCGCCGCACGGTGAACAAGCCTGAAACAAGACTTGACTGAATTTATAAACAACAATAAGGAGTGATCATGGCAGAACTTACCATTGATCCCACCACGATACGCAAGGCGCTCGATGAGTTCGTCGAGTCGTACAAGCCGTCGGACACCCCGACCCAGGAGGTCGGTTATGTCGCGACTGCTGGCGACGGCATTGCGCACGTGACGGGACTGCCTGGTTGCATGGCCAATGAGCTGCTGACCTTCGAAGACGGCACGCTTGGCCTGGCGTTCAACCTTGACGCCCGCGAGATCGGTGTGGTTATCCTCGGCGACTTCGCAGGTATCGAAGAAGGCCAGGAAGTGCGTCGTACCGGCGAAGTGCTCTCCGTGCCCGTCGGCGACGGCTACCTTGGCCGCGTCGTGGACCCGCTAGGCAACCCGATTGATGGTCTTGGCGAGATCAAGACCGAAGGCCGTCGTATTCTCGAGGCCCAGGCACCTGACGTTATGCATCGTCATCCAGTTGACGAGCCAATGTCCACCGGTCTGAAGGCCATCGACGCAATGACGCCTATCGGCCGTGGCCAGCGCCAGCTTATCATTGGCGACCGCCAGACCGGTAAGACCGCTATCGCAATCGATACGATCATCAACCAGAAGCGTAACTGGGAATCCGGCGACCCGAAGAAGCAGGTGCGTTGCATCTACGTGGCCATCGGTCAGAAGGGCTCCACCATCGCATCGGTGAAGCAGTCCCTCGAAGAATCCGGTGCCATGGAGTACACCACCATTGTGGCCTCACCGGCTTCCGATTCCGCAGGCTTCAAGTACATCGCACCGTACACCGGTTCCGCCATCGGACAGCACTGGATGTACAACGGCAAGCACGTGCTCATCGTCTTCGACGATCTGTCGAAGCAGGCTGAGGCTTACCGTTCGATTTCCCTGCTGCTGCGCCGCCCGCCGGGACGTGAGGCATACCCGGGCGATGTGTTCTACCTGCACTCCCGTCTGCTCGAACGTTGCGCCAAGGTTTCCGATGACCTCGGCGGCGGTTCGATGACCGGCCTGCCGATCGTCGAAACCAAGGCAAACGACGTGTCCGCTTACATTCCGACCAACGTGATTTCCATCACCGACGGTCAGATCTTCCTGCAGTCCGACCTGTTCAACGCGAACCAGCGTCCGGCTGTCGACGTCGGTATCTCCGTGTCCCGAGTCGGTGGCGCGGCACAGACCAAGGCGTTGAAGAAGGTCTCCGGTACGCTGAAGATCTCCTTGGCCCAGTACCGTTCCCTGGAATCCTTCGCCATGTTCGCATCCGACTTGGATGCGGCTTCGAAGGCCCAGCTGAACCGCGGCTCCCACCTGACCGAGCTGCTCAAGCAGCCGCAGTTCTCCCCGTATTCCATGGAACAGGAAGTCGTCTCCGTGTGGGCCGGCACCCATGGCAAGATGGATGACCTGCCGCTGAACGACGTGCTGCCGTTCGAGAAGGCCATGCTGGACTACTTGGACCACAACACCGATATTCTCAAGACCATCCGCGAGACCGAAGACTTCACCGCCGACACCGAGGCTGCCCTCGACAAGGCTGTGGAAGCGTTCCGTGAGACCTTCGTAACCAGCGCGGGCAAGCCGCTGGTCGAGAAGAAGTCTGACATCAAAAACGCTACTCCGGTCGAGCAGGAAAAGATCGTCGCAGGAGAGAAGTGATCCATGGGCTCGCAACTCGCATTGAAATCTAGGATCGCCTCCACCGCGTCGTTGGAGAAAATCTTCAACGCGCAGGAGATGATCGCGTCTTCGCACATCGCCAAGGCACGTGACGTCGCCTTGAACGCGAAGCCGTATACCGATGCGATTTTCGACGCCGTGCAAGCGCTGGTGGCCCATACCCATATCGACCATCCGATCGTGAAGAAGGACGAGGACAACCCTCGCGTGGCTGTCCTCGCCCTCACCTCGGATCGTGGTATGGCAGGACCGTACACCTCCTCGATCATCCGCGAAACGGAATCGCTGCTGGCCCGCCTCGATGCGGCAGGCAAGCAGCCGGAACTGTATGTGTATGGTCGTCGCGGTGTGACGTACTACAAGTACCGCAATCGTGATGTTGCCGGTACTTGGGAAGGCGATACCGACCAGCCCGGCGTAGAAGTCGCAGAGTCCATCTCGAAGGCACTGATGGACGCCTACATGAAGCCGGCGAGCGAGGGTGGAGTTTCCGAACTCTACATCGTGTTCACCGAATTCGTGAATATGGTTGTTCAGAAGGTGCGCGTGCTGCGTATGCTGCCCGTTGAACTCGTGCTTCCGGAACAGCAGGATTCCGGTCCTGTGTCCGAATCCGATGCCGATGCCGCGACCCCGCTTTATGCGTTCGAGCCGAGCGTCGACGAAGTGCTTGACGCGATTCTGCCGAAGTACATCCAGTCCCGTATTCATGAATGCCTGCTCACCGCGGCGGCATCCGAGACTGCAAGCCGACAGAACGCTATGCATACGGCTACAGACAATGCCCGCAGCCTGATCGACGACCTGACCCGCAAGCTCAACGCTTCGCGACAGGCTTCGATTACCCAGGAACTTACCGAAATCATCGGCAGCGCCGACGCGCTGAATAAGAAGGAAGAGTAGGAACGCATATGGCTGAGAATCAGACCACAGCGGCTCCCGAGACGGCTGCAGAGCCGACCGCTGGACGCGTCACGCGTATTCAGGGTTCGGTTATCGACGTCGAATTCCCGGTGGGCCACCTGCCCGACATTTATAACGCACTTACCGTTGAGCTGACCAACACAGCCAACGAAGAGGGCGAAACCACGAAGAAGATCACGCTTGAGGTCGAACAGCACCTCGGCGACTCCACCGTGCGTACCGTGGCATTGAAGCCGACCGACGGCCTCGTTCGTGGCGCCACCGTGCTTGACACCGGCGGTCCGATCTCCGTTCCTGTTGGCGATGTCACCAAAGGCCACGTGTTCGACGTGTCCGGCAACATCCTCAACAAGAAGGATGACGAGACCATCACGGTCACCGAGCGTTGGCCTATCCACCGCAACCCGCCGGCATTCGATCAGCTGGAATCCAAGACCCAGATGTTCGAAACCGGTATCAAGGTCATCGATCTGCTGACCCCGTACGTGCAGGGCGGCAAGATCGGTCTGTTCGGTGGCGCAGGCGTCGGCAAGACCGTGCTTATTCAGGAAATGATCCAGCGAGTCGCCCAGAACCACGGCGGTGTGTCCGTGTTCGCAGGCGTCGGCGAGCGTACCCGTGAGGGTAACGATCTGATCGGCGAAATGGATGAGGCTGGCGTTCTTGAGAAGACCGCACTGGTCTTCGGCCAGATGGATGAGCAGCCGGGTACCCGTCTGCGCGTGCCGCTGACCGCATTGACCATGGCAGAGTACTTCCGTGACGTGCAGAATCAGGATGTGTTGCTGTTCATCGATAACATCTTCCGTTTCACCCAGGCTGGTTCTGAGGTGTCCACCCTGCTCGGCCGTATGCCGTCCGCAGTGGGCTACCAGCCGAACTTGGCTGACGAAATGGGTGCCCTGCAGGAGCGAATCACTTCGACCCGCGGTCACTCCATCACCTCGCTGCAGGCCATCTACGTGCCGGCTGATGATTATACCGACCCGGCTCCTGCAACGACCTTCGCCCACTTGGATGCAACCACCGAGCTTTCCCGTGACATCGCTTCCAAGGGTATCTACCCGGCAGTGGACCCGCTGAGCTCCACCTCGCGAATCCTTGATCCGCGTTACGTGGGCCAGGCTCACTACGAGTGCGCGAACCGCGTCAAGGCAATCCTGCAGCGTAACAAGGAACTGCAGGACATCATCGCCCTGATCGGTATTGACGAGCTCGGCGAAGAAGACAAGACCACTGTGAACCGTGCTCGTAAGATCGAGCAGTTCCTCGGTCAGAACTTCTACGTCGCTGAAAAGTTCACCGGTCGCCCGGGTTCCTACGTGCCGGCCGACGAGACCATCGAAGCGTTCACCCGTATTTGCGACGGCGTGTACGACGACGTTCCGGAGCAGGCATTCTCCGGCATCGGTGGCATCGACGACCTCGAAAAGAAGTGGCACGACATGCAGAAGGAATACGGTGCGTGATGGCCGGATTGACAATGCAGGTGAACATCGTCGCCGCCGACCACCCCGTGTGGCACGGTACGGCGAAGTCCGTCACCATTCCGGCTTTTGAAGGCGGAATGGGCATCCTGCCCAACCACGAGCCTGTATTGACCGTAATCAAGGAAGGAACCATCGTTGTGGTGGATCCAGATGGCAGCCGTCGCTCCTTCGAAGTGACCGACGGTTTCATCTCCTTCGATTCGAACAAGCTCACCGTTGCGGTTGAGCGTGGACGTGACGTCAAGATGACTGAGTAGCACTCGGTAGCATACTTCTGACGGCCTGTCTGTTGCGATTGCAGCAATTGCATATGATTGCGAGTGATGCAGTTGTAGTGGACAGGCCGTTTTTCTTTTCAAAAAACGGTATTAATCAAAATAAAAAAAAGATTGCCTTATCACTGATTCGGGGCTTACGACAATCATGGTAGGGTAGTGCCTCGTGCGAATTATTGTTGCTGATTGCTCTGCCGAATACTCCGGACGTTTGAACGCGTCCCTGCCGCTTGCCAAGCGCGTGTTGCTCATCAAAGCCGACAACAGTCTGCTGATTTTCTCCGAACTTGGATCATACAAGCCGCTTAATTGGATGGCAGCGCCTTGCACCATCAAAGACATCACTCCGGACCATGCCGACGACGATGTCGAAACGGAAGTTCCACAGAAAGTCATCCGCGCTTCGGCAGATAAATCCAATGACGTGCTCGAAGTAACCTTGCAGCATATTTATTCCGATGAAACGTACGATTTGGGCGAAGATCCGGGACTGATCAAAGATGGCGTCGAAGACCATCTGCAAAAATACTTGGCTGAACAGATCGAACGCATCGGCGAGGGAGCGACGCTCGTGCGCCGCGAATACCCGACTGCCATTGGACCGGTCGACATCATGGCCATCGACGCCAGCGGCAAGCATGTTGCCATCGAAATCAAGAGAAACGGTGGTATCGACGGCGTCGAGCAGCTCACTCGCTACTGCGAACTACTCAATCGCGATCCTCTGCTGGCTCCCGTACGTGGTATTTTCGCCGCGCAGACCATCACTCCGCAGGCCCGCGTGCTTGCCCAAGACCGCGGCTTCGACTGCCTGATCCTCGACTATGACGAGATGAAGGGCACCGAAGACGACTCCTTACGACTCTTCTAGCTTATAAAAAACTCCCTGTTGTTATGCAGGGAGTTTTTTATGCACGAATCGTGATGTAGATCAGTAGGCGGCGAGGATGTCGACGACGAAGACCAGCGTGGAGTTCGCCGGAATCTTATCCTTCGCCTCGCTGCCGTAGCCGAGGCTCGGTGGCACCACCAGCAGCACCTGGGAACCGACGGTGTGGCCGGCCAGACCCTGCTTCCATCCCTTGATCACGCCGTCAAGCGAGAACGTGGAGGATTTGCCACGATCCCACGAGGAATCGAATTGCGTGCCGTCCAGCAGCCAGCCGGTGTAATGCGCCACTACGGTCTGCGTATCCTTGACCTCGGCACCTTCGCCCTTGATCAAATCCTGCGAAACCAACGTGTCGGAACCCTTGTAACCGTTCATGTCGATCGACGGCTTGCCATCCTTTGCAAGCGTGACCTTCGGTAGATCGGTAGGCACATTATGCACCTTCGTGCCCGTTGCCTTCGTCAGATCCTTCGACTTCGACACGATCGTGAGCACCATCAAATATGATGTGCCTGCGGAATTTGAATCGTTCACGCCGAACGCAATCGTGGCGTTAAGCTTCTGATCCTTGAAAATGTTGTAATAATTCTCAGTCATCTGACTGGTGTCGGAAGTGACCACCGTGGAGCAGTCGGGGGTATTGTTCTCCCATGTGCTCGCCAATTCGGAACCGTCCTTGACATTGATGGCGATGCCCTGCGTGCATATGCGGTCGCCGTCTTCGATTTGGTCGCCGTTGCCTTTCTGCAGTACGACGTAGCTGTTGTCTTCCACCGTCATAGGGGTTTTGAAGGAGACGGTCGGCTTTTTGCCAGGCTCGCCCGTGGCGGTCACGCCGGCAATCTGGTTCATCTTCGACGAGGAGTTGGAGGAAGACGATGACGAATCGGAAGATGAATCTGACTTCGCGTTGGAACTTCCGCATGCCGCGAATCCCAGGCACATGATCGTTGTGCAAGCGGCTGCGACGGCTTTGAAAAGAGTAGATTTGCGCATAGGTTCCACCTTAGTGGCAATCATTGATTTTCATAGTTTTTTCAGGCTTTTGCAGAGGGGCAATGTAGAATAGTGAATGCTATGACTTTATTGCAGGAAGAACAGGAAAAGCCGCAGTCCAAGGTGGGTCCCACGCGACACGCCAAGATCATGCGCGGTATTGTCACGCCTATTTTCGGTTTGCTTGCCATTACTTGCATCGTGCTTGGCGTCTTGAATGCGACGATCTGGAAGCCCTCGACACAGGTCTCGGCGTCCGCCACGGTCACGGGACCACAGTATGTGGTCACCGATCCGAATGTGCTGCAATTGGTCGACGATCGCGTCACCATTTCGGCGAAGTCCCGAGACAAATCCGCGAACGTTTGCATCGCCATCGGTTCCGCCCGTGATGTTGCCGGATGGATCGCGGGATCCAAATACGTGCGCGTCACCGGGTTGTCCGACTGGTCTACCCTGTCCACGCTGAAGGCCACGGCTCAGGGCACTGCTGATAATTCCGAAGGCCAGGTCGCGTTCCAGGATTCCGACATGTGGCGCACCGTCAAATGCAATGCCGGTTCCGTTGATATGCAGATCAAGGGTGCTAATACGAACAATGCCGTGGATTCCGTTGCGATTATCGATTACGGCAATCGCAAGGGAGGCTCGGTCACGCTTGATTGGACCCGTCGTTCGATGCTGAATTTCGCCATGCCGTTCTATCTTTCCGGCGGATTGCTGGCAATACTTGCGGTGCTTTCGGCTTCCGTGTTCGCCATGCCTCCGCATAAGCGCCGTAACAAGCGCGCGTTCGCCATGGTTGACGGCATTGGTTCCACGCAGGGTGACGATGACGAGGTTGCCGCATGGGTGAAGAACGCCGAAGCGAGTGCCGCCCGTAGTGATAAGAGTGGGACGAATCGTAAGCGTCGTCGCCATGCGAGCCATCGTGCGACCGGTTCGGAAAACATGCAAAACGAGATGGCGCAACCTACGATTGTCGATCCTTCCGCGCGAAATTTGGTTGCCGACCAGCAGAATGCTGCCACTGATGGCGTTGGTGAAAACGACGATTTCGAACAGACTTCCGTGATCTCGCAAGACGAGCTTGCCGCATATTTCGCCCGTCTCGCACAAGAGGAAAGCAGTGCGGCCGCAGCGTCCTCAGGATCTGTGGAATTTGCGGTATCCGACGAAATCAACGTGCCCAACGAAGTCGACGAAATGGCCGTAACGGCCGAGCCGGCCGAATCCAACGAAACATCCGAAAATGATGAATCTGACGAATCCGACAACGACAAATCCGACGAATCCGACAACGAGGAGGCCAAGTGATGAAGAAGCGTTTCAACGTAATCGCGGCGGTCGTGCTCGCATTGGGAATGGTCGTTGGCATGTGCGGATGCGAGGGGCAGCTGCCGCAGCCGAAAGCCACGCAACATCAGGATGCGCCGAATCTGACCGCCAAGCAGGAGAAAACCATCCGCACGAATATTCTCAAAACGCTTGACCAGTGCAATAACGATCGCAATATCGACGCCCTCGGCTCAATTCTGGAGGGGCCGGAACTTGAGATTCGCACAAGCGAACTTCATGTGGCGCAGGTCACGGGCAATCTTGATCGTAAGACCGCGATTCCAACCGATTTGGCACAGGCCGTGATCTCCACGGACAGTGGATGGCCACGTTCGGTGTTTTCCATCACTTCCACCACAGACGACCAGCAGTCCAAGCGTCTGCTGGTATTCCGCCAGGATTCCGCACGCCAGAACTACAAATTGTGGGGTGTGGCACGACTGTTCTCGGGCGTGAAAATGCCGAGTTTTGAGATTTCCAAAACCGGTAGCGCACAGGGAACGGAAAAAGACACCGGTCTGGTCATGACTCCGAAGGATGCGGTTGCTGCATATGCCGACGTGTTGCAGAACGGTGCGTCCAGCCAGTATGCGCAGAAGTTTGCCGACGACGATTTGCGTGCGAAGCTTGCCGATCTGACCGGACAGGTGCAGAAGGCCATGGAGCTGAACGAGGGATCGCAGCAGCAGGTGTTCACGCCGGTTGACGGTGCCATCAGCGTTATGCGTTCCGCGGATGGTGGCGACTTGGTAGTGGCGCGGATCAATTCCGAATGGACGCGCTCAGCGGGCTCCGGCCGTGAGTCGCAGCCCGCTTCCGATGCGGAAAAAGCGCTGTTTGGCGACGGTCGGGCCACCAGCACCATGAAGACCACGTATGTGAATGTGATCGCGTTGTACGTGCCCCCGGCGAATTCTGACGCGAAGATCACCGCAGTCGGTTCCGAACGTCAGCCGGTCAAGGTTGAGGCGCTGTAATCGTGGCGGTTGCGCGATTGCGCGTAAGCTTGGGGCGAACGTTTGCAATGCGTGTTGCGCTGGGCGCTTAATGTTGTTGATTGTTGATATTTAGGAGGCAAGCATGGCAGGTCAAAGGCCGTTTAATCCGGGAGTTTCCTTGGCGGGAGCCGTCGATCTTGAAGCGTTGAAGCATCAGGTGAAGGCTGAGCCGGGGCAGGCTGGAGGCGCTCCGGCCGCCGGCGGTTACGTGATCGACACTACGGAGAACACGTTCCAGGCCATGGTGCAGACGTCGGCCACGTTCCCGATTCTGCTGCTGTTGTGGGTGCCGACCGATGATCGCCTGTTCGACATGGCACGCCAGTTGGGCGATGCCGTGAACCAGCTGAACGGCCAGATTCAGCTGTCTCGTATCGATATCGCGTCGAATCCGTCGATTGCGCAGGCGTTCCAAGTGCAGGGTGCTCCCGCTTTGTTCGCGTTGATCAACGGCCGTCCGATGCCGATTCTGCAGGGCTTGCCGTCCGCTGAGGAAATGCAGCAGCTTGTGGACGCGGTGATTCCGAATCTGGTTGCCGCCGCCCAACAGGCTGGCGTGACCGGTTCCGCGCCGTATTCGGGCGATCCGGATTCCGATGCGGCGAATTCCGCCGCCGGCGCCCAGGAGCAGGTGCCTCCGGAGCATCAGGAGGCGTATATGTTGGCACAGCAGGGCGATTACGCTGGTGCCGCAGCCGCGTACGAGAAGGTGCTTGAAGCCGATCCGAACGATGCGCGTGCCGCCCGCGAGCGTGCGAAAGCGCTGCTGTTGGCCCGTTCCGCCAATGCGAACGTGCGTGAGGTGCGTGCCGCCGCTGCTGACAATCCCGATGATGTTGAAGCGCAGCTTGCCGTCGCCGACATTGATATGATCGGCGGTCAGATTCAGGATGCGTTCGACCGTTTGCTTGATTTCGTCGCAGCCGGTCACAAGGCTGATATTGAGCCTGTTCGCAAGCGTCTGTTGGAATATTTCACGATTCCTGAGCCGACCGACGAGCGTTTGAAGCGCGCCCGCCGTCGCCTTGCCACGCTCATGTACTGATTCGTTTATTGACTTAGATGCCGTTTTAGGTACCGTTCAACCGTAGGCTGCACAACCAAATCGTTTTTTGCGGCCTACGGTTGTTTTTTAAAAACTTATTCCATACGATTGGTGCCGAAATAGTCGAGGAATTGCGGTCCGTCTGCTTCCAGTTCGTCTTCGAATTCGGATTTCCATCGTGAATATGGATTCGCGGCAAGCCCTTCATTGCTGAACCGCGATTGGTCGGTGATTTCGGTGGTGCAGAATTTCGGAATCACCAGATTGGTGACTGGACCGATGCGTTCCGCTTCCGCAATGATCAGGGGAGCGTTGGTGCCTCCGAACACGTCGATGTTCCAGCCGTCCTCATCGATCCAGTCGGTGAAACGGTTTTTGATGGTTACGTGTCCGCCGCGTTTGATGAGCTCCCCGGCGATGCGCGAATCCAAGTCGCGGCTCGCCTCATAGCGCGTGCCTCCCACGGACGGCCCTTTCACGGTGACTGATCCAATCCGAAATTCGTCGCGATACTTTTCGAGCACGGCCAGCGGGTCGAGGTCCGGAGTCATGGCGATGCGAACGGACTTTGTTTTTAATCGCACGCGCAGCGCGTAATTATCTTGATGAACGTAATAACTTTGCACGATTAATGTCGGACTATCACTGTCATCCAACTGCGTCGGCAGGGCACGGCAGAAAAAACGGCGCGTGTATTCGAAATCGCCTATATTTCTGCCTGAATCCTCAACCATATTTTCAGTCTAGTGGAAAAGACGCGGTAAATAACGTTATTGCGCCGTAAATTATGATGTAATACTCTTCGTTCCCCGTTTTGCACCCGTCGAATCCCCTACATGGTTGGGTGCGTTGCCGAAACCCCATCCATGCTTATTTTGCCAACATAATGATTGAGATTCAAAGACCATTTTTCCGTAAAAAGTGTCGCTTTCATCTCAAGGCAGTGTAAAGTAGGTTGACGCACGGGTTTGTAGCTCAGTGGATAGAGCGTCTGTCTCCGGAACAGAAGGTCGTGGGTTCGATCCCCATCAAGCCCACCACAAAGATATGTGAAGGGCCGGGGCGCAGAGCCGGTATTTGGAACATGGGACAATGCACGTCGATTCCATGGGTACAGTGATTGCTTGAGATTGCGTTGTCGTGGTTTGCCACGGCCTGAACGCAAACAAGATGCAATAACACGTTCTTCAAAGGAGAACATTATGAGCGAGAAGATGGAAGCGGTTGCGACTTCTGAAGCCCCGGCTGCACTGGGCGCATACAGCCAGGCCGTGAAGGCCAACGGTTTCGTGTTCGTCTCAGGCCAGCTGGGCATCGACCCGGCCACCGGCGAACTGGCCGGCGAAACCGCCGGCGAGCAGGCAGCCCAGGCACTGAAGAACATCAAGCACATTCTTGACGCCGCAGGCACCGGCATCGAGCACGTCTGCCGCGCCACCATCTACATGAAGAACGTCGAAGACTTCCACGAGATCGACGACGTGTATGCGCAGGCCTTCATCGGCTCCGTGAAGCCGGCCCGCGTCGCGTTCGGCGGCAACAACATTCCGAAGGGCGCTCTCGTTGAGATCGACGCCATCGCTGTGCTCTGATTTCAGTGCGCTGATTGCAAATCTCCAGGAAATCCTTTTCAGGCTCGTATGCGGTTTCTTACGCTGCATGCGAGCCTGCTTTGTTTATGCAACCTCAGGATTGCCGCTAAAGGATTGCCGCTAAAAGTGAACAGCAGGCAACATGGTTCCACCGATTTCCGTATAGTAATGCGATTGGGTATTGTGCAAACGCAAGAACGCAAGAACGCAAGAACGCGCCCATCCAAATATGAAGGAGCAGTCGCGCATGGCCGAATCGCAAGTCAACGCATCCACTGCAGGCACTGACGCCGCTGAATCCGCTGAAGCCGAGCAGGGTGGTCTTGAACGCAAGATGGAAACCCGCCATCTGACCATGATTTCGCTGGGTGGTGTGATCGGCACTGGCTTGTTCCTCAGCTCCGGCTACACGATTCACCAAGCCGGCCCTCTTGGCGCGATCATCGCGTATGGCATCGGATCCGTGCTTGTGTATTTTGTGATGCTCAGCCTCGGCGAACTGTCGGTGGCTATGCCGTATGCGGGCAGTTTCCACCTGTATGCGAAGCGTTTCATCGGCCCCGGCACCGCGTTCACCATCGCCGTGCTGTACTGGCTGAATTGGGCGGTGGCGCTCGCTTCGGAATTCACGGCAGCCGGTCTGCTGATGCAACGCTGGTTTCCTGATTCGCCCGCGTGGATTTGGTCCGCCGCCTTTATTGCGGTGGTGTTCATGCTCAATATTCTGTCGGTGAGGCTGTATGGCGAGTCGGAATTCTGGTTCGCATCCATTAAGGTGTTTGCAATTATCGCGTTCATTGTGGTCGGCTTGCTTGCCATGTTTGGTGCGATTCCGATTGCCGGCTACGATCATGCTCCGCTGTTTGAGAATTTTTATAATGACGGCTGGCTCCCGAATGGTGTGCTGCCGATTTTTTCGACGCTGTTGACGGTGGTGTTCGCGTTTTCGGGCACTGAGGTCGTTGGTGTTGCGGCGGGGGAGACGAAGGATCCGGCGCAGGCGATTCCGAAGGCCGTGCATACCACGGTGTTGCGTCTCGCGATTTTCTTCATCGGTTCGATTGCGGTGATGTCCGCGCTGATTCCGTGGCATCAGTCGGGTGTCGACACGAGTCCGTTTGTGCTCGTGTTCCAGTCGATCGGCATGCCGTTTGCCGGCGATGTGATGAATTTCGTGGTGTTGACGGCGGTGCTGTCCGCTGCGAATTCCGGCTTGTATGTGTGTTCGCGTATGGTTTGGTCGCTTGCGCAGGAGGGTATGATTCCGCGCGTGCTCGGCAAGACGAATTTTCATGGTGTGCCCGTGTTCGCGGTGCTCTTCAGTATGGCTGGATCGTTGTTGGCGTTGCTGTCTTCTGTGGTTGCCGCTTCGACGGTGTATTTGGCGTTGGTTGCGGTTTCCGGCTTGGCCACGCTGGTGGTGTGGGCGTCGGTTTCCGTCTGCCACTTGCGTTTCCGCAAGCAGTGGCTTGCTCAAGGCCATTCGGTTGACGATTTGAAGTATCGTGCCCCCGGTTTTCCGTTCGTGCCGATCGCTGCGATTGTGATGTGTATTGGCGCATTGGTTTTGGTAATTTGCGATCCGTCGCAGCGCTCCACATTGTTGTATATGATTCCGTTCGTTGCGATCTGCTATATCGGCTATTACGCTTCCGTGGCTTGGCGCAGAAAGCATGGCGAACTGCAGGATGGTACGCGGGGCGGTACGCAAGGCTGATTCTGTCTGCATAATCGGTAGACTTGGAGGAATGAGTCCAGAAGCGCTTAGTGAACTGATTTTCAATATTGCCAACAACCTTGTGAATGAAGGCAAGGCAGGCACCCTGACCACCGATCTCATCCCTCCGCAGGCTAAATTCGCCGTCATGCGTCCAAAGGACCGCGCGCACGGCGATTGGGCGTCGAACGCGGCCATGCAGCTGGCTAAGAAGGCCGGCATGAAGCCTCGCGATTTCGCCGAACTGTTCGCTGCGGAACTTGCCAATGCCGATGGCATCAAGTCCGTGGAAGTGGCCGGCCCCGGCTTCATCAACATTGTGCTTGATTCCGCGTCCGCCGCAGCCGTGGTTGACACTGTGCTTGGCGAGGGCACGAACTACGGCAAGAACGACCATCTTTCCGGCAAGACCCTGAATCTTGAATTCGTGTCCGCCAATCCGACCGGTCCGATCCATATCGGCGGCACCCGTTGGGCTGCGGTCGGTGATTCCATGGCCCGCGTGCTTGAAGCGAACGGCGCCAAGGTGGTGCGCGAATACTATTTCAACGATCACGGCGAGCAGATCAACCGTTTCGCTAAGTCGCTGGTTGCGGCCGCTCACGGTGAGGAAACCCCGATCGACGGCTACAAGGGTGCTTATATCGATGAGATCGCGCGTCGCGTTATCGATGAGGCAAATGCCGACGGTGTTGCGATCCTCGACCTGCCGCGCGTCGACGGTGGCGTTGACAACGATGGCAATCCGTTGGGTGAGGGCGATTCCGAACAGCGTGAGGAGTTCCGCAAGCGTGCGGTACCGATGATGTTCGAAGAAATCCGCAAATCCATGAAGGATTTCCGTGTGAACTTCGACGTATGGTTCCATGAGAACAGCCTGTATTCCGATGGTGAAGTCGACAAGGCGATCGCTGATTTGCGCGAACGTGGCGACATTTACGAAAAGGACGGCGCAACCTGGTTCGAGTCCACCAAGCATGGTGACGACAAGGATCGTGTGATCATCAAATCCGACGGCAACTACGCGTATTTCGCAGCTGATATTGCTTACTATCGCAACAAGCGCCATCGTGACAACGATCCGGCAGACATCGCCATTTACATGCTGGGTGCCGACCATCACGGCTATATCGGCCGCATGATGGCCATGTGCGCCGCGTTCGGCGACGAACCTGGCGAAAACATGCAGATTCTTATCGGCCAGCTCGTCAACGTGCTGAAGGACGGCAAGGCAGTGCGCATGTCGAAGCGCGCCGGCAACGTGGTGACTATCGACGATCTGACCGACGCTATTGGCGTGGATGCTTCTCGTTATTCGTTGGCACGTACCGACTACAATTCCCCGGTCGATATCGATCTGAACCTGCTCGCTTCGCATTCCAACGAGAATCCGGTGTACTACGTGCAGTACGCGCACGCCCGCTCCTGCAATGTGGACCGCAATGCGGCTGCTGCCGGCATCACCTACGAGGGCGCCGACGTGAGCCTGCTCGACACTGCCGCCGACGGCGAAGTGCTTGCCGCACTCGCCCAGTGGCCGGCCCTGCTGCGCGAAGCCGGAGACCTGCGTGCCCCTCACCGTGTGGCCCACTACTTGGAAGACCTCGCAGCCACCTACCACAAGTGGTACAACGTGGAACGCGTGGTTCCCATGGAACTCACCGAGCCGGAAGCTCGCGGCGAACAGGCCGAAGCCCTGCGCATCGCCAAGGCTCCGGAACCGGCTCGTGCGGCCGCACGTTTGAAGCTCAATGACGCCGTCAAGACGGTTATCGCCGAAGGTCTTGACCTGCTTGGCGTCGCAGCCCCAGACAGGATGTGATCGCCATGGCAGTCACCCCCATCTGGCCAGCCGGCTCCAACGTGAACGAGCAAGGTGAAATCACGTTCCATGGCCGCACTGCCGAAAGCCTGCTGAACGAATTTGGCTCACCGCTCTACGTCATCGACACCGATGATGTGCGAGTCCGTGCCACCAAATTCGTCAAATCCGCGGCAAATGCATTCAACAACACCGTAACCCACGTCAGTTTCGCAGGAAAAGCGCTGCTTTCCAAGGAAATCTGCCGTATCGTCACCGAATCCGGCATGCTGATCGACACATGCACCATGGGCGAGATGCGCATCGCGCTCGCCGCAGGCGTTCCCGGAAGGCGACTCGTGCTGCACGGCAACAACAAGTCCGATGCGGAAATCGAACTCGCCATTACCGAAGGCTTCGCCAAAATCGTGGTGGACGAGCCGAACGAGCCGGCCCGTATCGCCGAGATCGCCAAGCGTCTCGGCAAGCGCGCTCGCGTGATGTTGCGTGTTACGTCCGGCATTCATGCGGGCGGCCACGAGTTCGTGTCTACCGCGCATGAGGACCAGAAGTTCGGTGTTGCCTTGCTGCCGGTTGGTGCCGATGCAAGCAAGCTGAACGTGCTTGACGATTTGACTGACGTGACCCCTGCGGGGTCGAACGCACGCCTAGGTGAAAGCGAAACCACTCCGGGCGAAAGCGCAGAACGCCAGCTGCAGTACGACATCAAATACCCGTACGACATGAGCCATGAGAAGGTTTCCGAAGGCGACCGCAAACTCGCCGAAGCCATGACCATGGTGGCTGATGGCCCCGCGCTCGCCGTGTTGAAGGAAATCTACCGCCATCAGGACGTGCTCGAATTGGTTGGCGTGCATTCGCATATCGGATCGAACATTCACGATGCGGACGCCTTTATCCAGGCCGCGAAGCGCATGATGCTGCTACGCAAGACCTTCTACGCTACCGACGCATACACCTTGCCGGAGGTTGATTTGGGCGGCGGCTATTCCGTGGCTTACACCGATGGTGAGGATTCCATGGACCTCGATACGGAACTTGCTCGTCTTGCCAGCGCGGTCACCACCGTGAACCGTGCGCTCGGCATGCCCGCTCCGGTCATTTCGTTCGAACCGGGCCGTTGGACGGTCGCCCCGACCGGCGTCACCCTGTACCGCGTGGGTACGGTCAAGCCGGTGCAGCTTGCTGGAACCGCGAAAGACAAGGCTGGCAATCCGGTTACGGAACGCGTGTACGTGTCTGTCGACGGCGGTATGAGCGACAATATTCGCCCGGCATTGTACGGATCGGATTACACTGCGAAAATCGCCAATCGTGAGGGTTCCAGCGAAACCAAGCTGTGCCGTGTGGTCGGCATGCACTGCGAATCGGGCGATATCATCGTCAACGAGGTGCGTCTTCCTGCCGATATTCAGCGCGGTGACGTGCTGGCGGTGCCTGTTACGGGTGCATACGGTCGTACGATGGCCAGCAACTACAATCAGGCGCTGATTCCTGCGGTTGTTGCCGTATCCGAGCAAGACGCGCATGTGATGATTCGCCGTCAGACGGTCGAAGATCTGCTGGATTGGGATGTGAGTGAATAGCGATTCGTGGCGTTTCGCTCGTGTTTCGTATTGTTCATGGTGATTCGTCTCAAATTGCGGACGCAACATGGATGTAGTATGGGCGGTTTTCGGGGCAAAGCTCAGAAACCGTCCATTTTCGTATGATTTCGCGGTCTTACGTCATATCGGGACCGTACAATAGGCAGGGTTACACCAATACTTCACATTCAAGGGAGGATGCCTTGGCACAGGAAGATGTTGCGCCGATTCGCGTTGGATTGTTGGGCGCGGGCACGGTCGGCTCTCAGACCGCACGTCTGCTGGTGGAGCAGAAGGATGAGCTTGCCGCACGCATCGGACGACCGATCGAACTGACCGGCGTCGCCTGCCTTGATCCATCGGAAACCGACCCGTTCCCGTGGATTGACAAGTCCGTGGTGACCACCGACACCATGAGCGTGGCCACCAATGCCGACATTGTGGTCGAACTGATCGGTGGAACCGGCGTGGCCCGCAAGTTCGTGCTTGCGGCCATCGAATCCGGCGCTTCCGTGGTCACGGCCAACAAGGCGCTGCTGGCCAAGTATGGTCCGGAGATCTATGCGGCTGCCGAAGCCAAGGGCGTCGATATCTACTTTGAGGCTTCCGTGGGCGGTGCTATTCCATTCCTCAAGCCACTGCGTGAATCCCTCGTCGGAGACAAGGTGACGAGCATGCTTGGCATCGTCAACGGCACCACGAACTACATTCTCGACGAAATGACCACCAAGGGTCTTGATTTCGACGACGTGCTGAAGGACGCTCAGGCTAAGGGATACGCCGAAGCGGATCCGACCGGAGACATCGAAGGCTACGATGCGGCCAACAAGGCAGCCATCATGGCCACGCTCGGTTTCCATACCAATGTGACCATCGACGACGTGTCCGTTGAGGGCATCACCAAGATCACCGCCGACGATATTGCCGCCGCGACCGCCGAAAACAAGGTCATCAAGCTGCTGGCCGTGGTGGAAAATGGCGAGGCCGGAGTGTCTGCCCGCGTGTATCCGGCGCTGATTTCCAACGAGCATCCGCTGGCTTCTGTGCATGGTTCCTTCAATGCGGTGTTCGTGAAGGCCGAAGCGGCCGACGATTTGATGTTCTACGGCCGTGGCGCTGGCGGCGCTCCGACCGCTTCCGCGGTGGTTGGCGATGTGGTGACCGAAGCGCGTCACATCGCTCAGGGCTGCACCGGACCGACCATTCCGTTGTACAAGGATCTAAAGAAGGCTCCGATCGAGGCTTCCAAGGCCGAGTTCGCGGTGCGTTTCGTGATTCACGACAACCCGGGCGTGCTTGCGGCCATTGCGGCCAAGTTCGCCGAGCATGGCGTGTCCATCAACGGTGTGAACCAGGATCTCAAGCCCACGCTGAAGGATCCGGGTTACGACGGCGAACTGCAGCAGCTGCGCCTTGTCACGCACATGACTGACGAGCTGACCCTGCGTGAAACCGTGAAGGACGTGTGCTCACTCGACTGCGTGGTCGGCGAGCCTTCCATCCTCCGCGTGCTCAACTAACAGTTATGAGACGGCTGCTCAAATCGTTGCGATTGGGCGGCCGTCTCTTTGTTCATATTCCGGCTGTTGTTTTAGGCAATTGCTTGCCGATTGTTTACTGAATTGTCTGCCGATTATGGGTTTGAATTTGACTCTTGTACCCTTTCGGGTATACGGTGCTTGACTTGTAAAGAAGATGCGACGAAGGACGACGAGATATGACTCCAGTTACTCGCAAAGTACGCGTGCGTGTTCCGGCTACCAGCGCCAATCTTGGTTCTGGCTTTGATACGGTCGGACTCGCTCTGGACTACCACGACGAACTTGAATTCACACTGAGCGCCGATCCGGTGAACACTGCGGCTCAGGTGATGATCGAAGGCGAAGGCGCCGATACCCTCCCGCGTGACGAAACCCACTTGGTGGTTTCCACGTTCCGCCGCGCATGCCAGACCTTCGGGCTGGGCCGTGTAGGCTTCATTCTTCAGGCTCACAACAACATTCCTCAGGCACGAGGCATGGGCTCTTCTGCAGAGGCCATTGTGGCGGGCATTGCAGCCGCGGCCGCCTTCGCGCAGGACGACGAACTCAACCGTGATGCCGTGTTCGAGCTTGCCGCCGCCATCGAAGGCCATCCGGACAATGTGGCTCCTGCCGTGTATGGCGGCCTCACCATGTCTTGGGACATGGAAACCCCCGAAGGTGTCGGTTCCGTGCCGATTCCGGGCGGCGAGCCGCTGCACAAGGGCTTCCACACCATCAACTATCGTGTTGCCGACGATCTGACCGCAGCCGTGTTCGTGCCGGATTATGAGCTGTCCACCGAAAAGGCGCGTCAGGCGCTGCCGGGTCAGCTGGCGTTCAAGGATGCCGTGCACAATGTGTCTCGTGTGAGCCTACTGCCGGCCGCCATGAATCCTGCGATGCTGGCGACTGGCCAGCATCAGAACGCCAATGCGTTGCTGTTCGCAGCCACGCAGGATCGTCTGCATCAGCCGTATCGCGCTCCTTTGATGGAACCGTCATGGGCGCTGATCGAAAAGCTGCGTTCCCATGGTTTCGCATCCATGGTTTCCGGTGCCGGCCCATGCGTGCTCGTGCTGCATCATGGCGACGCCCGCGAACAGCTGGAACAGCTCGCTTCCGAAGAGCTCGCTTCCGGCCATTGGCGTGTGCTGCATTTGGGCGTCGACACCAAGGGCGTGCAGGTGGAACGCGTATGAACAACTCCGTTCCGCTGATTCTCGCCTCCAAATCCAAGCCTCGTCGTGACGTGCTTTTCTCGGCTGGTATTTGCCCCACGATTCGTGTATCGAACGTGGACGAGCCGGCAGCGCTTGAACGTGAGGCAGCCGCCATGGGCGTTGCCGTAAGCGATTTGAGCGTGGAGCAGCGGGTGATGATTCTCGCTACGGCCAAAGCCGAAGCCGTGCATCAGGCGTATCGTAACGTTGCCGCCACCGCTGCGGCGGCGCACGGCAATCGCATAATCGGATATCCGCTGAAAGCCGTTGCCGAATCTTCCGAACATTCAGATAATGCTGAAAATACTGGAGATTCTGCATCTTTAGAACATCCTCGTATTACATTGCGTGCGGACGAAGTGCAGTCCTCCTCCGACGTAAATACCCGTGATTTTTCGGGAATCACCATTCCTACGGTCACTGAATCGATTGCTGATTTCGTTGATGGCAAGCCGAGCCTGACCCGTGCGGAAGTCGGCCCGCTGATTCTTGGCTGCGATTCCATGTTCCTACTTGACGGCGAATGCTACGGCAAGCCGCATAGTGTTGAGGTGGCTCGGGAACGGCTGCGTGCCATGCGTGGTGCCACCGGTGAATTGTGGACGGGCCATTGCCTGATTGACTTCGCCACCGGGCGTATCGCGCGAGGTGCGAGCAGGGCTACGCTGCACTTCTGCGAATATTCCGACACCGATATCGAACGGTACATCGCTACCGGAGAGCCGTTGGAAGTGGCTGGTTCCTTCACGCTTGAGGGCTTCGGCGGAGCGTTCATCGACTCCATCGAAGGCGATCCGCACGGCATTATCGGACTGAGTCTTCCGCTGGCGCGCCGTTTGGCCGCCGAGCTTGGCGTGGAATGGACTGATCTGTGGAACGTGACGCGAGCCGATCAAGAACCGGACGTTGAACACGATTCACGAACCGGTGCCGCAAAACCGCTTCCTCCCAAGGAAAACGTGCATCAGCCGGGTGATGGTTGGATTGATTGCGATTGCGGCCGCAAGCATTGGGGCACGAACGGCGCGTCCGGTGTGCTGCTGGCCCGCCGAAGCGAACAGACCGGCGAAGTGACGCACGTTGTCATGCAACATCGCGCGGTGTGGAGCGCGGAAGGTGGCACATGGGGCATTCCAGGAGGTGCCACCGCCGACGGTGAAAGCCCGATCGAGGGCGCGCTGCGCGAATCGTACGAGGAAGCCAACATCACCCCCGAAGATATCGACGTGGTCGGTTCGTATTGCGAAGACCACGGACCGTGGGCCTACACCACCGTGTTCGCTTTCGAAAAGCCGGGACACCGTGTGGAGCCGAAGGCCAACGACGACGAAAGCATGGAAATCGAATGGGTGCCGATTGAGGAAGTCCCCAATCGTAAACTGTTAACCGCCATGCGTACCGACTGGCCGAATTTCGCGGCACGACTTGCTCAAATGGCTGAAAAATAGCGTCTGTTAGCGCTAACCGAAGTTACGTGTAGAATAAGTCGAAAGTAACAACGGTAATGTGCGAAAGGCGACGGGGCATGGCAGGCAGGCGCAATGCAGGCAAAAAACGTCCTTCGATGTTCGAAGTGGCAAAATTCGCGGGAGTGAGCCATCAGACCGTATCCCGGGTCATCAACCATTCGCCGGACGTTTCCGATGCGACGCGTGAGAAGGTGCAGAAGGCTATTGACGAACTTGGCTATCGTCCCAGCAACTCTGCCCGCGCACTTGCGTCGCATCGTTCCCGCACCATCGGGCTCATCGCTGGCGGTCAACGGTTTTACGGACCGATTTCCGCGATTTCGTCGATAGAATCGATGGCTCGACAGCATGGTCTGTTCATGACGGTGAGCATGGTGCACGAGGCCTTGTGTACGCAGGCTGAGTTCGACGACTTATGCCGTACGTTCGATGAGATGAACGTTGATGCGTTTATCTTCCTCACGCCGACTGACGTCATGTTTTCGGCGGCTTGCCGTACGCAGGTCATGCAGCCGCGTGTGATCGTCACTTCCACGCATGGCAGTATCGGCGTGCAGGATGGTTTGCGGTTGATGTCTTCCGCCGATCGCCGTCGCGTATCCGTCGTCGGCGTGGACCAATGGTCCGCGATGGCCGACGTGATGCGTCTCGTCGTGGAATACGGGCATCGTTCCGTACTGTATTTCGCCGGTCCGAAAGATTGGCGTGATGCGGCTACGAGATTGGTGGCATGGAACAAGCTGTGCGCGGCCAATTCGGTCAATTCCGTGACGGTGCAGTGCGAGACCTGGGAACCCTCCGAGGCGTACGGCAAGATGAATCATATCCTCGACAACGTCGGCCGCGCCGGCGGCGGTTTGCCAACTTGCATGGTGTGTGCGAACGACAGTCAGGCTGTTGGAGTGGCACGCGCATTGCATGAGCATGGCGTACGGATTCCGCAGGATGTGAGTTTGGTTGGATTCGATGACATGCCTGCGATGGACAACATGTTCCCTCCGCTGACCACGGTTCGTCCTGGTTTCGAGCAGTTGGGTGTGGCTGCGATGCGTGAAGCGTTGTATCTGTTGGGGGAGAGCGACGAGAATTCGTTCGCCGCGTCCCGGCATGGCGTCGGTTTGGTGTCGGCGGAACTGATCAAGCGCAGTTCGATCGGTCCCGTGCGGCGGCGTTGATGGTCGGTTGTTCTCTTCCTGTGATTTCGTGAACCGGTGCTGAGTGCGGACTCGGCACCGGTTCGCTGTTTCGGACGATTGCGTTGACGGTTTGTTTCTTTGACACGCGAGTTTGTGCGGTTCGTAATTTGCGTTTAAAATAGTGAGCGTTAACAGTGAGCGCTAACATTCGGTTGACAGAGTGGTTGTGTAGGCGCTTGGACACAAGGAGTTTGACACTATGGCGCAAGAGCAAGAACTTGACGATCAGGTTGCGTTGACTGCCGAAAAGATTCGGGCCGGCAAAACGAGTCTGGGCATCGAATTCGGTTCCACCCGAATCAAGGCCGTTCTTATCGATGATACCTACCATACGATTGCCGCCGGCGATTACGGTTGGGCCAGCCACCTCGAGAACGGTCTGTGGAGCTACACCCAGGAAGAGATTTGGAAGGGTCTGCAGACCGCATACGCGGCGATGGCTCAGAATGTGGAAGCCGCATACGGTGAGAAGCTCGCGCGAGTCGGACATATCGGCTTCTCCGCCATGATGCACGGCTATCTTGCCTTTGACAAGAACGGCGAGCTGCTCGTGCCGTTCCGCACCTGGCAGAACACCAACACCTCCGAAGCGCACGAGAAGCTTTCCGAACTGTTCCAGTACAATATTCCGGAACGCTGGTCCATCGCCCACCTGTACCAGGCGGTGCTCAACAAGGAAGAGCACATCGGCAAGGTCGCGTACTTCACCACGCTCGCCGGTTATGTGCACTGGAAGCTCACCGGAAAGAAGGTTCTCGGCGTCGGTGATGCCTCCGGCATGTTCCCGATCGATCCGACCACCCACGCCTACGAAACCGAATTCATCGAGAAGTTCAGCGCGTTGCCAGAAGTCGCCGAACAGCCGTGGAACCTCTCTGACCTGCTGCCGGAACCGCTGGTCGCAGGCACCCCGGCCGGCACGCTGACCGCCGAAGGCGCCAAGCTGCTCGACCCGACCGGAACCCTCCAGCCGGGCATTGTCCTCGCGCCGCCGGAAGGTGACGCGGGCACTGGCATGGTCGCCACCAACTCCGTGCGCGTACGTACCGGCAATGTCTCCGCAGGCACCTCCATCTTCGCGATGGTTGTTCTTGAGCACAAGCTCAAGGCTCTGCACCCGGAAGTCGACCTCGTCACCACTCCGGCCGGCGATCTCGCTGGCATGAGCCACGCCAATAACTTCACTTCCGACCTCAACGCGTGGGTTGGTCTGTTCGGCCAGTTCGCGGCCGCCTTGGGAACGCCCGTCGATACGGGCAACCTGTACGGCACGCTGTTCCGTGCCGCGATCGCGGACGATGTCGATGCCAACTGCGGCGGGCTCATCAACTATCCGTTCCGCTCCGGCGAATTCCTTGCAGGTCTGCCGGAAGGCCGTCCGCTGTTCGTGCGTGGCCCTGAAGCCCGTATGAGTCTAGGCAACTTCATGCGCGCCCAGCTGTTCAGCGCGTTCTCTCCGGTCAAGATCGGCATGGACGTCATGACCAAGAACGAAGGTGTCGCAGTCGACTCCCTCGTCGGACATGGCGGCATCTTCACCACCCCGAAGGTCGCCCAGAAGATTCTTGCGGCCGCATTCAACACCCCGATCAAGGTCATGTCTACGGCTGCCGAAGGCGGCGCATGGGGCATGGCAGTGCTCGCCGATTATCTGTGGCACGCCGATCAGCCGCTCGATGAATTCCTTGACGCTCGCGTGTTCGCCGATGCCGCGTCCACTACGGAAAATCCGGATGAAAGCGATGTTGCAGGATTCGAGGAATTCTTCGATCGCTTCCGCAAGGGGCTGGCGATTGAACACACGGCAATCGCAAATATTCCCTTGGAAACCAAGTAAGTTTTGTAGAAAGGAAACATATCATGGCAACTTTGGCTGATTACGGCCCGGAAGTACGCGCCGAAGTCAAGCAGGTGCGCGAAGTCGTGGCCACCCTGCACGAGCAGCTCATCAAGTGGAACCTCGTGGTGTGGACCGCCGGCAACGTCTCCCAGCGTCTGCACACCGCCGACCTGATGGTCATCAAGCCCTCCGGCCTGCGTTACGAGTACCTCACCCCGAGCTCGATGGTCGTTTGCGACCTCGACGGCAACGTGGTGGACGGTTCCGAAGCCCCGAGCTCCGACACCGCCTCCCACGCCTACATCTACCGCCACATGCCCGACGTCTACGGTGTAGTGCACACCCACTCCACCTATGCCACCGCATGGGCGGCCACCGGTCAGAACATTCCTTGCGGTCTGACCATGATGGGTGACGAATTCGGCGGTCCGGTGCCGGTTGGTCCGTTCCGTCTCATCGGCTCCGAAGCTATCGGCGAAGGCGTGGTGGAAACCCTGAAGAAATATCCGAAGTCCCCGGCCGTGCTCATGCAGAACCATGGCCCGTTCACCATCGGCAAGGATGCTGAAGGCGCCGTCAAGGCGGCCGCTATGACCGAAGAGGTCGCCCGCACCATGTGGGCCGCCAAGCAGATCGGCGACATCATCCCGATTGCCCAGGAAGACATCGACAAGCTTAACGACCGTTACACCAACGTCTACGGACAGCACTGACTTGACGGAGCGGATCCTGCATGGTTCCGCTCTGCCACATAACACATACCTCTATCCAACACAATGAAGTAAGGAAACAACGATGGCAATGGAAAACCCGTTCGAAGGTAAGGAAATCTGGTTCGGCGTCGGTTCGCAGGACCTGTACGGCGAGGAAGCGTTGCGCCAGGTGGCTCAGCAGACCGGCGAAATAGTCGACTTCCTGAACAACACCGGCAAGATCCCGGCCAAGATCGTGCTTAAGCCGACCCTGAAGTCGTCCGACGGCGTCAAGGCCTTCATGACCGAAGCCTCCGCCAACCCGAACGTCATCGGTGTGATCACTTGGTGTCACACCTTCTCCCCGGCCAAGATGTGGATCCGTGGCCTCGAAGTGCTTACCAAGCCGCTGCTGCAGCTGGCCACCCAGCACCACAAGGAAATTCCGTGGGAGACCATCGACATGGACTTCATGAACCTCAACCAGGCCGCCCACGGCGACCGTGAGTTCGGCTACATGGTGTCCCGCCTCGGCATTCCGCGCAAGATCGTCGTCGGACACTACACCGATCCGGAAGTCGCCGAAAAGGTCGGCACCTGGGCACGCGCCTGCGCCGGCTGGAACGCATCCCAGAACATGAAGGTCATGCGTTGGGGCGACAACATGCGCAACGTCGCCGTCACCGAGGGCGACAAGACCGAGGCCGAACGCGTGTTCGGCGCCTCCATCAACACCTGGGCCGTCAACGAACTCGTCGCTGCCTACGACAAGGTCAAGGACGATCAGGTCAAGGCCCTCATCGAGGACTACAAGGCCAAGTACGACGTGGCTCCCGAGCTGCTCGACTCCCGCTACGACGAGCTCTTCATCGCTGCCAAGGAAGAGTGCGCCATGGTCAACATGATGCGCGAAAACGGCTGCACCGCCGGCGTTGACAACTTCGAAGACCTTGGTGCCCTGCCGCAGCTGCCGGGTGTCGGCCCGCAGCGATTCCCGTCCGAGTACGGCTGGGGCTTCTCCGCCGAAGGCGACTGGAAGACCGCCGTGCTGGTGCGTATCGGTGCGGTGATGGGCTACGGCCTCGAAGGCGGCGCATCCCTGATGGAGGACTACTCCTACAACTTCACCGCCGGCAACGAGCTCGATATGGGTTCCCACATGCTGGAAGTCTCCCCGTCCATCGGTACCATCGAAAAGCCGAAGCTGGCCATCTATCCGCTGGGCATCGGTGGCAAGTCCGATCCGGTCCGTCTGGTGTTCTCCGGCAAGCCGGCCGACGCCGTGGTGATCTCCATGGCCGACGAGCGTGAACGTTTCCGTCTGCTCATGGACGAGGTCTCCATCGTCGAGCCGCAGGGCTCCCTCAAGAACCTGCCGTGCGCACGTGCTGTCTGGAAGCCGAAGCCGGACCTCAAGACTGCCGTGCAGTGCTGGATCGCGGCCGGCGGCTCCCACCACACCTGCATGACCACCTCCGTCGGTCGTGAGGCTTGGGAGGACTTCGCCCGTATCGCCGGTGTCGAGCTCGCCGTCATCGACGAGAACACCACCGCCCGCCAGTTCGAGAAGGAACTGCAGCTGAGCGAAATGTACCACCGTCTCAACAACCGTCACTGAAATAACGGAGCGTTGCGCACGTTATCTTCGATGACGCTGCGAGCGTCATCGAAGATGCAATAAAAAATACGGGCCGCCGCTGGGAAATCCCAACGACGGCCCGTATTTTTCTCTACGATCGCCCCATTCAGCGCTTGCCGGAGTACAGCTGCTGATCGATCACCTGTGCGAACACGCGGTTCACTGCCGGACGCACCACTTTCAGCGACGGGGTCAGGCACTTGTTTTCCTGCGTGAACTGGGTATCTAGCACTACGAACTTTCGTACGGATTCGGCGCGCGAAACCGTTGCGTTCGCCTTGTCCACATACTTCTGAATCTCATCATGTACGGCAGCGACGGTCGCGATGCGGTCGAGCGGAGTGTCTGCAGACAATCCCACGGACGGCAGCCAAGCTGCCAATCCCTCCAGATCCAGTGTGACCAGCGCACCGATGAACGGGCGATTGTCGCCAACAACTACCGCATGCTCCACAATCGGACATTTCACGATCTCCTGTTCCATCGGAATCGGGGAGACGTTCTTACCGCCGGCAGTGATGATGATGTCCTTCTTACGGCCAGTGATCGTAATGCGTCCCTCGTCGTCGATCGACGCCAAATCGCCCGTCTTCAGCCATCCATCCTCGGTGAACGCTTCCGCCGTCTTCTCAGGCAGATTATGGTAGCCTCTGAACACGTTTGGTCCCTTGACCTGTAGTTCGCCATCATCGGAAATGCGTACAGACGATCCCGGAGCCGGTTGGCCAACAGTGCCGATCACGTTGTCGGTGACGCGGTTGGCTGCGAACGGCGCAGCGGTTTCCGTCATACCGTAACCCTGAATCATCGGCAGGCCGATACCGTTGAAGAAATGCGCCAGAGACACGTCCAGAGGAGCGCCACCGCATGCCACGTAGCGGATGCGCGGGCCGAGGGCGCCACGCACGGTACGGTATACGGAAGCCTCATACGAGAGATGTTCGGCGGTCTGCTTCATGGTCGGCTTCTCACCAGCCTGCTGCATGTGCGACCAATCGCGTGCGGCCTCGGCAGCCTTGAGGAACAGGCGTCCCTTCCAACCCATGCCGGCCTTGCGGGAGGCCGCGTTATACACCTTCTCAAACACTCGTGGCACGCCCAGCAGATATGTCGGTTCGAAGGAACGCAAATCGGGCAGCAGCGTCTTTGTATCCGGCAGATAGCCGACCACACCGTCGTCGGAAGCAATCGACGCGTACTGGATGAACCGTGCGAAACAGTGGGCGAGCGGCAGGAAGAGGAGCAGTCGCGGATGATCTTCGAGAATGATCTCATGCAACGCCAGACTGCCCGCGCGCGTGATCGATATGAAATTGCGGTGTGATAGCTCGGCGCCCTTTGGGGCTCCCGTCGAACCGGACGTGTACACGATGGTAGCCAGATCGTCTGCATGCACCGAATCGATGCGCGCTTCCAGCTCCTCGTCGGACACGGTGACGCCCAAGCCTTCCAACGCGCCCATGGCGTTGGAATCGAGCATCAGAATGTGCTTGAGAGACGGGCAGCGGTCGATTACGGAGTCGAGACGGTCGAAGCGCTCGCGATTGTCGGCGATGGCCAGTTTCACATCCGAATCGTTGAGGATGCGCTCGGCTTGCGCTGCGGAATCAGTGTCGTAGATCGGCACATTGACCGCGCCGATTGCGGCCAGTGCGAAGTCGAGCACACCCCACTCGTAGCGGGTGGTGGAGAAGATGGTGACGGCGTTGCCTTTGGCGATGCCGAACGCGATGAGACCTTTGGCGGCGGCGATCACATCCTTGTGAAATTCGCCGGTAGTGACCTTCATCCATTGGCCGGGGGCGGTTTTGCGTTCCGCGATCACGGTATCCTCGCCAGTGCGCGCGATGCGTCCGGTAAGCAGGGAATAGATGGATTCGTCGTCGCCGACCTCGACGGATTCGCCCGGTGCGGTGTACTCGGTGAGCATGAAGCGTTCTCTTTCTCGCGGTTTTTGCGTTATTTCCGCGTATTTCTGCTTGTGATGCGTGCGGGAGCGATGCAAACCGTGTGTCCGCGTTTCCTACCCCTTGCGCACCTCGCACATTCTAAGTTACGGGACCGTAAGTCTGCATTGTAAGAAGCGACAAGAAATATTTCATCAACTTTGTATGAACTGACAAATGGTGATATTCCGTCAAAAATCAAGTGTTTGATGTCGCGCTATATCCGTTCGAAAAAAGGCTTGACGTAACGGTTGCGGGGGAGCTGCCATGCTTCCCATATATCCCCGAAATGACCGTAAAACCAGCGAAATACGAAGAAATGGTGGTGCGAGCGATTTTTATCGAGTACACTCACGAGTGACGCAATTTACCCCTTGCGTCAGAGGGCTGCCTGCTCAACGGCGAACATCCAGCCTTTTACTCTTTCGCCGTTTCGCTGGTCGTGTGGCATGGGCCGCACGTGTGCTTGGTTCGTGTGTTTTTGCTGGAGATGCGTTTGCGATTGCTATGTGCGATGAGCCCTTGACGTTTCTGTTTCCGGGCGGATAGGCTGAATTGAGAGACATGGTGATGCGGGCGCGCAAATTGAACCGCGTGAATGTGAAGGAAAGGATTTCGATGTTTGACAAACGGCTGTTTTCCCTCGCTCCCGGCGTAGGACGGTTGGTTGCGGCGAAAGTGCTCTGCCAATGGATCGGGTTACTGTCCAACGTCGTGTTCGTGGTGACGATGGTGCTCATGCTTTCACCAGCGCTTGCCATGGTGGAATCGGCGTTCGATCCCATGTTCTCCATGGGTGATAGTGGCCTGATTTCCCGCCTGTTCGTCGGCTTTGGCTACGGCGGTTTCAGCGCGGAAACGTACGTCGGATGCGTACTGGCGATCGTGGTCTGCGCGGTGCTGCGTTTTCTGATGATGCGCGCCGCGGCCTATTTCGGCGCGGAAGCGGCCGAGCGTGTCAAACTCGCGTTACGTGAACAATTATTCAATAAAATGCTTGCGATCGGACCATCATATTCGCAACATATCAGTACTGCCGACGTGGTGCAATCTGCCGGTGAAGGCATCGAACAAATCCAAAGCTTCTTCGAATTATTTCTGCCGCAACTGTTTTATGCGATTCTCGCGCCGGTAACGTTATTTTTTATAGTTGCGCCGATTAATATGCTGACGGCTGCTACATTGCTTGTATGCGCGCCGTTGATTGTATTGATTGTTGGCATGGTCGCAATGCGCGCATCCCGAGTATTCAAAAAATATTGGGGAAAATACACTGACATGGGATCTGTGTTTCTTGACAATGTACAAGGTCTTGAAACGCTGAAAACTTTTGATGCGGATGCGCATGCCGCCAAGAAAATGAACGAGCAGGCGGAACAATTCCGTGTAATGACCATGAATGTTCTGCAAATTCAGCTGCGCTCGCTCACTGCCATGGACATCGTTGCATACGGGGGTGCTGCGGCCGGCGTGGGCGTGGCGATCTGGCAGTATGCGAACGGTGCCGCATTGCCGCTTGCCGGCGTGCTGCTGATAGTGCTTCTTTCCGCGGATTTCTTCATTCCGCTGCGCCAATTGGGGTCGTTCTTCCATGTTGCGATGAACGGCATGACTTCAACCAAGCGTATTTTCGCATTGCTTGATACGCCGATTCCTGCGCATGGTATGCAGGAAATGCCGGAATTCGGTGCTTCCGATAACGGTGTAGACGTGTGCTTTGATGACGTGTCGTTCCGATATGTGGACGTGGGCGCGGACGCTGCGGCGGCTGTGAGTGTGGCTGCGGATACGGCTGCGACGGCGGATGCGGAAACTGGGGAAACTAGAAAACCCCGGAAAAAGTCCGGTGTGGTTGGTGCTGGAAAAACAGGCATGTCGAAGGATGACGATGGTTCGGTCGTCGCATTGCATGGCGTCTCTTTCACTGCGCGGCGTGGGCAGGTGACCGCCATCGTCGGTCCGTCCGGATCCGGCAAATCTACCGCCGTCGAACTGCTCTCCGGAAATCTTTCCGGATATGAAGGATGTATGTGGCTGCTGTCCGGAAATGCAGGAAAAAGCTCGACGCAACGGTACCAAATCAACGATCTTTCCATTGAATCCCTTACGAGGGAAATCGCCATCGTGGCGGCGCAAAGCCACCTTTTTGCAGGAACGTTGCGCGACAATCTGCTGATGGCCAAGCCGAATGCCACCGAAAGCGAACTGTGGCAAGCGCTGGAGGCAGCACATATCGACGAATTCGTGCGTGCGCAATCGCAAGAACTTGATCTGGCCATCGAACAGGGCGCGAGCAACCTGTCTGGAGGTCAAAAACAGCGCATCGCCATCGCACGCGCATTGCTGCGGGAGTCTGCCGTCTACATTTTCGACGAAGCCACCAGCAGCGTTGATGTGGAAAGCGAAACCCTGATTCTGCAAACCATTCGTGCGCTTGCTAATCGCGGTAAAACCGTGATCATGGTGACACATCGCATGGCGAATGCAGCCGACGCCGATCATGTGGTGGTGTTCGAACGCGGGCGCGTGGCGGAACAAGGCGCGCACGCTGAACTCATGCGTGCCAATGGAACATACACCAAACTGTTCCACGCCCAGCAAACCGTGGAAAACGTAGGAATGCGGACGCAAACCCAACAGCTCACATCCGCAACCGACGTAACTTCAGCTTGCGCACCCAACATGTCCGATTCTCCCGAATCGGACAGACAGCGTACCGAAACCGTGCCTTGTATGTCCGATTCTGGTGAATCGGACATACAGAGTGTGCCTACGTCGCGCCTTATCGCGCGGCTGCTGAAGGAAGTCGGGCCGCTGCGTAAGTACATGATCGTCGCATGCGTTTGCGGCACGCTCGGCCACCTCGCCGCCACTTTCCTGCCGGTATTCGGCATTGCGGCGGCTTTCGCGACCGTCGGCTCGCCCATCTGGAATCTCAGCGTTCCCGCAGCGCTCACCGCCATGGCCGTCTGCGCGCTGATCCGCGGCGGCATGCGCTATGCCGAACAGTTCATGAACCACAATGTGGCGTTCCGGCTGCTCGCATTGTTCCGTACAAAAGCCTTCGCGGCCCTGCGGCGTCTCGCCCCGGCCAAACTTGCGGGCAAAGGTAAGGGCGACCTGATCGCGCTGGTCACCACCGACGTGGAGCTGTTGGAAATCTTCTTCGCGCACACCATCAGCCCGATCGTCATCGCTGTTGTGACCACCGTCGTCTACACACTCGCATTGCTCACCCTGAGTGCACCCTTCGCGGTGACGCTGGTCATCGCGCACCTCACAGTCGGCGTCGTACTGCCAAAGTTGTTCGCGTCGGCGGTGCGAGGCATCGGTCCGGAACTTCGCAAGGAATCCGCTGCCCTCGACGACGAAATGCTTGACGATATGCGTGGTATCGGCGAAATCATCCGCTTCGGTCAGGGTAGTGCCCGACTCGCTTCCATCGCTCGGCGCACCCTTTCGTTGTGGGGCAAACGTTTGCGATTGAGTGCGAAGAATGGTGGTTTTGCAGGATTGGATGCGGTATTGGTGATGCTGTTTACCGCGATTACTGCTTTCCTTGTGATGACGTTGTGCACTGCGGTTTCCACTGCCGCCGATATGCCGGAAGGCCTGATTTGGATGGGCTCCGTGGATTCGAACGCTCCTGCGTTGGTTGCGGCTTTCGTATTGCTTACCAGCTCGTTTGGCCCGACGCTTGCATTGAGCGCGCTGCCGGCGAATTTGACGCAAACGTTCGCTTCGGCGCGTCGCCTGTTTGCGTTGATGGATGAGACTCCCGCTGTGGTTGAGCAGGGTGCCGAACACCCGGAATATCAAGGTATGACAATGGGCGATGTCACATTCGGCTACGGTTCCAGTGCCCATACTTCCGGCGTCCGCACTTCCGACAGTGCCTCTCAACCCGTGCTCGACCATGTTTCACTCGATGTTCCACAGCATGGCATTCTTGGCATTCAAGGCCCGTCCGGCCGTGGAAAATCAACGATGCTGAAGCTGCTCATGCGCTATTGGGATCCGGATTCCGGCACGATTTCGCTATCGAATATTCCATTGCCTCAGGTTGACGCTGGCTGGCGTCGCCGTGTGCAGACGATGATGGGGCAGGAAACTTACCTTTTTGACGGTACGATTCGAGAGAATCTCACCATTGCCTGCAATTCTGCCGATTCCGCAGCGTCCGCCATCCCCGATTCCGTATTGCGCGAGGCGCTCGCCAAGGCATCCGCGCTCGAGTTGGTCGATGCGCTGCCGAACGGCTTGGATACGCAGGTCGGCGAGCTGGGCGGCCGCCTTTCGGAGGGCGAAAAGCAGCGCATCGGATTGGCCCGCATGTTCCTGCGTGACGCCGATTTGGTGCTCTTCGACGAGCCGACGAGCCGTCTCGACGCCTATAACGAGTCGGTGATTCTTGGATCGGTCAACAATCTAGCTGAGCAGGGGAGTGCCGTCGTGCTGGTGTCGCACCGCGATTCCACCATGCGCGTCGCCGATCGCATATTGCGTATCTAGAGCTCTTCGCAGCATTATGCGGCGTGTGCGGTGGCATGCAGTGTTACGCAAGTACGTGCGCATCGCACCCCTGTCCGCAATGTGGTCGTATGAAAATCGTGCGTCATCCGTATTTCTTATAACGTGCGTCGAAAGCGCTGCCGAAAGGCACTGTGCGCACGAATCGAAAGCAAACAACGTATGACAGGTAAGAAAAGCGGGCGAAATCGTGGAATCGTCGACGGAATCGAAATCGTAAGAAAATGAAACAATCATGAAAATGATTGTCAAAATTTAAGAAAAGCAACTTTTTGAGACGTGCAAATATTCATTTCACATGATTTTGTAATGGAAAATCGTTAGTATCTGTGTCAAGAGATATCCGCTCTGTAGAAGAGTGGAATACGATTCGACGAAAGGCTGGCGATGGCCAACAACAGGAACGAACTGAACAAGAATCTGGCACAGATGCTCAAGGGTGGCGTAATCATGGACGTCACCACCCCGGAGCAGGCGAAGATCGCACAGGACGCGGGCGCGTGCGCGGTGATGGCGCTCGAGCGCATTCCGGCCGATATTCGTGCTGCCGGCGGTGTTTCCCGCATGAGCGATCCGGCCATGATCAAGGGCATTCAGGAAGCCGTGTCTATTCCGGTCATGGCAAAGGTTCGTATCGGTCATGTTGCCGAAGCTCGCATTCTGCAGGCCATCGAAATCGATTACATCGATGAATCCGAAGTGCTGAGCCCTGCCGACGACGTGTACCACATCGACAAGAACCAGTTCGACGTGCCGTTCGTGTGCGGCGCGAAGAACCTGGGCGAAGCGCTGCGCCGTGTCGCCGAGGGCGCGTCCATGATCCGCACCAAGGGCGAGCCGGGCACCGGCGATGTGATTCAGGCCGTGCGCCACATGCGCACCATGAACAAGCAGATCCGCGAACTCGTCTCCCTGCGCGACGACGAAGTGTACGAGGCCGCCAAGCAGCTGGCCGTGCCGTACGATCTCGCCAAGTACGTGCACGACAATGGCCGTCTGCCGGTCGTCAACTTCGCCGCCGGTGGCGTGGCCACTCCGGCCGATGCCGCGCTCATGATGGAGCTGGGTGCCGAAGGCGTGTTCGTCGGTTCCGGCATCTTCAAGTCCGGAGACCCGGCCAAGCGTGCCGCCGCCATCGTGCAGGCCACCGCCAATTGGCAGGACGCCGATCTGCTCGCACGTCTTTCCGAGAACCTCGGTGAGGCCATGGTCGGCATCAACGAAGATGAGATCGAAACCATCATGGCCGCCCGCGGCGAGTGATTTCGCTGTGATTTCGCTGTAATTTCACGTATTGCGGGCGGATGGGGTGTGACTATCGGCTGCCTTATGCCGCCCGTTTCGCGTGATTCGTGATGGTCTCGATGGGTTTGGGTAAGGAGATCCGATGGTTGTTGCCGTTGAATACATTTCGAAGGAAGAATCGGCCGACGTTGCCGAAGGTGCAGCTTCCGCGCAACATGGCGTGACTGGCATTCTCGCGGTGCAAGGCGCGTTCGCCGAGCATGCCGCGATGCTGGATCGGCTTGGCGCACCGTGGAAACTGCTGCGTGCCGCCGAGGATTTCGACGATTCAATCGATCGCGTGATTCTGCCTGGCGGCGAAAGCACCACGCAGGGCAAGTTGTTGCGTTCGACCGGCCTGTTTGAGCCGATCGCAGCACATATCGCCGCCGGAAAACCGGTGTTCGGCACGTGCGCGGGCATGATTCTGCTGGCCCGCAAGCTGGATAACGATTCGAACGTCTACTTCGGTGCGTTGGACGCTGTCGTGCGCCGCAATGCGTACGGCCGTCAGCTGGGTTCGTTCGTTGCGACCGCCGATTTCGGCGCTTCCGACGATGCGGATGCTGTGGTGGTTGCGTCGGGGGAGTCTGTCTCTTCCGCGATTTCCGCGGCTGCTGGTGAGGAGGGGGCTTCCGAGGCTTCGGATATGTCGGTGGTGCTCAAGGATTTCCCTCTGGTGTTCATTCGCGGACCGTTCGTTGCCGAGGTTGGCGAGCGGGCCACGGTCGAAACGTCGGTCGACGGCAATGTGGTCGGTTTGCGTCAGGGCAAGATTCTCGCTACGGCGTTCCACCCCGAACTGACCGACGATACCCGCATTCACGAGCTGTTCCTCAGTTTGTAGGCTCATCGCGCGGTGCGGAGTCCGTCTCTTCGCCGTATGTGTTGTTTTGGGAGGTTTGCGATTCGCAGACCTCCTTGTTATATGTTCTTTATATGTTTTCTCTTGTGAGGTAGCTTTCTTGCGATCCATTTTTTGGTTGAGATGCGCGGACAATCGCAGATTATTGTGCAAACGATGTCATTCTGTTTGTGCGAAACGCCGATGATTTCGTTGGCGCTTCAATTGCGCACAACAGTTGCAGGGGGGGGCTATCGAACCGGTTTGTTTGACACCTTGATACAACCGTGTATCATCGGAGCTAATGGTACACGGTTGTATCAGAAAGGAAACAAAGCCATCTTACCAGTCCAAATATCACCACGGGGGTATTGTTCGGCAGGGCGCGAACATACAAACATCACCAAGTGGAAAGCACGGCATGTGCATTCCGCGGCGGATGTTCCGAAACATATGCGACTGACATGCAATCAGCATGCGAAGCGGATGGCAGAAAGGGAAAAGAACATGCGCAACATGGAGAAGGCTCTCGCAGCGGTAGCAGCAGTGGCAACCCTCGCCAGCCTCACGGCCTGCGGTGGCAGCGACGGCGGCAACGACGCCAAGGCCAACGCCGGAGACGCAGACAAGGCGGATCTCGTTTTCTGGGGCTGGGACACCGGCAACACCATGAAGGCCTTGATCGCCGACTTCGAAAAGGCCAATCCCGGAATCACCGTCAAATTCAACAACACCGGCACCGCATCCGACACCCAGACCGCACTGAGCAACGCCGTCGCGGCAGGCAAGGGTGCCCCCGACGTGGTCATGCTGGAAGACCCGACCGTCACCCAGTTCGCGGTTACCGGCGACCTCGTTGACCTCACCACCTACGGTGCCGATAAGCTCGAAGACGACTTCTCCGCAGGCCCGTGGAGCAAGCTACAGTATGATGGCAAGCCGTACGCGCTGCCGATCGATTCCGGCCCGGAAGTCTTCTTCTACAACGATGCCGTGCTCAAGAAGGCCGGCGTCGACGGCTCCCAGATCAAGACTTGGGACGATTATTACGAGGCAGCCAAGAAGGTCAAGGCCATCGGCGCCTACATGACCAACAATTCCGGCTCCTCCATGGAATACCAGCCCTTCACCGCCCAGGCATGGCAGGCCGGTGCGCAGCCGTGGAAGGTTGATGGCGAGAACATCACCATTGACATGACCAAGGATTCCGGCATGAAGAAGTACATCGAATTCCAGCAGAAGCTCATCGACGAAGACCTCGTCGACACCAAGATCGCCAACTGGTCCGACGACTGGAACCGTGCGCTCAACGAAGGCGACATCGCTACCCTCACCATCGGCGCATGGATGCCGGTTAACCTCATGAACGGCGCTCCTGACCAGGCCGGCAACTGGCGCGTGGCCCAGCTCCCGCAGTGGAACGAAGGTGACGAGGTCTCCGCTGAAGACGGCGGCTCCGCACTCGCGGTCGTCTCCCAGTCCAAGCAGCAGGCCGCGGCCTACAAGTTCGTCGAATACTTGACCCACGGCGCCGGCGCCCAGACCATGGCCGACACCGGCACCTTCCCGAGCCTGAAGAAGATCCTCTCCTCCGACTCCTTCACCAATCCGAACACTGAAGCCAACAAGAAGGTCAACGACTACTTCGGCGGCCAGAACGTGAACGAGATTCTCTCCGAAGCCGCCCAGCGCAAGGTCTCCGCCTTCCAGTACCTGCCGTACAACCCGTACGCGCAGTCCACCTTCGGCGATCAGATCTCCAAGGCCTACAGCGAGGACATCACTCTGGAGGAAGCCTTCGTCAACTACAGCAAGGCGCTCACCGATCACGGCAACCAGCAGGGCTACACCGTCACCAGCAAGGACTGACGGCGCCCAGCCGCTGCCGTGCGGCACAACGAAAAACGCGATAATGCGATCCGCCATACGCAACGCATCATCGCAACCATGAAGATCGACGGCAGGTGGGAATCGTCTGACGTGACCCGCCTGCCTCACTTCGCAAAAACGAAATCTTACAATAGAAAAAGATTTCAAAAAAATAGCAATCCTGTAATTCAAACAATAAAAGATTTTGCGGATTAACAATCGCACATGGTTGTGCGATCAATAGAGCAAGAAGCATATAGAAAGAAGGAAGCATGTCTCAGCAAGCAGCAGTCGCGGCGGATGCGCTGCATACGCCTGCGGACCGGGTTCGCGTCAACCGTCACCGTGCGGATTGGCGTGGTTGGAAGTTTATGTGGCCGTTCGCGTTGGTGTTCGTGTTCGTGTTCGTGATCCCGATCCTGTACGCGGTCTACATCAGCTTCTTCCAGAAGCAGATGATCGGCGGCACGAGGTTCGTGGGGATCAGCAATTACATTCGTCTGTTCCATGATCCGCAGTTCTGGGGTTCGGTATGGCGCGTGGCCCTGTTCACCATGGTGCAGGTTCCCATCATGCTGTTCCTGTCGGCGGCGATGGCTTTGGCCTTGGATTCCATGAAGCTGCACGGCGCGAAGTTCTTCCGCATCACCACGTTCCTGCCGTACGCGGTGCCGGCCGTGGTGTCGACCTTGGTGTGGGGCTTCATGTACGGCGCGAAATACGGTCTGGTCGGCTCCCTGAACGACTGGCTGGGCACGAACCTCGACGTGCTGAGCCCGAACGTGCTGCTCGCCGCGATCGGCAACATCGTGACCTGGGAGTTCACCGGCTACAACATGTTGATCTTCTACAGCTCGCTGTCCACGATCCCGCACTCGCTGTACGAGGCCGCCAGCATTGACGGCGCGAGCGAATGGCAGATCATCAAGTCCATCAAGCTGCCCGAATTGAAGGGATCGCTCGCGATCACGGTGATCTTCTCGATCATCGGCTCGTTCCAGCTGTTCAACGAGCCGAGCATCCTGCAGAACATGGTGCCGGGCAACTCGATCACCACGTATTACACGCCGAACATGTACGCGTACAACCTGTCCTTCGCGGGCAGCCAGTCGAACTACGCCGCTGCCTTGGCGATCACGATGGCCGTGATCACGATGGCGATCGCGTACGCGGTGCAGCTCAACAGCATGAAGGAGCAGATGAAGTAACGCCTTGGGGCGTACGTCATCCGCATGGGACATGGATTTTTCAAGGAGCATAACAATCATGAGCGATGCTGCGATGTCGACGGGGTATATGACTCCCCAAGGGCTTAAAGAGCAGGAACGGGCCGCGAAGAAGGCCGAGAGGGCGCGCTTGAAGCGCGTGGAAATGGATGAGAAGGCGGAACGCAAACGCGCGGCGAAGTCCGGTTTCGCGAACGTGTCGAACCCGAGGCGCAGCAAGCTGCTGACCTTGGTATGCGCGATCTTCGCGGTGTACTGCCTGTTCCCGTTCGCGTACCTGCTGGTCAACGCCACGAAGACGCAGGCCGACTTCACTTCGACGTTCGGGCTGGGTTTCGGCCACACGTTCGCCCTGTGGGACAACATCGTGACCGTGTTCACCTACCAGGACGGCATCTTCGGGCGCTGGCTGCTCAACACGCTCCTGTACGTGGTCGTGGGCGCCGGCGGCGCGACGCTGCTGGCCATCATGGGCGGCTACGCGCTGGCGAAGTTTCGTTTCCCGGGCCGCAAGGCCGTGTTCGCGGTCATCATCGGCGCGATCAGCGTGCCGGGCATCGCGTTGGCGGTCCCGCAGTTCCTGCTGTTCGCCAAGCTCAGCCTGACGAACACGCCGTGGGCCATGATCATTCCATCGTTGATCAGCCCGTTCGGTTTGTATCTGATGTGGATCTTCTCCGAGCAGGCGGTTCCGACGGAATTGCTCGAGGCCGCACGAGTCGATGGGGCTTCGGAGTTCCGCACGTTCTTCCAGGTGTCCCTGCCGCTGTTGGCTCCGGGCATCGTTACGACGGCCCTGTTCACGATCGTGGCGACGTGGAACAACTACTTCCTGCCGTTGATCATGCTGAAGGATTCGAACTGGTATCCGTTGACGATCGGTCTGAACCAGTGGAAGGACCAGGCGAGCACCGCTGGCGGCCAGGCGATCCAGAACCTGGTGATCACGGGCTCGTTGATCACGATCATCCCGCTGGTCATCGCGTTCCTGTGCCTGCAGAAGTACTGGCAGTCCGGCCTCTCCGCGGGCGCGGTCAAGGAATGATCGCAACGGTCGCATGCTGAAATTTCGGTAAAGCGCATACCGATTTTTCGGCAATCGTCCGAAAAGAACAAAAAATAAGACCTCGGGGGTGTCATCGTGAACATCCCCGGGACCATCTCAAATATCTTAATAAATATATATACTAGATTTTATAAAAAGATTTTACGAAAGCTTTCGAAGGGAAGCTGTCGAGCTGGCATCCTCAGCGTTATAGCGGATGCCATACGCACACAAAGGAGTAATCCATGCATCGCACGTTCAAATGGCCGGAACTGCTGACCGACAACGGCAAAGGCATCGCATACGGCGGTGATTACAATCCCGACCAGTGGTCGGAAGACGTGTGGGACGACGACGTCCGCCTGATGAAGCAGGCCGGTGTCAACACCGTGGCCGTGGCAATTTTCAGCTGGGATCGCATTCAGCCGGAAGAAAACCGTTGGGATTTCGGCTGGCTCGACCGTATCATCGACAAGCTTGGCAAAGCCGGCATTGCGGTTGACCTGGCATCCGCAACCGCAACCGCACCGCTGTGGCTGTACGAAAAGCACCCGGAAGTGCTTCCGCAAGACAAGTTCGGTCACCCCGTCAATGCTGGATCCCGCCAATCCTGGAGCCCAACAAGCCCGGTATTCAAGGAATATGCGCTCACCCTGTGCCGCAAGCTGGCCGAACGCTACGGCACCAATCCGTACGTCACCGCATGGCATATGGGCAACGAATACGGCTGGAACAACCGTTATGACTACTCCGACAACGCGCTCAACGCATTCCGCCTGTGGTGCGAACGTAAATACGGCACCATCGAAAACCTCAACAAAGCATGGGGCACTACCTTCTGGGGTCAGGAAATGAATGGATTCCACGAAGTGCTCATCCCGCGCTTCATGGGTGCCGATTCCATGGTGAACCCCGGTCAAAAGCTTGATTTCGAACGCTTCGGCAACGATATGCTGCTCGACTTCTACAAGGCCGAACGTGACGCGATCGCCGAAATCTGCCCCGACAAGCCGTTCACCACAAACTTCATGGTTTCCACCGACCAGTGCTGCATGGATTATGCTGACTGGGCCAACGAAGTGAATTTCGTGTCGAACGACCACTACTTCCACGAGGGCGAATCGCATATCGACGAACTGTTCTGCTCCGACGCTTTGATGGATTCCCTCGCGCTCGGCAAGCCATGGTATGTGATGGAACACTCCACTTCGGCCGTACAGTGGAAGCCGCTCAACGCACGCAAGCGCAAGGGCGAAACCGTACGAGACTCCATCGCGCACGTGGCCATGGGCGCCGACGCCATCAATTTCTTCCAGTGGCGTGCCTCAGCATTCGGCGCCGAATCCTTCCACTCCGCGCTCGTGCCCCATGCGGGCGAAAACACCAAACTGTTCCGTCAGGTGTGCGAACTGGGTGCAGCGCTGAAAACCCTCGGTGACGCTGGCGTGCAAGGCACCGAACTGGAACTCTCCGACACGGCGATCCTGTTCAGCGCGGAATCCGAATGGGCCACGCGCTCCGAAACCCTGCCAAGCATGAAACTCAACCATTGGCATGACGTACGCGACTGGTACCGCGCGTTCCTCAACGCGGGCACCCGCGCCGACATTGTGCCTCTGAAATACGATTGGAGCTCGTACAAGACCGTCATATTGCCGACTGTGATCATGCTCAGTGCCGAAGACACGCAGCGTTTGGCCGATTTCGCAGCCGCAGGTGGCCGTGTGGTCATCGGCTATGCAACCGGACTGATTGACGAGAACTTCCACACTTGGCTCGGCGGATACCCGGGAGCCGGCGATGGCTTACTGCGTGAAATGCTGGGCATTCGCGGCGAAGAATTCAATATTCTCGGCACCGAAGCCGAAGGTGATCCCGCTGAGATTCGTTTGAGTTCCGGAGCGGTCACCCGCCTGTGGCAAAACGACGTGAACGTCGACGGTGAACATACGCAAGTGCTGGCCACCTACGAAGGTGAGGAAGCCGACGAATGGGAGCTCGACGGCACTGCCGCAATCACCTGCAATCCGTACGGTTCCGGCGAAACGTACTTCGTTGGATGCGACCTCAACGTGGCTGATCTCACGCAATTCGTGAGCGCCAATATCGTGGAAGATTCCGCAAATCCGGCCAATCCAGACGTGCTGCACACCGTGCGCAAGTCCGCAGACGCAACCTTCGATTTCTACCTTCCGCGAGGCAAGAAGGAAATCGCATTGCAGGGCATCGACGGCGAACCGGTCTACCTGTTTCAAACGGAAGCAGGGGAGCGGGCGGGCAGCTATACCGTGCATCGCAACGGCGTGCTCGTCGTAAAGCGCGCGTAATCCCGCATGATTCCGCGTGATTGATTGCGTGACCTCACGTAATCTCACCAATCTCACCAACCTCACATAACCCAGGCCCGCCATACTGAAACTTCAGGTGGCGGGCTTGCTATAACTGGTAAACTTTCACCGGCATATCGAATGATCCTGGAGATGAACATGGGCGAGTCAAAGCTGGGGCCGAAAGCGGATAGGAAGCGTGTCACCCTGCGAGACGTGGCCGAAGAGGCGGGCGTTTCGCTCAAAACCGCATCCAACGTGATCAACCATTCCGGGCGCATGACCGACTCCACGCGAGAAAAAGTGCAGGAAGTCATCGACCGCCTCGGATACCGCGTGAACGTGGCCGCACGAAATCTCAACCGCGGCAAAACCGGCTTCATCACACTCGCCGTGCCAACCCTAACCGCTCCCTACCTGTCGGAGCTCGCCAATCGCGTGATCGATGCGGCCCGTGGCTACGGCTATTCCGTATATGTCACCACGTATGCCGAGGGATCCGCCAAAGGTGCGCAATCATTACTGCGGAACTTCAACACCACCGTCTCCGACGGCATGATTCTATCGATCTCCGAAGTAGAAAACCTTGAGGCGGCGGACCTAGACGTGGACTATCCGCTCGTATGCGTAGGCGCGCGATCCACGCACGGCAAAGCCGACCACGTTACCCCCGACGATATTCAGGAAGCCCGCCTTGCTGCCGAATACCTGTTAGATCATGGAGCAACTCGACTCGCGGTGGTGGGTTCTCGAACCGAACCGGAACACATTGATTCCGTACGAGACGCCATTGAAGGCAACGCGCAACTGCGACTCCGCGGCGTGCTTGAAGCATGCGCCGTGCGAGGTATCGAATTCGATTCGCGATTGGTGATGAACACGGGCCAGGATTGGACGATCGGCTCCGGCGCTCGCATTACGCAACAGCTCATCGATTCCGGAATTCCGTTCGACGGGATTGTGGCATTCAACGACCAGCTTGCGTTGGGAGCGCTGTTCACCTTGGCTGCGAACGGCATTTCCGTGCCCGACCAGATGCAGGTGATCGGCTTCGACAACATTGAAGAAGCCGCCTATTTTCAGCCTCCGCTGACCACCATGGATTCCTGCCTTGACTGGATTGCGCCGACTGCGGTCAGCCGTATTCTCGACCGGATTGACGGCACGCGCACGCTTGAACCGAGCTGCATCACCGTGCAGTCGCGCGTGATCGCCCGCGCCACCACTCGCGTGTAGCTGACCTGACGCCTGCACAACTCCGATTTCAAGGCCAATTCCGGACTTGCGCAGACGCAGAACAGGGCTTGTTTAGACAGGAATTAGCTTCAGTTTGCCGGCAATTCCTGTGCGGGGCAGCCGTGCAGCACGGAAAGCATCGCTCGCTTTTCCTGCGTGGTGACGGTCAGTCCGTACTTGTCTTTCACGCCAATCTGCCGAGCCACGTAATCGCAACGGTATTCGCTGTTCGTCGGTAGCCAGTATGCGGCCGAAGCGGAACCCTTCTGCTGATTCGCCGGCCCATCCACGGCCAGTAGATTGTACATGTCATTGCCGAATTGGTACAGCTTCGTATGATCCCACGTGTTCGCGCCCGACTGCCATGCATTCTCCAACGCGACCACATGGTCGATCTGCACCGCCGAAGACGTTTTCACTCCGCGCACGAACTGAATGGTCTGACCGGTATATGGGTCATCGAGTGTACCCGACGCAACTTGGCAGCTGCGGCTGTTCTTATATTGCACGTCCGTTAAATCGCGGGCGAGCACATCTTCGCGCACGTCGCAACCATTGCCGTCGTTGTCGGTTTCTCGGAATCCGAACGCGTCGCGATCATATCCGGCTTTGCTGGGATTGTCGTCAACCGTAAGTTTTTCCAACGTTTCCGCGGCAGTGCCGGTTGCCGTGTATTCGCCGGTAATCTCACCTACGGTCGGATTGACTTTCGGCAGAAGCATGCCGATAGTGACGCCGATTACCGCAACGACGACCAGCAGAATGAGAATGCGTTCCAGCGGACCGTCAGCATTAATCCAACTTTTTTTGAACCGTTTGCCAGCCCGCTGAATATCACGCACATCTTGCTCAATATTCCGATAATTATAAGAATTACGATTATTCTTTCGTGCCATAAGTATTGAAATAATACATGCAACACACTGAAATTGCGGAATTGGGAATATCAGGCGTAGGTGAACGTCATTGGATCATGACCTGCGCGCGTCGGACCATCAAGCGTGTCAATCGCGGCATGCTCTTCAGGAGCAAGCGCGAAACCGAACAGATCGAGATTCTGCTTCTGTCGTTCCGCATGCGTCGACTTGGGGATGATGATTGTTCCATTTTCGATATGCCAGCGCAGAATCACCTGTGCCGGGGTGACCCCGTGCGCAGCTGCGATACGTTCGATCGTGCCATTTCCAGCGTTCAAATCAGCGCCGCGGGCCATCGGCGAATACGCTTCCACTGCAATGCCGTGCGCCTTGCAGTATTCCACAACCTCGCGCTGCTGCCAGGTCGGGTGCAGTTCGATCTGGTTGACGGCCGGATACTCGCCCGTCTCCTCATGCAAGCGGTCAAGATGTTCGGGCATGAAATTGCACACGCCCAGTGTGCGCACACGTCCTTCCGCACGAAACTCAGTGAATGCCTTCCACGTTTCGCCGGAACGCCAGTCGAACGGAGTTGGCCAATGGAGCATATACATGTCGACATAGTCGAGTTGTAGCAGACTAAGCTGGCGGTCGAACGCTTTGCGCGCGCTGTCATACCCCTGCTCGGAATCACGCAGCTTCGTCGTGACCCACAGATTCTTGCGATGCTCGCCTTGCGTGAAGCCCGCATTGCGCAGCGCACGCCCCACACCGGCCTCGTTGTTGTATCCCGCGGCACCGTCGATGTGCCGATAGCCGGCTTCCAGCGCGCTCTCAACTACGGGAGTAACGCCCTCATCGTCGATGCGCAGCACGCCCAAACCGATCTGCGGAATCAGATTGCCGTCGGAAAGCGTAACCATCGGAGTATGGAAAGTAGCCATGGAAACAACCCCTTGAATCGAATATGCGATGTTCTCCACACCAGTTTAGCGGGAGGCGTAACGGCCGTAACAATTCCATGCAGGTAAGCGCGCTATAACATTGCGCGGATATGGAGGACGATATGGATTCAAAGAATGCAATAACTACTCCGCAACCACAATCTCACCAGCATTACGGGCATGCGCTTGCTGGCATGCTTGGTCCCGCTTTTGTGGCGGCCGTCGCCTACGTGGACCCAGGCAACGTGGCTGCGAATATCACATCCGGCGCGCGGTACGGCTATTTGTTGGTATGGGTGCTGGTGCTCGCCAATTGCATGAGCGTGCTTATTCAATATCAATCCGCGAAACTTGGCATTGTCACAGGAAATAGTCTTCCGGAAATCTTAGGGGAACGACTTGGCGACGGCGGCCGATTCATGTTTTTCATGCAAGCGGAAGTTATTGCCATCGCAACTGATCTTGCAGAAGTAATTGGTGGCGCAATCGCACTGAAACTATTATTTGGACTACCACTTTTTGTCGGCGGATGCATAATCGGGATTATTTCGACAGTACTATTAATTTTTCAAAAAAGTGCGACGCATCATATTTTCGAAAGAATGATAATCGGATTACTGCTAGTGATCACGTTTGGTTTCATTGCAGGACTTTTTATTGATCCACCAAATCCAGTGCAAGTTTTGCAAGGTCTTGTTCCGCATTTTCAAGGAACGGAAACGGTTTTGATGGCGACTTCCATGCTGGGTGCCACGGTGATGCCGCATGCGATTTACCTGCATTCCACGCTGGTGAACGATCATTATGCGCCAGGACAGCCAAAACCGAGTGTGAAAACTCTGTTGCACGGCAGTAAAATAGACGTGTTTTGGGCATTATTGCTTGCGGGATCGGTGAATCTTGCGCTATTGATTCTTGCAGCAAATTCACTGCATGGCATGACCGGTACGGATACGATCGAAGGTGCGCAACAAGCCATCGAACAGGTGCTTGGGCCGGTGATCGGCACGATTTTCTCGGTCGGACTGCTGGCTTCCAGCCTGAGCTCCACATCGGTCGGCACGTACGCCGGTGCCGAAATCATGCATGGACTGTTGCGGATCAAAGCGCCGATGTGGGCGTGCCGCGTGGTGACGCTTGTGCCGGCATTGGTTGTACTGTGGTTTGCGAAGAATCCGACGGAGGCGCTGATCATAGGGCAGGTGGTACTGTCGATCGGTATTCCGTTCGCGATCATTCCGCTGATGAAATACACTCACGATCGCTCATTAATGGGCGATTATGTGGATGGTCCGGTGAAATTCGCGATCAATATGATGGTTGTTTCGCTGATTGTTGCGCTTAATGTGATTCTCGTCTTCCTCACGCTTTCCGGCCGCTCCTAGGTGCAGATTGCGGATGCTGGCTGGGGACGGTCGTAATTGTAGACGGTGAATGTTCCTTTGTTGAATCGCTTGGTTTCGTACAGCGCCAGGTCGGCCTGTTTGACGCATTGGCCGAAATCCACGCCGCCTCTGGTATCTTCGCCGTTTCCTCCATCCGTGTTTCTGCTGATATCCCTGTTTCCGCTGATGCGGATGGCGGCAATGCGGCACACGCCTACGCTGCAATGCACGTCTTGCCCGTGCTGTTCCGAGGCGCGTGTCAACTGTTGGAAGAACATGCCCAGCGTGGTTTCGAGCACCTGTTCGCTGGCGGTGTTTCGGATGAGTGCTATGAATTCGTCGCCGCCGTATCGGCAGATGATGTCATCTTGCCAGTAGATGTGCCGAAGCTGGGATGCGACCTCGCGGATCCAGAAATCGCCGACTGTGTGTCCGTATGTGTCGTTGATGGTTTTGAAATCGTCGATGTCGACGAACATCAGTATCGCTTCGTCGTGCGAATCCATGCGGTCGAAGTATTTGCGCATGCGTTTATATCCCGCTTCTTTGTTCAGCAAACCGGTCATGCCGTCATGTTCGGCTTCGTACCTTGCTTTTTCGTAGGCGGCCTGTTGCGAGTAGAATCGCAGGTTCAGTTCCACGGTGTCCATGATGAACATAATCTGTGTGGAAATCACGATCGCCAAACATTGCAATGAAAAACCGTATGCCAGTGCTTGGTAGATGGTCGCCAATACTGGTAGTACGGAGAACGACATCACGGAAAGGAAAGTAATGCGATCAAGATTCTTGCGATATGAGATCAGCATGAAGAGGCATAATGCGATTCCCGAGACCGCAATTGCTTGCGAAAGAAGATAGAAATTACCGCGATGGTAAAGATTGTGGTCATCGAAATAGTAGAAAAGACCAGTGAATTGTGTAATGATAAGTAAGAGAATTCCAATTACGGATAATGCGTAGACGGTATGCAATGCGGCTGGTTTGCGATGCTGATTTTTGCTCACTGTCAACCAAACATAGGTTGCGAAGAAACTCATGAAAATATAGTTGATGCAGAATACTGAGAAATTGCTTATGCGAACCATATAGTATGCGGTTTCGTCTGCATTTGCGTGAAAATACCAGCTGAGCGCGTCGAATCCAAGAAGAAGCATGCAGGCGATCTGCATGAGTATTTTGATGCGAGTTCGTCTGGTTTTTTGTGGTGTTGCAATGAAAATTCAGCCTGCGAAAATCAGGCATATGAAAACACCCTACAACTCCATGCAGATGTGGAACATGGCCCTGACTGTCATCACCCCCCCCCGACGCTGCCTGCGCCGAAAACCTGCCTATCTCTTTCGTGTGTCATGATACCTCTAAATAGGGAGCGTTACCCAGAAATGACAAAAACAGGAATCCGCAGGTGAATATCCATGCCTCTGTCATACGGGCTATCATATAGTTTGTGCGTTTGAATGTGGAGAAGGTGGTTGATGTCAGCGAAGCGGAGCATGTCCCGAGCGCTTGCTCGAGAGGAATCGTATCAGAACGGTCATTTAACGCGCACGGCGTTTATTTCCATTGCGGTTCTTACATTTATTACGTTCGTCGGTAATTTCACACAATTGCAGTTGAGCGCCGCGTTGCCGACGATCGTCAGTGATTTTGGTATTTCCGTTACGACCGGTCAGTGGCTGACGTCGATTTTCCAGCTGGTCATGGGCGTGATGGTGCCGCTTACGGCATACCTTACGAGACGTTTTTCGACGCGCGAAATCGTGCTTGTTTCCATGGTTGTGTTCACGATCGGTTCACTGTTCGCTTGGCTTGGTCCAACTTTTTTGATGGTGCTGATCGGGCGTTTGCTTGAGGCGGTTGGCACGGGTGTGATGTGGCCGGTGTTGCAGATTACGGTGTTTTCGATTTATCCGCTGTCTCGCCGTGGTTTCGCAATGGGTACGGTTGGTGTGGCGATGAGCGTGGCTCCGGCGATCGGTCCGACGCTTGGCGGTGTGCAGACGGACTTGAACGGTTGGCGTTCAATTTTCCTCACGTTGACCATTATCGGCGTAATTTCGCTGCTTCTTGCCTATTTTGGATTGCATAATTTCGGTGAGAATGATAAAACCGCGAAGGCTGACTTTTTTTCCGTTGGACTGTCTATTTTCGGTTTCGGCGGGCTAATGTTCGGCTTTACGAATATTGAATCGTATTCGTTTGTAAATCCTATGGTTTGGCTGCCAATGGTGATTGGCGTTGTGGGAATTATTTGGTTTGTGCTTCGCCAGATTCATGGCGCGCGCAGGCAGATTGAAAATCCTGAAGCGCAGCCGCCACTGTTGAATTTGAGCGTGTTGAAGAATCGTAGTTTTACTGTTGGCACGATCACGGCCGCGCTCTCGTTCTTCGCGTTCAGTTCGATTATGGTGATCATGCCCCTGTACATTCAGGATTGCCGTGGCTATTCTGCTGCGATTAGCGGCCTGGTGATGCTTCCGGGTGCTTTGGGCCAGTGCATTTCGCAGTTTTTCGGTGGTAAGGTGCTTGACCGTTTCGGTGCACGCCCGGTGGCGTTGGTAGGCACGATTACCTTGTGTTTCGGCACGGTCATGATGAGTTTGATTTCCGTGACCTCGTGGATTTGGTGGGTGTCGATTTGGCAGTTTGTGCGCCAGATCGGCATGGGTTTCGTGTTGATGCCGATCACCACATGGTCACTGAATTGTTTGGAACCGGAAGAGGTGAGCGCCGGATCCGCGGTGACGAATACGGTTCGTCAGATTGCGGGCGCGATTGGCGCTCCGGTGTTGGTGATTTTGATGGAGACGTTCACGTCTCTTCGTTGGACTGCGCTCGGTGGCAAAAAAGCCGTGTATGCGGCTGCCAACGTGTTCGGCATTCAGTGGGCGCTTCGTATCAGCGCGGCAATCTGCTTCGTGATGGTGCTGATGGTGTTCTTCGGCGTGCGCGGCCAGGGTGCCGGTTCCACGCATGAAACCGTGCAACGCGCCCTCAACCGTAGGCGTGCCGCCTGACCGTGCATGCTGCGACGGCTACTCCTTTTCGTTGGGCTTGTATTCCACTACGCTGAGGGCCACCACGCCTGCGCTGGTGTGCACGAACACATTGGCGCTCCCGCCTACGGCTTCTAAGCCTTCCACTAGGTGTGAGATCGGCTCGGAATCAAGCACCGGCAGCACTTGCGCTACACCGTTTGTGTCGGTGACGGTGAGCGTATCGTCCAAATATCCGGAGGCGAGCGTCTCGTCGATGGCGCTTTCGAATTCAGTCAGCTTGCTGATTTCCTCTTCGGCGGCCTTGTTTGCGGCCACTTCCACAGCTTGCGCCACTTTTTCTCGCATTGCCTCTTCGCTCATGACTACCTCTTTTATTAAGCGCCGTTTTGTAACTTATAGACTATCGGATGAACGTATCAGAACGATTCCAAATGCCGGAAAGTGTCCATATAATGGCACTCTCGTGAAGGCGTCATCCTAAATGCGCGCTTTACTGCTTACGGCGTTGCTGTGGTTCGTATTCGCCGTCATCGTGTTCGCGATGCTTCTGCGCATGCTGCCGAACAGCCTCGATGGTAAACGTTACGTGCCTCTGATTGTCGCGATCATGCCTTCCATTCACCCGTTTTCTTCACGACCAAGCAAACAGGGATTATGGAACAAAAGTTTGGATTCCATAGCTCAATTACAGCATTACGATAATGATCTGAATAATGTTCACGTGGAAAATGGCACGATTGAAATTTCCGGATTGGAAGCGTCTCAGCGGCCGCTCCAGATCGCGGACGATACGATCAACAAGGCCACGCGGGAAGTGAAAACCGTGAAAGCCGTGAAACCCCGTATGTCGCGCAGATCGTGGACGCCCTGAAAACCGCGGAAACGTATTGCGAAAAACTTGATAGCATGGTGCATTCCTTGAATTCCATCGTGCAGGTGCTTCCAAGCATGTTGGGTACGGAAAGCCATGCGAATGATGCTCCGCGCAATTATTTGATTCTTGCGCAAACGAATGCGGAGGCTCGCCCGTTCGGTGGTCTTACGGGATCGCTCGGCCTGGCCACGGTGCAGGGCGGTCACGTGAGCTTGCAGCCGTTCGTTTCCGATTCGGAAATTCAGAATGCCGACGAGCCGGTTGTGGATTTGACTGCCGAGGAACGTTTGCTGTTTACCGACAAGCTTGGCAAGGATATTCGCGACGTGAATTTCACGCCTGATTTTCCGCGTACCGGCGAGATTATGAGCGCCATGTGGAATCGCCAGTATGGCGTTGCGGTTGATGGTGTGATCGCCATTGATCCGCTGTTCCTGCAGAACATGCTGGCGGTGACCGGTGGCGTTGCCATGCCTGACGGTTCGACGTTGGATGGTGCGAATACTGCCCGAACGTTGCTGCATGACGTGTATGCGCGCATGGCTCCGCAGGAGACGGACGAGTATTTCGCGGTTGCTGCGCAGTCTGCGTTCGACCATATCATGCGGAATGCGGGCAATTTCAAATCGTATGTCAAGGCGCTTTCCACGTCTGTTGAGCAGGGACATGTGGTGGTGTGGAGCGCGCATGAGGATGAGCAGAATCTGATTGCCGATTCCGCTATTTCCGGCAAATTGATTACGGAAGGTGCAAAACCGCAGGTCGGCGTGTATATTTCCGACGAAACCGAGTCGAAAATGGACTGGTATTTGCATCGCGAAGTGACCACTGAATTCCAGAAGGTCGCGCGAAACGGCGCGAACCAGTATACGGTGCATATCAAGTTGCAGAACACCATGACGGCGGAAGAAGCGGCTAATATGTGACTGGTGGCGGAAATATCGTTCCGAAGGGCCAGATCAAGACGGCATTGTTCATTTACGCGCCTGCGAACGGTCGTTTGGTGGATTGGGAATTTCAGAATGCCGACGATTACAAGGGTGTGACTTTGCATAATGGCCTGACCGTGGGCGTGGGCGATGTGACCTTGCAGCCCGGCGAATCCTATGAGATCACCGTGCACGTGCAGTCCGCCCCGGATACGGATGAGCCGCTCACCTTTCGTCAGACCCCGTTGATTGAAGGCCGCTAGACAGTTCCGTAGTTCCGTAGGCAGCTTAAGCAGCCAAACAGGCGGCCGTAAAACGGCCAAATCGTCAAGCAAGCGGCTCTAACAAGCCATCTTGCAACAGGGGAGTATGGAGAATATGTGGGTATATGCGCATGCAATCTCACGTTTACGGAACGGACGTCAACTTTTCATCCGTTCTTGCTGCGCGTTTCGCGGTATCTCGTCAAAAGCAAGTGTTTCCAATAGTGATTTAACCGCAAAAGCGAGTTGGAGGTACGGGGCTTATAGTATGCTTCCTTCGCAGAGAGAATACCCCCCTGTTTTCGAGGGTGGGGTGGGGATGGTGGGAGGAGAAGTCATGCAAGGTGGTTTCCGCAGCTCTGAGCAGGATTCGGATCAAGTAGTGAGAACCCAGAAAATCCATATCGTCTCTTCTGACTCTCGTCATCAGGATCAGAAGCAGGAGCGGCATCAGTCACAAAACAACAGCCCTCAGTTTGAGCCGATGACGTTTTCGAACACGCCATTTTCCGTTGGTGAAGATGGAAGACGCAAGGGCAGGCGGAGTCAGGTTGTGCCCGCATGGCGTTATTTTTTTGTCGCTTGCCTGGTGATGGTCGATCTTGCGGTCATGCTGATTTCGCTGTCCATCAGTCTTTGGGTCAATGATGCCGCATATAATGCCATCAATGGGGCTATGCCGTTCTGGCTGTTCCTCGTCTGCTTCAGTTTCATCTGGGTGTTGAGTCTCACTTTTGCTGGAACGTATCATCGCCATGTGATGGCGGAAGGCTACGAGCTGTATGCGAAAATCATCAATGCGTCGCTGCTCACCATCATCACTTACTGCTCGCTTGCTTTTATTTTCAATCTTTCCTTGCCGCGAACCGCGCTTATCGTCGCTCCGATCATTGCATTCTTCCTAGAAGTCATCGCCCGTTGGCAGATGCGTCAGTGGCAGCATCGCAGCCGTCAGAAGGGTGCCTGTAAGTATAAGACCGTGGTGATCGGCTCTTCCGACGGTATCAATCGTGCGTTGCGTACCATGCGGGACTACTCCAATTGGGGGTATTCGCCGATTGCCGTGTGTCCGATCGAAGTTGACGGTAATGAGAAAGACGCTTATGTGGTCACGTCGTTCGAGCCTGATCCTTCCATTGAAGGTGCCGACAAACTGAAGGTGATCCCGTTCAATGCCGCTTTCCCGCGTACGTGCGAAAGCTTGGGTGCGCAGGAAGTGTACGTTGCCGACGTGCTTTCCCGTGATTCCGAAATGCTGCATGGCATTTCGCTTGCGGTCGAATCCCTTGGCATGGAGCTTGCGTTGGCCGTGTCTCTGGCAGATGTGAGCGGTCATCGCCTGTACTTGCGTAATACCGCCGAACAGCCTGTATTGTTGGCCAGTTTGCCGCAGTATACGAATACGACGTACGTGATTAAACGCCTGCTGGATATCGTTGGTTCGGCTTTCGCGCTGCTGATTTTCTCGCCGCTGATGTTGGGTACGGCGCTCGCCATCAAGCTTGATGACGGTGGTCCGATTTTCTTCTCGCAGAAGCGTATCGGTTTGCATGGCAAGCCGTTTACCATGTATAAATTCCGTTCCATGGTTACCAATGCGGAAGAATTGAAGAAGAAACTTGCCGAAGAAAATGGACAGACCGATCGTTTCATCTTCAAAATGAAGGATGATCCGAGAATTACGAAGGTTGGTCGTTTTATTCGTAAGACTTCGTTGGATGAATTCCCACAGTTCTTCAACGTTTTGAAGGGCGACATGTCTTTGGTTGGTCCTCGCCCGGCTTTGCCGGAAGAGGTTGCCCGCTATGGTTCCCTTTATTCCGCGCGACTGCTGGTTAAGCCTGGTATTGCCGGTCCTTGGCAGGTTTCCGGCCGTTCGGATCTTTCGCAGGAGCAGAGCGAATATCTGGACGTTTCCTATATCGAAAATTGGTCCATTGCAGGCGATCTTGCGATTCTCGCAAAAACCGTGCTCGTGGTCTTCCGCGGCACCGGATCTTACTAAATTCAGCGGTACTTTTCGCACGAATCGTCGTGCAAATCAGAGCGCTTACTCCCGGAGCGCTCTTTTTGTATTTCCTGACTTGTGCAGACGGAGGATGTGTTTTTGTGTGGTGGAGTTTGTTTGGTTGCGACCGCGCTGTTTTTAGCCATGGCTTCGCTTGTTTGGATTCAGCCTCACTTGTTTCTTGATGGGAAACAATTATTTGTCACACGTATATTTTTGTAGTTTATATGATGGATTTATTTTTATGGGTAATATTGTAATACTCATGTGAAACAGATTCAACTTATGTAATCAGGTCCACTATAACTAAAGATTGTCTTTTGATATATCTCATATAAGATTTGGATTTTCAAAATAGGTAATTTGCTTTCCTTCGCGTATTATGAGATAATTAATGCAACGTGGCGCCATGATTTCTGTAACGTCATCCCTCACAGCTGAGGGTGGTCCCACGCACTTCGGTGCGGATTGAAATATGCAATAGAACCTATAAAAGGAAATAATCATGCGTAGTCATGAGAAGCGGGTGAACATGTGCCCGCGAACGCAAGGTAAGTATTTGGTTTCGGTGGTGCTGACCGCTGTTTTCGCGATCGCGTCGCTGTTTGGAACGCTGCTGTTCTCTACAGATACGGTTGCCGATGCCGCCGAATCTCAGGCGGTCGCGCAAGTGGGCAACACAACCTACGCGAGCGTACAGGAGGCGATTGGGCGAACAACGTTGAAGAATACGACGGTCACATTGCTAGCCGACGTGACGGAAAGCGTTATGATTACGCCACCGAAAGGCGTACGAAACGTAACGTTTCACCTGAACGGGCATACGCTGCAAGCCGCTGAATCCGGTGGAGCTGCTGGGTTTGCTGCGATCACTGTGCCTGCGAACATGCAGCTCACCATTGTCGGCCCGGGAACGGTTGCTGGCGGAACACAGCCTGCAGTCGATTGCCGTGGCACATTGCGCGTGGAAAGTGGCACGTTCACTTCAGACGCGACGCTGATGCGCTTTGCCGAAACGGATGAGACTTCCGCGCAAGGCAGTTTTTCGGGCGGAACGTTCACCGCGCCGACGCTATTCAACCTGCTGGATGACGCTAAAAATCTTGGCTATGACTGTTCGCGGTGGCGAATACCGGGGTATGATCCCAGCTGGACTGAACACGCTCGCCTTGTTGAGTGGCTCGTTCTCCGACTTGTCGAATCTTGCGCCGTACTTGGCTGACTCGCTTGGGCTGATTCCAGGCGGCACTAGCGGTGATGGTACGGGTGACGGAATGTTCCATGTCGGCGATCTGGCGATCTCCAGTAAGCAGACTTTGGTGGAATTGGATCCGGCGAGCGGCCTTCAGCAGCTGAGTGCTGACGACCTACTGACCTTGACGGGAACGCAACTGAACGGCATCGCTGACTACCGTCTTGTGGTGGATAGTGACCAATTGCAGGCGTTGAACGATCAGATCGATCGCGCAATGCAGGCGGTTGGGAAGAGGAAAGCCTTCGAAGCCGTGAGCCAGAACATCACCATCAGCGCCGTGCGCAATGGTGCGGATGGTGTTATAGATGCAAACTCGAGTAGGGGAGCGGGCATACAGTTGCGCACCTCCGACCATGATGGCATAAGCGCCCAAGTGACGGTAACCATCAAAGCCGTCGCCGAGCCAGATGAACCAGAAGAACCTGGCAAACCCGGCGATTCAGAAAAGCCGGAGAAGCCGGAAATGCCTCGCTCCGGATCCGCAGTGCAGGCGCTCGCCATCATCTCGCTGCTACTGGTGATCGCTTCCGCAATTTGCGTATACGCAACGGCCCATCTGCGGTCGTCGTATCTGCACAACTAGTATTTTCCGCCCTTTTCTTGAGCTGTATAGACGCAAAACGCTAGTAATGCAGACGTGAAACCGCACTCCGATCATCGGATCCGAATTTCTTCAATCCGATAATCGGAGTGTTGCTCTGCGATCTGGCTTCTCGAAGTGCTGAGATACACCGTTAACCCTTCTCCTTTGGAGGAAGAAGGCTCTTATGCCTCTTATGCCTATGGCAAGGCTGGAATAAAGAACAGGATGTGGTGCTGTCGCGCGCGGGGCCGGTCCGTTTGTTGACGTCTTCACTGATTCGCTAGGTTCTTCTCTTGGGCTGCAAGAGAAGAACCTTTGGCGGAGGCTGTGAAGGCGTTTCCGTTGGGTGTATACGTTTTTCCGTACTTATGACTGCTGAGGAACCGGAAAACAGCCCCTAATTATGTGACCGGTGGCATGGATGGCACCGAGCCCGGTGACATCAGAACCGTGCTGTTCCTGTATGCTCCGGCGAATGGCCGCTTGATGGATTGGAAGTTTCAGAATTCCGATTTCACCATGCGAGGGACGTGTGGTGGAAGGAGCTGCCAGCAATGGTACGGAAAATACAGGCGAAACTGGTCCTGCGTTTGCATGGCCAGGGGTTATCGGGACGCGCGATCGCAAGGTCCCAAGGCATGTCGCGCCGGAGCGTGGCCGACGTGCTGGACGCAGCGAAGGCCGCCGGCATCGGCTGGGATGACGTCGCTAACAGGCCGGACGACGAGGTATACGCGCTGCTGTTCCCCGGGCGCGGGGAACGTGAGAGCGTGTATGAGCAACCCGACTGGGGCAAGGTCCACCGGGAGTTGGCCCGTGTCGGCGTGACGTTGAGGATTCTGCACGGCGAGTATGTGGACGAATGCCGGCAGTCGGGTAGGCCCCATATGGGTTATGACAGGTTCTGCAAGCTGTACGCCGCGTACGTGGCGAGACTCGGCGTGACAAGCAGGGTGGAACATAAGGCCGGCCGCACCATCGAGGTCGACTGGGCCGGCAAGACCATGCGCATCGTCGATCCGGTCACCGGTGATTCGTCGACCGTGTACCTGTTCGTGGCGGTATTGCCGTTCAGTCGGTACGCGTTCGTGGAACCCACCCTGGATATGGGGCAGAATTCGTGGCTGCGGGCCCATGTGGCGATGTACGAATGGTTCGGCGGATCCACGCCGCGCCTGGTGTGCGACAACCTGAAGACCGGCGTGATCAAGCATCCACGTGAGGGCGAGATCGTGTTGAACGACGCGTACCGGGGCATGGCCGAGCACTATTCGGCCGCTGTACTGCCCGGACGGGTGAGGAAGCCGAAGGACAAGCCGTCCGCGGAGAACACCGTGTGGCACGTCACGATGGCGCTGGTCGGCGCGATGCGCGACCACGAGTTCGGATCGCTTGACGAACTGCGGGCCGCGATACGCGCCTGGCTGGCGGAATACAATTCCCGTGCGTTCCAGAAGCGCGACGGGTCCCGGTCGTCGGTGTTCGAATCGGAGGAGAAACCGCTGCTGATCACGTTGCCGCTGATGCCTTACGAGGTGGCGGACTGGGTATACGGCCGCAGGGTGCAGGCCAACAGCCACGTCGCGTATGCGCGCAACTGGTATTCCGTCCCGTACGCGTACATCGGTTCCACGGTGGACCTGCGGATCGGCGCGAGCATGCTCGAGGTCTGGCATGGGGAACACGCGGTTGTGCTCGCACCGGCTCCTGCCGGCGACGGCATCCAACCAGTGGTCCACGAACGAGTCCGACCTGCCCGGCAAAGCCGCGTGGAGACCATGGGACAGGAAACGTTGCGAGCAATGGGCCCAGCGAATAGGCCCCGGCTGCGCCGCCGTGATCGGCAGGCTGTTCGCCACGGAACGCCTCGACGAGCATCCTGCGGCTGTCGAAACGCTATTCCGCCCAACGTTTGGAGAACGCGTGTTCGCTGTCGCTGCGGTCGATCGCTTCGCCGCGGTATTCGCACATCAGACCGATCCTCGAATCCGGCCAGGACGCCACGGGCGGGATCCCCGACGGCGCCGTTGACGACGTCGGATGGGTGCGCGGCGGCGATTACTACGCGGACATGGGAAGGTGGACGCGCGATGATCATCGACACCGAGACCAAACGCAAATTGCGTGAGATGAACGCATCCGATCTGCTTGACGCGTTCGAACGGCTCGACGAGCGAACGACGGCGCCCATGAGCCACACGGAGGTCGTCAGGCTTGCGGTCGACAACGCCCACTCCGGTCACATGGACGCCAAGATCCAACGCCTCGTCAAACGCGCGGGTCTGCGCTACCCCCCCCCAGGCGGACCTGAGAACCATCGACCTGGGGGAGGAACGCAGGCTCGACCGGAGCGTGATCGCCGGTCTCGACGCCGGGAACTATCTGGAACAACGGTTGAACGTCGTGTTCCAGGGAGCCACGGGATCGGGCAAATCCCACCTGCTATGCGCGTTGGTGAAATCCGCGTGCCGGGCACGGTACCGCGCAGTCTACGTCCGAATGCCAGACCTGGCCGAGCAGGTGACGGTCGCGTCGAACAAGCCAGGAGGAGTGCCCAAGCTCGTGCGCAAATACGCCACCTACAACCTGCTCGCGATCGACGAATGGCTCGTCGACAAGCCCGACGAACTATTCAAACGATTCCTCCTGGAGCTCATGGAGCTCCGGTACGACACCGTCAGCACGGCGTTCGCCACGCAGCTGGCGACCAAGGAATGGCACCGTCAGCTCGGCGGCGACACCATCGCCGACACGATTCTCGACCGCATCGTGCACAACGCGATCTGGATTAATACAGGCGAGTACAACATGAGGCAACGCCACGGGCAAGCCATGCTCGACAACTAGCCCCGAAGGCCGACGGCTTCTAACCAATCCGCCACCGGCCTTCTCCCGCCATAATGCTGGTCCCCAAGCACAATAACCAGTGGCCTCAAAAGCTACAAATATTCAGTAGGTGGAGCGGGGAACGCCCAGTATCCCGCACTGCGCCGATATCGGATAACGGGAGGCGTTGGCCCGTATCACTGCTACTTTCGTGCGAGTACCGGCGCCGCCTGTTCTGAAACGTCCACCTCCATCTCCAACTGTCGGTCGCGTCTCCCCGGCCCGACCGGCTCGTTCTGCTCGGGCGTGCGGTCGTCCGCGGCCCGGGTGAAGCCGCTGTTGCGGATGTCTTGGACCCAGCGCCGCAGGGTCGATCGCGCGATGTCGTACTCGGCCCCGGTCTCCCGGGATGGCTTGCCGCTCTCGTACAACTGCACGATCTTCCGTTTGAACGCCTCGTCGTAGTGGCGGGGATGTTTCTGGTCGGCCATCGTCGGCCTCCAATCTCACGTCATTCGTCCCTCATCGGACTGTCTAATACATTGTAGCCAATCCAGCGTGAACCCGCTGCCCGGACGCGCCCACGGCACCGTCACAGTCTTCACGCCGTGCTCCGGGCACGCCACGCGCGGCACGGAGGCGTGGATGAACGCCTTGCACTGGAAGAAATTCAGATGCCGCCATACACGCTCACGCACGTCATGCACCGGGCGCGCCTCCTCGGGGCATGACGCCTCGGGACAGTGGAAACGGGAGCCGGGCCCGTACCTAATCGTGATGTGCAGCTCCCGCTCACCCGCGTCGGTATCGCGGAACTCCACATCGGTGACGTGCCAGGGGTCGACGAGTTGCAGGGCAGCGGTGAACAGCATCGTGGTATCCATGCCACCAAAACTACCCGACCGTCGTCACCGCCTAACCCGCTTCACCCACACCAAACAGCGAAAGGCCCTTAAATGAGATGCTTCGTTTCCACAGTAAGTCGAACCAATGTCCGTGGCGTCGGTCGATAGTAAAGGCGAATAGTGCTTGACGAGCGAAATCAATCAGGATACAGATCGCGTAAATCGTGAGCAGTATGCCGAGGATCTGCAGAATCGCGAATGGCTGCTGGTAGAGGTCTTGCAGATTGAACAACTTGACCCAGAACAGTTTCCTGGAGGCCGCGTAGTCGGTGATCAGGTACACGGCGAACGCGGACTGCGCGATCCGGTTGATGGTCCGATTGTGGAAGGTGACGCGGTCGAACAGCAGGAACATGCCGAAGCCGACCATGATGACGGGCAGCTTCCAATCGCCGGTGATGTATATTCCCATGTCGTACCCGAGCAGCGACAATGTTATGGAGGCGCAGGTGTACAACAGGAAAAAACCGAGACCTGTGCCAATCATCAGCCAGACCTGTCTGGTGGTGAACGGTTCCATGTACCACTTGTAGGCGGAGATTAGGATGAACAGGTAGATGAACCCGAAGAAGCCGTCGTTGATTCCTATCATTCCGGGGATGAAGCTGGTCAATCCCCATATGACCAGCACGGTCGCGGCCAGCGCGAGGTGGTATTCGCGGCTGAGCACCTTCAAACCTTTGGAAAGGAAGGGGAGGAGCATTAGGAAGATGGCGTAGGCGGTGGCGTACCACCAGATGCCTGTGCTCAGGGGTACGAGGCTTCTGACCATGAGTTTCGGTCCGAGGTCGGCTCGGTCGAACACGAGGTAGAACATCATAAGCGCGAGGCTCCAGAACAGGAGCTCGCGTTCCATGATCCATACGCGCTTGAGGTTGGATTTGATGGTCTGCTCCCTGTCGAGGAAGAACCATGCGGAGATGGAGAAGAAGATGACCACGCCGACCTTGCCGCCGCCGGCCATGACGAGCTGGAAGAAGATCCGCTCCGGCCCCAGGGGAAGATTCAGCTCGTCGTAGCCGTTGTGAACGACGAAGTGGTGCATGAGGATCATGAACATCGCGATGATGCGCAGCAGCTCGATGCTGGAATTCCTCTGCCCCTCCCTATTTGCGATTCGGGAATGTGCCGGTGCGCCGTGTTTGACGTTTACGCGGTTGTCGTTCTCCGTGGCCTGGTTCTTCTCGCTCACAATTCTTCTCTAGTCTGTGGTCTCTCTTTCCCCCCGAATCCTACATGTCCAGGCCGACTGGGATATTTTACGAAAAGATAAAATCGAACAAATGTTTGAGTGTGTGGTATGCTGCCGATGAGGATTAGATAGGTGTGAGTCGGAGAACGGGGATATTGTCTCGGCGGGGAAGAGATTAATGTATGAACTATATTCGGCAAAAGGTTAGTGGAATGATTAAAGCCATTGGAACTTTTTTGAATACCGAACATCCGGGGCTTACCAATGTTTCAGACATATTCACGCTTGGTATTTCCGTGATTTCCATCGTTATTGCTTTTATGTCATATGACTATGTGAAGAATCATGACCGGCAGATCGCCAAATTTGAACAAGCGAATGAGATATCGTCTTGGGTGGTACATGATTCGAAAGGCGGCGTTCAGATGGTGGAGAATTCTCCATTAATGAAGGTTTCCGTCAATAATGGTTCGGATCAGCCGATCTATGATGTCGTTTTAACTTCTGGAACATATCAAGGGGCTGGCGCCGATTATTTGAGCGGGACAAATAATACTGTTTGTGTAGGTACCGTTCCTCCTGGGAGATTTACGACTTATGTTCCTTATCCGGGCGAAGGAATGCATGTTCGTGTTGAATCGGTTATTGCCTTTCGAGACAATAAGGGTAACAACTGGATTCGCAACGCTAAAGGCGTTCTTTCTGAAATCAAAACGAATTCATATGAATATCTTAAACTAGATCTTCCTCCAGATAATTGGCAATCCCTCGAGTCGGAATGACGAGACAAGATATTGTTGATATGCTGTTGGCGTCACCGCGTCCGGGAGGCGCATCGGTGGCATCATGCGCGAACAGGGCATGACGGGCGCGTACACGCGCAAGCGGTCCGAACCGCACGGTACGCGGGCCTGGTGCCGGGCGCGTTCGCCACGCTCGACTTCCCGCTGACGGACGTCCAGGTGTTCCACGCCGACCGGGGCGGCGGGTTCGACGACACGGAGATCGACGAGCCGCTCGACGTGTTCGATGTCAAAGGATCGCCGCCGCGCAGGGGCGGCCCCCACGGCAACGCCGTGGTCGAATCGATGGACAGGCTGCTGAAGAAGGAGCTCGTGTACCGGAACAGCTACGCCACGATCGGGCAGCTGAGGCGCGGCCCCGACGACTGCGTGTGGTGGTCCGACAACCGGCGGCTCCACTCCACCCTCGGATACCGGAGTCCGAAGGAGTTCACCGAACAGGGACTCGTCCTCTAAGAAACCGTCCAACACACCGCTGCCAATCCATCTGCCGTTCTGCGCGGCGTTCTTGTTTCTGGTCTGCAACGCGGCCATTCCACCTTCGCGGTACGCCTTGACCCAGTTGTGGACTGCTCCGACGCCCGCGCCGAGCCGTTCGGCGGCCCGCTTCTTCTGCATGCTACCCGGCACCGGTTCGACTGCCTTGGTCCTTTGTCCCCGGTGGGATGATGGGTTGGGTCATATGGCCGGTATACCGGGGATCCGCCGCCAGCCAGCGTTCCGGGCACGGTCGGTTAGCCCAGGTGCTTCGCCATCTGGGCCGTTGTCATCGACGTGGTGAAGTACAGTTCCACCGCATGCCGTCGTTCCTCGGGACCGGACATACGATAATCCTTTCGCTCGGTCTCCAAGAAAACACCCGCAGCCCGCTACCAATCCTTGTCGGGGGAAACGGTAAGATAGCTTACGAAATGGCTGAGCGTTTCTTGGCAAGTGGGGTGGAGCGCTCGCTTCAGTGTGAGAATGAGAGGGAACACATGACTATTTCGGACGTGCTGAGAGCTATCAAGAAGCATTGGATTGTGGAAATCGTGCTGTTCTGCGTGGTGGTGGGCGTTGTCGCGGGGACGACATTCGCCGCCACACCTATCTATACAGCAAGCACTGAGATATTGACGCAGTATGATTCCGCATCATCCAGTGAAAGCTCGACTACGACGAACCAGCAGCAATATGCGAATGGCAGCTCGCTGGCCAGCCTGTATCCCGATCTTGTCCAATCTGATGAGATTCTGCAGTCCGTTATTGACAACTTGGGTCTGCACACCACGCCGACTGCATTGCGTTCCAATGTTTCGGCGGCAACTAATGATTCATCTCCCATTGTCTACATTTATGCCACTGATTCGAATCCAGCACAGACCGTGCGTATTGTCAAAGAGTTGGTAAAGCAACTGAAGAAGCAGGTTTCCGCCATGGCGGGCCCCGACATCAATGTTTCCTTCGCCACCATCCAGGCGCCGGTGGAGCCTCGGGTCGCGTCATCGCCGAACGTCCAGGCGAATCTTGCCATCGGTATCGTTGCTGGTCTTATCATCGCGATGCTGGGCGCTGTTCTGCGCGAGATGTTCGACAAGGGCGTCAATGACGTTTCTGACGTGCAGACCGTTGTCCGCGATCCCGTGCTTGCATCCGTGCCGAAGGCTCACACTGTGTCCAATGGCGTCCCCGCCGTTATCACCAAGCCACGTGGCCGTGCTGCTGAAGAAGTCCGCCGTCTGACTACGAATATTTCCTTCGTCACTCCGAAGGACTTGAAGCAGCAGAACGTCATTATCGTGACTTCCACCAATCCTCGCGAGGGCAAGACCACAGTGTCGGTGAATATGGCTGCCGCATTCGCCGAAAAAGGCAAGAGTGTTCTGCTCATCGATGCCGATGTGCGCCATCCGTCGGTGGCCAAGGCCCTTGGCATGAACAGCGGCGTCGGCCTGGTCTCCCTGCTGGCCGGAGAGGTTTCCGCGAAGGAGGCCATCCAGCCGTATTGGAAGTCGTATCTGCAGGTTCTTCCCGCCGAAGAGCAGAAGACACCATCCGGCATCATCCTGGGATCTGACGCCATGCGTCAGCTGGTTGACCAGGCCGCCGAACGATACGATTACGTCATCGTCGACACCGCCCCGATGACGGTCGCCAACGATGCCGCCGTTTTCGCGGAAAAGGGTGGCGTACTGCTGCTGGTCGTGGGCCAAGGCGTCGCGCAGAAGAAGGCGCTGCGTGAGGTCGTGAAGGAATTCCGCATGTCCAAGACCGCCATCCGGGGCGTGGTGCTGAACATGGTGTCCGTGAACAATGCCGGCCGTTCCAGCTATTACTACCATGAGGATCATGAGGATGCCGGCTCTTCCTCCAAGCGAAAGTCCAAGTCGGGCATCTCCCGTTCCAAGAGCAAGCACTGAACACTCAGTGGTTATTCCAAGCGGACTAGTGAGTAGAACGGGGGAGAGTCGGTGGTAGTAGTGAAGCTGTGGTACCGGTTTACCGGAGCGCTACTGAAAGCTTTGTACAGGGTCATTTACGGCAGATCCATCCGTTGGGGCAAGGCGTTGCATTTCCGTAAGGGACTGCAGCTCACCGCTGAATTGGGCGGAACCATCACCATCGGCGACAATGTGTTCTTCAACAACGGTTGCGCCGTGCATGCCATCGAGGAAATCCGCATCGGAGACGGCACCATTTTCGGTGAAAACGTGCGTATCTACGACCACAACCATCGTTTCGTCAACGCGGATGAATCCATCAAAGGCCAAGGCTATTCCACGGCACCGGTTGTGATCGGAAAACACTGCTGGATCGGCAGCAATGTGACCATCATCAAAGGCGCCTCCATCGGAGACAACTGCGTGATCGGTGCGGGCTGCGTGATCGATTCCCCGATTCCGTCCGATACCGTGGTGCGTTTGGAACAACGGTTGATCAAGGAAGAGGTTCGTCATGCCTGAGCATTCCCCGTTGCGCGTATTGGTACTCGACACGGTTATGGACCGTGGTGGTGCCGAAACCATGATGATGAATTACCTTCGTCATTTCGACCGCGAGCAGGTCACTTATGATTTTCTGGTCAATCGCGATTACCATGCGGCCTATGAGGATGAGATCGAGGCGTTGGGCGGACGCATCTACCGCATGTGCCCGATGTACCCGCAGTATTTCGGACGGTACAAGCGTGAATTCCGTGCTTTCCTCCAACAGCATCCGGAATACCAGATTATCCATTCGAATCTTGAGGAACGCAGCTACTTCCCTTTGCGGATAGCTGCAGAGCAGGGCGTTCCTGTCCGCATCGCTCACGCGCACAACCGTCCGGTCGGATTCGACCTGAAATCCATATTCCGCGAGTATTTCCGCATGAGGTTGCCGAAATACGTCACACATATGTTCGCATGCGGCACTGAAGCGGGGGATTGGCTGTTCGGTGAGAAGAACCGGAGCAAGGTGATTCAGCAGCGCAACGCGATTGACACCTCCGCCTATCGCTACGATTCATCCCTTGCCACGAAGGTGCGTGCCGAATTCGGCGTCACCGACCCAGACACCTTTGTGCTTGGACATGTGGGAAGGTTCTTCCCGCAGAAGAACCATACATTCCTGATCGATATCTTCGCCGAAGTCCACAAGCAGTGCCCGAACAGCGTCCTGTGGCTCGTAGGCGGCGGCGAGCTGAACGACGAATTGAAAAACCAAATCAAGGCCAAGGTGGATGAGCTTGGTCTGCATGACGCAGTGAGGTTCCTCGGCGTACGTTCCGACGTGAACCGGGTTTTGCAGGGCATGGATTCCTTCATTCTACCAAGCCTGTATGAGGGGCTGCCGGTCACCATGATCGAGGCGCAGGCATCCGGTCTGCCCTGCACCATTTCCGACCGCGTACCCAAGCAATGCGACGTGACAGGCAATGTGCAGGTCATTGGCTTGGATGAGTCTCCAGCGGAATGGGCCAAGCGAATCCTGAACCAGCATGCCGCATATGCCGGAACGGATCGCGCTTCCGGTGCGGACACTGTGACCGATGCGGGGTTCGATATCAAAGCCAATGCGGAATGGCTCCAAAAATTCTATGTGGATGCGCTAGCCAAGGCCGAACGCATCTGAGGTGATTCTGATTCATGAACGATGAACTTGAACTGGCGGATAAAGGCGGTTGGTGGGAGAACCGAAACAAGAACGCGACTCTTATCCTTGTCTTTGTCGTGATGTTGGCGGCCAAGCTGCTGACCATGTTGCTCCCGGCGAAATATTTCTATGACAACAATCGTATTTTGGGCATGGCTAATGAGGATGTAGGAGTGCACGCTTGGGCTGGCACTTACATCGTTGCCGCCAATTTCTTCAAAAACATTAACGTCTTCAGTTTCACCACGATGAGCCAATGGAGCTGGTTCCTTGGTCTATCTCTGACGTTGGTTGTGTTTTTCATGGTGTTGAGACTTCCCGAGCCTGATATGGTACAGACCATTTTCCTGTTGTCCTGTATCGGTCTGCTGAATATCTATGTTTTCAACATCGGCAAGGACGTCATCCAGTTCCTGTTCTTCATGGCGGTGTATCTGGTACTGCTGATACCAATCGAGAACTCCTTCATGAAAATCGTTCTTGCAGCGGTGGTCCTGTATTTTGAGAGCAAGGTGTTCCGTTCGTATTACATACTGATCGCCGCATTTGTTCTTGCCATCTACTGCATTCTCGTGGTTTTCCGTAAAATTCGCAGGATTCCTCCTGCGGCTAAGATTGCTATCACGGTAGCCACGATGTACTTGTTGGTATGCGCGATGATGGTGGTGGCCAGTGTGCTCATGCCTGACGAATACCAACAGATTATGGATGTCCGTGACTACAGTTTGAGTGGCCGAGAAGGTGACGCCGACAGCGTCACCATCATCAAAAACTGGGTGGGTGGAGACAACTCCACGAGCCTGCCATTGTTCCTGCTGAACTATCTGATCAACGCGGTCCGCATGATGATTCCGTTCGAGCTGGCGGTGAAAGGTGTTCAGTATCTGCCGTTCTGCCTCTTCCAAGTGGCTGTCACCGTGTATCTGGTGCACCTGTTCGGCAAGCTTGATGAGATCGAGGATGACACGCAGTTCCTGGCCATTTCGATTTTCCTGGGCTATGTGCTTGCTTCGGTGCTGTTCGAACCGGACTTCGGATCATGGGTCCGTCATGAAGCGGCCACATTCCCTGTATTGCATTTGCTGGTGTTCTCCCCGAACCAGCGCCTGTCCCAGTGGAAACGGGATGTCAAAAAAATCAAAGGACGCGTCGGAAAGCACGCGAACAGCGTTGCAAGAGAGGATGTCTGATGCACGTCGGTTTTTTCTCCGGTGACATCACCCGTTCAGGAGGCACGGAGAATGTGTCCATCATGCTCGCCAACACACTTTCGGCGGGCACTGATTACACAATCTCCTTCATCAGCCTTTTCGAGGAGCATGACAGTCCGTTTTTCCCGATTGACTCGAACATCCAGCGATTCAGTCTGTATCCGACGGTGACACACGGTATCCAACATTATTTCGATACCTGCAAACGACTGCGGAACATCGTTGTGAAACAGCATATCGACGTAGTGATTGACATCGACGGCATTCTGGACATGTATTCCCTCCCGCTCAAAAGGAAAACTGGCGTAAAGGTAGTGTCCTGGGAACACTTTAATTACCTGCAGAATCCGGATGTGCCATATCGTAAGTTGACTCGTCGGTGGGCCGCCCGCAGCGCGGACGCCATCGTTACTCTGACTGAAACCGACAAGAAGCTGTACGAGACCAATCTCACGTTGAGATGTCCGGTCATTGCCATTCCGAACCCCATGCAGGCGCCTGAAGGCCCTGTCTCATATGACGTGGATTCCAAGCTGATTCTGAGCTCTGGCCGACTGGCATACCAGAAAGGCTTCGACTTGCTGGTCGACGTCGCCGCCAAAGTGCTGCCGGACCATCCGGACTGGCAATGGAAGATTCTTGGAGAAGGCGAAGACAGACCGTCGCTCGAGCAGAAGATTCATGATGCTCATCTGGACGGCCGGCTGACACTTGAAGGTCGAGTCGATGACGTGGACGCGTACTACAGGCGGTCCGCCATGTTCGTCATGACCTCCCGCTTCGAAGGACTGCCAATGGTGTTGCTCGAGGCTAAAGCACATCGTCTGCCATTGGTGAGCTTCGATTGCCCGACAGGCCCTGCCGAAATCGTCGAAGACGGTATCAACGGAGCCCTCGTGCTGTTGGAAGACATCGACGCCATGGCCAAGGCCATCAATGAGCTGATTGATGATTGCGCCAAGCGTGTCAAATATTCCAGCATGAGTGAGAACAACGCTCAACGTTATGACATGACTACGATTCTTAACGATTGGCTGTCATTGTTGCAGGCGTTCGATTCGAATGGGATGGTGTTGGACTGATGGACGGTAGACAGATAGTTTCCGTGATTGTTCCCGTCTACGGCGTGGAACGCTACCTCGACAGATGCATAAAGAGCATCGTCGAACAGGATTACAAGCAATTGGATATTGTTGTGGTGGATGATGGCTCACCGGACCGTTGCCCCCAATTGTGTGATGAATGGGCAGCCCGCGATTCCCGCATACGCGTGGTACATAAAAAGAATGGAGGTCTGGCCTCGGCCAGGAACGCGGGATTGGACATCATCGTTGGCGATCTGGTCACCTTTGTGGACAGCGATGATTATGTGGAACCAAACTACATCTCCGAACTGTTGAGCTGGCACGAGCAAAGCGGATCGGATGTGGTGATGTGCTCATGTCTGCATGATTTGGAGGATGGTAGTGTGGTCGCCGACACGCGAAGCACGCCCGAAGGAATCATGGACAGTGAGGAAGCCATGATCCAATTCCTATACCACCTGTCATTGGCAGGGCCGGTATGGGGGAAGATGTTCGACGCTCGGCTTTTCAAAGGTGACCATGGCATTCGCTTCCATGAAGGACTGAATAGTGAGGACTATTACGTGCTCACACAGGTGTTCCTGCGGATGAACAGCATTTTCGTACGGATGGAACCTCTGTACCATTACAGCATCAGACAAGGTTCTATCGTCCATATGAGCGTGTTCAACGACCATTCGTGCGACGAGATCCAGATTTCTGACTTATGCTGCGATTACCTTACCCAGCATGGCTACTCCGACAAAAAAGCCATGGACTACTTCCGTCTTCAGGGACGTGCCGATGTGCTGTTCAATATTTTCCAAAGTGACGCGCCGGCCGTGATATACCATCGTATTGCGCGCGATATGAGACATTTTCTTCGTCCGGTGCTCCATGATGACAGAGTTTCGGTTTCAAGAAAGGCTAAACTGCTGTTCCTGTCCTTCGCGCCCAGAACGTACCGTATGCTGCAACGGGTGTCCGGAGGCCGCCCATGAACGAGAAGAACCAACTGGTCAGCCTTATCGTTCCCGTATACAATGCGCGCGACTATCTAGACACGTGCGTCGACAGCCTGTTGCATCAGACACATGCAGATATTCAGGTGATTCTCGTGGATGATGGCTCCACGGACGGTAGTGCCGACTTATGCGATGCATGGGCCGACAAGGACGCTCGCGTCATGGTGATTCACCGTGCCAACAGCGGCGTTTCCGCGGCGAGAAACGCCGGACTTGACGCGGCGGATGGCGATTGGCTGGAATTCGTGGATGCCGATGATTGGCTTGAAGAGGAAACCGTCGAGGAACTGCTTGAGCTGGTCCATGACAGGCATGCGCAGATGGCCATATTCAATTACCGAAGTGTGCCGGCTGACGCCACCCCAAGCGCCGTGCACGCTCAGGAACCTGATTACCGGATTCCTTCCGGCGTCCTTTCCCGCAAGGACGCATTGGATTGCATCCTCGCCTATTCCGGAGTGAAAGGCTATGTGTGGAACAAGTTCTTCTCACGCGCGTTGATTGAGCGGGAGAATCTTCGGTTCGATTCGCGAATCAGCATGTGCGAAGATTTACTGTTCGACGTGGAATACGCGTCGTTATCTGCAGTGACGGTGAGCACTGACCGGTGCCTATACAACTACCGCAATAATCCTAACTCCACATCCCACAAGGTGGACTTGGAATCCGTGGCGACCTGTCTGGAGGCACACGAACACATGATGACCATCGTACCGAAAGAGTCAAGGTCCTCAGTATTAGCTTCCTATGCTATTTTGGCGGAGGAACTACTGTTACGTACCTACGCCATTAACGATCCGTCGCATCGGGACGAATATAGGAAGATTCTGTGCAAATACTGGTGGCATGCGTTGAAGCGATTGCATTCGCCCCGATATTGGATACGCATCCTTGGCGGAACCTTCTGCCCGTCACTGTTCTACCCCATCTGGAACCGCGTAAAGGGGAAAATATCGTGATTGATGCATCTCGTAAACGTATCGCCGTCTTGTGCGGTCTAGGCGATGGCGGAATGGAAATCGCCTTGGTTCGTTTGTTGCAAGATCTGGACTACAACCAGGTTTCCGTGACATTGTTGACGGCAGAACGCCAAGGACCCTTGCTGAACATGCTCCCGGATCAGGTTGCGGTCCGGCACTGCCATTTCACTTCCGCTTTCGCGTATGCCATCGGAGTCAATGACTTTTCTGACTGTGGCACGATTCGCCGCAGTCTCTACCGCCTCGGGCGCAAGCTCCTAACCATCGCCAGCAACGACAAACGCAATCTGGTGTACGACTACGCTTCTTCCCACATCGATGATTTGCCAACAGAGCATTTTGACGCGGTGCTCGATTTTCGAGGCTACGGATCGTTGACCACTACGCTCGGCGTGCAACTGGATGCGGACTTCCATGCGACGTGGATGCACGACGAACAGATGGAATGGCTGCCGTTGGCCATGCCATACCTGCATGGATACGACAAAGTCTTCTGCGTATCCGAATCGGTGAAACACAGATTCGTGGAGCAGGCTTCCGCGTACGCGGATAAGGCCGAGGTGCTGTACAACGTGCTGGATGCCGACGATATCAGGCGGAAGGCCTCGCAACCGGTGCCAGACGATTTCGCCGAACGTCCCAACAAATTGGTTACATTGGGAAGATTGCTTTCTCAGAAAGGCATTGACATCGCGGTAAAGGCGGCCGCTTTGCTACGCCAACGTGGACTGGACTTTACATGGCTGGTACTTGGCGAGGGCGACCAGCGGGCCGAACTGGAAACCATGATTCACGCGTACGGCCTCGAACACCATTTCATACTGAAAGGTCGCGTCGCAAACCCATACCCATATGTCGCCGCGACTGACATCTACGTGCAGCCGTCCAGATACGAGGGATACAGTCTGGCATTGCAGGAGGCAAGAATTCTGGCCAAACCAATCGTTGCCACCGACATACCCAGCTCGCGCGAACAAATTACCGATGGACACGATGGGATTCTGGTCCGCCCCGATGAAACCGCGTTGGCTGAAGGCATCATCAGACTATTGAACGACAAATCCTTGTGCGCCACCTTGAGCTCCAACCTCCAAGGCGGACGATTCGACTATGAGGATCAAGTTCGTCGGCTCTTCACACTCATCGACGATGCCAAGGGGAGTACAAGACCATGACGACGCAACCTATCCACATCCTCCAATGGGGCATGACCACAGGTTTGGGCGGCATCGAAACCTTCATCATGAACGTGTATCGGCACATGGATCGGACCAAAGTGCAATTCGATTTCCTGCAGGATTACCATGACGGGCCGTTGCATTTCGAAAACGAAATCCAATCCATGGGCGGCAACATATGCCGGGTCCTTGTGCCACAACGGGATTCACTGATCCGGTCACGCACATGTCTGCCGCGCTTCTTCCAACAGCATCCCGAAATCATGGGCGTCCACATGCACGCGAATTTCCCGTACGCGCTGCCATTGAAATATGCCCAGCGTGCGGGCATCGGACTACGCATCCTGCACTCCCATAACATCGAGGAGTACCAACACCACGAGAATCCGCTACGCGCATTGCTCTGGGACATGCGAGGCCAAGCCATCGCCAAAGACATCGACCGATACCCTACGCATTACTTCGCTTGCTCGGATCTGGCGGCGAATTTCATGTTCCCGAACAAGCCTTACACTTGGATCCGCAATGGTATCGACAGGGCGCAATTCGCATATAATGCAGCTGCACGGGAAAAAGCACGTCGCGAATTGAAGCTCAGCGACCACACCACAGTCATCGGATTCTGCGGTGGTTTTCGGCCACAGAAGAATCCTCTGTTCCTGCTGGACATGTTCGAACGCTACCATGCGATTCACCCAGACTCCGTACTGGTCATGGTCGGCGACGGTCCTCTACGTGACGAAATTGAATGTCGAATTGTCGAAAAGAACTTGGATGGATGCGTGCAGCTGCTTGGACAACGTTCCGATGTCGCGGAACTGTACCAGGCCATGGACGCCTTCGTACTTCCTTCGGTCGCCGAAGGACTGGGCATCGTATACATCGAAGCGCAATGCGCCGGACTGCCCTGCCTCGGTTCCGCTGACGTAGTTCCGGAGTCGGCCCGTGTATGCGACCTCATGCATTTCGAACGTCTGGGAAACGGACCGGACGCTTGGGCAACACGATTGGATGACATACTCAAACACGCGCCCGAACGAAGAAGCCGAAGCTCCGAAGTGAAAGTCGCGGGATACGAGATGTCCGACGTAGCCGCGCAACTGCAGGAATTCTATGTGAGGAACGCGAAAAGATCATGACAGACGAGACCAAACCGTCCTCATCGCCGCTTGTAAGCATCATCGTGCCGATACGGAACTCGAAACATTACCTCGATGATTGTGTGAACAGTCTGCGCTCGCAGACCTACCCGGACCTTGAGATCATACTGGTCGACGATGGGTCCACGGACGGGTCGGCGGAACTCTGCGACGCCATGGCACAAACCGATCAGCGGATTCGCGTGACTCATCAACCATGCAGAGGAGTGTCCGCGGCCCGTAATGCCGGATTGGATGCGGCTACGGGAGCATTCGTGACCTTCGTGGATAGTGATGACAGTTTGCGTCGTGAGGCAGTTGCCGAGGCTGTTCGATGTGCAATTACGCACTCGGCCGATATGGTGGTATTCGGATACGACGTCATCGAAGAACATGCCGACGGCAGCGTCACCGAGCAAGAAAGCAAAACCGTACGGCAACAGAATGTAATCGACACGCGGCGACGTCATGAGAAAACCGTGGCGAATCAGCTATGTGCACTCGACAACGATGAGCTGCTCTACCAATGTTGGGGGAAACTGTATCGTCGTTCAAGCATCGGGGATTTGCGATTTGCCGAGAATATTGCATTCGGCGAGGACATGCTGTTCGTTCTGGATCTGCTCACTCGTGGCATCCGTATGGCTTTTCTGCAACGGTGCCTGTACGTGTACCGGCAGCATATGGGCAGTTTGGTCCGGGGATTCCGATTCGGGAAAGCCCAGGAGCTGGAGTATGCCCATGGAAAGCATCTGGCGTTTTATCGAGATATGCTGATTAGTGAGACGAACAGATGCCACCTGTATTTGCGGTTGGCGAATGACGCGTTGTGGGCGATTCACGATGCCTGCAAAGCTGCGGGAACGGTCGATAAAACGGAATTGCTGCGTTTCGTACGGCATGTGGCATCATCGCCATATCGGAATGTGTATTTGCATGAGCTCAGGAATGCGGCCGTTAACAGGTCAACCAAAATCGCATTCGCTATAAACATGACATCGCTATGGAAATGGTATCTACGGTGAAGGAACTCACTATGGATTTAGTAAGCGTCATCATCCCCATATACGGGGTGGAACAGTATCTCGACCGATGCGTCCGTAGCGTGGTGAACCAGTCGTATGCTCACTTGGAGATTATTCTGGTAGATGACGGCAGCACAGACCGGTGCCCGGCAATGTGCGATGCTTGGGCCAATAAGGATTCGCGTATTCAGGTGATTCACAAGCCCAACGGCGGTCTCTCCTCTGCCCGTAATGCCGGATTGGATATGGCGACTGGCGAGTTCATCGCCTTCGTTGACAGCGACGATTACGTGGAACCGGATTACATCGCCACCATGATCGACGCCGCACAGAAGAATCATGCTGATCTCGTTATGTGCTCGGTATTCCATGAGGACGCTGACGGAAACGCCATCGAGCAGACCGCTCCCGTCCGTCGTAAGGAATACGCGCCGATAACGGACACGCTCAGGACATGTTCTGGCATAGATTGCATGAGGCAGCGTGGTGAGGAAAACGGTGTGGACAATGTGGTGGCGTGGAACAAACTGTATCGGTGCCAGCTGTGGAAAGACCTCCGATATCCAGTAGGGAAACTGCACGAGGATGAGTTCGTGACATATAGGATTTTCGGACGGACACGTACGGCAGTGCTGTTGCCGGAACGTCTGTACCACTACATCGAACGTACCGGCAGCATCATGCATACCAAGTATACCTTGCAATCCCTTGACATTATCGAAGCGTTGATTGGCAAAGTGCGTTTTCTGCTGGATGAGGGGGCCATGGATCTGTTCCCTGTGTTCTTCAGCCAGCTCAAGGATTCGATATACAAAGCAAGGCAGTTGGATTGGTCGGATGCCCAAGTGCATAAGAGGCTAAAGGAATTGTTCCGGATGTTCCGTACAATTCCATGGAGTAGCATACGGTACTTGCCTTTTAAAGATCAGGTCAATTATATGGGAACACGACTCTGCCCGTTTTTGTTCTGGGGACGCAAGACATACGGCGAGAAAGGTGCCGTGAAAGGGGATACGCAATGAAGACCTCACTGACCATTTAACATACGACTCCATATCACAACGAATAAGTATTCGTTTCCGCAGGCATTTGCCGCGTAGAAAGCTATTGAGCGAAGTCATCGACTCCTTTATGCCGCGTCAGCAGTACTTCTACGACGTGTGCAAGAAGATGTCCGGTCTGGAGAACATCGCTAAGAATCTGAAACGAATTGTGAAAGAGATATATTGACGGCAACGTGTAATCAAGAGATGTAACGCATTGCTGAATATTGGCAAATAATCAATAAGCAATAGGTGGAATTGTGGGAGATAAAAAACAACTGCTCGTAAATATGATTGCGAGCTTGGTGAATTTTGTGGTTTCCATCGGCATCGGTTTATTTCTTACCCCGTATGTCGTGCATAATATCGGTGCAGAGGCATATGGATTTGTCGGATTGGCCAGCACGTTTGTGGGTTATGCGCAGCTGTTCACTGTTGCACTTACCTCAGTGGCAGGACGTTTTATTACGGTTGCATATCATGAGGGGAACGAACTTAAAGCGAACCGATATTATTCGTCCACTCTTGCGGCCAATGCTGTTATGGTATTTGCACTTACGATAATTGCAATTCCAGTAATCCTGTTTCTCGACAAATTGGTAAATATCTCTCCCCACCTTGTTGGTGACGTGAAGATGCTGTTCACTTTTATATTTTTGCAGTTTGTCATCACAACAATATCCACAGTATATTCTGTAGCTACATTCGTAAAAAACAAACTTTATCTGAGCAGCATCGCTAACCTGGTTTTTTCTTTTGTGCGTGTAGCAGTCATGGTTGTGCTTTTTGGCATGTTGCCTCCGAAAGTCTGCTATGTAGGTCTGGCCGTATGCTTGGCGTCTGCGGTATTGACAATAATGAATCGATTCTATACGCGTGTATTGCTTCCTGATATATCGTTTCGTTGGAATTTAGTATCGTGGGCAAGTGTCCGCGAGATGCTTGAGGCTGGAATCTGGAATGTCGTTACTAAGTTACAGCAGATTATGATGTTCGGCCTGCAATTATTGGTGGCAAATCTTATGGTTAGTCCATATCTTATGGGCATGTTATCTGTCGCGCAGACTGTCCCGAATCAGATTAGCAGTCTGACGATTACTGTGGCAAGCCTGTTCTATCCTGAACAGACAAAATATTATGCGCAGGGCAAGCGTGATGAATTAGTTGATGATATTAAGTCCGGTATGAAAGTATCTGGCTTCTTCACCAATATCGTTTTTGTGGTACTTCTGGTTGTGGGTTATGATTTCATGCGTCTATGGCAACATGGTCAAGATACAACTCTATTGTACGAGCTGCTCACATTGACAATGTTAGGATTGCTGGCTTCTGGAGTTGCTGTGACATTGCAAAATCTACCGCTGATTGTTAACCGTTTGAAGAAATATTCTATTGGATGGCTTGTTTACAGCGCGATATCCATGGTCGTGCTGATTACCTCTATCGAGATTTTGCCGAAATGGGGTGTGTTCCTCGTGGCTGCAATTCCACCTCTATTCGAATTCTTTGCTAATGTGACATTTGTGCCTGTATATGCGGCTAGATGTTTGCATGTCAGGAAGTTCGAATTCTATCCGATTTATATACGGTATTTCGCTTCTACTGCAGTGGCGGCTGTGGCTTGCTGGGGAATTAGGAGCATATTTGGCCTTATCGCTGATAATTGGATTTCATTGATTCTGACGTGCTGCCTATATGCTTTAGTTACGCTGTGTGTAGATATGTGCCTGCTGCTGGGGCAGAAGGAGCGTTCTCTATTGTCTGATATGGTGAAGAGGAAACTTCATATTGCTTAGCGGAAAGTAATTAATGGCGATTCTCTCGACAGTGTGAGAGGGTGCGAACGGCCAAATTTGGAAAGCTAATCGTGATGACTGGCCGGCAAAGCCCATATCCCTTTCTAAGGTAATTAGAGATGCTAAGGTAATTAGAGATGTAGAGGGAACAAACAGGTGGAAACATGAGCGAACAGTCGTTGATCAGCGTTATTGTGCCCGTATATAACGTGGAGCGGTCACTGGATCGTTGCGTACGCAGCATAACGGAACAAACCTACCGGCATCTTGAGATAATTCTGGTCGATGACGGTTCCCCAGATGAGTGCCCGCGAATGTGCGATGAATGGGCTGGACAGGATGATCGTATTCGGGTGGTTCACAAGCCCAATGGTGGCTTGTCCGATGCTAGGAATGCTGGTTTGAATGTCATGCATGGCGATTTCGTTGCGTTCGTAGATAGTGACGATTATGTGGAGCCGGATTATGTGGATAGTCTGTATGTCGGCATCGCTGATGCCGACATGTCTGTGTGCTCCATCATCTGCGAGGACTCCGCTGGAAAGTTGCGGAAGGGAAGTGAACCGATTACGGAGAAGCGGTCCGCTGTATCTTCTGAGGAATATTTGCGCCATGCCTTATTGGATTGGCGGCTGGTAGTCGCTTGTAACAAGCTGTATGCGGCTTCGATTTGGAATCAGCTGCGTTTCCCGGTCGGGCGCGTCCATGAAGACGAGTATGTGCTGCACCAAGTGGTGGGCCGATGTAAGAACATCAATGTATTGCCGGACGGGCTCTACCACTATGTTTCTACGGATAACAGCATCACGCATAGCGGTTTTAGTATCAGGAACCTTGACCGCTTGGAGGCCTTGGTGCAGCGGCTGGAGCACTGCGTGGGCAAAAACTATCGGCAATGCGCGGCTTTGACCTTTGACAAGTTCATCGAGGATCTTGATTTCGCATCCGGGCTGGACTGGTCAGATCGGGCGATTCATGCCAGGCTTGGTGAGATTTTCGCGCAGTTAAGACATGTGCCGCTCTCCGCCGGGTCATTCTTATCCACTAAGCGGTGTGTGCAGTTTCTCGGTCTATGGTTTGTCCCATTCCTTACGGAATGGGTGTTGAGGAAGGCCAAGCATCTGTGAGCGAAGGCTTCTTGAATCTCCCTTTGAGGCAGGAAGCTCATAAAATTGCCGTTTGAACAGTATCTGGGAAGGTGGATTTAGATTGCCGATTCGAAAGATGCGGCTGAACTATTAAGGAGTCCTGAAAACGTATCTCGGCATGGAAATTATCTGGTAGTGCCCGAAAAGTTGCGCACTACCATCAGTAATGAAAGTAGTATTTAGAACATAAGACAGTGTCGTACGCACTGCTGAGTGTCGTTCCGTCGAGGTGCTGATGCTGAGACGCTATTTAAACTTCTGCGTGGAATACAGGTTGTTGCATTTATCGGTAATTCCTTGAATGTTTCATCAGATATACAGTTAACAGTATGAATGCTTTGAGTCCTGCCAGCATTTCTCTAAAACGCTTGGCTCCCAAGTGCGCCCATGGCAGGTGTGGTAGGTGCCGTGCCATTAGTTTTTGCAGTGTATGGCATAGAAGCTTTTTCTCACGGCCGTCAGGCAGCTGCTTGATGCAGAAGTACACTACGACCAGCTCATGCATGATATGGTAAGAGGCCTGCTTGCGGAAATTAGGGAAAAACGACGAAAAATATTCATATTCTTTTTCTCCGGACTCCATCCATGAATTGAGATTCACTGAAGGACTAGAAGCGGAATGGGAAGTTGAATCAGCGTGTTCTCGATACTGATAGCCGTTATCGCTATATACCACTATTCTCGATGCTCGAGTGCATAATTTCCCCATCATTAATGCGTCGGCGCGTACTCTGAATGATTCGAACTGCAAACCGTCATATAGGGATTTGTCGACTAGCGAAGACCACATATAAGAAGGGATTTCGTTATAGAGCCATGCGCGGATAATGTCATGTTGACCAGAATAGACATATTCCCCATCTTGTTTGATGGATTGTTTACTACGCGGATTGGCTATTGCGATAGAAGCGGCATGATTTTTTTTTCGTATTATACAAATGCTCAATATATGAAGTTTCTATCGTATCGTCACTGTCTACCCAAGCAATAAGTCCGCTATGAGCGTGTGAAATCCCGGTATTACGTGCGGCTGCTTCACCGGAATTCGACTGATGTATGACGGAGATTCGATTATCTTTAGCCGACCATTGGTCGCAGACTTTTTCGCTTCCGTCCGTTGATCCATCATCAACGAGAATGATTTCTAATTCGCGATATGTTTGGCTGACAATGCTGTTTAGGCATTCGTCAAGATACTGTATGGCGTTATACACAGGGATGATTACTGCAATATCAGGATGAAAAGTAGGGGGCATGGCTCGCTATTTCCTTTGAAAGATTTAATGCAATTGCTTATAGATATAGTACGCTCCTGCCTCGTCGGTAAAAGGGTGGGCAAGCCGGTACTTCGTTTTCAACGTGTCGACGATTACCATCGTCAAATCGCCGTACTATTATGCCGCAAGCATCTTGGTGCGAGGCTGCCGCTGAGGCGTTTGCCGACGAACTGCTAGAATTGCAGGACCAATATGGGCGTTGCACTTCTAAATAGACACCGGGGTTCTACGAGAGTTGGTCGGTCTGGGGTGGCTCGCACAATAGGCTGTCGCCATATATGCGCGACGGCGGCCTTGCTGACATTGCTGTATGGCGCTCCTGCGATGAGGTGCGCATGGCAGACGATGCTCGGCATAATTACGTATTGCATGGTATGGCTGTTTGCCGGCATCACGCTTCACGAAGAGACCGTAAGCTGGACGGTCGGCATGCTGCGGAACCTTCTAGCGAAGAGATGGTCGATTCGGAAATTTCTGTAACCCGTGCAAAATCCGTTCAGCCCAGATAGCTTTCCTGCACGCTGTCAAGCATGCGTTGCGATGTGAACTTATCGAGATACGTGCTGCGAATGATGTCGTAGGAGAATTTTCCATCGTGGGAACGCTCGGAAATAACACGCTTCACTTGCCGAACGCCGTCTTCCACGTCGCCGACGTTGAAAAGATAACCGTTCACGCCAGGCCGCACCACCTCGTTGCTACCGGTCACATTCGTAGCCACAATGGGCACGCCGGCACGCAATGCCTCGACTAGCGAATACGGCAGACCCTCGTATAACGAGGTCAGCAGATACACGTCGAACGCAGTGACGATACGTTCCGCATCATCACGGTAACCCAGCAGATGCACGTTGCTGCCGAGACCATGATCCGCGACAAAGCGCGACACATCATCTTGCAGGTTGCCATCTCCCACGCAGACGAAATGCGCGAGGGGATTATGCTCGACCACTGTTTTGGCAATCCGGACGAACGTCATCGGATCTTTCTGCTTGGCAAGGCGCACGGTGGAACCGATGACAACGGCCCCATGCGGCAGATCGGACAAGCCCAGCATTTCCAAGGCCTCGTCGCGTGAAGGCAACGTGATGTCGGGAATGCCGTTATACACGACCTTGAACTTATCGGGCTTGTCAATCCGATTTTGCAAAGCGATGTCGCGCTCGCCCTTCGACACGTTGAACGTGCATGTAGTCAGAAAATGGCTGCACATACGTTCGAGAAAAGCGAAGAAGCGCTTCTTTGACTCGGAGAACTCCCATGCTTGGAATGCGTACGCATGGGGTGTATAAAACACCTTTGGCACATGTCTTCCAAAGGCCGCCGAACGTCCGATGATGCCGGCTTTCGAACTGTGGCAGTGGAGAATGTCGGGTTTGATTTTCTTGATGAGCCCACGTATGCGCAGCCAGGCTTTGACATCATTGCTCATGGAGAGATCTCGGACCAGTTCGGGAACGGGAATGAGCGTCGCGTGCTGGTCCATTTCGGGGATTGCGTTGCGATAGTAGTCATCCATTCGGCTGGTTCCGTAGGCGACGGTCACATCGAATTTGCTGTGGTCGATGCCGTTGACAATATCCACGACGTTACGTCCGCAGCCGCCCATGGCTTCTTGGACGATAAGCAGCCGTTTCCTCTCCTCCATGGCCGTGCTCCCACCCCCCCTATTATTTCAGGCATTTTGATGCGTGAACGTGGTTGACACTTGCTGTCCGGTATCATACCCTCCCCTATGTATGTTTTTTGGATTGGAGGGATTCCCTCTTTATGACTTGCCATTCGTATAGGATGAGGGAGCACGGATGGAAATAGAACGAAGGGAATACTGGGAACATGGCGGAAAACGAGTTCAGGGAATGGCCGGAAGTGCGTACCCCGAATGGGACTCATGGTGCTAGTGGCTCAAGAACCTACGATTTCCCTCTGACCGATGAAGACAGACTTGCTGGGGAGGGAGTTTCCAGAGGTCTTTCGATTGGCAGCATCGAGGGGACTGTGGAGGAAGCGGCGCAGCGAGGATTCGTATATCGTCACCGTCGTGAGCTGGTGGGGATTGTTGCGGTTGTTGCGGTTGTTGCGGTTGTTACGAGTGTAGCTTGGGGATTCCGCCAGCACGTCGACAGTCAAGAGGTGCTGAGTTCCTGTCAGCAATCCGTGAGCATCTATCAGGCCAATACGGAACGCTTGAAGAAAACCGTCGATGGTGCTGCTGATGATCTGCAGATTGCGGAGAGCCAGGTGCAGGATCCGAAAACTGTGACGGCACTGCATGCTGCAGTGGATGCGGGCAACGACAAGACGAAAATCGATGCAAGCTGCGATGCGTCGGCTTCGGTCGAGGACAACCAGTCCAGTGATGAGAAGATTACCGAGGCCACTCGTCGATTGGGAGACAAGGTCGAAGCGATTCTCAGTGCCAAGGCCGCGGTGGAACGTTCCAAGAATGCTCGTGACGTTTCCGTGGCCAAGGCTGATCTGGTCAACAAAGTCAATGAGGGCCAAAGCGTGCTTGGCACGGTGAAGTCCAATGATTTGAATGCCAGGCAGAATCTATCCGCTGCATTGAACGATTCACAGCAGATGGCTATTATGTCCTCTTCCGCCGATCCGAACGAATACCTTAAGCAAACCAGTAAATTGCAGAACGCCATCGACAAGCTCAACGCGACGGCAATCGCTCAATAATACAAGAGGAATAACGAGGGGGAAGCATGGCCAACCATGCGGATAATGCTCAGGTGAAGAGCCAAGCAAAGGGGAGTACGGGGAAGAAGGTCGCCATTGCGGTGGTGGCCATTCTTGGTGTCATCGTCGTTTATTGCGCGTTGTTGGTTGGGCGCGTGCTGCAAGCGAAGAAACACCTCACCCAAGCGGTGTCCATCGTCCAATCGGCCAATATCGGTTCCGATATGACTTCCGACTTGTCCGCTTTGACGGGCAAAACAGCGCAGCTCCAGCAGGAAACCAAGGCTGCTCGATCACAGACTGATGGCATTGTGTGGCGGATTGGTACGGTGATTCCCTATTTCGGAGATGACTTGTCAGCCGCGCGCACGGCCGTGACGGCTTTGGACACCGTTTCCAATGACGTGATTCCTGCAGTATCCGATTCGCTGACCAACCTGCAGAAAAACAGCGCCGCGGGCAATACACTGGATATCAAGTCGTTGTCATCGGCTGCGAATGCGATCGTGAAGGCGAACGCGGCAGTGCAGACGCAGTCCAAAGCCTTGGAGAACGCGCCTACGCCGCATATTGGCAAAGTTCGTGACGCTTTGTCAACAGGCAAAACTTTGTTCGCCAAACTGGCCGATCAGAGCGACCAAATCAGCAAGGTCGTATCCATGTTCTCCCAACTGACGAACGGAGGGGAAGGAAAGTACCTGATTCTGGTACAGAGCAACGCTGAGGCGCAAGCCGCCGGTGGTGTTCCCGGCTCCGTCGGATCGTTGGAAGTCAAGGACGGCAAGAGCGGATGGAACGGCGAACTGTCCGATGATCCCAAGCAGCCGGAAACCGGATTGTTCGTCAACGAAATGGGCTGGTCGAAGATGGATTGGTACGCCAAACGCAATGCCGTGGTGACCAAGACGAAGTGTATTTAGTCAAGTTGGCGTTTCGTGATTAGTCACGAAAAATTTTCGGTTTTAGTCAAGGAGCGCTCCGGCCTGTTCCTTTGTTTTCTCTTTGGATCCGGACGCCAGCTCCGTGGGCGTCCTGCCGAACATGAGCGCCTCGCTGACGCGGCGGCTCTGCCCGGTGAACTCGAGCAGACGTCCGTGGTGCATGATCCTGTCGATGATCGCGGCCGCGAGTTTGTCGTCCGCGAATATCGTGCCCCATTTGCCGGACTCGATGTTCGTGGTGAACACGATGCTCCGCCTCTCGTAGCTGCCCGCGATTATCTGGTAGAGCAGGCGGGCCCCGTCGATGTCGAACGGCACGTAGCCGAACTCGTCCAGAATGATCAGGTCGGCCCTGCCGACGTCCCTGAGCATCGCGTCGAGGTTCCCGTCGCGTTTGGCCTTGCCGAGCTGTAGCACGAGCTCCGCGGTCTGGTGGAACCGCACGTTCAGGCCCCGTTCCACGGCCCTCATGCCCAGCCCAATCGCGAGGATCGTGACGCCTGCCTTGTCTGCCCCGCCGGTCGATTCGAGGACCGTGAGCATCGCCTCGACCGCGTTGGCCCAGCCGGATTCCCGATCCACGCGTTTGAGGGTCTGCAACGCCCCGCGCCGCGCCGTCTCGTCCTGCAGGTCGAGCCATTCGCGCAACGGGTCGGGCAGCATCTGCCGTACGAGGCTGTTGCGCCACGCGTTCGGCCTGTTGCAGAGCATCGCCAGCTGCATGGACGGATCCTCGCTGCTGGTGCTGGCCTGGCCGTAAGCCCTCGGATGCGCGGCCAGGCGGGTCCCCTCAACGTCGAGTATCTCTATCTCGAGGGCACGCAGGCCGACGAGCACGTCACAGCGCGCGTGGGACGTGTCCGTGGAATAGCGGTGCCTGCCGTCGAGCGTGACCACGCCGTACTTGTCGGTCCTCATGCGCCTCCACGCGACCGCGTCGAAGCGCTTGGCGGGCAGGGACAGCAGTGCGCCGCGGTCCTCCGCGAACAGGCAGACCTCCTCCTCGTCCTTGGCGTGGTGGGGTTTCCTGCCGAGTTCCAGGCATCTGCCCGGGAGCCTGGAGTTGAAGTTCTCCAGGTTCCACACGTTCGGCTTGGGAACGAAGAGCTTGCGGCGGATCATGCCGACCTTCGCCTCGACCGCGCCCTTCTCGTGTCCGGCGTACGGGGAGCACAGGGAGCAGTCGAATCCGTAGTGCGCCTGGAACGCCTGGAACAGGCGGGTCCAGCGGATCCCGCCGCTGGACCTGCGTCCCACGCCCGCGGCGTTGTCGAACACGATGCGTTCGGGCATGCCCCCGAGCCATTCGAACAGGTCCAGCAGCGCCTGGCACGTGCACTCCGCGTTCTCGCCGGGCATGAGCTGCGCCAGGCCGATGTTCGAGTACGGGAAGTCCAGCACGAAATGGCGCATGCGCTGGACCGCGCCCCTGTAAATCACGTCAACCTCGCCGAAATCGGCCTGGGCCTCGCCCGGATGCCATACCAGATCCATGAACGCGTCGCGGGGCTCCACGGCGGATTCGCGTCTGAGCCTGGCCACGGCCCTGGTCACGGTCGACAGCGACACCTCGACGCCGTGCTCGTCGCGCAGACGCTCCCATATCCGGGTAGCGGTGTGCCGCTGCTTGCGCCAGTTGCCGCGGTCCCCCGCGAGCCACTGCTCGATCAGGGGCAGGTACGGGTCGATCACCGACCCGCGTCGTTTCCTTACGGGTGGTTTCTCGGACAGGTCATCCATCCGAAGATACTTTCGCACCGTGGGCTCGCTCACGTGCTGCTTGCGCGCTATCGACGCTATGGATTCGCCGTTCCTTCTCATACGGCGGATAGACTGTATCTGGGGCATGCTGATCATTTGCCTTTCCGGCCCTTTCTGTTGGAGATATGAAGCACCATCCAGTTAAGGCCTGCGGGTGGTCGGCATGCTCTTTGCCTAAACCCGAAAAAATTTCGTGACTAAATCGTTAATTCCTTATTGAACACAAACAGCCTCTCGTTTCAGTTCCTCGGGCACGGGCCCGTGCCTCAGCTTGCGCCGGCCGGGCGCGAGCTCGTCGATCCACGCCATGAGCAGCTCCTTGCTTTTCGGATATCCCAGCATCCGCATGGTACGGCCGGGCCGCCTGCCGTATTCGAGGTAGTGGTCCACCGCGGCCTGTTTCTGCTCGTCGCTGTAGCGCCTGTAGCGTTCCCCGCGCCTGGAGGGGACGCCGGTGCGTTCCTCCTCGAGCCGGTCCGCGTACCACGACAGCAACGCGCCCTTGCTGGGATAGCCGAGTTCGTGTATCACGTCCGCGGCGCTGTGCTCGTATTTGATGTACAGGTCCACGGCCCTGTCGCGCTGCTCCTTGCTGTACTTCGCCATAAGGGGGTTCTCCTCCCGGTCGGGAAGTCCAAAAAACGTCACCACCTCGGTCATAATTGTCTGCTGATTCCATCTCGGGAAACAATCAAGCGAACAGAAGCTCTTGATGCGCTTTTAAAAGCGTTCCTGTCTGATGATGAAGAGCTTGCAAAGACGCTAAAATTGGCTGATGCAGACCCTTTGATTCATGATTTTGCCTGCGTTTTGATTGCTCATATCAATCTAGTCCAGAGCACTGGTATGCGTACTGGTGTCGCTAAACAGATTGAGATTTTTGTCAAGCGTATGCAACGCCATTGTGATTGGTATCACAATCAGGAGAGCGTCCATGACCACCTTACACAGCAATTCGATGCTATTGAGTTGTTGCTGACAAGAGCCGTCGAGTTTAATCGGATGCGTGATGAAGAGACTCTTTCAGAATGTCAAAGAATTCTTGCTCAGACAGCCATACAGGCGACCGGTGCTTCGTGGCCCAAGACTGGCTAGCAAAAAACGCGAGAAGTCACCAATCCTTCAAATAATCGGTGATTGCTTTGTCAGGTCTGAGGCAGTTCAATAGATTCCTAGCATCGGGACTGTGGGAGATGAATGAATCAGCTGGATCTGGGGAATCAGGCGGCATACCCGCGTCGTCGGTAGTTTCCCCGACTGGAATAGCGCCTTGATGTTCGTCTGCTAGTGCATCCGATACGCCGTCGCGAGGGAATGGTCAACCCGTTGCTACCTGGACATGTCCCGGTTTGATGACAAACTTGAGGGGGTTAGCTGATTATTGCACCATAAACTGTCATGATTCAAAGTGCACAATTTATCAGACACTACCGATTGGGAAGACGAATGGGAGAAGAAGTTTATCATATTTCCCTGCGTACATCGCAAATGATTAATGTCGTTAGGCTGATCATGATTATCGGGGTGATATATGTACATACTATACCGGTTCTAGATACAATCGACTCTCCAATAATCACTGCTTTTGCATCTCTTATGCGAGGTCCTATCGGAACTTCTGGCATAGCTTTATTTTTCTTTTTGTCGTCAATATTGACATATAAAAAAGAGTTTGCATTTAAAAGCAATTTCCGAAAGAAGTGCTCATCGTTACTTCTTCCTTATGTGGCTTTTATATCATTTTGGATATTAGTTGTATTCGTGATGCAACTTTACGATCCGCTTCTTGCGCTCTTCCATTTCGATAGTCAGGTTGTTCTCTGGGGTAAACCCGTTATTCAGTGGTCGCTTTTAGATTGGTTCGACGCATATACTGGTTTTGTCCATGGAGCCCCTTTTGTTTATCCATTCTGGTTTATTCGTGATTTATTTCTAGTTAATATTTTCGCTAGTTTAATAAAAAAAGCAGTAGATTCCAACCCCTATATTTCCGGGATTGTTCTACTAGCTATGTCAATAGCATTAATGCAAATCGGTGCTTATGGATTAACTCTATTTAGTTTTACTCTCGGGTATTACGTTGTTAAATTTGACATTTCATTGGAGAAAGTCGACAATATAAATATTGGTCTAATTCTTGTGGGTTATATTGCAATTATCTCATGTTTCTCCATTCCATTTAAATGTATATACTACGTATTAGTTTTTCCGCTAGTCATTGTGGCAAATATATTATGTTTACGAATAGGATATTATCTTATCGATAAAAAGCATGATAAATATTTGTTAAAAATTGCTCCTTGGTCTTTTGGAATATTTTGTTTCCACGAATACTTTTTGCGATTCTTTAGAAAAATAGCTTCTTTGATTATTCCTCAAATTCCAGTCCTTGTTATAATTGAATATTGCATACTGCCAATAGTTCTTTGTTTGTTCTGTTTGCTTATTTGCAAAATATTAAATTCGCTTCCTTTTAGCCCGTTAAAATTGCTGCTTGGGGGAAGAGGCAGCAAATCTTCAAAAAGGTGAATAAATGAGAGTTGTTAAATCTATTATCGTTGCGATTACTGTATTTGTTCTCTCTCTGTTGCCCACGGCAGCATATGCTGAAACAGGAGAAGCCGATAAAATCGATTTGTTCTTGGGCGATTCCACTACTTCTGCCATCGGCGTGTCCGATACCCAGCGTTGGAGCAAATTATTTTCAGAGAAAGACAATGCGCAAGAAGTTAATTATGCAGTTGGAGGTTCCGGTTGGGGGGACACGGAATGGGTGCATGATGGTAGAACATATGCTGATCAATATGAAAAAGCTCGTAATGAGTTAGGGGATAACGCACAATACGTTCATAGAGTGTTTGTTGTTGGTTTCGTCAACGATATTGAAAGCGGAACCTCTGTGCAAGATATCAAGACTAGGATGAAAGATTTGCTTACAAAAATACATGCAGATCTTCCTGAGGCGCAGCTCATCTATATACCAGAGATCGCCGCACCATCTCCTAAGAATCTGAGTCTTCTTCCTGCAATGCTTCCAGTTTCAAAAGAACTGATTAACACAGCTCAAAGCATCAATGGTGTATATGTGGCTGATGACTGTATTGATTGGTTGAAAGACTCGAGTGACACGTGGCAAAGTGATCAAACTCATCCTAATGCAAAAGGGCATGAAATCGTTGCACAAAAAGTCGAATCTCTTGTAGCACAAATTGATTCAGGTAAGAAGCAAGCAGGGAAGACGGCTAATACTGAAAATGCTACTGTTAGTGTTTCCAAGAATATTTTTCTAAATTATAAACAGATTGCACTTATTCTATTCATCGTTATAGCTCTTATAGCGATTGCAGTTGTGCTAATTATATCTCGTAAACAGAAATCGAAGCACGCAAAGCGGTGATATTTTCTTAGAGATACAGATGCAGCCATTCCCTGACTTTGTCTGTATTGTACCATGAGTGTATCCAACCGAGTGATTGTTTGGATAAGGGGCTGCGGACGTTTTCTTGGAGACTGAGCGAAAGGATTTTCGTATGTTCAGTCCCGAAGAACGGGAGCGCGCGGTGGAGCTGTACTTCACCACGCCGATGACCACGGCCCAGGTGGTGAGGCATCTGGGATACCCGACCAGGCAGTGCTTGGAACGCTGGCTGGCAAAGGATCCCCGGTATGCTGGCCATATGGCCAAACCCATCATCCCACTGGAGACAAGGACCAAGGCGATCGAACTGGTGCTGGGCGGCATGCGCGGAAGCAGGCCGCCCGACAGCTCGGCGTGAGCATCGGAGCGGTCCACAACTGGGTCAAGGCGTACCGCGAGGGCGGCATGGCCGCGCTGCGACCCAAGAACAGGAACGCCAGCCAGGCCAACAAGCCAGCGCCGCGGCGAAGCCGGAACGCCGGAGCCGTCTGCGATGACGCGGAGGCGTTGCGTCGCAGGGTCGAGGAGTTGGAGCTGGAGAACGCGTCGACGCGGGAGGTGGTGGAGGTCATAAAAAAAGACCCAGGCGCCGATCTGCGGTGCCTGTCGAACAGGGAGAAGACGCTGCTGATCGACCATCTGAGACCGGCGTATTCGCTCAGCTCGATGACATGCTTGCTCGGCATCGCGCCGAGCAGGATAACGCCCGAATTCTTGCGCACTTTCGGATTCCGGCCCTGACGTAAGAGGGCATGGCCCGCGTCCTGTGTACGATTTTCATTCGCCAAAACAAAAAACCGCGATTGGAAGCCAGGAGACGGAACCAAGACCCTCGAACATCATGCAGATCGACCAGAACCTGCCTGGGACCAGGCTCGACCGGCTGATCACCGAGAAGATGACGCAGATCCTCAACGCGATGCTCGACGCCGAGGCCGACGAGATCACCGGGGCCGCCAGATACGAGCGCAGCGTGGGACGGAAGGCGTACAGGGCCGGCCACTACGAACGCAAGCTCACCGCCAAGGCCGGCAGGCTCGAGCTGAAGGTGCCGAAACTCAAGGGTGCCCTGTTCGAGTCCGCGGTGATCGAACGCTACCGGCGGCGCGAGCAGAGCGTCGAGGAATCCCTGATCGACATGTACCTGGCGGGCGTGAGCACCAGCCAGGTCGACGACATCAGCCAATTGCTGTGGGGAGACCGCATGCCCTCGCAGACATTGAGCGACAAGCTCAAAAGGATCTACGGGGAGATCGACCAGTGGCGCACGAGGCCGTTGGAATCCGAATACCCGTACGTGTTCGTGGACGGCGTGGATTGGCAACAGCGTGTTGGACGGTTTCTTAGAGGACGAGTCCCTGTTCGGTGAGTTCCTTCGGACTCCGGTATTCGAGGGTGGAGTGGAGTCTTTGGTTGTTGAACCACCACACATAGTCGTTGAGGTCGGAGCGTAGTTGTTCCAAGCTGGTGTAGCGGTTCCGGTATATGAGCTCCTTCTTCAGGAGCCTGTTGGTGGATTCGACCACGGCGTTGTCGTACGGGTTGCCCTTCCTTGACAGCGATCTTCTGATGTCGAACACGTCGAGCAGCTTGTCGATTTTCGCGTTGTCGAACTCGCTGCCCCCGGTCCGTGTGGAACACCTCCACCTCGGTCAGGGGGAAGTCGAGCGTGGCGAACGCGGCCATGACCAGGTCGGCGGTGCGGCTCGTGTCGGCGCTGTGGCCGGCGATGCTCCTGTTCGCCAGGTCGATGAGCAGGCACACGTACGCCCACTTGCCGCCGACGCGCACGTACGTCAGGTCACTGGCCAGGTGGGTGCGCGGCTCGTAGCCGTCGAACTCGCGGTCGAGGATGTTCGCGAGCCTGGCCTCGTTAACCCGCGTCTTGTGTGGTTTGAACGTTCTGCGCGCGTACGCGCTCGTCATGCCCCGCCGTTTCATGATGTTGACGATGCGCCTTCTGGAGGCGGTGACGCCCCTCCGCTCCAGCGCGGCCTTGATCTTCCTGGCGCCGTAACGCTCATGGCTGTCGCGCCGGACCGCGTGCACGTCGCCGGCGATCGGGTCCACCCGCCCTGCTTCGGGATGTTCGATCATCCAGTAGTAGGTGGAGCGGGGAACGCCCAGTATTCTGCACTGCGCCGATATCGGATAACGGGAGGCGTTGGCCCGTATCACTGCTACTTTCGTGCGAATATCAGCGCCGCCTGTTCTGAAACGTCCACCTCCATCTCCAACTGTCTGTTGCGCTTGCGCAGCTCGACCGGCTCGTTCTGCTCAGGGGTGCGGTTGTCGGCGGCTTTCGTGGAGCCGCTGTTGCGGATGCCTTGGACCCAACGGTGCAGCGTGGAATGCGAGATGTCGTACTCGTCCTTGATCTCGCGCGCCGGCTTGCCGTTCTCGTAAAGCTGCACGATCTGCCGCTTGAACGACTCCTCGTAGTGGCGGGGATGCTTCGGGTCGGCCATCGTCGGCCTCCAATCTCATGTCATTCGTCCCTCATCGGACTGTCTAATACATTGTAGCCAATCCGTCCGTTCTCCAAGCTCGGCACCGACGTCACCGAGTTCAAGGTCGCCGGCTCCAAGGCGTACCTCGCGCCCGTGTACGACATGGCCAGCAAGGAGATCGTCGCCTGGGACGTGAGCCGCAGTCCGGACCTCGGGCAGCAGAAGCGCCTGCTCGTCATGCTCGCGGAGCGCCTGCCCGCCGGCGTGGAGCCGATCCTGCACTCGGACATGGGATGGCAGTACCAGCACCAATGGTGGCGGGGCGAGCTCGAACGCCTCGGCATCCGCCAGTCCATGAGCCGCAAGGGCAACTGCCTGGACAACGCCGCCGCCGAGCAGGTGTTCGGCCACTTGAAGGACGAGTTCTACCGAGGCCGGGAGAGTTCGACTCGTACGAACAGTTCAAACGCGAACTGGACGCCTACATCATCCATTGGAACACCAGACGGCGCCAGATACGACTCGAGGGACATACCCCGGAGGAGTTCCGGAGCATGTCCCTCGCGGTCTAGGGCTGTATCCTAATTAACAACGTCCAACAAACGGGGCGCAGTTCAGAGACGCGGCTTTTATGCTATTCCGGGCTGATTCGGTGGCTGCTACATTCGACGGCCATCGAATCAGCCCATATAAGACCAGGCTATTCAGCGGTCTGTGTCGACTCTCCGCCGCTACCAGGGTCTGGTGTTGGTGTTGGGTCCGGATTGGGTGTTGGTGTCGGATCTGGGTCTGGTGTTGGTGTTGGGTCCGGATTGGGTGTTGGTGTCGGATCTGGGTCTGGTGTTGGTGTTGGGTCCGGATTGGGTGTTGGTGTCGGATCTGGGTCTGGTGTTGGTGTTGGGTCCGGATCCGGAGTTGGGGTCGGTGTGGGCTTCGTTTCTCCGCTATTACCGGAACCATTTCCGGAGCTATTGCTTCCGGACTCATGCTTGTTGTTGGAATTGCCATTGCCGCCGGAGCTGCTGCCGGAGTTGTTGCCGGACTCATTCTTGCTGCTGGAATCGCCACTGATGCCAGTGTTGGTAAGCGCATTCTGCTTCAGTGCCGGGGCGTAGATGCTCGGATTGTAATAGACCCGATTGCTCGAGCTGGAATCCGAATCGTCTTCCGCCGTCTCGTACGCCTTGGAATCCGCATTGTGCTTCGCCACGGAATCGGCGACCGCCTTCATGGCGCTCTCCACGTTCTCACGCGCCTTGGAAAGCGCATTGATGCTTGGACCCTCACCATTCAGCACCTGATTGGCTGCGTCGATGGCCTGCTGCAGGGAGGTGCGCGTCTTCTCGTCCGACACATTGTCCTTGCTGCTGTCCATAAGGCTCTTGGCCTGTTCCAGCGTGGTCTTCAATGACTGCTTGGCGGCTTCCACGCTGGAATCGGCCTTAGCATTGCGGCTCTTGGACAGCGCATCGGAGGCCTTGGTCAGCGTGGTGAGGGACTGCTCCATCGCCTTGGCGTTCTTATTGTTTTGTTTGGCTGCTCGTGTCAGATTCTCGGTGGACAACGAAGCCACGCATTGGGTAGTCGGAATGAAATCATACGCGTTCGACAGCGCGTCCTTCAGCGTGCTGGCGGTCTTGCTATCCGCGAGCTGGTCGGACGGCACGCTCACCAGCAGGTTCGCGTTCTGAATTGCGGCGTCGTAGCGCTTCTTCACTTTGGCATATCGGGTCGCTGACTGCTTGCAGGACGAGAAGGCGTCACGTTGGGCGTTGACCGATGTGACATGCCAAGCCACGGTTCCGCCTACGGCCAGCAAAGCGGCCACGGTCGCGGCACTGGCGATGATGATGATCTTACGCTTCTTGGACTTCTTCTCCGCAGCGGCCGCTTTGTCTCGAATGGAAGTGTCCTCTACGACGACGGGCATCTCATCCTGATCGCTGCTTTCATCGGATTGGACATCATCGGGCAGGTCGTCCGGAGCGATCAACTTCGTATTGGCGGTTTCAACCTCCGTATTGTCTTTGACGACGATGTCCGCGGGCGCCACCGCGTTGTCAAATGAGAGGTCGGGCAGAGGCCAGTCGCCATGGACCACGTCGCCATGGAAATGGGGAGGATTTCCTAGTTGGACCGTTTCCTTGACGCTTTGGACGGCGGGCGTGGTGTTGTAACTGATTGAGCGCAGAATATTGCGGATTGCGTCATTGGTGGCGCGCGCGGCCGACCTGAACGCTTCGAAGTTTTTACGGTAGGGATCCGGAATCGTGGCCGAGGGGGGCAGCATTGGACGTATCTGCATGGATTGGTCAATTACCGATTGCAGGCGTTCTTGGATGGTGACGCCCGTGATCATGTTGTGCTGCGCGCAGTATGCGCACATATTGGAGAAATCGGTGAGCGTGAACGTGTACGGTAGTGCGGTCGGGGCGATGACGACGATATTGTGCCGTTGCTCCGGTTCGAAGCACAGAATCAAATCGGAATTGTCCGCGATGTCCTGTGTCAGCTGCGTGGAACGGAACTGTGAGGAGTTGATTCCGACGGCATCCATCAGTGCCTTACTGGAAGGATCGATGCTGTGGCCGGCTAAACTATGGGTGCCAGCGCTGCCGACCTCGAGGGAAGTGCCCTGCGTGTATGTGCGGAAAAGGAGTTCCCCCATTGGTGACCGGCAGATATTGCCGGTGCAGATGAACAGGACGCGCATGTTTTTGAATCCTTCAACCATCGAAATGCGAAAATAGGCTAGAAACAGTATATATATGGCTCTTGTGTTGTTTTCGTGGGTGTCGTCTCGTCGTTGAGCCGTTGATTATGAGGGTGTGAGGGGCGTTTCCTGTAGGTTTGTTTTTCGACCAAGAAAAAGAACCACAGAAAACGCCTTATGAAGAACATATTCAAACGTTTGCTCAACGTCAAGGGCATGGTCGTCGAGGACGTGTCCATCGACGATTCCCCGCTGCGCGACGTTCCGGTCCTGGTGGCGCGCGTCAGGTGCAGGAAGGCCGCGTTGCGTTGCTCGCGCTGCGGGCGCAAATGCCCGAAATACGACGACGGGGGCGGCGAAAGGCGTTGGCGGCACCAGGACTTCGGCTGCTATCGGGTCGAGATCGTGGGTCCGGCTCCGCGTGTGGAATGCCGTGTGCATGGCGTGGTGGTGTCGCGGGTTCCGTGGGCGGAGCCGGGCAGCCGGTTCACGCGCGACTTCGAGATGGAATGCACGTGGCTGATGACGGTCGCCAACAGGAAGACCGTGAGCGGTTTTCTGCATGTCGCGTGGAGGACCGCGGGCGACATCGCCGGACGGGTCGTCGGCCGGCTGGAATCCGGCATGCCATGCATGTTCGACGGGCTCACGGCGATCGGCGTGGACGAGACCGGCCACAGGAAGGGCCACACGTACGTCACCGTCGTCGTCGACCACGAACGCAAGCGGGTGGTCTGGGCGCACGACGGATACGGCAAACAGGTCCTCGACCTGTTCTTCGAAGAATTGACGCTGGAGCAGCGCGCCTCCATCAGGATCGTCACCGGCGACAGCGCCAGGTGGATCGACTCGTCCGTCGCCGAATACCGCCCGAACGCGGAGCGCGTGCTCGACTCATTCCACATCGTCTCCTGGATGACCGACTGCCTGGACCGGGTCGGGAAACGGTTGTGGAACCAGGCCAGGCGAACGAAGGACAAGACGGCCGCGGAGGCGATGAAGGGCCTGAAATACGCCGTGCTCGGAAACCCCGGCGACTTGACCGAGCGCCAATCCACGGCCCTCGCCACGCTCGCCGGCGTGGATCCCAAGGGCCAGCTCTACCGCTCCTGGCAGCTCAAGGAGCTCCTGCGCACGCTCCTGCACCAGCCCGCCGGCAAGCCGAGGGGGAACTCAAACGATGGATCAACTGGGCCAGCCACTCGCGCATCCCCGAGATCGTCGAACTATGCAGGAAGATCCGCGGGCGCCGGGACGGCATCCTCAGGACCATCCGACTCGGCTACTCCAACGCGCGCCTGGAGGCGTTCAACAACAGGATCAAAGTCACCATACGCATGGCCTACGGCTTCCACCACGTCGACAACCTCATCGCCATGATCAAACTCAGATGCTCCGGCCTACCCATCCGATTGCCGGTCCCCGTCCTCTAACCCACGACAACAGCAGAAGCCTCGTATATATTGCATTGGGCATTCGGGGAGGGGCGCTATCCTCGTAGAGGATTGTAAAGAGGGGACATGAGATATATGGAGCATGGAAACAGCGGTCTGATACGGAACGCGAGCGATGTGTTGCTGGTGATGGCGTTGATCACTTTGCCGGTTGACGGCACGAGGCTTGGCGTCATCATGCCGTACTGGACACCTATCGCCCCCGTGTTCTTCACGCTGTATGTCCTATGCAATCTACGCCTTTTCCTGCGTTCCATGCGCCAGCATCTCGGATTCTTCCTGTTCCTGCCCCTGCTGGTGGCCGTATCATTCTTCGGATGGCTGACCGTCGGATTCCACAGGATGTACGTGTTCCAGACCATGTTCGCGCTGGTCTCAGGCCTTGCATGTCTGGCATCATTGGATATCGCGTTCCGCTTGAAACGACTCGATTGGAACAGGGCGGTGACGATTGTCGTAATCGTGTATTGGATCGCATTCATGGTGGGTGTCCTGCAATGGTTGGACTCCCGATACGGCATCGAACCAGTCACATTCCTGTCCCAACATCTCATGGAACGCAACTACGTGCCGCGCAAGCCCCAATTCCTGTTCGCGGAACCAAGCTACATCGGCATGCACATATTCGGCGTACTATTGCCCCTGTTCTGGCTCACCAGACGCAAGTCATTGGCCCTACTCGTACTCGTGTTCGCCTTCGGCTCGGCATGCATGGGGGTTGGCGTGCGCATCCTAATCGACACGGTGATTGCGCTGCTGCTGTGGGCGGTAATCGAAATCCGGTGGAACCGTGCGCGCAACATCATTGCGGCATTCGTCGGCATCGGAGCGATCAGCATCGGCGGAGCACTGATGTTACTGCGCAACGCGCGCGTGCAAAGCCTGCTGCAGCACGGCCTGATGCAGGGAGACTTCTCCATGCTCGCACGCATTTTCCGCTCGCTGGCGCCAATGCTCGCCGGTCTGCATGCCCCTGCGCACCTTGTATTCGGCTTCGGCATGGGCAACATCAAAAACGCGATGCTGCAAGGATATGACGACGCCCGAAACGTCATCATCGCCCGAGGCGGAGACCCGTCTGGCAATGTCGAGATCAGACTGATAGCGAACACGGACAACAGCACCTACTACTTCACCATGAATGCCTACGTCAGTTTCATTACCGAATTCGGCATAATAATGCTGGCCGCATTCCTGATACTGCTTTTGGCCCACGTGACCTGCAACCATGCCTGGAACAAAACCACAATCTGTTGGCTGATCCTCCTGTGCTACCTCTATATCCAATTCGAAGGCTATGCGTTCTACGCCCTATGGCTCTACATCTGGGCAACCGGCTTCCCCAAACTGGCCGCAATCCAACCCCCGAAATCTGCCAGCTCCGCACAGCCATCGAAAACAGAGTAGACTCAGACAGCGGAAACAACCGAACAGTCCGATTCGCGTCCCGCAACCATGCGAACCAGCGCATGCTGAAACAAGGAGCAGACGATTTTGCCAAGAAGCAAGCATACGAAAAAGCGCACCGCCGTGCATGTGGCACTGGCCATCGTAATCCTCTGCCTCGCGCTCGCAGTTTCCGTTGCAGTGGCCGGACTGCTGTTCTACAAGCAGGCTCAGACCGTGAAAAATGAGGAACAACAGGCGGTTTCCGCCCTCTCTGGGCTGAACGAAGATATCCTCAAGAATGCGGACTCTCTGCAAGCCACCGTATCCCAAGCGCAGCAGCATACCGTGGAAGCCAAACGAATTTCGCATAACCCATTGTGGACGGTCGCATCCATAATGCCGTACATGGGCAACGATGTCACTACAGTGCGCGGCATGACCGAAGTAATGGACGACCTGACCGGCAACACGCTTCCCGGTTTCACGAGCATCGCGCAACAGATCAGTACGACGCAGCTGAACAACGCCAACGGACAGCTCAACCTGCAGGCCATCGCTGACATGCAAGACGAATTCGCCAAAGCTAACCAGCAGCTCCAGCAGCAACGAGAAAAATACGGCAACCTGCCCACGCCAAAAATCAAAATCGTGGCATCCGCATACCAACAGGGACGCGACAAACTCGACGATCTCGCGCAAACCGTGGACGGCATGAACAGTGCGATGCAAATGGTCCCCGAATTGCTCGGCCAAAACGGGGCGAGAACATACCTTCTAGCCATCCAAACTCCCTCCGAACAACGCTCCGGAGGCGGACTGGTCGGATCTCTCGGCACATTCCACGCCGATCAAGGAACAGTGACGGTCGGCGAACTCCACCCCGACGGCACGCTGCTCAACGGTAATAACGGCAATGCCGAGGAAAAAGCGGTCTTCAACGGCCCGCTCGCATTCTCCTTCGACCTGCGCGACACATTCGCCGTGCCTGACATAGCACGCAACGCGGAAATGCTGAACGCTACTTGGCAGCGCTCGCCGTACGCCTGCAATATCGATGGTCTACTGGCGGTCGACCCGGTGTTCATCCAGGAGATGGTTGGTATCAGCGGCGACGTGCGGCTTGAGAATGGTACCGTGCTCAACGGTAGCAACACCGCGCAGTATCTGCTGAACACAATCTACAAGAGCGTGCCGGCGGAACAACAGGACGCCTATTTCAATTACGTGGCGCAGACGGTGCTGAACAACGCCTTCAACAGCATGAGCGTGGAGAAACTGCTGAATATGGGGCAGATTATTGGCTCAATGGCCCAGGAACGTCACTTGTACGCATACACGTTCCATGAGGACGAGGCTGATCACTTCCAAGGTGCCGGAACCGCGAAAAGCGCTCCCGGCAGCGCGGACAAACCACAGGTGGGTATATATCTCAACGAACAGAACTCGTCGAAGCTGGGCTGGTACATCGATCGTAAGGCCATGGTGACGGCGACCGGACGAACCAAGGACGGCGCCCGCACCTATCATGTGCGCTACACGCTGACCAATACGCTGACCGAAGCGGAACAGGCAACCTGCAACTGGTATATTCTCGGCGGAGTGCAAAGCGGAGTCGACGGACAAATCGTGGGCGGCTCCGGCATTTCCGTGCAGCGTATGCTTTTCTATGCTCCGGCGGGAGGAACAATCGGAGACATAACTTCGACCGGCGATGTGAAGGATCAGCGTACAACCACGATGGACGGACAGAACGTCACCACCAACGTCGCGTATCTGGAACCCGGGAAAAGTGTGACGTTCGAATTCGACGTGACCACTTCCACGAAGGCGAAGACCGATCTGACCATCGACCAGTCCCCATCCGGAAAAATGACGAACGATGTGGACTATCATTACTGAACCACCGTTATAGGCCATCATTGCTAAGATATCGAAGGGCATGAGGGTAATGATTCGGGGTGGATTCGTAATCTCGCTTGTTTTCCCCTCATGTATTAGAATGTGTACGAATTAGTAGCGAAGCGGAGAGGAATCAACCGTCATGGACGATCGATCGTCCAGGGTCAGAGAACCAGAAAAGCCCTGAAGAAAACGGTCTGGCATTCCCGTCCATACTTGACAGTTCCGTTTCCGGGCAGGAATCCCATTCGGGCAATTCAAATGCTTCGGGCATTTCAGGTGTTTTGGATGCTGCTCCGAATTCCGATTCTACGAGATGCCAATTAGAATCCCGAGCACGGCGAGCCGCATCGTCGGCGGGTCCGCAGGCGGATGAGCGCCGAGCACATCCGCCGTATCAAGCGTCGACGCCGTAACCCTCGCATCCTGGTTGTCGTGCTCATCGTGCTGCTGGCGTTTGCAGCCGTTGCTGGGGGTGTTCGCTTTCTTGGCGTTGAAAGCGAAGAGTGAACTGCAACAGGCCACTGATGGTGCAAAACATCTGCAGTCCGTCATTGCCGATGCCGACCAGTCGAAGATGGAAAAGCGTGTGGGGGAGCTCTCCGCGCATATTGACAAGGCTTATCCGCAAACATCTTCATCGATATGGTCGGTTGCCACGCGTCTGCCGTAGGCGGGTGGTGATATTTCCGCGGTCCGGGACACGGTCGGAGCTTTGGAAGACATCTCTTCGCAGGCCTTGCCTCAGCTGGTGCAGGCTTCGGGAAGCATCAATCTGAACAAGATTCAGGTAAAGGATGGCACTGTCGGCATTCCCGGTTTGGAGAATGCGCAGAAGAATGCTGCCGATGATGTGATTGATGATGCCGTGCGCGAGATGAAATCCGCGCAGCAGCCGAAAATACGGCAAGTGACCGACGCTATCAATGCAGTCAAAGCCAGTTGCGTGAAGCTCAGTAACACGGTTCATGGTATGAGCACACTGGCGCAGTTGCTGCCCAGCATGTTCGGCACGGACAGCCATGCCATTGACGCTCCGCGCAACTACCTGATTCTGGCGCAGGCCAACGCGGAGGCTCGTCCTTCCGGCGGTTTGACCGGTTTGCTTGGCGTAATCACCGTACAGGGCGGCCATCTGAGCTTGCAGCCGTTCGTCTCGGATATGGAGATCCCAAGTCTGGCGAGCCGGTGGTGGAGCTCACCGCCGAGGAGCGGATGCTGTTCACCGACAAGCTGGGCACGGATATCCGCGACGTGAATTTCACTCCCGACTTCCCGCGTACCGGCGAAATCGTACGTGCAATGTGGGCCATACAATATGGCGTCCAGATGGGATGGCGTGATTGCTATTGACCCGCTGTTTCTGCAGAACATGCTTGCCGTTACCGGCGGTGTGACCATGCCCGACGGTTCCGTATTGGACGGTACGAATACCGCGCAGATGTTGTTGAATATTGTGTATGCGAAGATGACGCCGGAGAAAAAGGACAGGCATTTCGCAGATGCCGCGCAAGCTGCGTTCAACCACATCACCCAGAATGCCGATGATCCAAAAGCCTATATTGGTGCGCTTTCCCGGTCCGTGAAGGGGCATCTGCTGCTGCGGAGCGCGCACGAGGGCGAGCAGGACTTGATTGCCGAATCCGAGATTTTGGGTCGTCCCATTACCGAGGGTGCCAAGCCTCAGATCGGCGTGTACATTTCCGACGAGACGCAGCCGAAGATGGACTGGTATCTGCATCGCGAGGTGACCACCAAATTCCAGAAAGTGGTGGCGAATGGGGCTAACCAGTATACGGTGCATATCAAGCTGAAGAACCTGATAACCGTCGAGGAACTGGCCACGGCTCCGAACTATGTGACCGGTGGCACGAACGAGACCGAGCCCGGAGACATAAGAACGGCCTTGTTCCTATATGCGCCGGCGAATGGCCGTTTGGTGGATTAGAAGTTCCAGAACCAAATGATTACCAGGGCATGACCGTGCATGATGGTTTGACGCTCGCCGTCGGCAAGGTCACGCTGAAACCGGGGGAGGAGTATGAGATCACCCTGCATGTGCAATCCGCTCCGGACGCTGAGGAAGTCCTCACTGTCCGCAGACTCCGCTTATCGAAGGCTGGTGGGCGTGTCGAGCTGAAAGAAAAATCCCCCTTTATATGGATGTGAGAGTAAGCTAAATTATCGCTCCTAACAAGCGGGGGAGGCAAGGGTTTTTAGTTTGGAGAGAAAAATGACCTATAGCGGCAACACTAAGGAGAAGTTGAGCGAGACATCCCGGAAGTATGTGCTCAGCGTCGCCTACTGGCGGTTCTTCGTCAACGCCTTGCTGGTGTTGTGTGATATGACCGCCTTCATCATTGCCTCGGCGATTGTATACGTGGTGCGGAATGCGGGAGACCTGTACTCCACGCGTTTCCACTTCTACCTTGCTTTATGGGTGTATACGCTTGTCGGCTCGCTGATTTGGATATATTGCCTGCACAGTGTGGGCGTGTACCACCGTCATGTGATGGGTGACGGCTACCAGCTCAATGCGTTTTTGGTCAAAGGTGCGATTTTCGCGGGTCTGATGGTTTGCGCGCTGAATTCCATTCTCAACGTGTACGTACCGTTGGTGACCACCGGTTTGGCGCTTCTGTGTGCGTTACTGGTTACCATTGTCGAACGTCTCATCATCCGTCAGTTCGTGCTGTTCAGCCGTGAGAAGGGCGCGTATTCGTACGGCACCGTACTGGTAGGCTCTCCCGAGGGCATTGAACATGCCTTGGAATTCCTGAGCAAGAAAAGCCAGCTAAACTATCATGTCGTTGCGGTGTGCCCGATTGGATTGAACGAGAAGAACGGTCTTGTGTAGGCTGTCGGCGCGCCCGAGGGGTTCAAGCAGCGGATCCATGAGATTAGCGGCAGAAATATCGTGACGTTGCCGTATTGCAAGAATTTCGCCGAACGTGCCGTGGCCGTGGGTGTGCAGACGGTGATGGTCACCGATGTGATGCAGCGTTTTTCCGATAATTTCAACACATTCGTGTTGGATCTGGAATCCATGAATCTGGAGATCGCAGTTGTCACCTCCGCGGTGGATGTGAGTGGCCATGAGACCAATATCCGCGTGCTCCAAGGCACCACGGTGATGACGATCAGCCTGACGCAGTATTCGCCGTGGGCCATGTGCAAGAAGCGCGCGTTCGACATTGTGGTGTCGCTGATTGCGCTGTTGGTTTCCGCGATTGTCAGCGTTCCCGTCGCCATCGCCATCAAGCTCACCGATGGTGGGCCGATTTTTTATATGCAGACCCGTGTGGGCCGCCGTGACAAGACGTTCAAGATGATCAAGTTCCGTTCCATGGTGGTGAACGCGGACAAGATGAAGGCGGAATTGGCCGAGGAAAATGGACAGAAGGGCCGTTTCATTTTCAAGATGAAGGACGATCCGCGAGTTACCAAGATGGGCAAGTTCATTCGCAAGTTCTCCATTGATGAGCTTCCGCAGTTCCTGAACGTGCTGAAGGGTGATATGAGCGTGGTGGGACCGCGCCCGCCGCTGCCTGAGGAAGTGGCGCAGTACGACCAGACATATGCCACTCGTATGCTGGTCAAGCCCGGCATCACCGGTCCGTGGCAGGTGTCCGGCCGTTCCAATCTGAGCCGGGAGGAGTCTGAATCCTTGGATGTCAGCTATGTGCAGAACTGGTCCATGTTGGGCGACATCGTGCTACTGTTCCGCACCGTCGGCGCCGTTGTAACTCACAAGGGTGCATATTGATAGGTTCTGATGGAGATGAGACATAGCAAGGGATTCCATCAGGGGAACGGCAGTTTCAGGTGCTGGGTAAGCTCGGAAGTACAAGGGAAGCAATACGTGATATGAGTATGGTCGATACGCAATCGCATAATACGAAAACCGGCGTGAATGGTTCGCAAAAGCCGATTCGCGTGGCTCAGATTGTCGGCAAAATGGTTGGCGGCGGTGTTGAATCTGTAGTGATGAACTACTACCGGTATATCGACCGCAGCAAAGTGCAGTTTGATTTCCTTGTCGATGAGGATTCCACGCGCGTTCCTGAAGAGGAAATCACTACTTTGGGTGGTCGTGTATTCCGCATACCGCCGTACCAGCATCCGATTCGTTACCGTCGTGAGCTGATTCGTCTGATGCACGAACAGCAGTGGCCGATTGTGCACAGCAACATCAACACTCTGAGTGTATTCCCATTGTCGGCAGCGAAGAAAATGGGAGTGCCTGCCCGCATCGCGCATTCTCATTCAACCATGGGCAAAGGCGAGTTTGCGAAGAATGCGATGAAGCTTGTATTGAGGCCGTTCGCAAATGTGTACCCGACAGTAAGGTTTGCGTGCGGACATTATGCGGGTGAATGGTTGTTTGGCAAAAACCATGATTTTACTGTAATTCCGAACGCCATTGAGCTGGATAAATTCCGTTTTGATTCTACAGTTCGTCAAAAGGTACGCGAAGAATTCGGTATTGCCGATGACACATTCCTGATAGGGCATGTTGGCCGCTTTATGCCTCAAAAGAACCAGGTTTTCTTGGTTGACATGCTTGCGGATCTGCTGCCTAGTAGGCCTAATACGATGCTTGCCTTTGTGGGAGAAGGACCTGATAAGGCGGATGTTCAACAGCATGCTGAAGAGCTTGGTGTTGTTGATCATGTGATGTTTCTGGGACAGAGATCTGATGTCAATCGTCTATACCAAGCATTTGACGTGTTCTGCCTGCCTAGTCTATATGAGGGACTTTGCTTAGTTGGCGTTGAGGCGCAGCGCGCTGGTCTCCCATGCCTGTTCTCCGACGCAATTACACGAGAAGTTGATGTAACAGGCACATCTAAATTCATGCCCATAGAATCGCATGAAGAATGGAGCTCTTCTATACTGGCATTGGAACCGGGGATACGAATCGATTCCTCCGATAAAGCGTTCTCCGACTATGATATTTCCGAGAATGCCCGGGAACTGACTTCAATTTACTTGAAACTTTTTGAGAAGAAATGAAAAGCAATATGGACCCGCTAGTTTTAGTTGTCATACCTGTATATAATATTGAGCCTTATCTACATGAATGTGTGACAAGTGTGATAAGGGAGCTGCGGACGTTTTCTTGGAGATGATCACGCAGCCATTCCCTGGTTCTGACGGTATTGTACCGGACTCATCCAACCAATCGACCGTTTGATGCGCTCGTGGTCGTGCCAGCGGATGCAGTCGTCGATCGGGACGAGCACCCCGTCGCGGGTATGCTCCCCCCCCCCAATGCCCAGGATAGACGGGCTCCGTCCTCATGCGTCCGAGGAACCCCTCCGCGGCGGCGTCGTCCGGGGAACGGCCTTTGGCGCCCGTCGACCGCGCCGGGCCGTAGCGGTCCATGAGCGCCAGCCATCCGGGCCGCCGGCAGTGGCATCCGCGGTCGGAATGCACCAGGGGCCTCGCTCCCTCCGGCAGCGTTTCCATGGCCTTGACGAGCATCCTGTTGGCGAGCTCCGCGTTGGGACCGGGCCCGGCCGTGTACGCGACGATCTTGCCGTCGTAACAGTCGATCGGCGGGGAGAGGTACACCTTCCCATCCCTGGCCTTGATCTCGGTGATGTCCGTGAGCCATTTCTCGTTCGGCATCTCAGCCGTGAAATCGCGGTCGGCGAGGTCGCCGGGAGCCGGCGTGGTCTCGCCCTCGTATGAGCCGTACCCGCGTCGTTCGGGAACATGCGCCGTCGGACCATCCTCGGCCATGATCCTGCGGAGCGCCTTCTCCGAGACGCGGGTTCGGAGCACGGCCCTGACCCTGCGGTACCCGTACCTTCCCCTGGAAGAGGCGAACGCCTCCGCCACCTCCCGCATCAACGCGTTCCCCAGTTCCGGCTCCTCGACCCTGCGGCGCGGGGCCTCGGCGTCGCCGGCGGATCGATCCCGTCGCATCGCTGGCCTGTCGGCCTGGCCGGCGTTCCTGTTCTTGGGTCGCAGCGCGGCCATGCCGCCCTCGCGGTACGCCCTGACCCGGTTGCGGACCGCTCCGATGCCCGCACCGAGCCGTTCGGCGGCCTGCTTCCGCGCATGCCGCCCAGCACCAGTTCGATCGCCTTGGCCCTCGTCTCCATTAGGATGATGGGTTTCGCCATATGGCCGGCATACCCGGGATCCTTTGCCAGCCAGCGTTCCAGGCACTGCCTGGTCGGGTATCCCAGATGCCTCACCACCTGGGCCGTGGTCATCGGCGTGGCGGAGTACAGATCCACCGCGCGCTGTCGTTCCTCGGGACCGGACATATGATAATCCTTTCGCTCAGTCTCCAAGAAAACGTCTGCGCCCTGTTCTCCTGCATGGAAAACTCGTTCTGCAAGGCAATGTCAAATCTGTAGGCAAGCTGCGCTTTTCCCGTTCTGCTTCTCCACCTCGTTCCATAAGGTTTCGCGGTCAGAGAAAGAGGGTGGAGCATGAGATGGCAGCAGGATTTCGGAACAGATTACGCCGCCCTTTTGGCGTAATCGCTGTCCTCGCTGTAATGCTCACTGTGCAGCTTTTCGCCGGAGCGATAGGCGGCAGCAGCCACAGCAGACTGTCCGGCGCTGTGCTTAATCCGGGTCGCATGAAAATGATACAGTGCGATAGTCAATCACCCCCAAACTCATTTTTGTTGTGCTCGTTGATGGCCTCCATGAGCAGACCCTTGACTTCCGTCAAGGCGAATGCTTTTCCGCAAAGGTGTAAAACTCGGTTTCGGTCAAAACCTTTGTCAGCGATGCAACGCTTTCAATAGCTGCGCCACGGGTGATAAGATGATGTGCCCGCTTGCGCAGATCTCCCTTTTCGTAGTATGCGGCACGGTTTTCAAGTTGCTGCTTTTTGTGTTGGAGCTGCAAGAGCTTGCGTTCTTTCCGCTTTCTCCGCTTCCAGTTCGGGGATAGTTTTCTGTTTTGCCATAATGCATGACCTCCTTGATTTTGATGTAGGGATATAAAAAGACCGCCTACTTTTTTGTAGACGGTCTATGTAACTATAGAGGATAGTTTTTTTATTGCGGCATTCCACCGTTTTTAATGATGGAGTTTGCTACTCCCTCTGCTGCGGCTGTCACAAACGCAGAGGAAATGGTCTTAATTGTTTCGATAACAAGGGGGAGTCCTTTTTGCACAATTACATCTTTAACCTTTTTCCATTGGGAGTTATCTCGGATTTTATCAAGAAAATCATTGCCCTCCCATGTTAAAGAACCTACGTCGAAGCTCCATAAACTGTTATCCGCATACCGGGCACCGTAATCAGAAATCAGCCCAGCCTCATTTAATATTTTGCAATGATAGGCGACAGTTTCCATGTCGTAGCCACTAATGTTCAAATTATAAATCGCTGTTGAACGGTATTCTTCTTCAATTTTCAAAAGAATGAGACGAACAAGCTCCATGTCTCGCTTCATGGATGCTCCTTTCATGGATGCTCTTTTTAATCATACTTGCTATCTGCGAATGGTTTGTTAAATCGTTCGTAGATAGCAAGTCCGCAGGGATAGCCGCTTAGCGACGCAAGGGGCGCAGCCCCTTGTACGGAACGGAGTGGCGCAAAACAGCCCGAATATTCGTATGTTTGGGCTGTTTTGCCTTGCAGAGCGCACATGCATGGCTTGCCCCTGTATAGAAGTGCGCCCTTTGTTCCAAAGGGATTTATAGCACCGCCTAATCCTCAAGATACAAGCCTTCATCAATATGACAAATTGCCTTTCGGATATTTGAAGCAATGATTGATGATGCCTTTTCGTATTCTGTACTATATATACCCAGCAAACTGAAAATGCAGGATTTCTTACAGCGTCTGACAAATGCATTATTGAATGCTGCCTTTGTGTTTTGAGAGAAGGACTGGTAATATACATCCTTTCGAAAGCAAGCTTCATATATCTGAACATAGAAATTTCCATGACAGAGGAGGGGCATGAAGTCAATACAAGTAGCGAATGCTTTCATTCTTCGCCATGGCTCTGATATCGACATTACGAATCTTGTGCTGAACAAGCTCGTTTATTTCGCACAAGTCGAGTCTCTGCGCGCAACCGGGAAACCATTGTTCGAAGACAAGATTGAAGCGTGGCCTTACGGTCCGGTTGAGAGGAACGTTTATTTCACTTTCCAAAAATACGGACGCAACAGGATTCTCAAGCCCGAGGGCGAAACCGCAAAGGATGAACAGGCCTTATCCGTCGTAGATGGGACGGCAAAGAAATATGGTTTTCTGACGGCATTCGATCTTGTGGGATTCTCCCATCGAAAGAACTCCGCTTGGAAGAATGTCTACAGGGAAGGAGAAAACGTCGAAATCACCAACGATGCCATTCTCGCATCCGACGACGGTCTGACCTTCCCCAAAAACACTCTTGCATCTAGTTTGGATGAAGTAAATGCAAAATGGCAGAACACCTTCAGGATTCTGCGCAATGCCTGAGCAATACACTGACGAGTGGTGGCATATCCAAGCGTCACCACTCGTTTTTCCATTTGATGATTTCGCAGAAGCAATGACACAAGCAATCGTCCGAGTACACAGGAAGCAACTTGACGACATCGGCGGATTTACCGTGGAAAGAACCAGCGACATCGGTTCCGTAAGCAGCGTTGTTGATTCAACGTTTCTGCCGGTATTCGGTCAATCGCCGAAAGAACGATTCGAAGATTTGTTTCGACAAATGGCGCATTTTACCTTTCACCTAGCCAAAAATCATTATTTCGCTGATGGCAACAAGCGCACCGCAATGGCTATATCCTTGGCCATCCTGAAAATGGAAAGAATTGATTTGGATATCGATGATGATCCAGAGCCAGAACGAAATACCCTATATAAACTCATTTCCAGACTGGTGACAGAAGAAATCACGGAAGAACAATTTGCCGCAATCCTGAGGAGAAGTGGACGTTTAATCGATGAATGATGACGGGCTGCCGCCTGTCCGCTACAGCGCAAGGTCGACCGGCCCATGCGAATGCTCGGCTACCGCACGCCCGCCGAGCCATTCGCCGACGAACCGCCAGGCCTACAAGCCTGACGAAGGCGTTGCGCTTACAAATGAACAACGGGTGGCATCATGCATCACGATGAACGAGTAAGGTTGACGGGGAGGGGGAATCACATGAACCAGGCATGCGTACACAATGACACCATCGACGCGGGCAACCATCATGGCCGGCCGCAATACTGGCCGTTCCTGCAATTTCTGACAACGCAGGAACGCAACGTCGTTTGGTTGCTGCTGGCCATCGCTTTTCTTCCGGTGGACGGCACTACGCTCGGCCTGTACGCGCCGTTCTGGTCGCCAATCAGTCCGGCGCTGTTCGCCGTGTACTGCCTATGCAATTGGCGTCAACTGCGCATCGCAGCCAACCGGTACCTGCCTATGTTCCTGCTGCCGGTCGCTTGCATCATCCTGTCCATCCCCGGGTGGCTGCGCTTCGGCATTCATCTCAACGCCGCGTTCATGAGCATCACCGGATTATTGGGCGTGCTCGCCACTTTGGGGGCGATCGCCATTGCGTTCGGCATCAAACGCATTCCATGGCGTACGCCATTGCGGATTCTCATCGCTTCTTACTGGTTCTCCTTCGGCGTGGGCGTGGTGCAATGGCTATCCATCCATCTGCATATCAAGCCGCTGACCGACTATTTCGCGCACCTCATGTACCGGCAGTACATCAATGAAAGCTCGGTGTGGGGCGGTGGTCGCCCGCAGTTCCTGTTCGCGGAGCCCAGCTATATCGGCATGCATCTGTTCGGCGTATTGCTGCCGCTTATGTGGCTTATGCGTGGGCGCGACCGTATCTATGCCAAGCGGTTGCGCAACCTCATCGTTGTGTATGCGATTGGCGCTGTGCTAATGCAGGCCGGCACCCGGATCGTCCTTGATTCGGTGGTGGCGTTGCTGGTTGCCATTATTGCGCATAATTCGTGGTGCGACAAGAAACAGCGTGTGCGTGGTATTGCGCAGCTGCTGGGTGCGGTTATGCTTGGTCTGATGGGCGTGCTTGCCGATTCCCGACTATCTTCGATTGCGGAAAACGGTGCCGAAGGAGACGGATCGTTCTTCGCGCGAATCTACCAGAGTCTTGACCCGATATGCGGGCTGCTCGCCCATCCGTGGACGGTGCTTACCGGATATGGCTCCGGCAACATCATCAACGCGGTATGGGCCGGCGCGAAGCATGCGGAACGATTGTTGAATGGCCTGGGCATGAATGGAAGTGCTGCGGTGGGATTCGCGACTGGCATGAATGCAGACACCGTATGGACGATGTGTGCGTATACCAGCGTCGTCGCCGAATACGGATTGATCGGCCTGGTTCTGCTGGTCATCGCTTCCATAGTTTCCATGACGCGTGTCTTCGATACGGCAGCTGCCGAGCATGGTGTTTGGAGCAAGACTGTTATCTGCTGGCTTGTCCTGATCGTGTACCTGTATATCCAGTGCGAGAACTACGCGTTCGCCGCGCTGCCATTGTTTATCTTCGCGGCAAGCAAGCTGCGCAAGTAACCATATTTGACGGGGTACGGATGTCTTCTTCTAGATAACTTACGGTTAGAGAAGCCGCTATCGCAAGTATTCTTTAACCTGTCCACAAGGCGGTTGGCATTAGCAATCATTTGGGTAGGTAATGTTCGACTGTTCAGTTTTTGAGCCTTGCCGCTCTGGAGCTGCCATAAGCGAAATGAGACGTGTTTCGTTGCTTAGGGTGCAGTGGTCACGGCCTGTTCGGACCGCAGCTCCTCGATACTTATATGCAAGACGGCAGTCGATGGCCGTCTATGTTGGGTGAAGTGATCTGAAGTGATTTACAAGCTGCGGATTTGCGAGCCGAACGGCCATAGCGCTAATTTGGCCATCTTGAACGATTGAATGCCGAACGGAATACCAATGATGGTGACGCAGTTGAGCAGCCCGGCGCACACATAGCCAATCGCCATCCACACACCGGCCAACACAAACCACACGATATTGGCCAGCACCGATCCCACACCGCCGCCATACACCACGGTTTTGCCGAACGGGGTCAGCGTTAAACCTGCCATTTTGAACGCCTGAATGCCTAGCGGAATGCCCATAATGGTGACGCACAGCACCAGGCCGATAATCGCCCAACTGGCGGCGAGCAGCAGCCCGCCCAAAATCAGCCACAAAATATTGCCAAGAAGTCTCACGAGGCCATCCTAACGAACACTGAGGAATCGTCAACATATTCAGGAAATTCGGCTTCAGGCGGCAGTGCTGGCGGCGCATATTACAAGAATTGCAAAGCTGTCTGGGACGTATTGGGGCATGGCATAACTAGGAACGATTTGGGATACCGTTCCAAACTTGAGGCGGATGGCGACGGCTATGCGTGCGAGTATCCGCCAAACTACTGATGTTAGTGGTTTGGATTGAGTCCGTGCTATTGGCTTGGCGTATGCCGTTGACGGTGCGAGCATTGGTGTGTTTGATTCGTATCGGTGCTTTAGAAGATTAAACGTACATGCGTGTGAAGAAAAGTACATCGAACGGCATAAGAAAAGTTGCACGTGGGTCTTTTGCAGGGCGCGCTATTATGGCAGAAACGTAAGGAGTTATTATGTCAGACATCGGAACGGATGCAGAGAGCGCGGTGAATGACGCTGTGAACAGTGCTGCGAACGCGTCGGATGGGCCGTTTGTGAGGTATGTGCGCAAGGCGCGGCCGAATATGCGAGAAGCGTCGATCCTGCAGGGGGAGCATTGGAGGATCGGCATTCTAACGGAATCGCTGATCCGTTTCGAATGGTCAGATTCCGGCGAATTTGAAGACAATCTCACGCAGATGGTGGTCAACCGCGATTTTGGCGCCGATCCGCAATTCACGGTGACACATCGCGACGGACTGCTCATTGTTGACACCCCCGCACTATATGTGACGTACGATGGCAAGCCGTTCAGCAAAGAAGGCTTAAACGTGGTCGTCAAGGGCGTGGCCGACACCCAGTTCAATACGTGGCATTACGGCGACGAGCCGAAGCATAATCTCAAAGGCACCGCGCGCACGCTCGACGAGGCGAATGGCGAAATTCCTCTGGACGATGGTGTGATTTCGCGAGACGGTTGGGCAGTGCTCGACGATTCCGCCGCAAACGTGATCGTGGAAGCACACGAAGTGGACGGCAAGTCGAATCCGCTGGGGGCTTGGGTGAAACCGCGCGCTCACAAGGAAACCGACTTGTACTTCTTCGGCTACGGCCGCCGCTACACCGAAGCTGTGCAAGACTTCTACAAGCTGACCGGACCAACGCCTCTGCTGCCGCGCTTCGCACTCGGCAACTGGTGGAGCCGCTACTACCGCTACACGCAAGACGAATACCTGCAGCTCATGGACCGGTTCAAGCGCGAAGGCATTCCATTCACCACATCCGTGATCGACATGGACTGGCACCGCGTGGACGATGTCGATCCGAAATACGGTTCCGGTTGGACCGGCTATTCGTGGAACAAGCAGCTGTTCCCCGATCACGAGGCGTTCTTACGCGACTTGCACGAGCGCGGCCTGAAAACCACGTTGAACGTGCATCCGCGAGACGGCGTGCGCGCGTTCGAAGACGACTATGCGGCGGTGGCCAAGCGCGTCGGCATCGATCCTGCAACCGAAGAGGCGGTGGAATTCGACCTGACGAATCCGGATTTCGTGAGCGCTTACTTCGACATGCATCATCGCATGGAAGCTGAAGGTGTTGACTTCTGGTGGCTCGACTGGCAGCAGGGCGGCGTGACCCGTCAGCCGGGACTCGACCCGCTGTGGGTGCTCAACCACTTGCACTACCTGGATTCCGGGCGCGGCGCGACTTCTTCCGAACGCAACGCAGGGGAAAACTGCGAATGCGAAAAGTGCACTGAGCCGGGCGCTCGCGATGAACATGAAATGCATATCGAGCAATCCAAACGTAACGTGAGTTGTGCGGAATGCAATAACCGTTGGCCGCTCACCTTCTCGCGGTATGCCGGTCCGGGTTCGCACCGCTACCCAGTTGGCTTCTCGGGAGACACCATTGTTACGTGGGAATCCTTGCAATTCCAGCCGTATTTCACTGCTACCGCGTCGAATATCGGCTACGGATGGTGGAGTCACGATATTGGCGGTCACATGTGTGGGTACCGCAACGAGCATTTGGAAGCCCGCTGGTATCAGCTTGGCACGTTCAGCCCGATCAATCGCCTGCATTCCAGCAATTCGCAGTTCATGGGCAAGGAACCGTGGAATTTCTCTGCGGAAGTGCGCGATTCCATGGTGAGTTCGCTGCGACTGCGCCATATGATGCTGCCGTACCTGTACACCATGAACTATCGTGCCGCGTTCGAGGGCATGCCATTGGTAGAACCGATGTATTGGGCGGAGCCGAATAATCCGCAGGCGTACGAGGTGCCGGACGAATTCCGTTTCGGCACTGAGCTGCTGGTTGCGCCAATCGTTTCTGACAATGACGATTCTGCGCATCTTGGTAGTACGGAAGTATGGCTGCCACAAGGCGAATGGTATGACTTCTTTGACGGTCGCCGTTACGTTTCGGCAGGGAAGTCCGGTCGTCGTTTGGAAGTGTGGCGTGCGATTGACCGTATGCCGGTGTTTGCCAAGGCTGGCGGTATTGTGCCGTTACAGCAGCTTGGCGAGGGCAATAAGGTGAATGATCTGGGCAATCCGGAGTCCCTGCAGGTGCTGGTGTTCCCCGGTGCGAACGGTTCGTTCACACTCAAGGAAGACGACGGTTCTGTGGCTTCTGCTGCTTCCGGCTCTGCATCTGCCGAGTCTTGCGATGGCCAAACTCATGTTGCCGATACGCACATGAGCTTCGACTGGAAGAATGCGGGCAATGCCACGCAGTTCACCATCAGTCCGGTGGAAGGCTGTGCTGAAGCCATTCCGGCACAGCGTAGCTGGGAGATTGTGTTCCGTGGAGTTGCGCAGACAGACACGCAGAACGTTCGTATCGAAATTGACGGTAAAGCTTGCAATACTACAGAAATTACATACGATCAGCAGACGTTGAGTCTGTCGGTCGTTGTGCGCGACGTGCCGTCTACTGCATGTTTGAACGTTACGATTGCAAATGGATTGCAGATTGCCGAGAATCCAGTCGAACAGGACTCACTCGACGTGCTCTTGCACGCGCAAATGCCATACATTTCCAAAGAGCATGCGATGCAGGCGATTCGTGAGCAAGGAGTGCGCTCGCTCGGTGCTCTGCGCACTTTCGATACTGCGCCCCGCTTCAGCAAAGAACTGTTCGTCACGTCCGGCATGCCTGATTCGGTAATCAGCGCCCTAGAAGAAATCCTCCTCCGCAGCTGATTAGGTGAGTATCTCGCTTATATATGGCAGACGAAGTGGCGAAAGAGTGCGAAAACATGCCCTCTGCTGGGCTTTTTCTGGCAGTAATCTGCCATATATATATAAGCGAGATGTCTCATGTCAAGACACGAAATCTGCCATATATAGGCCAGATATGTAGCCAATATGCGGGCGGGCATGAGAAAGGGGTTATGGGCGAATCATCAAGGTTCACCCATAACCCCTTTTGGTTGAGAAGCCTCAAGGTCAGCTTTTGTGCTTGCTCTTCTTTCGGCTCCTTTGGCTCTTCTTGCCGCCTTCGGGGGAAGCTGGGGGCTACGGGCTCCGCGGTGCGCTGCACCATGGAAAGCTTCATCGGTGACTCTTTGCTGGAAGTGTGCAGCGACTTTTCCACCACATTGCTCAAGGATTCCGCCACGCTGTTAGCAATGTCGGAATCCTGCTTTGCGACGGGGTTCCATCTTCTTTGATTGCGCTTGTGATGCTGTAACCGTGTAGTGTATGTTCTATTTCAATTGGAGTGTAAAAAGTGCCAAGAAATGGCGGAATTTCAATGAAAATCGTTGCTGGGAAAACATTTTAAAAAAGAAACTGATTACAAAAGTGGTTACGTGAGATGGCCTCATTATGTTTTTCGTATTATGTTGTGTTCTTGAAAATACATATATATTCCCTAAGATTCGATTCGTTTTATTGCCGGCAATGAGGTACAGTATTTCACGTAGTTATTTACAATAAAGAAAGGATTTACATGTCCGTTCTTGATGGTTTCAAAGAAGTTGGCGAAAGAACGGGTGGCAAGTTGACCATGACGGTCATGCTTGAATCTGTTCGTTTTTCCAAGGGTGTTTCCGAAGTGCTCGGCCGTCCGGAATTCGTCAAGCTGCTGGTGAATTACGAGCGCGGCAAGTTCGCAATCCAGGTGTGCGACGAGAACGACGATTTCGCGGTTCAGTTCAACAATCCGAACGCTGATCGTCCGGCTTCCGTGACCACTCGCAATCTTGACCTGCTTGTTGCAACGCAGAAGTTCTTCACTTTCCCGGAAGTGCCTGCAGACAAGATCGCCTACTTCGCCTTGGAAGGCGAATATCACAGCGATGAGCGCGTGATCCTCTTCGACGCCAAGAACGGGGTTCGTAGCGGCACCGTCGGCAAGCGCGGTCCGAAGGCCGGACATGGCGGCCGCAAGCGCAGGAAGATTGACGATGTCAAGGAAGCTACGGTGATCGGCGCCAACAACGCCCTGTGAAACTGATAGTATTTTGATGATATCTCGAATCACAATATAGTTTGAGCCCCGTAATATCTTCGAATATTACGGGGCTCAAACTATATGCGGTGAATTACGTAAATTGAATATTAATCACTAATCAACGTAAACATTTCAATACGAACATTGCCATCTGATTGAAATCAAATCAGATGGCAATGCAGATCAGTAGCAGTGATTGGCGAGCCAGTACGAATAGGCTCCCTGGATGGAACCGTAACGTTGCGCGCAATAGCCCCAGAACCACTTGAGCTGGGTCTGATAATTGGTGGCCCAATCAGCACCCTCGCTCACCATTTTGCTGCCAGGCAATGCCTGGGGCAGGCCATAGGCACCCGAACTTGGATTCGTTGCGGTGACGCTCCAGCCGGACTCGTGGGTGATGATGTATACGGTGGCGGTGAAATCGGCTTCGGTGTAGCCGTTCGACAGCAGATAATCGTGCGCCCACTGCTGCATTTCGCCAGCCGGCACAGTGGTGCCGATTGACGTGGAAGCGTTGGAGGACGATGACGAAGTGGAGCCGGTGCCGACGAGAATGACCTTGTCGACCGGAGCCTTCTTCACATACGAGCTGATCATGTTGGAGGAAACCACGGTGTCGCCGGACTTGGTCACGAGGTTCGTGGTTTCCATCACGCCCTCTTCGCCTTCCGTCTCGACCTTCTCCTGGCCTTCCGGCAGGCTTGAGGTTTCCTTCTTGACGACATTGAAGCCAATGGCGGTGTCGGAAACCTCGACGCTCGCGCCGGCACGCTGAATGGTGATCACGGTTTTCTCATCGACCTTGGTGGTGAGCGAGGGGGAGACCGTGTCTTCCGGTTCGAGCGTGATGTCACCCGCGTCAAGCACGGACTTCACGTCGGTGAAATTGGCACCGGGCACCACGCGCGACTTGCCGTTGATCTTCACGGTAACGTACGAGGTGTCTCCATTAAGCAGCTCGCGGGCATTACCACGGGACGCCTCCGCGGAATCCGTGACGGAGAAAGCTGTGGCCTGATTGGTTGTATTCTGCTTCGCGGACGTGTAAAGATTGCGCGACACAATGCCGCCGGTAGCCAACAGGCCCACCGCCGCAACCGTTGCGGCGATCTTCATCAGCGAGGACTTGCTCGGCATGACGAAGGTAGATGATCGGGCGTGCTTGCTGTGGTTAGCCATTCTGCTCCTATACGCGCGTTCAGATCCTCGACGAATTCACGCATGCTCGGCATGCGGCGCGCTGCCACACGGGGCTTCGCCGGAAAGCGCGCATCTAACGAACGAGTTTACCTCACGCCATGGAAACCGGGCGGGCGTATATGTAACAGACGAGCAGAGCAAGCGTAGGCAATAGGCGTGCAAAACAAAGGTGCCGTTGATGTTTCCCATCGAACGACACCTCTGAAATCGTTGTAATTTTTAGCCTACTCCGCTTGCGCCTCAGCCTCTTCGGCAGCGGCCGCGTTGACGTCCAACGCCTTGGCCTGCGCGATCAGATCGTCCAGATCCGACGCACGCAACGCACCGGCCTGCTGGAACACGATCTGCTGGTTCTTGATCACCATCAACGTCGGCACAGCCTGTACCTTGGCCGCGGAAGCGAGATCCGGATTCTGGTCGATATCGACCTTGGCGAAGTAAATGTCGGAATTCGCTTCGCTCGCCTTTTCAAACGTCGGACCGAATGCGCGGCACGGACCGCACCAGGTCGCCCAAAAATCCACGAATACCAGATCGTTGGATTCCACAATCTGATTGAAATCCTTGGAAGTGACTGCATGCGTTGCCATGATTGCTCCTTGCTGTTCGTGCCATCGACGCGCGTGACGGGCTACGCCTTTCGTGTGCGATTGCTTTGGAGTATATAACCGTGCCCCAACCCTACGTATTCCCGGCATGCGCAAGATCCGCTATCAGAGGAATCGTCTTCCAGCGCATGCTTTTCCAGCCAATTCACACAAGATGCGTGATAATGGGACTATGCCAGTGATGAATGATGAAGTGCCCGACGAGGGCGATTTCGATGCAGGCCGCCGTCGCGGAGAATTCGACGACATCACGCCGGAGGATTTCATCCGTGGAATAGGAAACCCTCCAGGATGGCTTGCTTCCGACGAGATCAACCGTATGCGTGGTGAAATGCCGATCCCATACGTGCTCGTGGTGCCGGTGCGTACCGACGATCTGGGACGCGTCTCACAGGTCGGATCGCTGCTGCGTGTGTCTGACGATGGCAGCATCGAACGAACGCTGATCGCCGGCCGCGTGCTCTACCACGAATCGTTGCGTGAGGCCGTGGCACGCAATATCGCCAAGGATTTGGGAGATATCGCGCTGCCGCAGTTGCCAGTGAGCCTGCAGCCGTTCACCGTGGCTGAATTTTTCCCGACGCCCGGACTGTCTGACTATTTCGATTCCCGTCAGCATGCGATCGCATTGTGCTATGTGGTGCCAATTGCAGGCGATTGCAAGCCGCAGGACGAGACGCTCGACGTGGAATGGGTCAATCCGAACAGTGAGATCCTCGACACTTTCGTCAACCAGATGAGCAACGGATATGGCACGATTGTGCGTCAGGCGATCGCTTGGACCGGCAAATAGGCATGCGAATACATGCAACAACAGGGGAGAGCAACGGAGGAGCGCATATGACAATCGAATTGCATAACAATGTGTATTGCGAGGGTGAGGGGATTCCTGTGGTGTTGGTGCACGGGTTCCCCGTGGACCACCGCATGTGGAACGAATGCGCGGATGCGTTGAAAACGACCGCTGCGGAACATGGCATGAAACAGTTCCCGATTTGGGCTCCAGACATGCCCGGCGCGGGAGAAGGGCCGATTCCTTCCGACGAGAACAGTGGAGGCAAAGACACGGACGGCGCTTTCCTCAATGGTTTGGACCGTATGGCCGACGCTTACGTCGACCTGTTGCACGCTGCCGGATACGACAAGGCGATTTGGGTAGGTCTTTCGATGGGCGGCTACCTGATCCTCGACGTTCAGCGTTTGCACCCCGAAGCCGTCGCCGCACTGGCATTATGCGACACGAAGGCCGCAGCTGATTCCGAGAAGATGCGTGCGAAACGCATCGCGATCGCCGAGGAATGCGAATCGACGGGCACGCACGAACCGGTTATGGGATTCGCCGCCGCCACGTCTGAGGATTCAACCATCAAACAGTCGGACGCCTACCGCGAACAGTTCACTGCATGGATCAACGAGCAGCCAGCCGAAGGCATCGCTTGGCGTGAACGCATGGCGGCCGGGCGCCCGGACCTGAACGATGTGCTATCGACGATTACAGCGCCGGTCGCTGTGATCTGCGGCGACAAGGATCCGTCGAGCCCACCGAGCGTGATGGCACCGATCGCCGATGCGATGACGGCTACGAGCACGGATATGACGGTGGTGTTTGATTGCGGTCATTTCAGCGCTTATGAGCATCCGCAGGCGGTCGCCGACGCGCTGCTTGCATTGGTGCGCAGAGTGCAGTAGCCGATATTCCCGCAGCTACCGTCAATAGCGCAATCAGATATACAAAAAATATAAAGAAAATACGATTTATATAGAAAAATATATCTTCCATATATCGTATTCAAGGAAAGAAGCAATCGATGAGCGTGTTCTCGCCACTGGCGCTGACCCAGGCACTGCCGTTCCTGCCACTTGCACAAGGCGACATCGACTATGAGGTTTCAAGACGCGACGAACCCGACCTGTTCGACACGGTGCTGCTGGAACCTGCCACGAAAGTCATTCTCATCAAAGACGGCATGGTGGCGGTGCCACACGGACAAGGTGCCATCGCGGACTACGCCAACGTGCACATGCGTTTGGCACAGCTGCCCGGAGACTACGTGGCGGCGGAACTGCACACGCATCCGACGGCGTTCGCCATATTCCTCGGCTCATATGGCGGCAAGCGTGACGAGCATGTGGTGGCCGTTGACGTGTCTCGTGTGAAGGCTGTAGAACCGGTGGCTGCGAGCAGCGAGCATATGGGCGCGGACGACGCGTTCGACGAACAGCGCGAACCGGAAGAGAAAACGTCGAAATCGCTGTTGGAAAACGCGGCGGAACGATTCGACTGGGTTGACCTGCGTGGCTTCGCCCCGCACGCCAGCGCACGCGAAGCAGGCCAGGCCACAACGGCGATCTCGCTGAGCGTATGGCATGCGCGTCAACGCCATTGCCCCACATGCGGCGCCCCGACCGAACCCGCGTTGGGCGGATGGGCGCAGCGGTGCACCAGCGAAGCGGATGGCAAACGGCTGCTGTTCCCCAGAGTGGAACCGGCCGTTATCACGGCGATCGTGGACCATGAGGATCGTCTGCTGCTGCAGCACAACAGTGCATGGCGCAATACCGGCCTGTATTCCGTGTCCGCAGGCTTCGTGGAGGCGGGTGAGAACCTGGAGCACGCATGCCGGCGCGAAGCCAAAGAGGAGGTCGGCATCGACCTCGGCGAACTCAAATATTTGGGATCGCAGCCATGGCCATTCCCAGCCTCGCTCATGATGGCGTTCAAAGGCGTGGCCAATACCACCGACGTGCACGTGGACGGCGACGAGACCCTGCAGGCGCGTTGGATGACCCGAGACGAGTATATGAACGAGCTGGTAGCAGGGCGTATGGAATCCCCCGGAAAGGCCACCATAGCCCGCTACATGATCGAAGAATGGCTCGGCCACGATCTGCCGTAACAAGTTTCGGTCCAGCGCTAAGGGAAATGCACGTGATTGACGTAGAATGAGTTTTCATGAGTGAAGAAAACGAAAACAAGCCGAATCTGGACGTTCCCGAGCATCTCGAATACTCCGACGAGCATGTGTGGGTGGACGCCTCCACCGAACCGGCCATGGTGGGCATCACCGAATATGCGGCCGACCAGCTTGGCGAACTCGTATACATCGATCTGCCGGAAGTCGGCACCGAAGTGCAGGCCGGCGACGAAGTGGCGGAATTGGAATCCTCCAAAGCCGTTACGCCGTTGGTCACTCCAGTGGCTGGCGTAATCCGCTATGTGAACAGCGAAGCGGCCGACGATCCGGGCATCGTTACCGGCGATCCGTATGGCGAAGGCTGGATTTTTAAAATCGAGCTTGAGGATGACGAACCGGGACTGCTTTCCTCCGAAGAATACGCCAACATCGTGGCGGAATAAACGGCTTGGCAAAACGTCTCGAAACATCTAGAAACAGGGAACCGCATGCGAAATCAGGTATGAAATCGTTACCGTTCCCTGAATAATCCCTGATTTTCACGGCTGGGGCACCAAGGAGTTCGGCAATCGCCTTTATAGTGGGGATATGACTGAACCACAGCCGCTGCCCCAGCGTGAACCGGATGCCATATCCGAAGATGACATGCCGACCGTGCCCATTCCCGCACGCAAGGTGGTCACCACCTTCGACGCCGCCTCGAAACATGAGCGCATCGAAGTCAAGCCTCCGCTGACACAGCTGTTCCGCCGTACCATCACCAAAGCGTTCAACGGATGGGTGACGGTCTCGACAAACATGGTACGCAATCTCAACTGGTATCCGCGCGTGGAACCGTATGTCGGCTATGGCACCGAACATTACTCGCGCCTAATCTGCCGAACCGTGTACGGCCCATTCAAACGACAGGCGGGCCGTCTGACCCGAGGCATACGTGCCATGCTCACCATCCCCTCGCCGCATACGAAGGTGCGCATTGCCATCGACGGCATGCCCCTGGAAACCGTGCAGGTGGGGATGTCGGAAGTGTATGACGAAGTGGATGCGCAGCGCAATGTTTCCAGCGAATTCGTCGCATCCGATTCAGCAGGCTATCTCGATCTCGTGGCCGAGCATTCGCTCGAACCGGGCGTGCACGACGTGTCATACAAGGTGCGCAGCCGCAAGCCGGTCAAAGCCAACCTGTTCACCATTCCCAGTGGTACGAAAGTCGGTGTGATCTCCGACGTGGACGACACCGTCATGGTCACGCAGGCGCCAAGCCTGATGAAAGCGGCCTACAATCTGCTGCTGCTCGATCCGAAGAAGAAAATGCCGGTTGCGGGCATGAACCTGCTGTTCAACCGCATTGCGGACATGTTTCCGGACGCCCCGTTCTTTTACCTGTCGACGTCGCCGTGGAACGTGGAAAGCTCGATTAGGCATTTCATCGCCGACCATGGGTTCCCGGAAGGACCGCTGCTGCTGCGTGACCTCGATCCCCGCCCGAAAACGTTCATTCCTACCGGAGTGCAGCACAAACTCGAGTATGCCGAACAATTGATGGCTGATTTTCCTGATATGAAGTTCATTCTGATCGGCGATGATGGGCAGAAGGATCCGACCACGTACGCCACGATCGCGCGTCGGTATCCGGGTCGTGTGCTTGCGATCGGCATTCGGCAGCTGTCTCCACGTGAGGCCGCCGGTAATCTCGGCACCGTTGCGGGGCGTGCGGCCACGCAGCCGATTCCAGTCACCGACGTTCCTGTATTCACGGGAACGACCGGATCGAATCTGATGAGAACCATGCTGCCGTTCCTGAAACAACAGCTGGGCGTCTGACGGGTTTTCTTTCAACTTGCAGCAAGGGGGGATGCGCGTTGCGCTGGATTGGGACCGCGATGCCGGTATAATCGCCTGCATGACTGATTTTCGGGGTGAACAGGGCGCAACGGGCGCGCAGGAAAGCGGCAAGAGCCGTCAGGGCCGTCTGGACGAATGCGGGATGCCGATCGCGAAACGCGTGCCAACGAAGCGCGTGTTCCACGGCGACACCTTCATCGACGAGTACGAATGGCTGCGCGACAAGGAATCGCAGGACGTGCAGGATTACGTCGCCGCACAGAACCGGTATTGCGAACAGCGCATGGAAGCGTTGAAAAACCTACGTACCACATTGTTCGACGAGTTCAAATCGCACGTACAGGAAACTGACATGTCCGTGCCGACGCGCATGGACGGCTACTGGTATTTCACACGCACCAAGGAAGGCCAGCAGTATGCGGTGCAATGCCGTGTGCCGATTCGAGGCGCAGACGATTGGGATCCGCCGACCATTGAGATCGGCGTGCCCATGGATGGTGAGCAAGTGGTGTTCGATACGAATGCCGAAGCGCAAGACCACGATTTCTTCCGCGTCGGCGGCATGGATATTTCCAAAGATGGACGTTGGATGTTGTACGGCACTGATACCAGCGGCGACGAACGTTACGATTTCCGTATTCGCAACATCGAAACCGGCGATGAGCTGCCGGAAGTGTTCGAAGGCATCGGCGGCGCCTGCTTCACACCGGACGCGCAATGGGTGTTCTATGTGCTGCTCGACGACGCATGGCGTCCATATGCGGTGATGCGTCACCGCGTTGGCACTCCCATAACCGACGATGTGGAGGTGTATCGCGAACAGGACGAACGATTCTGGGTGGGCATCGGCCTGTCGTTCGACGAACGCAATCTGGTGATCGGCACCGGTTCGAAAACCACCACCGAAGTGCTGCTGCTTTCCACCGACGATCCGGAAGGTGAATTCCGTGCGTTCATTCCGCGCGAGCCGGATGTGGAATACGATGTGAGCTTCAGCCGTTTTGAAGGTGCCGGCGAGCATGGCGAGGACATTCCGCTCGCTGTGGTCTACCATAATGCGTTGAACCCGAATTTTGAAATCGATGTGATCGACATGCGTTTGCATGAGCCCCCATACCGTTTGGGTGAGGGTGTGCGTGTGGCCGTTGGCTCGCCGTATGGATGCGAGCATGGTGACGATGTCGAACCGGGCGCTTCTTCGATGCCGATTGGCACTCCGTATTCGAATCCTTGCAATCCCGCCATTTTGCAGGGTGCGCACGGTCTTGGTATCGAGGGAATTTCGATTCACCGGCATTATGTGGCGTTGCAGTACCGTGCGGAAAGTCTGGCGCATATCGCGGTGATGACGAAGAATGCGGCCGCGGAGGATTTTCTTGCAGGGCGACCGTGGCGGTTCACCGAGTTGGTTCCGCACGCGTTGGAAGGCGATTGGGATGTTGACGAGTCGGTGGACGAGATCAACGTGGAGCGTGCCGAAGTGTGGGGCGCACTCGACCAGTTGGCCGCTGCGCAAGGCGAAGGGTCGGCCGTGCATGGGATTTCCCGCAAGGCGATGACCTCGTCGGATGGCGCGACCGCCGATGCGATGCCGGGGGAGACCCGGCGCTTGTATTCGATCGGTCTGGGAGGTAATCCTTCATATGATGCGCCCCGTATACGCTACTCGTTCGCCAGTTACACGCGTCCCGGTGAGCTGCATGATATCGATCCGGCAACCGGCGAGGATCGCCTGTTGAAGCGTGCCACCGTGCTTGGTGGATTTGAGCCGCGCGAATATATGGAGCGCCGAGTGTGGGTTACCGCCCGCGATGGCGAGCGCATTCCCGTTTCCTTGGTGTGGCGTCGTGACGTGCCTGCTTGTGATTCGGCGATGTTCGTTACTGGTTATGGCGCGTATGAGATCAGTTCGGATCCGGGATTCTCGGTGTCTCGTATCAGTATGCTTGATCGTGGTGTGCTTTATGCGGTGCCGCACATTCGCGGCGGCGGTGAGATGGGTCGTGCCTGGTATGAGCAGGGGCATTTGCTCAATAAGAAGCATTCGTTTGAGGATTTCGTTGATGCCGTGCGTGCATTGCAGCGTGCCGGTTTGGCGTCGCCTGTTCGCACGGTGGCCGATGGCGGTTCCGCCGGTGGCTTGTTGATGGGTGCTGTGGCGAATATGGCTCCTGAATGTTTTGCCGGTATTGAGGCGGATGTGCCTTTTGTGGATGCGTTGACGTCGATTCTTGACCCGTCGTTGCCGTTGACGGTTACGGAGTGGGATGAATGGGGCGATCCGTTGCATAATGCGGACGTGTACAGGTATATGAAGGGATATACGCCGTATGAGAATGCGCCGGCTGATGCGAATGATGCTCGAGTTGCGGTTTTCCCGAAGATTTTCATCACCACGTCGATGAATGACACGCGTGTGCTGTATGTGGAGCCGATGAAATGGTTGGCTCGCCTGCAGCGTGCTGGTGTGGATGCTGTGGCGAAGATTGAGGTCGAGGCCGGTCATGGGGGTACGTCCGGAAGGTACAAGCAGTGGGAGGAGATCTCCTATGAGAATGCCTGGTGCCTTGGCGTGATGGGTATTACCAGCTGATTAGGTTGTGCGATTTGTGAGATTCGTATGATTCATGCTTTTCGTGTGTTTCGTACAGGAAAGCGGCATGGAGTGTCCATTAGTTGAGCGTTATGCGTCCACGTGCTGATTCGTTGACTAGAGTCGCGTGCTATGAGTGATTCTGCAAAGAAGTACACCATCGCCGTCATTCCGGGCGATGGCATTGGCAAGGAAGTGACTCCGTGGGCTCAGAAGGCTCTGGAGAAAGCGGCCGAGGGCGTCGCCGAATTCGATTACGAGAATTTCGATCTTGGTGCTGAGCGTTATCTGCGTGACGGTGCAATTCTTCCGGAAGAGGAAGAGGAGCGCATCAAGAAGACCGACGCGATTCTGCTGGGTGCCGTCGGCGATCCGCGTATCAAGGCCGGCATTTTGGAGCGTGGCCTGCTGCTCAAGCTCCGCTTCGATCTCGACCAGTACGTCAACCTGCGTCCTTCCAAGCTGTATAAGGGCGTGACCTCCCCGCTCGCCAATCCGGGCGACATCGACTTCGTTGTGGTGCGTGAAGGCACCGAAGGCCTGTACTGCGGTGCCGGCGGAGCGGTGCGTCGCGGTACTCCGAACGAGGTGGCCACCGAAGTCTCCATCAACACCGCCTACGGTGTGGAGCGCGTGGTACGTTACGCCTTCCAGCTGGCCATGAAGCGCAGGAAGCATGTGACTCTCGTGCACAAGAAGAACGTGCTCGTCAATGCGGGCGACATGTGGCAGCGCATCGTAGACAAGGTTGCCGAGGAATATCCGGAAGTCTCCCACGACTATCTGCACATCGACGCGACTACCATCTTCATGGTGTCCAATCCGTCTCGCTTCGATGTGATCCTCACCGACAACCTGTTCGGCGACATCATCACCGACGAGGCCGGTGCCGTGGTCGGTGGCGTTGGCTATTCCGCTTCCGGATGCATCAACGCTTCCGACGAATACCCGTCCATGTTCGAGCCGATCCACGGTTCCGCACCGGATATCGCAGGCCAGAACAAGGCCAATCCAACCGCCGCGATCCTTTCCGCAGCCATGCTGCTGCGCCACCTCGGTTTCGACGAAGCCGCAGCCAAGATTGATGCGGCCGTCGAAGCCGACATTGAGGAACTGGGATCCACCACTCGCTCCACCGACGAGGTCGGACGCGACATTCTGGCCCGTATGTGACGGTCATGATCCGGATTATATGATTTTGCCGGATCTGTTTGCCTGTTGAGACGCCCGTCGAATCGAGTTTCACGCTCGATTCGACGGGCTTCACGCATATTCAGGGAGATTTCAGGGATTGCTTTCAGGGTGGATGAAGGAAATAAGGCAAATTATGGGATAATGTTGGAACCATGAGTGACAACAATGCCGGCTACAACGATTCCGACCAAGACAACTATTACGCTTCGAATAATTCGGCCCAAGCTGATTTCGGACAATTCCAGGATGGCCGCAATCAGCCTGCAGCGCAACCGTACAATCCCAACCCGTATGCATCGCAGCAGCCTGCGCAACCTGCACAGCCCTTCTACGGACAGCCGACGTACGGACAGCCGGATTACACACAATCGGCGCAGCCCCCCTATTATCAGCAGCAGGCGCAGCCCCGATACGAGCAGCCCTCATACAATCAGCCACCAATCTACGCGCAGCAGACCTACTATCAGGCGGCCCAACAGCAGCCCGGCTACGGTTACGCGCAGAAGTCGAAGATCGTCGCCGGCTTGCTCGGCCTGTTCCTCGGTGGCCTCGGCGTGCATAACTTCTATCTGGGATACACCGGCAAGGCCGTGGCTCAGCTGTTGCTGACCCTGATCGGATGGATCATCCTTATCGGACCGATCATTTCCGGAATCTGGGCTCTGATCGAATCCGTCCTCATCCTGTGCTCCAGTTACGGGTCTAACTGGCACCGCGATGGGCGCGGCCAAGAGCTCCAAGATTGATGAGCAGAGGCCTGTACAAGCAGCCGGGCGGAAAACTCGTAGGGGTTTCCGTCCGGCTTTCTGATGCCGTTCCAGCATATTCCCGCGAATGCGCAAGTTCCACCCAATCCGTGGAACAATGCCGGATCGACGGCGATTTCTTTCTTGACGGCGATGACAAGGATTCCCGCCGACTATTGCAGGATTTGGAAAATTTGCTGCAAAGCCAGCAAAGCGCGTCCGCACGCGACATTACGCGACGATTGCAAGCGATTACCGCGAACTATCCGAACGTGCGATTGGTGGGTATGACGGAAGAAGGCATCGCCATCGCTTTCCTCCGCGCAATCACAAGCAGCGAATCGCGCAATGCGGAAGATGCAACGAACAACGGAAATATCGCGCGGTCTACGAAACAATATTCCGGGAAACAACCGGAAATGCATAATGCGCTGACACAAGAGGAATATCTGGAACGCTGGCGGGTCCTGAAACCGACCGTCATCCACGACAAACCGCGAAATCCAAACGAACAAATGGAAACCGACATCGCATGGGCGCGCGAAGTGGCGGCAGGCAAACGCGAACCCACGCTGCGGATCTGGGAATGGGCCGCTCCGGCGGTGGTCATCGGCAAATTCCAGTCGCTCGAAGACGAAGTCAACACGGCGGTCGCGCAGAAGGAAGGATTCGCCGTGGTCCGACGTTGTACTGGCGGCGGGGCGATGTTCATCGAACCGGGTAACACCATTACCTACTCGCTATACGCGCCGCTCGATTTCGCCCAAGGCATAAGTATCGAGGAATCATACCGGCTCTGCGATTTCTGGCTGGTGCGCGCGCTTAAGGAACTCGGGCTCGACGTACGATTCGCCGGCCTCAACGACATCGCCACGCAATACGGCAAACTCGGCGGAGCCGCGCAACGTCGCTTCACGCCAGCAGAGGGAGGGCCTGGCGCCATACTGCACCACGTGACCCTCGCCTACGATATCGACGCGGAAAAAATGGGGCGGGTGTTGAACACCTCACGCGAGAAAATGTCGGACAAAGCGGTGAAATCAGCGGTAAAACGAGTCGATCCAATGCGCTCGCAGACGGGCATGAGCCGTGAAGACGTGGTTGAACGGCTGCTCGACGCCGCCAGGCGAGTTACAATGTAGCCCGATGGTCGAAGCCGCCCTGATGTCAAGGGCGATGAGAACGTTACGAAAGCTTGGTGTTCCGTGAGGGCATGTGGAATCGTAGCAAGCTTTCGAAGCCGCGGCAGCGCGCCTGGCAACACGCCTGTCGGCGTGCCCAGAGGATGTGCCTATGAACGGAGGTGCGACAAATGGCTACGCCAAACGAGACCAATAGTGGACCCAGTGGCGAAAGCGCGACGTTGCTGCATACCGCGTTGTTCAAGCAGGTTTCTTCCGAAGAGGCGGAGGAACTGCTACCGCATCTGCAGCATGCCGAATATAACAAGGGCGACTATATTTTCCGCGAAGGCGACACCGATCATCGCATGTATCTGCTGGAACGCGGGCGAGTCAAACTGATCCGGCAATCGTCCGACAGACGTGTGCAGTTGTTGAGCATTCATGCGTACGGCGAAGTGTTGGGTGAGATTCCGGTGTTCGATCCGCACGGTGGGCCGCGCACCGCGTCCGCCGTGGCCATGACCAATGACACGAAAGTCGTGTGGCTTGAGCATGACGCCCTGTTCGCATGGCTTGACGAGCATCCGCGCGTGGCCGTCGACATGCTTCAGGTGCTCGCGCATCGCATGCGTGACAACAACGAGCGCATTTCGGAACTTGTGTTCATGGACGTACCGGGACGTTTGGCAAAAACGCTGCTGAATCTGGCATCACGTTTCGGTGAGCCGGTCGAGGCGGGGCTGAAGGTGCCGCATAATCTGACGCAGGAAGAAATGGCGCAGCTGGTTGGTTCGTCACGCGAGACGGTGAACAAGGCGCTGATGGATTTCGCCAACCGCGGATGGATTGCGCGTGAGGGCCGTTCCATCATCATCTACCAGCCGGGTATGCTTATTCGGCGATCGAGACGATAATTTTCGACTATTTTCCAGCGTTTTTCAAGTTTTACGGTTGTTTGTGAGAAACCCGTGACACCTGCTGACGAGCGGTTGATTAGTAGACCCACCACTTTAGAATGGGCACCATGCCCGAAAAGAAGACTTTGACCGTTCAACGTGTGCTCGCACTCGTGATTGCCTACATCACGCTGAGTGTGGGTGGCGGCGTGGCCGCCAGTTTGTTCCTCCTACCGGCGGTTTTCGGCGCGAACAGCGTCGCCAAGGCGGTTATTCCGTCGCTGTCGGTCGAAGGTATTGATTTTGATGTGACCAGCCTGCCGCAGAAGTCGACCATGTACGCTTCCGATGGCACCACGAAAATCACCGAATTCTGGGATCAGAATCGTGAAGTCGTGCCCTTGAAGAAGATTTCCAAATACATGCAGCAGGCCGTGGTCTCGCGTGAAGACAGACGATTCTTCACTCACGGCGGCGTGGATGTACAGGGTGTGTTCCGTGCGTTCGTCCAAACATACATGAAGGGCGACCATCAGGGCGGTTCCTCCCTTACCCAGCAGTATGTCAAAAACGTGCTGATCCTGCAGGCGCAGCAGGATAACGATCCGATTGCGCAATACCATGCGTCGGAAGATACCATTGCACGAAAATTGAGGGAAATGCTGATTTCCGTGCAAATGGAGAAGCAGTATTCCAAGCCTGAGATTTTGCAGGGATATCTCAATATCGCACAGTTCGGCGGCAATAGCCTCTATGGCGTGCAGGCGGCTGCGAAGCGGTATTTCAACACCACCGCAGACCAACTGAACATCGTGCAGTCCGCCACCATCGCGGCAATCACCAAGAATCCGAACGCGTACGATCCTTCCGTCGAATCGAACCAGCCGGAATCCGAGAAACAACGCAATATCGTGCTGCAGCTGATGAACGAGCAGGGCTATATTTCGGATGCGGAATATCAGGAGGCGGTCAATACTCCACTCGCAGATACGCTTGATGTCCAGCCTATTTCCACCGGTTGCATGGCCGCGGATTATGATGCGGGCTATTTCTGCGATTATGTGGTGCATAAGATTTTGAATTCCAAGGAATTCGGCAAGACCAGCGAGGATAGGGAAAGGTTGCTGAAAGAGGGCGGTCTGAAGATCGTCACCACGTTGGATATCGATGCCAACACCTTGTTGAACGAAACCGCGCGCAACACCATTCCACCGGAAGATTCCTCCGGCATGGAAATCGTGATGGCGTCCGTCAAACCGGGCACCGGAGAAGTGTTGGGCTTCGGTCTGAATCGAACGTATGATGCCACCGAAGCGGCGCAGAACGACCAGACCAGGGATTCCATGAACTATGCCGTGGACCGAGAAGACGGCGGCGGCATGGGCTTCTCCATCGGCTCGTCGTGGAAGCCTATCAATCTGGTGGCATGGATGGAAGCGGGACATTCCGTCAACGAGAACCTGCAGACGACCACGAGGTATTCGACCTCGTTGTTCGCATGCGATCGTTATACCGGCGGCACTGATTCGTGGAACGTCACCAACGCAATAACCAATGGAACGGTGAATCCGGAAACGCCGGCATTGGCTTTGGCAAGGTCTCATAACACCACGCAGGCTTCCATGGGATCCATCATCGGCTTGTGCAAGATTGCCGATACCGCAACTGAACTTGGCTATCATGATGCGAATACCGGTGAGACGCTCGACAAGACCTCATCGTTCGTGCCTGCCATGATGGTCGGCAACGTCAACGTGTCCCCGCTGACGATGGCAAGCATCTTCGCTGTATATGCGTCCAATGGCGTGCAGTGCAATCCGATTGCGCTGAAGCAGGTGACTGATGTGGACGGCAATGATATCAAGGTGCCTTCTGCGAACTGCCATCAGGCGGTTGATCCGGAAATCATTCAAACGCTTGCTTGGGCCATGAATCAAGGCGTTGTTCGTCCTGACGGCGCAGGCGGTGTGGCACAGCTGGCCAATGGACGTAAGACCTTCGCCAAGACCGGTACCCACGAGGATCAGCTAGTTACGACAGGTGGTTTCATTCCGAACCAGATCGCTACATTCGTGCTCGTCGGTGACGTGCAGAACCCGGTTGGACACCCGATTGCGAATATCGCTATCAACGGCCAATACCACAGCTATTGGGATGGTTCTACCATCGCGGCCCCGGCATGGCGTGACTTTATGAATGCTTATGCTGAACGCAAACAGCTGCCGATTGACAATGGTTATGGGCAGCCTGCGGCCAAGTATTCCGCAACATCCAGCACAGTCACCAGGATCGGCGGTGGAAGGCAGAATGCCACGCAGCAGCAAAGCACAATCATTCAGCAGCAGAACCAGTCGCTTCAGCAGCAAAGCCAGCAGAACGACCAGCAGGATGATTAGGATCAGCAGCAGACTGAAGATGAGTGACGCTTCCGCAATTCAGTGAATGGAAGTGAACAATCAATGAACGCCCGCCATGTTCGGCGGGCGTTCTGCGTAGAATGCAGATAGTGCCGGTTCTATGGCACGAGATTCCCAGAGAAGCACAAGGGAAATACAAGAAGAAGGTTCAGCTGATCGGCATGAAGCCAGTAGACGCGACCGGAGGGGAGCTACTACGATGAGCGAAGACGAAAAGAAAGCGAAGCAGTCGAAGAAGGCCAAAACCAGTGGTACGGTTGGCCTGTTCGATCCTATGACCTTGCGTGGCGTGACCGTGCGCAACCGCATCTGGCTGCCGCCGATGGACACGTATTCCGCGTTGGCCCAGGATGGCCTGCCCACGCCATTCCACTATCAGCATTATGTGTCGCGTGCCATGGGCGGTTTCGGCATGATTATCGTGGAAGCCACCGCAGTGGCGCCGGAGGGTCGTATTTCGCCGTGCGACTTGGGATTGTGGGCCGACGAGCAGATGGATGCATGGCGTTGGATCGTTGCCGATACGAAGGCCGCCGGCGCCACCATGGCGGTGCAGCTCAACCATGCCGGACGCAAGGCCTCCACCGGCTGCTTCTCCATTGGTTTCGAGCATGAGAGCGTGCCGGAGGAGCAGGGCGGTTGGAAGACCGTGGGGCCAAGCGCCAACGCGTTTGGCTCGCTGACTAAGCCTCGCGCGTTGACCGTTGACGAGATCCATGCCATTGTCGACCAGTTCCGCGATGCCGCTTGGCGTGCTTATGATATCGGCTTTGACGCGGTGGAAATTCATGCGGCCCACGGCTATCTGCTGTCTCAGTTCCTCGATCCACTGATCAACGAGCGTGAGGATGAGTATGGCGGATCGTTCAAAAACCGCATTCGCATGCTGGTCGAGGTCGTGGACGCCGTGCGTTCCGTCGTGCCCGACACCATGCCGGTGCTGGTGCGCGTTTCCGCAACCGACTGGGCCGCCGGCGGTTGGGATCTCGACCAGACCGTCGACCTTGCCAAAGTGTTGAAGGAGCATGGCGTCGATCTGGTGGATGTTTCCACCGGAGGCATGATTCCGGGTGTGGCCATTCCGGTCAAGCCCGGCTATCAGGTTCCGTTCTCGGAGCAGGTGCGTTCGCGAGCTGGAATCCCAACCACGGCGGTCGGTCTGATCACCAAGCCGAAGCGGGCCAAGAAGATCCTCAAATCCGGCGCCGCCGATGCCATCGAAATCGGACGTGCGGCATTGCGTGATCCGAACTGGCCGTTGCGTGCCGCAGCCAAGCTTGATATTCCAACCGAAAATGCGCCCTATCAGCCGCAATACGTGCGAGGCGCGTATTAATGGAGCCGATAGATTGGATTATCGTCAGATAAATATCAGATAAAAATAGGCAGTATCGGCAATCGCAATAAAATAATGCGCCCCGTACCAGGGTATTGGTTGCGGGGCGCATTATTTTGCTGCTTTCGTTTATCGGGAATCCGGCTGAAATCAGGCGTCGATGCCGACGGCCTGGCTGACGTGGTCGAAACCGTCGCGCTTGAGCAGTTCGGCGAGACCACGCTTCAACACGGTGATCTGCTGCGGGCCTCGGTACATCAGCGAGCTGATGAACATCACCAACGACGAGCCGGAACGGATCTTTTCATAGGCCTGCTGCGGAGTGAACACGCCGCCGATGCCTGCGATCGTGAAACGGTCGCCGTACTCGCGGTACACCTGCTTGATGCGTTCGTTGCTGGCCGCATAGCAAGGCGAGCCCGACAATCCGCCTTCCCAATCACGCGGGATGCTCATGCCGGTACGATCCTTCTGCAGGTTCGCGATCGACAGGCCCTGCACGTTGTGCCCGGTAAGCACGTCAAGCAGTTCCTTGAACTCTTCCCAGCTCTTGTTCAACGGCAGTTTCACCAGTGTGGGCTGTGGGCGTTCGATCTTGTCGAGTTCGGTGAATAGTTTGTCGAGCGCCTCCGGGCTTTCGTTGAACGGTTCGCCGGCCATGGTGTTCGGGCAGGAGATGTTCACTTCGACCATGGCGGTGCGGCCGGTGGCGCGACGCATCGAAATGCAGTAATCTTCGATGCCTTCTTCCAAATCGCCGGTTTTGTTGTCGTTCGTGCGTGCGATGGACACGGAAATCTGCATGTCGTGAGCTTTTGTCCAAGCCTGCTCCGCACGAGGAACCACGATTTCCGATCCCTCATTGGCAAGACCGACGTGCACCATCATCGAATCGTATTCAGGCAGACGATGGAACCATGGCCTCGGATTGCCGGGGCAGGGGCGAGACGTGGTGGAGCCGACTGTTTCGAAGCCGAAACCGGCATTGTCGAGCAAGACCGGCATCTCGCAGTTCTTGTCAAGACCGGCGGAAAGACCGAACGGATTGACGAAGTCGATGCCCATCACATTGGTTTCCAGCACCGGGTCGGAATAGTTGAGCATTTCACGGCACGCCCACATCAGTGGAGGGATGTTCTTGGTGATCTTGCAGAACTGGATCATCTGGTCATGCGCCACGTCGGGCGTTTGATTGAAGATGAAATACGGCTTGATGATGTGTTTGTAGCCGAAGGTGAAGAGATCGGTGGTGGCTTTGTTCACCGCATCGTGCCAAAAATTCTCAGAAACGTACGTCATGGTTCACCATTCTCGCACCGTTTGCCGCAAGAAGGCAACATGGTGATTGGTTGCATTGACGGAACGTCGACGTTCGTTTTTGTGCGATTCGGAAGATTATGGGATATTCAAGTACATTTTTTGCAAGTAAAACACGCGAAGCGATCATCTCAGTTTTTATTTTGAGTGAACATGTGCGATAATGTTCGAATGATATCGTCACAACGTCAACATTTGATTTTGAGCAGGTTGCGTACCCGCGGTGCGGTGCGTATCACCGCATTGTCCAAGGAATTGGGCGTTTCCGCCATGACTATCCGCCGCGATATCGCCGATCTGGCCGACAAGGGTCTGCTGAAACGAGTGCACGGCGGTGCCGTCACTACCAGCACGCTGCTGAGCGAGCCGCTGTTCTCTGTAAAGTCGCAGATGGACATCGGCCTCAAAGACGCCATCGCGCAGGAAGCCATCAAATATGTGGCGCCCGGCGACGTGATCGCCGTCGGCGGCGGCACCACGGCATACGTATTCGCGCAACATCTGCTTGAATCGCAGCAGTCATCGGGCATCACCATTCTCACCAACTCCATTCCGGTGGCGGAACTGGTGCAGGCGCTGGAATCGAAAGACGTGGAAGTCATCGTGACCGGCGGCGTGACCACCCGATCCAACTCGCTCGTAGGGCCGATCGCTGACAAGGTGGTGGCTTCTCTGCGCGTCAACACGGTCTTCCTGGGCACGCATTCCGTGTCCATTCCGCGCGGCTTCCTCATGCCGAACTCGCTTGAGGCCGCGACCGATATGGCAATGATGGACATTGCCGATCGAACTATAATTTTGACCGATCACACAAAGTGGAGCTGCACATCATTGTCGCTTTTCGCACGCTTCGACCAAGTGGACACGGTCATTACCGATGATGGACTAGACCCCGATTCGGTTGGGAAAACAAGGGATTTGGTTAAAGAGCTCGTGCTGGCGCACCAGACCGAGCCTATTCAGGAAGGTGAATAACCATAATGAGTGAATTCGCAAACTACACTCCGGGAGAGTACGCGAAGGAACACATTCGCATCACGCCGACCACGCTCGCCGATGGCCGTGCGTTCTTCTACCTCGACGATGATCCGGAATATGTTTCCGGCGCGAAGACGCGCGAACTGAACGATCCTCGTCAGCTGGCATACCGCTTCTCCAACCAGCTCAACGCAGCCGGTGAGGAGGTGCCGTACGCCGCTCCGGAAATGCGTCGCGATCCACTGACCGGCGACTGGATTCCGATGGCGACCGCACGCATGAACCGCCCGATCACCGCAGGACCGGGCGCCACCGCCAAGGGCAACCCGCTGGCCGCACGCAAGCCGGGCGACCCGTACCAGGACGGCGAAGTACCGGACACCGACTACAACGTGGTCGTGTTCGAAAACCGCTTCCCATCGATGGTTCGCGTGCCGGGCCGTTCCGAAGCCGTGGAATACGTCAATGGCAACCCGCTGTGGGAGAAGAAGCTCGCCGCAGGTCGCTGCGAAGTGATCTGCTTCGACCCGGACGAAGACGGCCTGCCGGCGGACCTGCCGGTCTCCCGCCTGCGTACCGTCGTGGAAGCATGGGCGTTCCGTACCGCCGAAATCTCCAAGATGGAAGGCATCGAACAGATCTTCCCGTTCGAAAACCACGGACAGGAAATCGGCGTCTCCCTGGCGCACCCTCACGGACAGGTCTACTGCTACCCGTTCATCGCGCCGAAGATGGAAGCCGAACTCAAGCAGACCGAAGCCTACCATGAGAAGACCGGCGGCAACCTGCTCAAGGATCTCATGAACTCCGAAATCGAAGCCGGGGAGCGCATCGTCATGCGCAACCACAGCTGGGTGGCCTACGTGCCAGCCGCAGCCCGCTGGCCTCTCGAGGTGCATGTGGCTCCGGTACGCGACGTGCTCACCCTCGACGAGCTCAATGACCAGGAACGTTGGGATTTGGCCGTCATGTACTCCACCCTGCTCAAGCGCGGCAACGCGTTCTTCGACAAGGGCGACGGCAAGGGCATGGACCTGCCATACATCGCAGCATGGCACCAGGCTCCGATCCACGACGCACGCCGTGAAAACTACCGTCTGAATCTGCAGTTCTTCTCGTTCCGCCGCGCAGCCAACAAGATCAAGTATCTGGCCGGATCCGAATCCGGCATGGCCGCATGGGTTTCCGACACCACGCCGGAACTCATCGCCAAGCGCTTCCACGAGCTCGGACCAATCGATATCGAAGGCTGAAAGTCAATAAAACCCAAAGGACAAAACACCAATGACTGCTGTTGAATTCATTGAGCCGCTCTCGCACGACGAGGGTGTGAAGAACGCGACCGACCTGTTCCGAGCCACCTACGGTGAGGAACCGGCTGGCGTATGGGCCGCACCGGGCCGTGTGAACCTGATTGGCGAACATACCGACTACAACGCGGGCCTGTGCCTGCCGATCGCACTGCCGCACCGCACGTTCATCGCGCTCAAGCCGCGTGAAGACACCAAGGTGCGCGTGGTTTCCGACGTTGATTCCGAAAACGTTACCGAAGCCGACCTCGATGGTCTGCAGGCCGGTGGTGTGGAAGGCTGGGCCGCCTACCCGGTAGGCGTTGCCTGGGCATTGCGCGAAGCCGGCTTCGATGCGGTGCAGGGCTTCGACGCGGCATTCTCCTCCTGCGTTCCGCTCGGATCCGGTCTGAGCTCCTCCGCAGCCATGACCTGCTCCACCGCCTTGGCGCTGGATGACGTGTATGGTTTGGGTTATGGCGCATCCGATGCCGGTCGTGTGACACTGATTAACGCCGCCATCAAATCGGAAAACGACATGGCGGGTGCGTCCACCGGTGGTCTCGATCAGAACGCATCCATGCGCTGCACTTTCGGCCATGCGTTGCGTCTTGATTGCCGTCCAGAGCTGAGCCCGCTGGAGAATGTCTCCCAGCAGGAATTCGATCTCGACAAGTACGGTCTGGAACTGCTGGTGCTTGACACTCAGGCTCCGCACCAGCTCAACGACGGCCAGTATGCCCAGCGTCGCGCCACTTGCGAGAAGGCCGCCGAAATCCTCGGCGTGGCCAACCTGCGTGTGGTTGCCGACGAAATCGCTAAATCCGAGGATCCGTTCCAGGCACTTAAGGAAACGCTCGACAAGCTGGAAGACGACACGATGAAGAAGCGCGTGCGCCACGTCATCACCGAAATCGCCCGTGTCAATTCCTTCGTGCGTGCCTTTGCCAACGGCAAGATCGACGAGGCAGGCCGACTGTTCAACGCGTCTCATGATTCGCTTGCAGCGGATTATGAAGTGACTGTGCCCGAGTTGGATATTGCCGTGGATGTGGCTCGTGTCAACGGCGCGTACGGCGCACGTATGACCGGCGGCGGCTTTGGCGGCTCCATCATCGCGTTGGTGGACAAGGGCCAGGGTCACGAAATCGCACAGAAGATTGCTGACCGCTTCGAAAAGGAAGGTTTCAACGCGCCTCGCGCCTTGCCGGCGTTCGCTGCGGCTTCCGCGAGCCGCGAGGCTTGATCGCAGTTTCCGCGACGAATCGTAGTGTATATATGAGGCATGTATGAATATATACTTACGATTGCATCGCGGAAGACCGCGAGTGGGACCGTAAGCAACGGCCATCTCAATATGTAACGGAATTACGGAAAAGGCACGTGTTTTGGCACGTGCCTTTCCTATACTTGAGGGCACGTCCGGCAATTCGCCGAGACGGCAACTGGATATTCGCACCTAACATTTAGGGAGTTCCATGAACAAGGCAATCATCACCGTCGTCGGTCAGGATACTGTCGGCATCATCGCACGCGTCTGCACATACCTTTCCGAACATCAGGTCAACGTGCTTGACATTTCCCAGACCATCATCGACGGTTTCTTCAACATGATGATGATCGTGGATTATTCCAACGCCGACAAGGAATTCGGCGAGATCGTGGACGATCTCGACAAGCTCGGCGAGGAGATTGGCGTGCGCATCCGCTGCCAGCGCGAGGAGATCTTTACCAAGATGCACCGCGTCTGATCCGCGGCATACGTGAGTCACGCAAGTAATCGAAGCCACGAATCGTACTAATCGTAAGGAAAAACCATGCTGAATATCATGGAGGTCCACGAGACCAACCAGATGATCGAGCAGGAGAAGCTCGACGTGCGCACCATCACCATGGGCATCAGCCTGTTGGACTGCGCGGCCGACAGCGTCGACGAAGTCTGCGACAACATCTACAACAAGATCACCACGTATGCCAAGGATCTCGTATCCACTGGCCAGGCCATCGAACGCGACTACGGCATTCCGATCGTCAATAAGCGCATCACCGTCACCCCGATTTCTCTGGTCGGCGCAAGCTCGTGCAAAACGTCGGACGATTTCGTGAAAATTGCGCATGCGCTTGACCGTGCGGCGAAGAAGGTCGGCGTCGACCTGATCGGCGGCTACTCCGCGCTCGTATCCAAGTCCATGACCCCTGCCGAAGAGTTGCTCATCCGCTCCCTGCCGAAGGCGCTGAGCGAAACCGACATTGTCTGCTCGTCTGTCAATGTGGGATCCACCAAAACCGGCATCGACATGAACTCCGTCGAGCTGCTCGGCCACATCATCAAAGACATCGCACACGCTACCGCAGATAACGATTCCTACGGATGTGTGAAATTCGTGGCATTCTGCAATGCCCCCGACGACAACCCGTTCATGGCAGGCGGCTTCCATGGCGTGACCGAAGGCGACGCGGTCATCAACGTCGGCGTTTCCGGCCCCGGCGTGGTTTCCCGCGCGCTGGACGAAGCCAAGGGCAAAGACTTCGAATTCCTGTGCGAAACCATCAAGCGCACCGCGTTCAAGATCACGCGCGTCGGCCAGCTGGTGGCACAGGAGGCATCCCGTCGCCTCGGCATTCCATTCGGCATCATCGACCTTTCCCTCGCGCCAACCCCGGCCGTAGGCGACTCCGTCGGCGAAGTGCTTGAAAAGATTGGCCTCGAACAGGTTGGCGCACCGGGCACCACCGCGGCGCTCGCCATGCTCAACGACCAGGTGAAGAAGGGCGGCATCATGGCGTCCTCCTACGTCGGCGGACTTTCCGGCGCGTTCATCCCTGTCTCCGAAGATAAGAACATGATTGACGCGGCAACCAATGGCTGCCTGAAGATCGAAAAGCTTGAGGCCATGACCTGCGTGTGCTCCGTCGGCCTCGACATGATCGCCATTCCGGGAGACACCACCGCATCCACCATTTCCGGCATCATCGCCGATGAGGCCGCCATCGGCATGGTCAACCAGAAGACCACCGCCGTGCGCGTGATTCCGGTGGAAGGCAAAGGCGTAGGGGAGATGGCCAACTTCGGCGGCCTGATGGGCTATGCGCCGATCATTCCGGTGAACCAGACCAGCTGCGAAGCTTTCGTGACCCGTGGCGGCCGCATCCCCGCCCCAATCCACAGCTTCAAAAACTAGCCCCTCCCTTCCCTCTTCCCGATGCATGCTTGTCGCGTGCGATTCATTCTTGCGATTTGTGCTTGCGTTGGGTGCATAAGCTGCTGTAATGGGGAGGTCGCAGAAGAGCGGGATATTCTATTCGCGACACACTCAAGGCCGTTCGGCCAAGCTTACGGTCTCGAACAGAATATCCCGCTCTTCTGCTCGCTTTCGTACATTTCGTTGTGTCTTGCATAAAAGAAAAGAAAACTTACTTAAGTTGAACTCAGCGTAGCTGGAGAGACGGCGGGGTCTGTTTCAGACCGTAAAGACTTGGCCTGAGCGGCCTGGAGCGTGTCGGGAATAGACCCCGCCGCCTCTCCAGCGGAACTTACTATACAAAAAGCAAGTAAATTATTGAAAAACCTAGAAGTTGCAGGCAGGGGAGGGATTACTGGCCGCCGGCGAAGCCTAGTTGGCGCCAGGCTTCGTAGATGGCGATGGATGCGCAGTTGGTGAGGTTCAGGGAACGCAGGCTCGGGCGCATTGGCAATCGCACCTGTTCGGCCACGTGCGGACCGGCCATAATATCCATCGGATCGGGAATGTTGCCCGGCTCCGGGCCGAATAGCAGAATGTCGGTCGGCTTGTATTCGATGTCGGTATACAGTTTGGTGGCGTGTGCAGTGAACGCGATGATGCGTGAATTCGGCATGGATTCCACTAGGTTTTCAAAATTCGGGTGTAATACCACGTGCGCCATATCGTGATAATCCAATCCGGCGCGGCGCAGCTTCGTATCGCGCAGATTGAATCCAAGCGGCTCCACCAAATGCAGGATCGTGCCGGTCACCGCGCACAGGCGGATTGCCGAACCGGTGTTGCCTGGAATTCGGGGGGAGTAGTAGCACAGGTGGGGCGTGGAAGTTTCGGCTTTTGCCGCGTCTTCGGCCGACAGCATTGCGTCGATTACAGAAATCGGATTGCCGTGCGCGTCGGTCACGAGTTCGTCCGGACCGTAATTCGACTTGCGATAGCCGTATTCGAACATTTTCTCGACTTTGGCTTCCGCTGCATTTGCGCCTTGCGCGTCATTGGTATGCTCTTCGTTCGTCATGAATGCAAGAATAGGTACGATGAACGACACGAACGGGAATAATGCAGAAATCGAAAATGTCGAAGCTGTGGCGGTCGCGCTTGCCGAATGGTGGCATGCTTCGGCGCGTGACCTTCCGTGGCGATTCGGCCGTGCCACGCCATGGGGTGTGCTTGTTTCCGAGGTGATGAGCCAGCAGACGCAGATGAGCCGTGTGGTGCCGTATTGGAACGATTGGATGGAGCGTTGGCCTGATGCGGCTGCGCTTGCAGGTGCTGCGAAATCTGATGTGATCACTGCCTGGGGCAGGCTTGGGTACCCTCGGCGTGCGTTGCGATTGCAGGAATGCGCTCGTGTAGTCGCTTCCGACTATGGCAATGAGCTACCGCAAACATACGATGAGCTGTTGGCTCTGCCGGGTATCGGCGATTACACGGCCAGCGCGGTGATGAGTTTCGCGTTCGGAGAGCGCATCGCGGTGGTAGATACGAATATTCGCAGGGTGCTTTCGAGGGTTTTTCTTGGTGTGGAGTCGCTTGGTGGTGCTGCGAGCCCTGCTGAGCGTGCGTTGGCGAAGCAAGTGTTGCCGCAGGATAGTGTGTCGAAATGCAGACGGTTCGACCGTTCTTCGGTGGTGTGGAATCAGTCGGTTATGGAATTGGGTGCGATTGTGTGTACGGCGAAATCGCCGTTGTGTGAGGCGTGTCCGGTTTCTTCGCGGTGTGTGTTTTTGCGTGATGGACGCCCGGGATTGGGGGAGCGTCGTACAAGGCCGCGTCAGCGTTTCCAAGGTACGGATCGTCAGGTGCGTGGGCTGGTGCTGAATGCGTTGCGTAATCTGCCGGAAGGTGAGATTGCCGTCGACCGTAAGTCGCTTGAACGATTGTGGGATGATCATATCCAACTTGACCGTTGCATCGCGTCGTTGGATGAGGATGGTCTTATTGAGATCCTGCCGCATGCGGATGTGCGTCTTCCGGTATGAAAAGGCGGGTGCTGACGTTCTTTGGATGCGTGCACGCTAGACTGTGGAATCATGGCACAGAAGACGTCCTCGAAATCCGGCAAGAAGCGTTCGAAAGAGCAGCAGGCGATATTTCGTCGTCGTCGCATTGTCGTCGGTATTGCGGTGGTGGTGCTGGTCTCTTTTCTGGTGTTTTGCCTGTATTCCCTGTCTAGGGGGATTGTCGCGGTGAGTCGGGAGATTCATCATGCGGATGCGTATGCGATTTCCCGTAAGGAAGTGCCGTCCCCGACGAAGAAGAAGAAAAGCGGGGTGCCGGATTGCAATGCGACGAATGTTGCGCTTTCGTTGACTCCTGCGGCGTCGAGTCTCGGCGTGGGCGGTTCGATGGATTTTACGACGGATATCAAATATGACGGTTCCAGCAAGGTAGGCTGTTTGGTCGATATATCTGCTTCCAACGTTGTGTTGACGATCAAATCGGGCGATGATGTGATTTGGAAGTCTAATGTGTGCCCAGTGGATGCGGATTATCGTCTGTTGGCGAAGGGCGACAAGGTCAAGCAGACGATCACTTGGCCGGGAACGCGTACCGGCAGTGAGTGTGTGGAGGAATCCACCCTACCGAAGGTGGATCGGGGCGTGTATTCGGCGCAGCTTTCGATTGAGGGACATCCCAAGGCCAAGTCCGATCCGGTCGGCATAACCGTCGAATAAAAATCTACAGGATATGTTATTCTTATGACTTTGCGTACATGCGTGTCATATAGCGGGCACGCTGACAAGGAAGAAGCGCCCGCGTACTAGGCATATGGTGGCCAATGGGAGCGCTTCCGGGGAAACATATCGAAACGATTTAGCGAGCGATAAGGAACGTCCATTGGCTGAGGCTACGACGAACACCACCACCATCATCGCACGCGCCGACCAGCACGATATTGATCTGCACAAGGCGTCGGACCGTGTGAACTTCGGCTCCATCCGCGAGCCCATTGATGTACCCTACCTGTTGGGTGTACAGACTGACAGCTTTGACTGGCTCATCGGCAATGAGCGCTGGCAGAAGCGTGTCGAGAAGGATCTGGAGAACGGCACCAACACCGTGTCCCACACTTCTGGTCTTGACGAGGTCTTCCAGGAGATCTCTCCGATCGAGAACTTCGCTCAGACCATGAGCCTGACCTTCTCCGATCCGTATTTCGAGGAACCGCGCCACACCGTGCAGGAGTGCAAGGAGAAGGATTACACCTACTCTGCTCCGCTGTACGTGAACGCTGAGTTCGAGAACGGCGACACCGGTGAAATCAAATCCCAGACTGTGTTCATGGGCGATTTCCCGCTGCAGACCCCGCACGGCACCTTCATCATCGGCGGTACCGAGCGAGTGATCGTGTCGCAGCTGGTGCGTTCTCCGGGCGTGTACTTCGACCGTAGCCAGGATCGTACTTCCGACAAGGAAGTTTTTGGCGCTAAGATTATTCCGAGCCGTGGCGCATGGCTCGAGTTTGAGATCGACAAGCGTGATGTGCTCGGCGTGCGCGTGGATCGTAAGCGCAAGCAGTCCGCCATCGTGTTCCTCATGGCTATCGGCATGACCAAAGATGAGATCGCCGACGCCTTCAAGGATTACCCGCTGGTCATGGACGCGCTCGCCAAGGAGACCGTGCAGACCCAGGACGAGGCTCTGACCGATCTGTACCGCAAGATCCGCCCGGCCGACACTCCGACGCCGGAAGCTGGCCGCAATCTGCTGGATTCCTTCTACTTCAACACCAAGCGTTACGATCTGGCCCGCGTCGGCCGTTACAAGATCAACCGCAAGCTTGGCTTGGAGAAGGATATCAACGATCGCAGCCTGTCTCGCGAAGACATCATCTCCACCATCAAGTATCTGGTCACGCTGCATGCCGGTGACACAAAGTTCCCGGGCAAGCGCGATGGTCAGGATGTGGATCTGCGCGTGGACGTCGACGATATCGACCACTTCGGCAACCGTCGTATCCGTCAGGTCGGCGAGCTGATCCAGAACCAGTTGCGCACTGGTCTGAGCCGTATGGAGCGCGTGGTCCGCGAGCGTATGACCACTCAGGATCCGGAGGCCATCACCCCGCAGTCCCTGATCAACATCCGCCCGGTGAACGCTACCATCAAGGAGTTCTTCGGAACCTCCCAGCTGTCGCAGTTCATGGATCAGAACAACCCGCTGGCAGGTGTGACCAACAAGCGTCGTCTGTCCGCTCTGGGCCCTGGTGGTCTGTCCCGCGACCGTGCATCCATGGAAGTGCGAGACGTGCACCCGTCCCATTTCGGCCGTATGTGCCCGATCGAGTCTCCTGAAGGCCCGAACATCGGTCTTATCGGCTCTCTGGCAACCTTCGGTCGCATCAATCCGTTCGGCTTCATCGAGACCCCGTACCGTAAGGTCGTCAACGGCCATGTGACCGACGAGGTCGAATACATGACCGCAGACCGCGATGCCGAGCACGTCATCGCACAGGCCAATCAGGAGCTCGACGATAACGGCAACTTCGTCAAGAAGCAGGCCCTGGCCCGAGTCGGCGAGGAAGAAGCGGTCGATGTGCCGGTCAGCTCCGTTGACTACATGGACGTTTCCCCGCGCCAGATGGTTTCCGTCGGTGCATCCCTGATCCCGTTCCTGGAGCACGATGAGGGCCACCGAGCGCTGATGGGTACCAACATGCAGCGTCAGGCCGTGCCGCTGATCGAATCCGAGCGCCCGCTGGTGGGCACCGGTGCCGAATGGCGTGCAGCCGTTGATTCCGGCGATGTCATTCTGGCTGAGAAGCCGGGCGTGGTGACCTACGTTTCCGCCGACATTATCCGTGTGATGAACGACGATGGCACCACCAGCTCCTACAAGCTGGCCAAGTTCCGCCGTTCCAACCAGACCACCTGCTACAACCAGGTGCCGCTGATCCACGACGGCGAACGTGTGGAAGCCGGTACCGTGCTGGCCGACGGCCCGGCAACCCAGAAGGGTGAAATGGCTTTGGGTAAGAACCTGCTCATCGCCTTCATGCCGTGGAACGGCTACAACTACGAGGATGCTGTGATCATCTCCCAGCGTCTCGTGCAGGACGACACCCTAAGCTCCATTCACATCGAGGAATACGAGATCGACGCCCGCGAAACCAAGCTGGGTGCCGAGGAGATCACCCGTGATCTGCCGAACGTCGGCGAAGACGCGGTGGCCAACCTCGATGAGCGTGGCATTATCCGCATCGGCGCCGAAGTCGAAGCCGGCGACATTCTGGTGGGTAAGGTCACCCCGAAGGGCGAAACCGAGCTGACTCCGGAAGAGCGCTTGCTGCGCGCCATCTTCGGTGAGAAGAGCCGCGAAGTGCGTGACACCTCGCTGCGTGTGCCTCACGGCGAGACCGGTACGGTGATTGACGTCAAGGAGATCACCCGCGAAGACGCCGAAGAAGACGGCGACGAGCTGCCGAACGGCGTGAACCAGATGATCCGCGTCTACATTGCGCAGCATCGTAAGATCACCCAGGGCGACAAGCTCTCCGGCCGACATGGCAACAAGGGCGTTATCTCCCGCATTCTGCCGGAAGAGGATATGCCGTTCCTCGCAGATGGTACTCCGGTCGACATCATGCTGAACCCGCTGGGTGTGCCTTCTCGAATGAACCTTGGACAGGTGCTGGAACTGCATTTGGGCTGGATCGCGCATGCCGGCTGGGACATCTCCCTCGACCCGGATATTGAAGCCGCTTGGAAGAAGAACATTCCGCAGGGCGCCGAAAAGGGCGAGCCGGGCACTCCGGTGGCAACCCCGGTGTTCGACGGCGTTCGTCCGGAAACCATCAAGGGCCTGCTTTCCTGCACCTTGCCGGATCGCGACGGCAACAAGCTGGTCGGAGACGACGGCAAGGCCGTGCTGTTCGACGGTCGTACCGGCGAACCGTACCCGAAGCCGATCTCCGTTGGCTACATGTACATGCTGAAGCTGCACCACCTGGTCGACGACAAGATTCACGCACGTTCCACCGGCCCGTACTCCATGATCACCCAGCAGCCGTTGGGCGGCAAGGCCCAGTTCGGTGGCCAGCGTTTCGGCGAGATGGAAGTGTGGGCCCTCGAGGCCTACGGCGCCGCCTACACGCTGCACGAGATGATGACCACCAAGTCCGATGACGTCGACGGCCGCGTGCGTGTCTACGGTGCCATTGTGAAGGGTGACAACCTGCCGCCGGCAGGCATTCCGGAATCCTTCAAGGTGCTGCTTAAGGAAATGCAGTCCCTGTCCCTGAACGTCGAAGTGCTCAACGCGGAAGGCGTGGCCATCGACATGAAGGACGAGGATGACGATCCGTCTGCTTCCTCCGACGATCTTGGCTTCAACATTGGCGCGCGTCCCGACGCGGTCGCCAAGGCTGACCAGGTTGTGGAAGAACCTGAATTCCAGTGATCCCATGGCTGGTCGCGTCGTATGAAAACGTGGCGCGACCAGTCTGACGAAACGTGATTAAGCATTAAGAATCGATAGACAGGACAATAGAGTGCTGGACGTCAACGCATTTGACAAACTGAGGATTGGCCTGGCCACCGCCGATGACATCCGTAATTGGAGCCATGGCGAGGTCAAGAAGCCTGAAACCATTAACTACCGTACCCTGAAGCCAGAGAAAGACGGTCTGTTCGGCGAACAGATCTTCGGACCTACCCGTGACTGGGAGTGCGCCTGCGGCAAGTACAAGCGCGTACGCTTCAAGGGCATCGTCTGCGAACGCTGTGGTGTGGAAGTCACCAAGAGCCGTGTGCGCCGTGAGCGCATGGGCCATATCGAGCTTGCCGCTCCGGTGACCCACATCTGGTTCTTCAAGGGTGTTCCGTCCCGTTTGGGCTACCTGCTGGACATCGCTCCGAAGGATCTGGAAAAGGTCATCTACTTTGCCGCCTACATGGTCACCAGCGTCGATGAGGAACAGCGTCACGAGGATCTTCCGGGTCTGCAGGATGAGTTCGACAACGACATCGCCAACCTGGAGAAGCGTCGCAACGCGGAAATCGAAGAGCGTGCCAAGAAGGTCGAATCCGATCTGGCCGAACTTGAGGCCGAAGGCGAAGCCAGGGGCTCCGCACGCGCCAAGCTGCGCAACAGCGCCGAGCGTGAAATGGCCGCGATCCGCATCCGTTTCGACGAGCAGATCCAGCGTCTGAGCGCCGTGTTCGACCGCTTCAAGAACCTGAAGCCGGGCGACATGGAAGGCGACGTCGACCTGTGGCGTGAAATGGAAGACCGCTACGGCGACTACTTCGAAGGCTGCATGGGCGCCGAAGCCATCAAGAAGCGCTTGCAGGACTTCGATCTCGAGGCCGCTTCCAAGCAGCTGCGTGAGGAAATCGACACCGGCACCGGCCAGCGCAAGGCCCGCGCCCTGAAGCGTCTGAAGGTCGTCAACGCCTTCCTGACCACCGGCAACAAGCCGGAAGCCATGGTGCTCGACGTGATCCCGGTCATTCCGCCGGATCTGCGCCCGATGGTGCAGCTCGACGGTGGCCGTTTCGCCACCTCCGATCTCAACGACCTCTACCGTCGTGTGATCAACCGTAACAACCGTCTGAAGCGACTGATCGAGCTCGGCGCTCCTGAAATCATGCTCAACAACGAAAAGCGCATGCTTCAGGAAGCCGTCGACTCCCTGTTCGACAACGGTCGTCGTGGCCGTCCGGTCACCGGCGCTTCGAACCGCCCGCTGAAGTCCCTGAGCGACATGCTCAAGGGCAAGCAGGGTCGTTTCCGCCAGAACCTGCTGGGTAAGCGTGTGGACTACTCCGGTCGTTCCGTGATCGTGGTCGGTCCGTCCCTGCGCATGCACCAGTGCGGTCTGCCGAAGCCGATGGCCCTCGAACTGTTCAAGCCGTTCGTCATCAAGCGTCTTGTGGACCTCAACTACGCGCAGAACATGAAGAGCGCCAAGCGTCTTGTGGACCGTGGCGATTCCGAAGTGTGGGGCGTGCTCGAAGAGGTCATCGCCGAGCATCCGGTGCTTCTGAACCGTGCACCTACGCTGCACCGTCTGGGCATTCAGGCGTTCGAGCCGATCCTGGTGGAAGGCAAGGCCATCCACCTGCCGCCGCTTGCCTGCGCTGCATTCAACGCCGATTTCGATGGCGACCAGATGGCAGTCCACCTGCCGCTGTCCGCCGAAGCCCAGGCCGAGGCCCGTTCCCTGATGATGGCTTCCGACAACATTCTGAAGCCGGCAGACGGCCACACCGTGACCATGCCGAGCCAGGACATGATTCTCGGTCTGTACTACCTGACCACTGTCATCGACGGCGCCAAGGGCCAGGGCCGTGTGTTCTCCTCGCTTGAAGAGGCCGAAATGGCGCTCGACAAGCACGAGATTGACATGCAGGCCAAGGTGCTTATCCGCCTTCCGGAAGACTTCGTGCTTCCGAAGGGTTGGGAACCGAGCGAAATCGAAGTCGTCGATCCTGAACCGGGCAGCCCGGCGGTGGTGAAGGAAGAGCGTTTCCACGATGGTTCCGTGCTTTTCGCAACCTCCTACGGCCGCATCCTGTTCAACAGCACGCTGCCGGTCGACTACCCGTTCGTGAACGATCAGGCTCCGAAGAAGCGCCTGAGCAAGATCGTCGACGACATCGCAACCCGTTACTCCACCGCACAGGTGGCTGCAACGCTGGATGCTCTGAAGGATATGGGCTTCACCCGCGCACCGTGGTCCGGTGTGTCCTTCGCGTTCTCCGACGTTATCCAGCCGTCCGAGCGCGACGAGTTCATCGAGAAGTACGAAGCCGAAGCTGAAAAGGTCAACGAGAATTACGAAATCGGTATGCTCACCGAAGAGGAGCGCCGCCAAGAACTCATCGACCTGTGGACCAAGTGCACCAGCGAGGTTTCCGAGGCTGTCGAGGAACACTTCGACTCCAAGAACAACCTGGCTATCATCGTGCAGTCCGGTGCACGAGGAAACATGATGCAGATCAACCAGATCGCAGGCATGCGAGGCCTCGTGGCCAACCCGAAGGGCGAGATCATTCCTCGACCTGTGAAGTCCAACTACCGCGACGGCCTGTCCGTGTTGGAATACTTCATCTCCCAGCACGGCGCGCGTAAGGGCCTGGCCGATACCGCACTGCGTACCGCAGAGTCTGGTTACCTGACCCGTCGTCTGGTGGACGTCTCCCAGGACGTGATTGTGCGCGAAGAGGATTGCGGCACCAAGCGCGGCCTGACGATGAAGGTCGGCGAGCGTGACGCTGAGGGCAACCTGCATCTTGTCAAGGCTGCCGACGGTGGTCCGTATTCCCGTCTGCTCGCAGCTGACGTGATCGATCCGGCCGACGGCGAAACCGTGCTGTACAAGGCTGGCGACGCACTGTCCATGGACGTGCTCAACGATCTCGTCGCTCACGATGTGGAAGAAGTCAAGGCCCGTTCCGTGCTCACCTGCGACTCCAAGCGCGGTGTGTGCGCCAAGTGCTATGGCTGGTCTCTGGCCACCAACAAGCTGGTGGACGTCGGTGAGGCCGTTGGCATCGTAGCGGCACAGTCCATCGGCGAGCCTGGTACACAGCTGACGCTGCGTTCCTTCCACTCCGGCGGCGTCGCTTCCGCATCCGATATCACCCAGGGTCTCCCTCGTGTTACCGAGCTTTTCGAAGCTCGTACCCCGAAGGGCGAGGCTCCGATCGCGGAGTTCGCAGGCGTGGTCAAGGTGGAAGACACCGAGCGCGGCCGTCAGGTCATGCTGAAGCCGGACGACGAATCCGTCGAACCGATCGTCTACCCGGTGACCCGTCGCGCCCCGATGCTGGTCAAGGACGGCGAGCATGTCGAAGCTGGCACCCAGCTGATCGAAGGCTCCGTCGATCCTAAGAAGATCCTGCGCATCCTCGGCCCGCGCGCCGCCCAAGTGAACATTGTGGAGGAAGTGCACACCGTGTACCGCTCCCAGGGCGTGGATATTCACGACAAGCACATCGAGGTCATCGTGCACCAGATGCTGCGTCGTATCACCGTGATCGACTCCGGCGACACCGACCTGCTTCCGGGTGAACTGGTGGATCAGGCCCGCTTCAAGGCCTCCAACATGAAGGCCGTGAAGGAAGGCGGCAAGCCTGCCGCCGGCCGTCCGGAGCTGATGGGCATCACCAAGGCTTCGCTGGCAACCGATTCCTGGCTGTCCGCAGCCTCCTTCCAGGAGACCACCCGCGTGCTTACCGAAGCCGCCCTGAGCCAGAAGGTCGACGACCTGAAGGGCCTCAAGGAGAACGTCATCATCGGTAAGCTCATTCCGGCCGGTACCGGTCTTGCCCGTTACCGTAACGCCGTGGTCGAGCCCGACAAGGCCATTCGCGACACCATCTACCCGAACTTCGGTTTGGGTGGCGACGAGTCCGATGCTGCCTTCGGCGACGCGGATCTGTCCGAAGTCGACTTCTCCAACATCGATTTCGGCGATCTGAAGCTAGGCGACGACTTCAATCCGGATGACTTCCTGGACGACAATGGCGGCCAGATGGATTTGGGCGACAACCTGTGATCCGAAAGGCGATGATGGAACGACGTAACGTCTGAAATCATCCGATAGACATAAAAATGGGGATTGGCTTCAAACAGCTGATCCCCATTTTTAATACGAAAAAACACTATTGTTGCGATCATTATGCCAACAGTCGGCATATTACGAAACTGCCTGTATTGCAGAGCGAATTCACTATCGCAAATCAAACGTCAAATTACAATGAGGGTATGAGCTTTCTTCCATATCCGCCGCCGCCTGAACCAGGCTGGTACGACGATGACGCCACCGCAATGCCTTCCTTCGCCGATTCTGCAATGCCGGGAACGGTGCAATCTCAGCCGATGGAGCAGGTTTCCATGTTGCTGGAACCAATCAATGACGAGTCGGTCAACGACGAACCGGCCAACGATGATGATATCGATTGGGATGGCACAGTGCTGTCTTCGGCCTTCACCATGAAGCAGCTGAAGCTAGAATACACGCTTTACAATGAGCAGACCGGTCAGGAAGTGATTATCGACATGGGCGTGCTGCTGGGACGCAAGTCGTCCGTTGAAGTGCCGGAAGGTGCTAAATACGTGAAATTGGAGGATCCGACGCGCACGATTTCACGCCATCATGCGGCGATCAGCTTCGATCAGGATGGCACGTTGTGGATTGAGGATTACGAATCGCTTAATGGCACGTACATTATTCAAGGCAATGAGGAGACCAAGGTCGAGCACAAGCCGATAAAGTTTGAGGCACCTTGCACGATTCGTATCGGAGATCAGTTCTTTACTCTCGAACAGCGCTGATTGAGATGTTGTGTTGCGTATCGCCAAGTATGCCGTCAAACCGCAAGGTTTGGAATATATTGAAATGACGGTGCGACAATGAACGATGCCGAGAGTCGAAGAGAGCTGTACACGTGAGGATGCGCGTACACCCCTCTTCGACTATTGCGATTCGCTGCCTACCGACTGGCGCTTGCTGACTGGCTATTTGCTACTTGCGCAGGCGGATGGCCGCGTTGACGGCGGAATCATTGAGACTGGCAAGCCAGTCAAGCAGATCCGGGTAGATATTCGGATTGCGTGCGAGGAAGGGGCGCAGCTCCGGAGCCTCGCTCGCGATTTGAGCCATCAGCATCTTGTCTTGCGTGGTCATGGCCAATTCCGCTGGATTGGTGTACGGGTCGAGATATTCCGTTGAAACGTCGTTCGCCGTATTCGATGCCGGCACTTCCATGAACGATTCAGGCTGGTATTGGTCGGTTGCCGGCGACTGGTATTGCGTCTGATACTGCACTTCCGACGATTGCTGCGGCTGCTGATACTGCGCTTGCGTTTGGAATTGCTGTGCCGGTTCCGGAGCGGTTTCGGTATTCCTCTGCATAACGCCTTCCTGCGGAACCGGCCACCCCATCGCGACCAGCTGCTGGCGTGCGCGCTCATCGCCGAATTGGGCGACCCAACGTTTCAGACCCGGGTACGCACGTGGATTGGCAACCACATTCGCGCCGAATTCCGGATTTTCGTAAGCGATTTTCGCTAGAAACACGGGATCTGCGTTCGGATCCTGCACGGCTGCAGCCGCGGTATCGAAATCGACCATCATGATCTCCTTATCTCGTGTTCTGTAAATATTGTATTGAATGCGCTGATAACAAAGTGGTCAATCTGATTATCAACGATTGCCATTGCGGGAACATGCGTGTTATTGAATGGTTCGCAACGTCTGCAATGTGCCTTCCTGCAAATCGCCGATATCTTCATAATCTCCGATTTTGCTGACGTTCCAATCGATGTCAACCGTAGTATTTGTTGCCATATCGGCTGCGTTATTCGCTGAATCGTCGCGCAGGTCAAGCACGATCGCCGTGACATTGTCATTGCCGTCGGCATCGAGCGCGGACTGCACTAGCATTTCCGCGGCGACTTGCGGATTGTCGTACGCTGCCGCCGTGTTTGCCTCGAAAATGGAAAACGTCGGCAAGTGAAAGTTTGGCGCGCCATCTGCGTAATGTCGGCAATGACTTGAGTATGTACTTGCGTTCCTGCGCAATATCATGCCAATACTGCTGCACATGCTCCTCGTTGATGGTATTACCGGAGAAGGCAGCGTAATCGGCTTGTGTGCCCAAGGCAAGCAACGTTTCACAGGAAATATCCATCTGGCTTGCGATGGAGACCGCTTGTTCGCTGCGCGTGCCTTGAATGTCGAGTCCGCTTTGCCGAGCGAGCGCCGCCACGGATTGCCATCCTGCCGCCACTCGCTGTTGCGCGCTGCCGTGTTTTCTTGACCGTGCCAGTGCGATCGCTTTGATGGCGAGCAGGAGGCCGCATACGATGAGCAGCGTCCACAGGGGGCTTCCGTAGATGGCTACTTTTCTTGCGATTCTGCCGAAATGCTGCCAGAAGAGGTTGATTGACGTTTCATCAGCCATGCTTCCGCCGATTGAGGACTTGCCTTTGGCTTGGGTGTCGTCGCGTAGCGGGTCGGTGAGGGGTACTGGGGGTTGACGTACCAGGGTTTGCGGGTTCGGCGGGGTGAGGTTCTGGTTTTCGTCGGGGACTTTGGTTTCCTTTGGCGTCGGGTAGAATGCCACCCAGCCGTAGCCGTCCAGTTTGATTTCCACCCATGCGGTCACGTCGTTGCCGGTGAATTCGATGACGGTGTTTTTTCCTTGTTTTTCGGTGCGGTTTTCGCTGATTTCGCCTTCATTGTCTTTTGGTATGAATCCAAGCACCACTCGGCTTGGAAGTCCCAGGCTGCGTGCCATGAGTGCCATTGCGGAGGCGTATTGTTCGCTGTCTCCGACCATGGCCATTCCGGCGAGCAGCTGGTCGATACGGTAGTTGCCGTGGCCGGCGGTAGACGGGTAATCGCCGCTCAAGCCGTGCGAGAACCAGCCTGATTCCTTGAGTTTTTCGGCGATGGCCTGGGCTGCTTCGCCGCCTTTGGATTGGCCGCCGGCTATGGCTGTGGCGAGTTTGTCCACACAGTCGGGCACGTCTTCGGCTTTAGGCTGGATGATGGAGGCTGCGTTGGCTTTGGTGATTTGCTTGTCGGTGGGAACTGCTGGCATGATGCCGGTTTCCGTGTAGGTGAGGCCTTCGGAGGTGCGTGAGGGGTAGATGGCCGACATGGTGTCGCTGTTGTAATAGAACGAGTCGACGTTTTCACTGTTGTCGAAGGTCACGCTGGATGCGGCTCCGGCAATGGGTAGCCAGTAGTCGCTCAGGTCTTTGTTCACGGTGAATGTTGCGGTGAATTTTTTGCCTTCGGCGTTGTTGGTGATGGAGGTGCCGACGCGATGGTAATTGGAGGAGTCCGACGACATGGTGGAATCGGACAGGTTCCATACGTTGCCGTCGAAACGGTCCATGACCGCTAGTCGCACGCTCGATCCTGCGGGCAGGTTTTCGACGGTGAGGAGCACGTCGTCCTTGCTGTTTTTGATGTACGAACGCATGCCGCTCAACGGGCTTGTGTAATCGTACGGGCTGAGCGGCGGATCGTAATGGTCGCGCAGAATGGTGCGGTCCTGACCGACGGCAAGGCATCCTCCAATCGCCAATGCGATGCAAACAACCACGATTGTCATGGAACTGATCCAACGTCCCAATTCCAGTAATTTCCAACGTGCGCTGATCCAAATCACGAGCACAAGCGCCATCGCGGTGCCGACGAATATGCGGTAATAGCCGGAAGATGAGCCGAGCAATGCACAGATCGCAAGATTGGCGATGACGGGAATGATGGCGATCATGGTGAATCGGCCATCTTCCGTCACTGCGAAAATGCCGGTGAGCAGCGCGGACCACAGGCAGATGGTCCATACGGCAAGCAGGCAGCCGTCCGCGGTACCGGTTGGAGGCTCGACCGACAGAATGAATTTGAAGGAGCCAAGCATCTGCGCCCAACCTTGCGTAAGCGTGCGCAGGGTTGGAACGAAGTGTGCGATGGTGGTGTCGTTGAGGAACAGAACCGGGCCGACAACCAGTTGTGCGACGGCCATGAACAGCATTTGCCACCAGAGACGGAGCATGGGAACCGTGCCTGCGAGCGCTACGAGGGATCCGATGATGGTGGCTGGAATGGCGGCGAGGGCCCAGGATGCGACTGATCCGTAGACATCGATGAGGTTGCTGGCTGCGGCGAGGGTGAGTAGGGCTGCTACGAGAAGGCTTGCGTATTGTGAGGCGCGTGGTCGGCGTAGGTAGGGTAGGGCTTGCGATTTGCTGTCTCGTGACATCCAGATGACGGAGTGTGTGGAGTCGGCCCATGAACCTGTTCCGGTGCCTGTTCCCGTGAAGGTGTTGCCGAATCCGGTGGTGTGTCCGGTGCTGGTCTCGTCGGTATTGGCGTTGGCGTTGTGTTTGCTGAATCCTGTGGTGCTCATGCCAGTACCCCCATGATTATTGGGAGGTCGTCTAGGCTTCCTACGGTCGCCAGGGTGAAGTCGGAGTATCGTTTGATGGCACGTGGTTGCCCGATGGTGGTTTGCAGTACCACGCAGGTTGCGGATCGGGGGAGTGCAAGCGCCATGTGTTTGATCTCGTCGATGCTTTTGAGTCTGCCGACGGTGATGTAGTAGAACGATGAGTCGGGGGTGTGGGTGAGGGTGGTTTGCGCGAGGTTCGGATCATCGTTGATGTCGGGGGTGATGGCGCTGCAGCCGTCGAGGAATTCCGTGGAGTTGCGTGGCACGGCGTGTTCGTTTCCTGCATGTGCGGTTACCGGGCGGTTTTGGAGCAGGCATTGTACGCCGATGGATGCGTGGACGGATACCGCCAGTTCGAATTCGTCGGAGCTGAGGTAGTCGTCTGGGTTCACGCTGATGGTCAATGCGGTGTCGGTGCGTCGGGTCGCTTCGTATTGGCGGATCATCAGCGTTCCTGTTTTTGCGGAGCTGAGCCAGTGCACGTTGCGCACGTCGTCGCCCGGCTCGTATTCGCGCAGTCCGTAGAAGTCGAGGTCATCGTCGACGATTTCGCCGCTGGGCTGACCTTCGAGGTCTCGCGGAATTCCGGCGTTGAGTGTGTTCAGCATGACGGTTTGAGGGTGGATGAACACGTTGATTTGGTCGACGAGTTTCTTTTCGTGCCGTACGAGTCCGAATGGGTCGCCTTTGCGTATGGAAAGCGGTCCGATCGGCAGCACTGCGCGGGAGACGGCGGTGAATTCCACGGTTGTTTGGCGTGATTGGCCGGCGGCGAGTATGGGGATGGAGAATCGTTCGTGGTTGTCGCCGATAGGCAGGTCGCCTCGCGCGGATGTGGTTGGCGTGTGTCCTGGATTGTCGATGCGTATGTCGACTTTTACGGTGTCTGACACGGTGACTCGTCTGCTGGACACGTCTATGGTGGCGGTGAATGACGTGTTGCCGAGTGACAGCAGGATGGCGGCGACCATCATGCAGGCGAACACGATCGCCATGGCCAACAGTTCATGCCATCCGAGAATCGTGAACGTTATGAGTGAGGCGATGGTGAGTCCGGTCACGGCCCATCCGAGCGGTGACATATATGAGGTGACCAGTCGTTTGATGCGATGCTTGATGCGTCGCAGGGATCGTTGCATGGTTCTCCTGCGTTGCATAGTTTTGGATTGTCGCATACTTGACCTTTCGGGTGTTTACGAACGTTTCGTGCGATTGCGTGCTTCTGTCTTGCTGCGCGTGCAGTGCAGCTGCGTTGGGTATGCGCTTCAGGCGATGGCGCCTACGGTCGGTGCGGGTACGTTTCCGAGGATCTGTTCGATCATCAGTTCGGGGGTGGATCCGGCGAACGTGGCCTCCGCGGTGAGCGTGATGCGGTGCGCGAGCACAGCGACAGCCAGCTGCTTCACATCGTCAGGCACCACATATCCGCGATTGTTGGACGCCGCCCACACGCGGGCGCATCGGGTCAGCGCGAGTGCGCCTCGCATGGACGATCCGACCTGGATGCGTTCGTTGTGGCGCGTCGCTTCCACCAAGCGCACGATGTATTCGAGGATCGCGTCGTCAAGATGTACAGTTTCGCTGATGGCGCGCATGCGCAGCACGTCGTTGCCGGTGAGCACCGCATGCACGGTGGATGCACGGTCGGTGACGTTGACCTGTTTGAGAATGCTCACGCTCACGTCGTGGCTCGGATAGCCGATGGTTGTTTTGATGAGGAAACGATCCATCTGCGCTTCCGGCAGTTTGTAGGTGCCGAGCTGTTCTATGGGGTTCTGGGTGGCGATGACCATGAACGGCTGCGGTACCGCGTGGGTTTCGCCATCGACGGTGACTTTCTGCTCTTCCATGACTTCGAGCAGTGCGGACTGTGTTTTCGGCGAGGCTCGGTTGATTTCGTCGGCAAGCACGACGGAAGCGAAAATCGGGCCTTCGCGGTATTCGAATTCGCTGTTCTTCTGGTCGTAGTAGGTTACGCCGACCACGTCGGAAGGCAGCAGATCCGGAGTGAACTGGATGCGCTTGAACGACATGTCGATGGAGTTGGCGAGGCCTCGGGCCATCTGTGTCTTGCCTGTTCCGGGGTTGTCTTCAAGCAGAATGTGGCCGCCAACGATCATGGCGGTGGCACATTGGCGGATCGGCTGCTCCTTGCCGACCACAACCTGGGAGACGCTGTCGACCAGTTTGGTGAACTGGTTGTGGAATTCGGTGATGTCGTCTTGTGGGGCGGACATCATGGACGAGGTTGCGGCTGGCTGCGCGGGCTTGGCTTGCGATGCCGCTGCCGGAATTGGCTGCGATTGCGGTAACGGTTGTTGCATCTGCACAGGCTGTGCCGGTTGCGCCTTCAAGGGTTGCGTTGTTGGAACCGTAGGCATTGCAGGCCTGTAGGGCATTGCATTGTATGCGCTGAGTACCGTGCCTTCATCGTCGCCGCTTTGCTTCTGCGGATGTGTCGGCAGGCTTGGAGCTTGGAATGCGGGGCGCGCCTGCGGATTGCCGGGCTGTTGCGGCTTGTTCATATGGTGCCGGATAGAACCCAGTTGGGTGGCGTCGTCGTTGTCGTTGCTCATGGGTGCTCCTTGTTTGCTTCTGTTGGTCGTATTGATGATTGGCTGTCGATATTGGATTGTTCGTCGAGATTGCCGTACCGGCTAGCGATTGGCGTAATAGGCCAAGCCTCTCACCCACGGCTTGCTTTTTCCATCGATGGTGGAAAGAGCTACGGATGAAGCCGTAGGGGTGTTACTTTGCTTTGATTCCGACTGGTCTAGATTGGGGTCAGTCTCAGGATCAGTGGTCGGCTCGCTATAGCGGTCGGAGTCTTTGATCGTTGATCCGTCTACCTCGTTGTTGAGTGCCGGGTCTGGACCGGTGACTTTGAACTTCCATGTGTAGTCGACCCCCGTTGGCAGCTTTTCGGCGTTCAACTGACTGGTACCTTGGGTCCAAGGGATTTCGTATGTTTTGCCACCTCCGGTGAATACGAAGGAGTAGCTGCCAATTTGATTCCACGTTTTCACCGATCCGCCGGCGACCTTGATGAGATTCGTGGCATTGGCATCCCAGGCAAGGGTCGGCATGGTAGTGATTTCCGCCCTGGTTTTGTTGCCTACGGTATTGCTGCTGGCAGTTTCAGGGGTGCTGATATGCGACGTATCAATGAAGTATTGCTGGACATTTACCGTATCGCAGGTGCTCCAATTACCGGAAAGCGGCCACTCTGCCCTGTTCTCGTGAACATCATCATTGTAATAATCCTTGGCCTTTACAACAAAGCCCGTGACGCGTCCTTTTTTGGACCAGGTTGCCACACATATATTGTTGTTGAGTTCCAGCTTCACATTGGTTGGGGGATCGACTGCCGTGAAGGGCGAAACGGACGTTTCGCTGCTCAATGAGCCACTGTGTTCCGTGACCACGGTAATCGTCGGCTTAATCTCTTCGTAATACCACTCGTTCTTGATGTCGAATTCGACGGAATAGTTCGTGGCATTGGTCTCCACGGATTTGTCTTCGTTTCTGATACTTACCGTAATCGACTGGTATTTCGAGTTGCGGGCGTCATTGATTCGCCCGCTCACCACAATCTTGTCGCTATTCTGCACTGCTGAGATGGTCGGTTCGTCGGGCGTGCCCCAAGGTGAAACGGCATTGGATGTGGCGGATGGTTGACTCCAGTTCATCTTGTTATGCGCCTTGACCGTGGCTGTATAGGATGCGCCATTGGTAATCGCATTGTTGTTGAATTTGAACGTGAAGCTTGTACCTTCAACCTTTTGCGTCGGATTCGCCATATTGGACCCATTTAATGTCACCTCATAGCCGTCGACGGCAGAGAAATTGCCTTCCGGAGCCTTCCATGTGACAACAACGGTGTTCTTGCCGGCTTCGGCCTTCACATCGGTCGGTGCGTCCGGAAGCTTGTCAGGCGTGCCTTCCACACCGTTCGACTCCTTCGACCAGCCGATCTCATTCTTGGCTTGCACCTTGAACGAGTACGTCTTGCCGTTCTTCAAACCGGTAATCTGGCAGGAGGTCACGGAACCGCACGATTTCTCGCCGGAACCGTTGCCGCTCCACGTCACCTTGTATTCGCTGATCGGGCTGCCGTTCGAAGAGCCGGCCGTCCAACTCAAATTTACCGCGCCATCCTGCGGGTCTCCCGCGATGGGGGAGAGCAGAGGCGCATCCGGCTTGTCCATTACCGAAATGCTGATGGTGCCTGTCACCTCACGTTCCTTCGTATTGGTGGCATCACGCACGTTGACGATCACCTTGTTGGTGCTCGCGCCGATGTCGGAAGCTGCGCTGATCGATACCACACCGTTGGCCGGACAGTCCACGGTCAGCTTCGACGCGCCGTCGGATGTGCATCCGGTCACGGTCAACGTGGAATCGGGGAACGGATTGTACGCGTCGGCAAGCAGGTTCACTTCCTCGCTGCTTCCCGCCTTGACCTTCAGGGTTTTCGCGTTGATGCGCGCCAAAGGCCTGTTGGATGCCGTCACACGAACCGTGACGCCTGCGCTCACCGTGCCCTTCGAATATTGGATCGAAATGGGCACGCTCACCGTAGTTCCCGGCGACGTGGTCTTGTCGGCGGACACGGTCAGCTTGCCGTTCGAACTCACATTGGCGCTCACCTGGTCGGAATCAGCGCCACCCGAATACGTGTACCGCTTTTCATCGTCGTACAGGTCGGACGCCGAATGGGTCAACGCGGTCAGATCAATGGTGGTGGCGCTTTCGCCGGCGACCACGTCGATGGTGGACGAAGAGAATGTCGGCGCGGGCACGTCGCGCCCGATTACGGTGATCGGCAACGTCAGCACCGCCGAATTGATGATTTTCACCTTGTCGTTCTTGTCGCGCTTGCCATCGACCGCGGTGAAGGTAATGGATGCGGGGCCGGAGTAATCCTTCGGCGCGGTGAACTTCAACATCTGGTCGTTCACATACAGGTCGCCGTCCGCAGCCTTCGTGGCGCTCACTGAATCGGCGCCGTCCACATACGCGGTCTTGCCTGCGCCCACGCGCACGTAATCGGCGATATTGATGGTGATCGTCTCGCGTGCGTTCACCTTCAAAGCCGGCGCTTTCGGTCGAAGGATCGGCGGAAACACGCCGTATGCGGGCACTTGGATGAACGCCGTGGATGTGATGTCATACGTCGTGTTGGTCACGGTGTATGGCACGGCTCGCGCCTCGTCCGTCAATTCCACGGTAATGGTCGTGGACTTGTCTCCGCTCTTGACATGCGCATGGTCGGTGGCCGAATCATCAACGGCCACGTGCAGTTCGTCGGCGCTGCCGGAAGGGTTCGCGATCCATTGCGAAACGTCCACGTCGACCGATTTCTTGTCGATCGTCGCCGAAGAAGGCACACGATAGTCGTATGCGGTCGGCGGTTCGATGGTGGCGTTGCCATCGACGTTCACCGTCAATGTTGCGGTGTCAGACAATCCGGCTTTGTCTTTGACCGTATACACCATGTAATAGGTGCCCACCTGCTGCGGTGTGGTGAAGGCGAGCACATTATCCGCTACGGTCACATTGCTGATGTCTTGCGATTCGATGTCTTCACTGACGGTCAGGTCGGTGCTGTCTCCGGAAATGTCGTTTTGCGCCACGGGTACGGTTGCCGCGGTGTTGGGACGCAATGTGATTTCGTCGTCGCGTGCGTACACGCCCGAGTCGGTGCCGGATTTGAACACGCCCACGCGGATCTGCGCTTGGGATCGTTGACCGGTCCAGTCTTCGACGGCGTATGAGAAGGTGTCGGTTCCTGCGGAGTCGGCATATGCTTCGTATACCAGGTAGGTGGCTCCGACTTCGCTGATGCGTCCGAGCGTCGGAGCCTTGTTACCAAGACCAAGCAGCTGCACGTCGTCGCCATCGGAGTCGATGCCGGTCAAGGTGATCGGGATCTGGACTTTCTGCCCTGCCGCAACCTGTGCCTCAACGTCGGATGGTGTTGGCGCCGCCTTGTTTTCGGCGTCTTTTTGATGCACGTTGATGGTGATTGTGGCGGATGCCGCGTTGCCGAGATTGTCTTTGACCGTGTACGTTACGGGGAAGGATCCGGTTCGGTCGGATGCTTGGTATCGTACGGTGTTGCCTGATACGAATACGAGTCCTTTGAACGTGTTCTTGTCGTATTGCAGGTCGTTTTGCAGGCTTACCGTGGTGCCGTCGGCATAGGTAACGTGGTCGAGCACGTTGATGGAAACAATGCCGTCGGTGCGTACCTGCGTGGTGATGTTGTCGGCTTTCGGCACGGAGTTGGAGGTGGTCAATGCCGGCGGCTGCAGTACGATCACGCCGGTCGACGTGCCTGCCGAGTTGGCTACGCCGTATTTGATTTGCACGGGTTCGGTCGGTACCTGCCGTGCGGTGATGTAGACGCGCTTGTTGCTCACGACGCCGGTTTTGATGCCGCTTTCCGCGTCGGCGGTCACGTTGGTCACGGACAATACGCCGCCCATCGGGTCGACGTCGTTGGCCAGGGGTTCCACGATCGCGGTGTTGTCGGCACCGAGCAGCGCCACGTCGTTGGCGGCGATGGGCTTGGCGGAGTCTCCGGCCACGGTCTGCACTTCAATGCGAACCAGGCCGGTCGCGGGAATGGATCCTTGCGTGATGGTGTAGGGCACATAGTAGGTGCCGGGGTTGGGTGCGCTGAAGGTGAACGACATGTCGGTGGCGTTCATGGTGGTGGATGCGCCGGATGGGGTTTCCACGGCGGTCAGCTGCGCGGGCTCGGCCGAGGTGCCGTGCACGTATTGTTTGAGTGAGACGGTGGCGCGCGTGTCTGGCGTGGTCTGCTTGACTACCGGATCGATTACCGCGGCCAACGTGTTGGCCGGTTTCACTGAGAAATACACCATGCCGGTGCCGGTCTGCTGGCCGTCGGAAACGGTTACTTCGATGCCGGCGCGTCCGGAAGACATGGATCCCGCGTTGAATACGAGCTGCCCGTCGGCTCGCGTGGAGACGGTCACCTGGTCGGTGTTCTGCGGGGTTGCGGATACGAGCGTGAGCGGATCGCCGTCGGGGTCGGAGAAGCTGCCCAATGCGTTAGTGGTGTAGGTGGCTCCTTGCTCCACGTCGATTTCCGGTGGCGTATCGGTTTGCTGGGGCGCGTTGTCGTCGCCTCCGACCAAGGTGAGGTTCACTTTGGCGTTGGATGTCTGCCCGCGCCCGTCGGAAATCTCATAGCTGAACGATGCCGATCCTTCGGCTGTCGCGGATGCGTCGAGCTGCAGATATCGTCCGTCGTATACGGGCGAGACGCTGATGTTGGCTCCGTCCGGGGCACTTACCAAGGTGATGCGCAGTACGGAACAGTCGGTCTGCTCGTCGTTGCGAAGCACGTCGAGGATCTGCTGCGATCCTGTTCTCGCGCCGAACGAATCGTCTTCCGCTTTGATCTGCCCGGATTGCGACGAGCAGGTTTTGCTGAAATTATGCTGGTTGTTGGCACTGTCGTTGTTCTGTTCCTGTTGCTTCGACTGTTTGGTTTCCACCTTATTCCATTGGATTTTGATGACTTTGGTGGATTCCTGCGGATTCCAGACGTTGCCGTTGACCACGTCATTGAGTATGACCAGACGATGGTTGGTGCGAAATATCAGTTCCGAAGTGGCGTTGATGTTGGTCAGGGTGTCGAACGCCATGTCCGAACCGTCGGCGGAGCATACTTTGGCGTAATTGTTGGCTTTCTGCGCCCACGCGGAGAATACGCATCCGCCTGTGGATACCGGCTGGGCGGGCTCGCCCTTGCCGGAATTTGGTGTTTCAGAGGCTTTCTTGGTGCTGAGGTTCACCGTTGCGAGCCCGCGTGGTGTCGCCACGGCCACCCATCCGTTTTGTTTGCCGTCCGTGGAAGGGGCCTGCAAGGTCATGCTGCCCTGCAGATTGATGGCTGCGCTTCCCTGCGGCCAATACACGGTGCCTTTCGCCGCCACGACCGGGGTTTCGCCGATGACGGTGAACGATTCGGCATGCGGTGCGCCTCCTATCGTGCCAACTTGCTCGCACGCGCCTTGCGACTTGTCGATGCTCATCACCGCGCCATCGGAAGCACGATATCCGTACACGGTTCCGTTATGCGTCACCGTGATTTTTCCACCGGATCCCAGTTTCATTTTCGGCTTGTCGGTGGTGGGATTGACGGATTTCACATCGGAAGCGGATCCCACCCACACATTGCCGGTTTTGACGTTGATGAACGCTGCGGTATCGCCTCCGACAATGGTTTCGATATCCGTTTTGATGGCGGTGTTGCCGGTTTCGCTGATTGTGGAAGCTGCGATGTTGCTGGCTTTCGTACCTTCGGAAATCACGGTGCTGCCATTATGTTGGGCCACGTCGAAACGGGAGGCTGTGGACGAGACTCCAGCGTCCACATCCTTGTTTTTCGCATTGAATCGTGCGGCCTTGCGGTCCTTCAGCGAAGTGATCCACACGGTGCCGTCGTCAAGTTGTACATGCTGTTGTGTTACCGAACTGACGATGAACGCGCCTGCGATGATGCCCAGCAGCAGAAGCAGCATGACGATCGGTGTGATCCACCGTCTGCTTCTCGACGGCAACAGCAGTTTGCGCATCATCGGTCCGAAGCGCAATTGTCGTTCGTGCGATTGTGCCGACTGATTGGCTGCGTTCTTGCGTTTGCCCATTTTCGGTTCTTCCTTGAGCGTTTCGATGGTCGTTGTGTTCGTTCCGGACATCGCCTGCGATTGAATAATGCCGTTGGCCAACCCTGTTATGAAGTGCTGTGATGCTTATGGTTTGGCTGCGCACGCGATCGCAGGATTCTGCGACATCTGACGGTCGGCTCGGATGAGGCTCACCTGAATGCAGGTCTGCGAGCCGTCGGCGGGTTCGATGCTGATATGCGTGTCGGTGGTGGTTCCCTGGGTATTCGGATTAACACCGGCATCGCCGACTATCGACCATGCGTATGAATCCCCGTTCTGCGGGTCGGGATTTGCCCAAGTGAACTGCACACTGCCGCCATCGGCGGAATATGACCCGGTCAGATTCTCGATACTGGGCACACTGCCGGTGGTGATGGCCGAATCAGGCGAATCGTTCTCCTGATCATACGTTTCCGGATTCTTGATCTGCACGCTGCTGTTGTCTGAGACGGAATCCATATTCGGCATGATCACATACGCGAACACCAGCTCGACGGCTGCAATCGCGGCGACCACCGAAACAACGATCACAAGAGACTTGGCCCAAATGCTACGCTGCTTTGGGGCAGTTGGCGAAACCTGAATGTTCGCCTGCGACTGTGCATACAGGTTCTGCGGGAACGGCGGTTCCCCCTCAACCGTGGTCGGCGTGGCATGGCCATACAATTCCTGCTGTACACGCTGCATGTCGCGCGCGAAATCATATGCGGAATAATATCGGTCCTCCGGCGTTTCATTCAACGCCTTGCGCAGGATCCGCTCCACTTGTGGAGGAACATCCGGACTGTTGAGCTTGGGCAGCGGATTGGTGAGAATGATGTTCCTCAGTAGGGTGCCGCGTTCTTTGCCTCGGGTTGCGCCAAGAGCTTCGGAATAGCCGTATTCGTACGGCGACTGGCCTGTCAGCATGGCGAACAGCGTCGCCCCCAGAGAATAAATGTCGGAGGATTCGTTGCCTCCGCCGTTCTTCGCAAGCACTTCCGGCGGAGCCCACGCGATGGTGTAGCCGATGCCGGGGCGTCCGTAAATCGTTCCCGCGATGCCGAAATCGGAAAGCATGGGCATGCCGTGCGTGTTGATGAGAATATTGCTGGGCTTGATGTCGCGGTGGATGATGCCTTCGCGATGCGCAGTGGAAAGGGCGCTTGCCAGATTGATGCCGACGGTGAGCATCTGGTCTGCGTTGAGACGGTTGGATTCCAGGAAGGTCTTGTAATTGCCTCCCGGAGCGTATTCGAACACGGTGTAGCCGTTGCCTGTGGTAGTGACGCCGCTTTCATACACCGAAAGAATGTAAGGGTGTGATGAGATTTTGCCCATGAAGTTCGCTTCGGAACGGAATCTTGCCGCCGCGCGCGGGTCGAGCATTCCCTTGCTGACTTTGATGGCCACCTGACGGTTGGGGGAAAGCTGCTGATACAAGTACACGTTCGCTTCGGAACCGGACCCCAACTTCTGGGCGAATGTGTACCCAGGGATTTGAGGGGGAATGCTATCCATGGCTTCCATATGCTCTCTTTCCTCGTAATGCGTATGCTTTTCACTGCCTTCTCTGAAGGCCATGCTATCCGAAGACCAACCCGGAAACCTACCAGTAAGGGGTTGAATATCCGTATGCGAAGACGGGCATCCGAGGTGTTCCCATATCCCGCCCTTTCGCGGCCACCGAGCCTTCCAGCATGAGTTTCCTCCATTGCCGGATTTGTCAGGTAAGGGAGGGCGAGACTAGTAGTGTTGGGAGGCATGATGGATTTGGAAGATCTTGCTCACGTCACGTTGGTTGCGGGAGCGCCGCGCAGTGGAAAAACCGAGTTTGCGTTGGACATGCTGATCGCCGCGATGAAGCGGTATGGTGATGCGAATGCCGTGATGACGGTGTCCGGCAGACAGATCGCCGACATGTTGGGCGATCGCGCGATCCGTGAACTGTCGGCGGTTTCGCAGGCTCGACCGGTCACCACATTGTCGGCCGTCGCATTCCGCCTGCTGACGGCCGCAAGATCCGCACAGGGCAAACCGTTGCCGAAACTGTTGAACGGCGCCGAACAGGATGTGATCATCCGCAAGGTGCTTGCATCGCATGTGGAACATAGGCAGCATGGCGACGAGTGCGACACCTGCGATCTGCTGCGTGTCTATTTCGCTGTTTCCGAATGGTCCGGACTGGTGGCCGACGATTCCACCGACGCATTCGCCAACCAATTGCGAGACATGCTTGCACGCATGAACGAGATCGGTGCGAAACCGGAGCTTGAAAACATGCTCATCGCCCGCGCGGCCAGCAGGAATGGCGAGCTTGACGCGCGTCGCGAACGCCTGCGCACCCAATGGCGTCTCGCCTTCGCGCTGCGTGAGGAATACAATGCGGCGATTCGTGCAGCCTATTCCGGCGAATACCGTCTTGATGCGTCGCAACTGATGATCGACGCCACCGAGGCCGTGTCTGACATACGGGATGCCGATATTCCAAACATGCTGATCGTCGACGATTTCCAGGATGCGACGTTGGCTGGCTTCGCCCTGCTTGAGGCCTTGCATAATCGCGGGACGCGCCTGCTGTTGGTGGGCAATCCCGACGAAGCAGTGCAGACGTTCCGCGGATCGTATCCGGAATATCTGTTCAACGAGGCGCAGTCGCGCATGGGAGCGCGATTGGAACGCATCGAAAACCTGTATGCCGCATGCGAAAATGATGGCGCGCAAACCATTCGAAACGCGTCGAACAGACAAAGCGTGCATGACGACTATCGCACTCTTGTCGCGACTCGCGTAAGCCTGTCGATCGCAAGCACGGAACCGACTGACGTGCCTCTGCCGGAGCGACCAGGCAAAATGCGGAACATACCGGGGGCGATGCCTATCGAAGCATTGCCGTCCGGCAATACGGATGCTTGTGTCATGCCTGCCGACGGCAGTGTGGAAACGGCCCTGTACCGTTCCTCGTCCGAAGAGCTCGATGACGTGGTGTGGAAGATCAAAACCGAGCATTTGCAACGTTCCCGCGAATGGAACGACATGGCTGTGATCACGCATGACAATGCCACCGTACGCGCGTTCGGCGAACGGCTGCGTGCCGACGGCGTTCCCGTGCGCTATTCAAGCGTGACACGGCCGTTGAAGGACGAACCGTTCGTGCAAGGCCTGTTCGCGCTGATTGAATTGGCGGAATTGAAAAGGCGGACAATCGCGGCTTCGGGTATGGACCCGCAGGCGGCCGGATCCTATATTCGTTCACGTGTGGCGTCGATCATGGCATCCCCGCTGATTACGGTCGGCGGCGACAGGCAGCATGAAGGGCGCCCGGCCCGTCTCGCGTCCGTGGAATCCGCGATGCATGCGTTGGCTTCGCTCGCTGAGATTGTGGGCGATGATGAGATTCGCGCGCAGGATTCTGCGAACATGGCGAAGACGGACGTCGAACAGCAGTCGTCGCTGCTGCGTTTGATGGCGGATTGGCATGAATACATGGCGAAATGCCATGCGATTTCCGACGAAGGTCAACATGATGGTGGGCATGATGGAGACCAGAATGATCCCGTGTTCGATATGGACGCTCTATACGTGCTTCTTTTGGAAGGAAACACCGATCGTGTGATCGACACGATCGCCTCCGTGACGGGCTCGGATCCACAGGTCAAGGCTTTCGCATCATTGTGGAAAGTGCTTGACAAAACGTGCGAGGCGGAACACAAGCTGGTTTTGCGTGAACCGCAATACGTGTTGGATTGCGCATGGCGTGCCTGCGGAAAGGCGGAAATCTGGCAGCGCGTAGCCTTGGAGCATTCGGCGGCCGGCCGTGCCGCGAACGACCGACTTGATGCGGCGATGCGCTTGTTCAACTACGCTTCCGGCGGCGAATCAAGCGGCGAGTTCGCCGCACGCACCATTGAAGCGTTCATGGAACAGGTGCGCTCGCTGACTATCGAGGCGGATTCGTTGGCTCACACCGCGCCCATCGACCAGGCAGTGACGCTGACCACGCCCGCAGGCGCGGCGGGAAGGCATTGGAACCTGGTGTTTCTGCCGTCCTTGCAGCAAGGGCAATGGCCGAATCTTACGCCACGTAACACATTGTTCGGCGGTGAGGAACTCGCCGATGTGATGTTGCATGGCGAGCTGTCCGATACCGTCACCACTTCGACGGGCAAGCGGGATGCGCAATTGGCTGCCGTGCTCGCATCCGAGCAGAAAAGCTTCCTGGTGGCGTTGACCCGTGCCGATGAGTGCGCGGTGATGAGCGCCGTGCTGAACGACGACCACGTGCCATCTGATTTTCTGTACGGATATGTGCCGGAATGGTTTGACCGCGATAGAGACGCCGATATGGAACGGCGCGAATATGCGGCGATCGGCAGTCAGGGCGATTATGCGGGACTTGAATCCGATCCCCGTGGCTTGATCGCGGCCGCGCGAAGCGTGCTTGCGATGGAACCGTCGAACAGCCCGAAGGCCCGTGACGCCGCTGAAACATTGGCATTGCTGGCCTCTCGAGGCATTAGGGCGGCTGATCCCGATTGTTGGCCGTTCGTGGAGGAGCCTGTTTCACTCGCTGAACGGGAAACGATTCAAGATGGCAAGACACGGCAATCCGACGTGGTGACCCTGTCTCCGTCCGCGGTGGACAATCTGTGGGCGTGCCCGGTGTGCTGGATGCTTGAAAACCGTTTCTCCGGCCCGCGCATGGGCAGCGTCGCCACGAATTTCGGCTCGCTGATCCACACGGTGGCGCAGAAGGCCACCGAAGCCGGACTTGACATGCCGGAACAGCACACCGCCATCAGCGATATGGACAACATCGACGCGATCACCGAGCAAATGTATGCCGAATATGAGCGTCTACGCGGCGATCTGAACGGCATCACCGATCCCGCGCAACGATATCAGGCATTGAAAAAAGATGAACAGGCGAAGGATGCGTTGCGTAACATCGCCACGTATTTCGTTCAATCGAATCATGGTGATTATCCAATTAAAAACAATGATGCGTTCAGCGTTGGAAAACTCACGAAAGCTGAACCTGAACTGAAATTCACCGCAAAATTCGATTTCGACGATATTCTCGCAGCCTACAATGCGATGGACGGCATTCATGCGATTTCACGAAACGAATTGATCGCCATTATGGGAACGTTGGTTGGAGGATGGCCTCAAACAGGCATGAGCGAACATCTCACCGTGCGCTTGACCGGCAGAATCGACCGTGTGGAACGTCGTGATATGGCGGACGGCACGCAGCAAGTGCGTCTGATCGACTACAAAACCGGTGCAAGTCCGAACGGCGAAGGCCTGTTCAACGATCTGCAGCTCGTCTGCTACCAGCTGGGACTCGTGTTCCCCGAAGGAAGCGGTCTGCATGGGGCGCAGGCGGTGGCTGCTGCGCCGAACATCACGCAAAGCGCGCTGTTCCACGTAACGAAGCATGCATTCCCGGCACCATATGGCAACACTGCCGCCGAATCGCATATGCAGCAGGCGTTGTTCGCGAACGGAAGCCTAAATACGGGCGCATTCGTGCCGCGCTACTACATCAAAAAACTTGACAAGGATTTCCAAGACGGACTCGACGAGATGCTTCCACCGATGGAAGTGAGCGACGAGCATTGGAGTGAATTCGTCGGCTTGCGAAACACCATGGCGGTATGGTCTCTCACCATGATCGCCAGGGTCTTCTACGCGGCCGCAGCCAGCAGGGCAAACGAAATCACGGCAAGGCCAACATCGGAACATATGAAATATTGCAGGAACACTGCGGTCTGCCCGGCCTGCGCGGGCGAACAGAACACCGTATTCGAAAGGAGAACGGCATGAGCGGAACCATGAAATTCACCGACAGTCCGGAGCAGGCCGCCGTTATCCAAGCGCCCTCCTATGAGGATGTGGTGGTGGTCGCCGGTGCCGGATCGGGCAAAACCTACACAATGACCAGGCGAATCATCACACTGATCGAACAAGGCGTGAGCCCCGAAAAAATCCTCGGGCTGACTTTCACGCGCAAAGCGGCTTCGGAACTGCTGTCGCGCGTGTCCGCGGCCGTGAGCCGCAACCAGCGTGAACGTGGGCTGAAATCGGCGAATATGACGTTCCTCAAACCGGAAGTCTCCACGTACGACGCTTTCTTCCAATCCATTGTGCGTCAATACGGACTGCTTGTCGGCTTCGACCAAAACACGCAGCCATTGAGCGAGGCCGGAGCCATGCAGCTCATCCACACCGTGCTCGACAAGCATATGGTCGATCTCATGGCGTTCGACGGCGATCTGAAATCGTTCAACACCATAGCGGGCAACGTATTCGCCCTGTCTAACGCCATTTCCGGAGCTATGATCGGCAGCGGCTGCACCAGCTTCGACGAGGCGGTGCAACGTGTGCGCGACTGGGATGAAGCGTTCATCAGACAGGTTGATAAGGCGCTTGACGGCGAAACCGTGCCAACTGAGCAGCCGAAATCCCCAAAACCGCCGAAACGGCTGAAAAAGGATTCCGATGCGGATTACGAAAAGAAACTGGAGAAATATCGCGAACTCGGGCACAGCATGTGCGTATTCAACAGTACGCAACTCGCATCCGTCGCCAAGCAGCGCAATCTGCTGCTCGACCTCGTGCTTGATTATCATGCCGAAAAACGCGCCTGCAATATGGCGGAATTCAGCGATTTCACCATCGCGGCATTCCAACTGGTCTCCCGATTCCCATCCATCGGTGCAACGTACCGCAAACGCTACTCGCATGTGCTTCTCGACGAATACCAAGACACCTCCACCACGCAGGCCGCACTGCTGAGCGCGCTGTTCCACGCTGACGATACGCATCGCAGCGCGGTCAACGCGGTCGGCGACCCCTTCCAATCGATCTACGCATGGCGAGGCGCAAGCCCGGGCGCATTCCGCATGCTGCAACACGATTTCGGCATGGATGCCACCAGAAAACCGTTCGCATTGACGGTGACACGGCGCAATTCGCGCATGGTGCTCGAAGCGGCGAACAATCTCACCAAACCGTTGCGCCTGCCAGCCAGACGCCTCAGCAGCTCGCTGATGCGCGAAGTCGACGTGCCTGCACTCTCCAACATCGAAGAAGCCCCCGAAGGCACGATTGGCGTGCTCGGATTCGCCACATTCGGCCAGGAAGTCGACGCGGTCGTGCGCTTCGCCAAACATGCGATCGCCTTGCATACGCCCTCTGCGCGTGACCTCGACCATGGCGCGAAAAACAATCGCCCGCATGTGGCGGTGCTGTTCCGATCCAAAGGAACCATGTCGAAATACGCGGAAGCGCTCGAGCAGGCCGGGCTGACCACGCTGGTCGTGGGGCAGGCGGCCCTGCTGGAACGTCCGGAAGTGCGGGACGTGTTCGCCCTGCTGCACGTGGTCAGCGACCATACCGACAGTGCGGCGCTTATGCGACTGCTGGCGACGCCACGATTCGCCGTTGAAGCCGACGATCTGCAGGCGCTTGCGGACACGGCGGAGAGAGTGAATACGGTGTACCGGTATCGTGCGCTCGTATCGGCGGGAATTGTTCCGGCACAGACCACAAAAGCTGGGAATTCCGGTGATTCTATAAATTCCGGTGATTCCAGGAAAACCAGTAATTCCGAAAATAGCGAAACGATTTCCGATTCTGGTCTGTCGAATGCTGAAATCCGATCCATTGTGCGCGAATATCGCGACCAAGTGCCGAATGCTGTTTTTCTGGTGGATCTCATGCTACGAGACGATCTTGAACAACTCATCGATGGCAGGCTGAGCCGCAGGGGAGCGCAGGCGGTGCTTCGTGCCGCGGATACACTCCGCCAAGTGCAGCGCGTGCTCGGCCACCCGCTGCCGGAAGTGGTGCGCGAAGCCATTACGGCGTTGAATCTTGACATCGACATGCTGCTGGCTCGGCATATGCGTGCCGATCATGCCGAGGCCATGCTTGACGCCTCCCACGTGGCGCTCGCCAAGTCGCCGATCGACGCTGTGATGAAACTCGTCGACACGTACATGCAGGAGATCGCATCGCAAGGCTTGCCGAGCCTGCGTGCGTTCATCTCATGGGTGGATTCGCTGCGTGACGCTTCCGAAGAGAACGCGGTGGCCCCCGATGTGCCCGTCGACGTGGTGTTGATGACCGTGCACCAGTCGAAGGGGCTTGAATGGGATGCCGTGGCCGTGGTCGGCATGACCGATGGTGGATTTCCCAGTAACAAGGGCGACAACCTGAGCGTTGTCGTTGACGAAACGCATCTCAATGGTTTCCAAGATGGCGTATGGACGCCGCCTGAATACCATGAAAACGCCAAAACATGGCTGACGAATCCTGCCGCGGTGCCTGTTCCTGTGCGCGTGGATGCGGATATTCTGCCGCGATTCCCCCATGACGCGCTCGTCGGCTGGAATCCATTGGAGGCCTTGGAAGCGTTGGAAGATGCGGAAATCATCGATGATGAAGTGTTCGGCACTCTGCGCACCATGAATGTTGACGATATGGAAGGCGTCGATCCGGACGGACTGTATTTGACGCAGAGCGAGGAATATGGCCGCCGCTTGCATGCCGACGAGCGTCGTCTCGCATACGTGGCGTTGACCCGCGCCCGCCATGAGGCGCTGCTCACCTATAGCGAAACGAATGTGGAAAGCCGTGATCCGCGTGCCGTGGGTGAGCGTAAACAAGTGGCCAAACCGTCGAATTTCTGGCAGGAAGTGTATGACTCCATGCACAATATCGTTTCCAGAGCGGATGAACCGAGCAATCTGGGCGATATCGCGGAAGTTGAGGATGGTGCGGATGCCGTTTTTTCTGGAGATGGTATTTCCGGGAATAATGCTTCCGAAAATGGCATTTCCAGCTTGCATTCGATTGGTGCGCCATTGCCAAGCGGATATTTCGTGGGCGAGCATGCCTGCGATTTCGAGGATGCGGTGGTCGGTGACGCCTGGAACGCACCGCTTGAGCCTCTGGAAGGCGAGCGATTCCTGCCATGGCCGTGCGCTTTGACTGAAGAGACTTGCGAAATGTTGCGTTCGTCCGCCGATCAGGTGCGTGATGCGATGGTCGCCGGCGCTGCGGACCTGGATACCGGCGTGGGCGTGGATGCTGTTGCTGATGACGTTGCGCTCGGTTCGGCCGGTTCGCTGCTGCATTGCGCGCAGCTGTTGGTCGATGATGGCAATCTCATGCCCGACATGTTGGCCGACGCATCGCAGGATGCGTTCGACCGGTCGGTGCGTGCGCAAGGCGAGAAGATTCTTGCGTCCGGCCGTCAGAACGTCACCTCCCTGCAGGCGCGCGCGGGCATGATGAACGATCGTGGCGCCCGCGCCTACTGGCGTGGGCTCGTGCGTCCGATTCCAAATGTCGCGTCGCCAGCCGCGCAGCTAGGTACGCAGTTCCATGCGTGGGCGGAACGGTTCATTATGGCCGATGTGGATATTGCTTGCATCGTCGGCGGTGCTGAAGGCAACGGAAATACGCGCGTAGCTGAATCGAGATCGTCGATGCTTGCCGAAATCAAACGCAACAATGGGATGCAATCTCAAGAAAATAATGCGGCGGTCGAAAATGCAGCGGAAAATGCGATGGAAAACAATGCATTGTTCGATTGGCAGCAGCGTCTTGCCACGTCGGCATGGGCGCAACGTAAGCCCGCGTGGGCGGAACGGCAGATCGTCGTCAATATGCCGCAATTGGGCACCATCATCAACGGCAAGCTTGACGCGGTGTTCTTCGGAGGTCTCAACGAAAAGGACCAATCGAAACAATATACGATAGTCGATTGGAAAACTGGAAAAAAACCTAGGAAAAAAGAAGAAATACAAGAAAAATTAGTGCAGTTGGATATGTATCGGCTGTTGCTGTCGGCAATGGAAGGCGTGCCGCTTGATGCTATCGACGCCTGCCTCTACTATCTGAGTGAGCCCGTTGAGGGCAATCGGCAGCTGAACGCCGCCGACAAAACAGAAGAAGAGATCCTTGCCGAGTTGAGCTACGGAATTCCGAAACAATCCGACAACGACTAGTGCTGGTGCGCCAAAGGACGCGTGTATGCATCCTGCTTGTTCTTGATCATCGTTGAAAAGCGGCGCTTTCCAGCCTGCACGTAGGGTAACGCACTACGTGCAGCGTTGTGGAGGAGCGCCGCTACCCTCGTGCAGCATGTGTGGGCGGGCACACGTGCCGGACGCAACGAAAGTTAAGGAGCGATAAGCATGGCTGCCACCAGCGCAACCGAAACCCCGAAGTCGCCATATTCCGTATTGTTCTCCATTCCGGGAACCAAAGCGTTCTGCGCTTCCGGAGCTTTGGCGCGACTGCCGATGTCGATGATGGGCCTCGGCATTATTCTCGCACTCAACCACCTGTACGACAATTGGACGATCGCAGGCGTGATGAGCGCCGCATATGTGCTCGCCACCGCAGCGGTCACGCCACTGTACGCGCGACTGTTCGACCGATTCGGCCAGCGTAAGGTCGGTTCGATGGTGCTTGTCGTGCAAATCATCACCATGCTTGGTTTCGCATTCGCCGCACTGGTGCGCGTGCCGATTCCATTGCTGTTCATGCTGGCCGTGGTGATGGGTCTTACGCAATTCTCGTTCGGCGCGCTCGTGCGTACCCGCTGGACGTACGTGCTCGACCGCACCGGCAACGGCGAACTATTGAACACCGCATACGCCATGGAATCCGCCATTGACGAAATCGTATTCATTTTCGGACCGATTCTCGCAGCGTTCCTTGCAGCTTCTGTGCACCCTGTTTCGCAGTTGTTCGTGCCAACGATTGCCTGCGCCCTTGGCGGTACCATTTTCTTCACATTGAAAGACACGCAGCCGCCGGTCGTGCATGAAGTCAAGGTCGTTTCGGCCTCTTTAGACGATGCCGATGTGCGATTGACTATCGATGGCGATGCCAGCAATACCGGCGATTCAGGTTCCGCACTGCGCAACAGGCTGACCATTGCGCAATTGAAGACGAGTGGTAATCGCAAGAAACGCAGCATTTTCACTTATGCTGGCGTGATTCCGTTGCTGCTGGTTTTCATCATATTCAACATGAGTTTCACCGCATTCGACACGTCCATGACAGCCGTCATGAAATCGTTGCATCTTGATTCCGTGCTCGGCGTGCAGCTGGCGATGCTAGCGGTCGGTTCGTGTATGGGCGCGCTGGTTTTCGGAACGCTTGAGCTCAAAGGATCCCGTTGGCGTTACATGATCATGTTCCTTGCGGCGATCACAGCCGGCTTCTTTGTAATTCACCTGTGCCAAGGCAATCTGATCGTAATAGGCATTGTGGAAATTCTCACCGGTCTGGCTGTTTCGCCGGTGTTCGCATCGGGCAACCTCGTGATGAAAGAAACCGTTCCTGAAGAGTCGTTGACCGAAGGCCTTTCCTGGGTGAGCACTGCGGGAACTGTCGGCGCATCATTCGGCTCGATGATCACCGGTATCATACTGGATCACGCCACACCCGACGTGAGCCTTATGCTGCCGTGGATTTTCGTGCTCGCCTCGATCCCGTTCGCCCTGATCGGCTGGGTGATCACGCGTCGAAATGTTTTACAGCATTCATAGATGATCTGTGATTCATAGATACTATGTGGATTAAGCATTCCAGAAATTGCCCGAAAATGATCGTGAGGATTATGTTCGGGCAATTGTATTCTATTGTTGGATTCGTTGGAATCATAGAAAGCTGTTACAGATGGATGCAGCCAGAACGCCTGAAGGAGTTGCAATGATCAAGGTTTCTGTAGTTGGCGCCAAAGGGCGCATGGGTTCCCACGTGGTTGACGCTGTGAACAACGCGGACGACACCGAACTGGCGCTCGCGCTTGACGCTGGCGACGACCTGAGCCAAATTACCCCCGAAAATACTGACGTGGTGGTGGAGTTCACCGTGCCGAGCGTGTCTCTTGACAATGTGCGCGCACTCGTGGCGCAAGGTGTTGACGTGGTGGTGGGCACCACCGGTTGGACCGAAGAGAAGCTCGATCAGGTGCGTGCCGCGCTCGCTGCCGCGCCTCGCGAGGGCCAGAGCGTGTTCATAGCGCCGAATTTCGCTATTTCCGCCGTGCTTGCCGACTATTTCGCCAAGGTTGCGGCTCCGTACTTCGAATCCGCCGAAGTGATTGAACTGCACCACCCGAACAAGGTGGATGCTCCGTCCGGCACCGCATTCCATACCGCGCAGGGTATTGCCGCAGCTCGTAAGGCAGCGGGTCTTGGCCCTGTTCCGGATGCCACCGAAACCGATGGTGGTTCCCGTGGCCAAGTGGTTGACGGCATTCATGTGCACGCCGTGCGTCTGCGTGGCCTCAATGCCCATGAGGAAGCCCTGTTTGGTAACGACGGCGAGCAGCTGACCATTCGCGCCGACAGCTTCGACCGCATCTCCTTCATGCCGGGCGTGCTGCTGGCCGTTCGCAAGGTCTCCACTGGTGCATACCCGGGTGTGACCGTCGGCCTCGACAACTTCCTCGACCTGTAAATCCTTACAGTTGAACGGTAAATGGTCCCCAAGCCGCTGATGTTGGCTTATTTCAGGCATCGGCGATTTGGGGATTATTCATATCGTCGTACCTACCTACGTAATAAAGCTGTGCGCTGACTCTTGGCAATTAGCTCAAGTGCTGGTATACAGTGTGACTGTCCGAATCGAAACGAATGCAATATGGAAACCGGTGAAACATGCAGGCTCTGATTGCCATCATCGTCGCATTGGCTGTGACGGTAGCCGTTTTGTGGTTCTTTTTCGCGCCGCGCAAAGCGTTCCGCGCCCGTGCTGACAACGGCGTGCAAGAGGCGGTCGTCGAAGTCAAAGGCGGGTACAGTCCGGCAGTCATCGAAGCCGAGGCTGGTTTGCCTTTGCGGTTGATCTTCGATCGAAAAGAAGACGGCGAATGCTCGTCGCACGTAGTGTTCTCCGATTTCGGCGTCGATCTTGCATTACCTCCTTTCCGTACAACGACGTTGACGATTCATCCTGATAGGCCGGGGGAGTACGGTTTTGCGTGCGGTATGAACATGCTGCATGGCACGTTGCGTGTGTTGCCGGGAAAACATCATGCTGCAATGCAGGACGAGCATTCAGCGTCGGAAGAAAATCCGAATAATGCAGAATCTCATGTTCCTATGCAATCGCAACAGACTGCTGTTGATGAAACATCGTATGAATCCGTTGATACTTCTTCTGATTTTTCTTCTGTTTCTGCTGGTTCTTCAGATGATTTTTCCGCATCTCGTGAAATGCGAGCATTGGTTACGCGGCTTATTGTGTCTGCCATCGTTACGATTCCGGTATTCGCTTCTACGATGTTGATGCTGTATCCGATGCCGAATTGGGCGCAGTTCATACTGATGCTGCCGGTGATGTGCTATGCCGCATTACCGATTTTTCGTAGCGGTTTCGCTGCGATCATTCACCGCTCTCCGGAAATGAACGCATTGGTCAGTTTGGGTACGGTATTCGCGTTTGCCTACTCGTGTGTGGTCACGTTTGTGCCTCAGATTCTGCCTGAGAATGCTCGAGAACCGTATTTTGAAGCGGTTGGTGTGGTCATCACGCTGATGCTGGTCGGGCAATTGCTTGAAGCGCGCGCTCGCGTCGGTACGGGAGAAGCCATGCGTGCATTGGCGAAACTGCAGCCGAAAACCGCTCGCGTGGTGCGTAATGAAATCGAAGAGGAAATTCCGGTCGATCAGGTGTTGGTCGGAGATATTATTGCGATTCGTCCGGGCGAACAACTTCCCGTTGACGGCACGGTTATTTCCGGTTCATCGTCTGTCGACGAATCCATGATCACCGGCGAATCCATGCCGGTGCTGAAGCAGGCTGGCGGCAATGTGACCGGTGCCACGATCAACGGTACCGGATCGTTGCGGTATCGTGCCACAAAAGTCGGCAAAGACACGGTGCTCGCGCAGATCATTGGATTGGTGCAATCCGCGCAAAGTTCCAAAGCTCCGGTACAGCGCCTGGCGGATAAGATTTCCGGTATTTTCGTGCCGATTGTGGTGCTGATCGCCGTGTGGTCGTGCGCATTGTGGTTTGCGTTTGGGCCGGAACCGCGCGTGGTGCATGCGCTGGTGGCGGCGGTTTCGGTGCTTCTGATTGCATGCCCGTGCGCATTGGGTCTTGCCACACCGCTTTCCGTAACGGTTTCGACCGGTCGCGCCGCGCAAATGGGTGTGCTGATTCGTTCCGCCGAAGCATTGGAGACGTGCGGCAAAATCAATGCTGTCGTGCTTGACAAAACAGGTACGATCACCGCTGGTAAACCGTCGTTGACCGACGTGCTTCCGCTTGGAAAATGGCGTGAAATGCCAGATGATTTGCTGGCGATCACAGCCAGTGCCGAACGGGATTCCGAACATCCTCTTGCCGCCGCGATCGTTGCTGAAGCGCAAGAAAAGCATCTTACGTTAGGCGAGGCAACGCAATTCCGTGCGATTTCCGGGCAGGGAGTCACTGCGCACGTCGCGTCACATAGTATCGCTGTTGGCAATACCGATCTGATCGACGATCTTGACGTGGCCATGCCGAGCGTCGGCAACGAGGATCTCGATGACATCATCGAGACTATGGAACGGCTGTCGGCGGAAGGGAAAACGCCGATGCTTGCAGCGGTCGACGGCGAGCTTGCGGGAATCGTGGCCGTTGCCGACACGGTAAAACCCGATTCGCAACAGGCCATCGCAGCTTTGAAATCGCATGGCGTCAACGTGGTGATGCTCACCGGAGACAACGAAACAACGGCACATGCCGTGGCAAATCAAGTTGGCGTCAGCAACGTGATCGCTGGAGTGCGACCGGAAAACAAGGCGGATGAAATCGCAAAACTGCAGGCGCAAGGCTATACGGTGGCCATGGTGGGCGACGGTATCAACGATGCTCCTGCGCTTGCCCGTGCGAATGTGGGATTCGCCATTGGAACGGGCACGGATGTGGCGATCCAGTCCGCGGACGTGACATTGATGAACGGCTCTCTGATGGGTTTGGTGCATGCGCTTGATCTGACCCATGCCACCATGCGCAATATCGCGCAGAATCTTGGATTCGCTCTTGGCTACAACAGCATCGGCATTTCCATTGCGGCGGGCGTGCTCTACCCGTTCACCGGCATGATGCTCAATCCGATGATCGCGGGCGCTGCCATGGCGTTCTCGTCGCTGTGCGTGGTGACGAATGCGAGCCGACTGCGCCTGTTCGATCCAGACAAGGCGGTGCGTGCCGCAAACAGGACGTATCAGGTTCGCCAGCCGAACCCGAACGATAATAATCACAACAACCATAGTCAGAAAGGATTCATCATGGGACTGTTCAGCGATCACAAGGCCAAGAAGGAAGGTATGCACGAGGGCATGGAAGGCATGGGCGGCGCGCACTCCTGCTGCGGCCACACTGCCGGCGCCGACCAGAGCGTGCTCGCCAAGGATCCGGTCTGCGGCATGAGCGTCGATCCGGCCGCCGCTGCGGCTACCCGCGAGTACAACGGCACCACCTACTACTTCTGCAACCCGGGCTGCGCCGCCAAGTTCGAACAGAACCCCACCCAATACCTTGCCTGAGTTTGTTCTGGTGGCCGTACTTTTCCCTCTTGGTGACCGCACTGTTTTGGAGTGTCATGCGGTCAGGAAATCAAAATCGTGCGATATTCCGAAATCGTGCGGTCACCAGATCAAAATCGTGAAGTCATTTGGCGTGAATCCACCTGAGTATGCGGCTAAGCGTACCGATTCTTCCACTTGCTGGGGGATTTTGGTCTCGGGGAGGTAGTTCATATTGCGACATGGTCACGAACTCGGACGCTTCGGCGTCCGTGGCGGGAAGTACCGTTGGTACCATGACTGACGGTACTATGCATCTTCTTGATCCTGCTCCTTTCGGACGTATTCTTCCGGCCATGGTCACCCCCATGAAGGCCGATGGTTCCGTTGATTTTGAGGCCGCACAGAAGCTTGCGAAGCAGCTTGTTGCCGATGGTGCTGATGGCCTTGTGGTCAATGGCACCACGGGCGAGTCTCCCACCACCCACATGGAGGAGAAGGTCGAGCTGGTACAAGCGGTCAAGGAGGTCGTGGACGTGCCGGTCATCTCCGGCGCGGGTTCCAATGATACCGCCCACACTGTGCGCATGGTGGAGCAGACTCAGGAGGCGGGCGCCGATGCGGTGCTTGTGGTCGCTCCGTACTATTCGCGCCCGTCGCAGGAAGGCGTGTTCTGTCACTACAAGGCGGTCAATGATTCCGCCGACAAGCCGATTATCGTTTACGATGTGCCTGGCCGTACCGGTTTGCACATTCAGTTGGAAACCTACCGCCGTTTGGCTGAACTTGATCATGTCAAGGCGGTCAAGGACGCTACTGGAGATATCGCGGGTGCCGTGCGTAAGCGTATGGAAACCGGTTTAACTTGGTATTCGGGCGATGACGGTCTGTTCCTGCCGTTCCTCTCGGTTGGCGCGGTCGGCATTATTTCCGTGATCGCGCATGTCGCATCCGGTCCGATGCGTGATTTGGCTGCTGCGTTCGATAGTGGCGACATTCATGAGGCGCAGCGCATTGCCGTGCAGCTTGCCCCGCTGGTCGAAGCGATGAATGGCAACGGTTTCCAAGCTGTTATGGCGAAGGCGTCGTTGAAGGTGCGTGGCGTTCTCGATTCCACGACGATGCGTTTGCCAAACGTCGGTCCGGGCGAAGCTGAGATTAAGCGCGCGGAGGATGGCATGCGCGCTTCCGGCTTGCTGTGATTGTGATTATTGCGATGATTGCCGTACCTGCGGTAGCGATGTTTACGGCACTGATTTGCAATGGTGATTACGGCAAGCATTGCGACTACCGGTTTGCCGTAATGCGGCAAACTTACTGAATTCCTCGTTTCCGCACAGGCGGAGACAATTAGTAATAGAAATCCAACTAGGAAATGGCTATAGAAGAAACCAAAACAGTAACTACGCACAAGCGCGGCAGCAAAGCTGCCAAGCGCACTGAAAATACCCAGACCGCGGATGTGAAATCTGCGAAGTCTGTAAGCTCCGAGAAGGCCAACAAGGCCGAAACGACTTCCAAGAGGACGAAGTCTTCTGGTCGTGGCGGTTCCCGCGGCAATGGTAGTGGCTCCTCCAAGGGTGCGAAGAACGTCAAGAAAGCGAAAGGCACCAAGCCTTCTAGGAACTCCAAGAGTGCTAATGCGGCAAGCTCTTCTGCCGGCAACCGTCGTAATTCCCGTCTTGCCCCGCAGACTACCGCACCCCAGCAGGATGACGTGTTGATCGCTCCGCCGAAGTACCGCAAGGGTTCCATGCGCATCGTGCCCCTTGGCGGTCTTGGTGAAATCGGCCGTAACATGAACGTGGTCGAATACAACGGCCATCTGCTGCTCATCGACTGCGGTGTGCTTTTCCCTGAAGAGGAGCAGCCGGGCGTTGATTTGATCCTGCCTGACTTCCATTACATCAAGGATCGTCTCGACAAGGTCGATGCTCTGGTGCTCACCCACGGCCACGAGGATCATATCGGTGGCGTGCCGTATCTGCTGAAGCTTCGTCCTGATATTCCGCTGATCGGTTCCAAGCTCACGTTGGCTTTCGTTGAAGCCAAGTGCAAGGAGCATCGCATCAATCCGCGACTGGTTGAGGTCAAGGGACGCGACAAGCTGAAGGTCGGTCCGTTCAATCTTGAGTTTGTGAACGTCACGCATTCCATTCCGGACGCTTTGGCTGTGTTCGTGCAGACTCCGGCCGGAAGCCTCATCGATACCGGCGATATCAAGCTCGATCAGCTGCCGCTCGACCATCGCATCACCGATTTGGTGGAGTTCGGCAAGCTTGGTGAAAAGGGCGTGGATCTGCTGATGATGGATTCCACCAACGCTGAGGTTCCAGGCTTCGTCAAGCCGGAAACCACCATTGGTCCAGCGCTTGATCAGGCATTCGCCCAGGCCACGCGCAAGATCATTGTGGCCAGCTTCTCCAGCCATGTGCACCGCGTGCAGCAGGTTGTTGACGCCGCTCACAAGTATGGCCGCAAGGTGGTGTTCGTGGGCCGTTCCATGGTTCGCAACATGTCCATTGCTGCGGATTTGGGCTACTTAAGGCTTCCTGAAGACACGGTCATCGACCTGAAGAAGGCTCATGACGTGCAAGACGACAAGCTCGTCTACATGTGCACTGGTTCCCAAGGCGAACCGATGGCCGCACTTGGCCGCATCGCCGACGGCAACCATCGCGACATCACCATCAACGAATTCGACACGGTCATTCTTGCGAGCTCCCTGATTCCAGGCAACGAGCATGGCGTGTACAAGATCATCAACAAGCTGGTGCAGCTTGGCGCCCGCGTGGTCAATCGAGACAATGCCGCCGTGCATGTGTCCGGCCACTGCAATGAGGGTGAACTGCTGTACATGTACAACATCGTCAAGCCGAAGTGCGCCATGCCGATTCATGGTGAGAACCGCCATTTGGTGGCGAACGGCATGATTGCAGTTAAGACGGGTGTCGATCCGCAGAATGTGGTGCTCGCTGAAGATGGCGACGTGGTCGATTTGTACCACGGCCAGGCTGCTGTTGTCGGTTCCGTGCCATGCGGTTACGTGTACGTTGACGGCGATTCCGTTGGCGAACTTACCGAGGAAGAGCTTGAGAAGCGTCGTATTCTAGGCACGGAAGGTTTCGTGTCGAGCTTCGTCGTTGTCGATACGGAAACCGCTGACGTTGTCGCAGGTCCGAAGATCTATCTCAACGCGGTTGCCGAAGACGAAAGCGAATTCGACAAGGTCCGTCATCAGATCGTCGAGCAATTGCAGGATGCGATGATGACTGGTACGCGCGATACGTACAAGCTTCAGCAGATCATGCGTCGTACGTTGGGTAGCTGGGTCGCACGTCAGCTGCATCGCAAGCCGATGATCGTTCCGGTCGTTGCCGATATTGCGCAGGATGTTGACGAGGCGATGGGATTGAACGCAGCGCAATGATGAATCGACAGATAGTCAATATTTTTCGCAATATCGCTGATTTCGGCGAAATTAATATTGAAATAATATTGAAATATCGACAGATCGTCAATAATTGTTGATTACATAATCAAAAGAAGGACGGCGTAACCGGCACAATCGGTTGCGCCGTCTCCTATTCCACAAATAGGAATTTCCCAATAAAAAGGAGTGACATGCCAGGAGCAAATCTCACCCGAATCGAAGCGGAAGAACGTAAAAGCGTTATCGCAGCACCGGTTCATTACACGGTCAAACTTGACCTGACCCGTGGAGCCAAAAATTTCGGTTCTGAAACCACCATCACGTTCGACGCTGAGCCGGGGGCTACCAGCTTCCTCGACCTGATCGCCACCGAAGTGAGCGAAATCGTGCTCAACGGCGCAACTCTCGATCCGGCCGAAGCGTTCGCCGACAGCCGTATCGAACTGAAGAACCTCGAAGCGCACAACGAAGTGACCGTCAAGGCGCTGTGCCAGTATTCCAACACCGGTGAAGGCTTGCACCGCAGCGTCGACCCGTCCGACGGCAACATCTATCTGTACTCCCAGTTCGAAGTGCCGGATGCCCGTCGCGTGTACGCCGTGTTCGACCAGCCTGACATCAAGGCCGTGTTCGACTTCTCCGTGCTTGCGGCCAAGTCATGGATCGTCACCTCCAACATGCCTGCCGCATCCGTGACCGACAACGAAACCGTTACCGAAGAAGGCACGCTCGGCACGCACGAAGCCGAAACCACCAAACTGTGGGTGTTCGAATCCACGCCGACCATGAGCTCCTATCTCACCGCCATCTGCGCAGGTCCATACGCCGAATGGCATACCGAATACGCCAACGAAGACGGCCGCACCGTGCCGATGGCCATGTACTGCCGTCAGGCGCTCGCCGAAGCGTTCGCCAAGGATGTCGACTACCTGTTCGACATCACCAAGAAGGGCTTTGCCTTCTATGCGAAGACTTGGGGCGTGCCGTATCCGTACGCCAAGTACGACCAGATTTACGTGCCGGAATACAATGCCGGCGCTATGGAGAACATTGGCATGGTCACTATCCGCGACCAGTACGTGTTCGAATCGAAGGTCACCGACGCGTATGCCGAGCGCCGTGTCGTCACCGTGCTGCACGAGCTTGCACACATGTGGTTCGGCGATTACGTGACCATGAAGTGGTGGAACGACCTGTGGCTTAACGAGTCTTTCGCTGAGTTCACATCCACCCTTGCCACTGCCGAAGCCACGGAATGGAAGGACGCTTGGGCCACGTTCAGCTCCGGCGAGAAGAGCTGGGCACTGCGCCAGGATCAGCTGAGCACCACCCACCCGATCGTCGCGCCGATCAACGATCTGAACGACACGTATGTCAATTTCGACGGCATCACCTATGCCAAGGGTGCTTCCGTGCTGAAGCAGCTCGTGTTCTATGTGGGTCGTGAGAAGTTCTTCAAGGGCATCAACAACTATTTGGACAAGCATGCGTACTCCAACGCTACGCTCGCCGATCTGCTGGCTGAACTCGAGTTGACGTCCGGCCGCGATCTCAAGGCGTGGAGCGCCCAGTGGCTTGAACAGTCCGGCATCAACACCATCGCTACCGAAGTTGAGGAAAACGAGGATGGTACGATTCGGCAGCTTGCGTTGCGCCAGTCCGCTTCGGCTGAACATCCGGTGCTGCGTGCACATCGTCTGGCTGTCGGCTTCTACAATGAGGATCCGGAGACCGGCAAGATCGTGCGTACCGACCAGTTCGAACTTGATGTTGACGGCGAACTGACGATTGTCGAAGCGGCTGCCGGCAAGGCACGTCCGGCGCTGATTTTGGTGAATGACGACGATTTGACATACACGAAGCTGCGCTTCGATGAGAAGAGCCTCAAGTTCGCTGCAGAGAACCTGTATCGTTTCGACGATGCGCTGGCTCGTTCCGTGATTTGGCTTGCATTCTGGGATATGACTCGTGACGGCGAATTGCCGGCAAAGCAGTTCATCGAAACCTCTTTGGCTGCGCTCGCCACGGAACATGAGTCCACCACGTTCCGTTACGCTTTGGCGCAGGTCAGCACCACCGCATGGCATTACACCGCTCCGGCCGACCGTGCCGAAGTGGTGGAGCATGTGGCTGCCGAACTGTTCAAGCTAGCTCAGGCTGCCGAAGCCGGTTCCGACGAGCAGTTCCAGCTGATCACCGCTTACTTGGGTTATGGTGAGCCGGGCGATGCTGCGTTCGAAGCGAATGCGAAGGGTCTGCTCGATGGTTCCGTGAAGCTTGACGGCTTGGAGATTGACAATAATTTCCGTTGGACCATCATCAACGCGTTGAGCACGATCAACGCCATTGGCCAGAGCGACATCGACGCGGAACTTGCCAAGCGCGAAACCACTGAGAACCGTGAGTTCGCATTGGGTGCACGTGCGGTCGCAGGCATTGCGGAAGCCAAGGAATGGGCTTGGAACGAGGCTTTGCACAACGACGAGCTGACCAACATGCAGTTGGAATCCGTGGCCCGCGGCTTCGCATCCACTCCACGTGCCGACTTGGCTGAACCGTATGCGGCCAAGTATTTCGAGGTTGCTGACTGGATTTGGAAGAACAAGACCTTCCACATGGCTGAGGCTCTGCTGGAAGGCCTGTACCCGAGCTATGCCGATCCGGCCACGCTGGTGGATCTCGGTGATGCTTGGCTGGCTTCACATGCGGACGCCGACAACGCGTTGCAGCGCATTGTGCGCGGCAATGTTGAATCGTCGCATCGCACGCTCAAGGTGCGCGATTTCAACGCGTCCCTCTGATGCCGTTCCTGACACCACTACAGTAGTTGTTTTTGGTAGCTACTTTTGGTAACTGCATCTGATATCACTCTGTGATATTGCATCACAAGCCCGGACTGACGGCGTGACTTATCTCGCTGCCAGTCCGGGCTTGTTTGCTTCCAGACAAGCCATCCCGAACAAAAGCCGGTCCCATAACGGTTATGGACAGTGGGTCTTTCGGGCCCATAATGGCCCAGTCGGTCGGAATCGGAGGATGGGAGTGAGATTGCAAGAAACTTGAGATTGTGGAAATCTCACGACATTGCATACTGCGGTTTGCCTGACATCGCATACTGTGATTTGCAGGTATCGCAACATGCTGTCGACTATTTCGTTGAATGGTGAACCCGTTGAGTACGATGGTACACGGCAATATAACTTGAGATAGCGAGGACTTGAGACTCATGCCACGTATGTTCGGAACAGACGGTGTTCGAGGATTGGCGAATAGGGCTTTGACCGCACAGCTTGCGTTGGATTTGGGCGATGCTGCGGTGCGCGTGCTTGGCGATGACGGAGACAAAAGCGAATTCGACGGTCGTCGCCGTGCACTGGTCGGCCGCGATACTCGCGTTTCCGGCGATTTTCTTGCAGCGGCACTGTCTGCAGGCATGTCCGCAGGCGGATTTGACGTGATCGACGCGGGCATTATTCCAACTCCGGGTGTCGCATACCTGACTTCCGTGCTGAATGTGGAAATGGGTGCCGTGATTTCCGCATCCCATAATCCCATGCCCGACAACGGCATCAAATTCTTCGCACGTGGCGGTTTCAAACTGCCTGATACCAAAGAAGACGAAATCGAAAGTGTGCTCGGCCAGGATTGGGAACGTCCGACCGGTGCCGGTGTGGGCCGTATCAGCCACGACACGGCAACCGCAACCAACCTGTATATCGACCATCTGGTGTCCACCATCGCCCCCATTGGGCCTGACAAGTCCCAGCCGACACCGCTGAAAGGACTGAAAGTCGTGGCCGACTGCGCCAACGGCGCCACCTCCGTGGTCGCGCCGGAAGCGTTGCGCCGCGCCGGTGCAGACGTGATCGTGATCAACGCTTCGCCAGACGGCTACAACATCAACAAGAACGCCGGATCCACACACCCCGAACAGCTGCAGGCCATGGTCAAGGCCTCCGGAGCCGATCTGGGTGTGGCCTTCGACGGTGACGCCGACCGTTGCCTCGCCGTAGATGAAGACGGCACCATGGTCAACGGCGATCAAATCATGGGCATTCTTGCGCGTGCCAAGAAGAATGCGGGCAAGCTCAACCACGACACCCTCGTGGTAACCGTGATGAGCAACCTCGGCCTGAAACTCGCCCTGCGTTCCATGGGCATCAAAACCGTGCAAACCGGCGTGGGTGACCGTTACGTGCTTGAGGAAATGCTGCGCGGTGACTATTCGCTCGGCGGCGAACAGTCCGGACACGTGATCAACCGCGAATTCGCCACCACCGGCGACGGCACCCTCACCGCATTGACCCTATGCAACGAAGTGGTCAACTCCGGCAAAAGCCTCAAAGAACTCGCATCCGACTTCCCACAACTGCCGCAAACCCTCATCAACGTGCCGAACGTCGACAAGCTCGCGGCCAAAACTAATGCCAAAGTGCAGGCGGCCGTCGAACACGAAGAGAAAATGCTCGGCGACACCGGCCGCGTGCTATTGCGACCATCCGGCACCGAACCGCTCGTGCGCGTCATGGCCGAAGCGGAAACCCAACAGCAGGCTGACGAGGTCTGCGACCGTCTTGCCAAAGTCGTAGCCGAAGAACTTGCCCTGTAACCAAACTGCCGATACACATCATTCGGCAATCCAAAATCCCGAACCAATATGCGAAGGAAACCTATGTTTGGACGCAACTCGAAAGTCAACCTCGAACTCAACCGCGAGGTTGAAAAACTCATTAAAACTGGCGGCAAGGAACAACTGCTCCCCATCGTGCAGGCAGGCGAACCGGTACTACGTCAGCAGACCGCAGCCTACGAAGGCCAGCTGAGCCGCAAAACGCTCGACAAACTCATCGAGACCATGCGCGTCACCATGATCGAAGCGCCGGGCGTAGGCCTTGCCGCAACCCAGATCGGTCTTGGACTGGCCCTCGCCGTGGTGGAAGACCATGTGCGTGACGACGATGACGATGATCCGCGTGAAGCGGCTGAATTCCCGTTCCATGTCATCATCAACCCCAGCTATGAGCCGATCGGCACCGAAACCCGAAGCTTCTACGAAGGCTGCCTGAGTTTCGACGGCTATCAGGCGGTACGCAAACGCTGGCTCGACATTACAGCCCGCTGGCAAGATGAAGACGGCAAACAGCACGAGGAGCATCTGCACGGCTGGCCGGCCCGCATCTTCCAGCACGAAACTGACCATTTAAGCGGTGAACTGTATATCGACAAGGCGGAAATCCGCAGCCTCGCCACCAACGAGAATCTTGAGGATTTCTGGTGCGACGATCCGGTTCCTAACGAAGCCGCAGCCGAACTCGGATTCGAACTGTAAACCAGGGGGTAAGCGCCGCTGTAAGCGCATAATGTGCGGCAAAGGCGTTGTGGAATCCAATCAACACGGGATCCGGTTGTTACGAATCCGATCGTTGCGGAAATCCGTGAATACCCAGCAGGGGGAGAGGCCTACGAGCCTCTCCCTTTTTTGTCATACCATCATTCTTTCGTCATGCCATCGTTCGTATATCCCGTGCGATGTGCGCACGTATCGCATTCCCCACGGCACACGCACGTATGTAGGTAACCATGTTTGCATTTCGCAAGATTATTTTTCACAGCGTTATATCGCGTGATATTTTCAGCACCATCTGCGTCATCATCATGGCGAAACGATTTCGTACGTGACGTCGTACTACGTGCGCAACGTGCATGGACACAGTCAAGCATGGTATTTTTTGTGAACATAATCGTTTTTTGCAACATTAATTTCTTTTCTGTATTGAATTTAGCGGAATAAACGAATTAAAGATACGCTTTCGAATCTTGAAAAAAGGAGATTGCGCTATCCGAGAAGCAGTATGTTTTTCATGGGCGTCGACGTGTACTGCGCCCCCTCTCGGCTACCATGCAAAGTATGAACGAAGCAAAGACGGGCCGTTCCTGGCTTACTGAAGCCAAGCAAGACATCAACCAATGGTTGGCATCGATGCCGAAAAACGCCGACAACCAGCTTATCGACTGGCAGTGGGTCGCATCCCTCGACTTGGAACACGGCATTGGAGCCGCGCAAAGCCAAAACATTGACCTGATTGCCGTATTGAACGCCGCCGATACCGCGCTTTTGCCGACTCCGGAGACAACGGATTCCATGCAGGATTCGGTATTATCCGTCCAGCAGCTGCATAATCTGCTGAAAAAGGATCTGGCGGTACGCGACCGTCTCGAATCCATCATCGCGCAATGTAACACCGCTTTCATGACGGATTTCGACCGTTTGATCGCTTCTTACCGTTTGCCTCGTGCGCTCGCATATGCGAACCGTCGGTTGTGCGACGAAATCGCCATGTTGCGTCGAATTGGCGTTGCGATGGGCTTGTGGACCATTGCCGAAGAACGCCGGGGACGGGTGACGGTTCCCGTGCTGCAGCCTGTTGCTGGAGCGGACAACCGTGTGAACCTCGACAATATTCAGGATCGCACCGCACAGATCGTCAATGGCCGTGCCGAACGTCGTGCCGCAGAACGTGAACAGAAGCGTGCCAGCGATTACGCCATGTCGCGCGCGAACTTGAGCGGGGTGACGAGTCCGGGAAGTTCGCGCGTGTTCGATTATGGGGCCCTTGACTCTACTGGCAAGGGTTCAAGCGGTTCTTTTGGCTCTTTTGGAAGTTCCGCTGACTCGGCGGAGGACGCGCAGGCTCGACGTTTGGCGGATTACAAAAAGTCGGATTGGCGTGACGCCTACCTCCCTGGACGTGACCTCGACACGGTGATGGGCATTGATATTGAAACCACAGGCACGGATCCGGCCCGTGTGTACATCATCGACGCCGGGTTCGAATTCATGAATATGATCTCGCCACGTCCGGCCGGCGAGCCCTCGGGCTACTGCTACGAACAGGGCTATTACGAGGCTGGCGACGCGTACGGCCAGGCGCGTCTTTCCTTCGGAGTTCCTGCACAGAACGCACTGCTCGGCAATCCTCTGATTCTCGACCTTACCGGTATTGACGTGCGCGATCGTGCCGGCATGGACTTTCGTTTGTTTGACGAATGGCCCGAAGCACAGGTCGGATTGCTGCAACGGCTTGAACAGCAGCCGTACGTTGCACACAACGCCCGGTTCGAGCACAGCTTTTTCATGTTGAACGTTGCCGGATATGCGGAAAGCTATCGTGCTGGCAATATTACGATCATCGACACGTTGCCGATGAGCCGTCGTTGGGATGAGGGGTCGATTCCCGATGATGAGCATCCGTATGGCAATAACACGTTGGATGCGTATGCCAAACGTCAGGGCGCGTTGGACGCTTCCCAAAATGAACGGCATCTTGGCTTGGAAGATACGCATATCATGCTGGTCGCTATGAAACATCATCTTGGTGTGCTGCATGCCGAGGGTCGCGGGCCTTGGAGCGCAGCCGGAAGACCAGGCAATGGCGGTAAACGGTGCGGCAAGCGTTGGTGGGCGTAGGCGGAGTGTCTCGCAAATGGTGAGGCAAGACGCAAGCTGGATGGCATAACGCAAGCTGGATGGGTGAATTGACGCTGCTGAATGTGTGCCAAGCGTAGTCGTGTTGTTTTCCCTCTGGATGTTTTGACTGCTGGCCGTCTTGTATTTGTTCTTTAGCCGCGCGCATTCACTCACCGTGGTTACGACACGCCCGGGTGTTGGTTTGTGGTGGGGTTTTTCCGGCGGTCTTGTGCCGTGCGGTGGCGTTCGCCGCCCGTTTTCCCGTGTTTTCGACACGCCGGTGGATGCGTTGTCTTCCAAGGGTTCGCGGGGTGTCCGTGAGGGGCCGGGTTGCGTGATTGCCGGGGTTCGTGTAAATTAACTCTTCGCTGCCGCTCAGCGAGTGGTTCCCCGGTCGGGGTTCCGTAAGGTGGGTGAGTGGTGGTGGTTTGAGAACTCAAGAGCGTATTTGTACTACTTCTTTATAGTCAATGATTGCCAGTCCATCGTCCGCTTCTCCCGTGTGGGGGAGTGGCCGGGAGGCCTTTGAAGGACGGTGGGGTTTTCGTGCGATGCGCCTTTCCTTATAAGGCGATCGTCAATTTTCTTATTTTTTGAGAGTCACATGTTGGTTCTCTTCATGAAATTTTTTTGTGGAGGGTTCGATTCTGGCTCAGGATGAACGCTGGCGGCGTGCTTAACACATGCAAGTCGAACGGGATCCAGGCAGCTTGCTGCCTGGTGAGAGTGGCGAACGGGTGAGTAATGCGTGACCGACCTGCCCCATACACCGGAATAGCTCCTGGAAACGGGTGGTAATGCCGGATGCTCCGACTCCTCGCATGGGGTGTCGGGAAAGATTTCATCGGTATGGGATGGGGTCGCGTCCTATCAGGTAGTCGGCGGGGTAACGGCCCACCGAGCCTACGACGGGTAGCCGGCCTGAGAGGGCGACCGGCCACATTGGGACTGAGATACGGCCCAGACTCCTACGGGAGGCAGCAGTGGGGAATATTGCACAATGGGCGCAAGCCTGATGCAGCGACGCCGCGTGCGGGATGACGGCCTTCGGGTTGTAAACCGCTTTTGATCGGGAGCAAGCCTTCGGGTGAGTGTACCTTTCGAATAAGCACCGGCTAACTACGTGCCAGCAGCCGCGGTAATACGTAGGGTGCAAGCGTTATCCGGAATTATTGGGCGTAAAGGGCTCGTAGGCGGTTCGTCGCGTCCGGTGTGAAAGTCCATCGCTTAACGGTGGATCTGCGCCGGGTACGGGCGGGCTGGAGTGCGGTAGGGGAGACTGGAATTCCCGGTGTAACGGTGGAATGTGTAGATATCGGGAAGAACACCAATGGCGAAGGCAGGTCTCTGGGCCGTTACTGACGCTGAGGAGCGAAAGCGTGGGGAGCGAACAGGATTAGATACCCTGGTAGTCCACGCCGTAAACGGTGGATGCTGGATGTGGGGCCCGTTCCACGGGTTCCGTGTCGGAGCTAACGCGTTAAGCATCCCGCCTGGGGAGTACGGCCGCAAGGCTAAAACTCAAAGAAATTGACGGGGGCCCGCACAAGCGGCGGAGCATGCGGATTAATTCGATGCAACGCGAAGAACCTTACCTGGGCTTGACATGTTCCCGACAGCCGTAGAGATACGGTCTCCCTTCGGGGCGGGTTCACAGGTGGTGCATGGTCGTCGTCAGCTCGTGTCGTGAGATGTTGGGTTAAGTCCCGCAACGAGCGCAACCCTCGCCCTGTGTTGCCAGCACGTCATGGTGGGAACTCACGGGGGACCGCCGGGGTCAACTCGGAGGAAGGTGGGGATGACGTCAGATCATCATGCCCCTTACGTCCAGGGCTTCACGCATGCTACAATGGCCGGTACAACGGGATGCGACATGGCGACATGGAGCGGATCCCTGAAAACCGGTCTCAGTTCGGATTGGAGTCTGCAACCCGACTCCATGAAGGCGGAGTCGCTAGTAATCGCGGATCAGCAACGCCGCGGTGAATGCGTTCCCGGGCCTTGTACACACCGCCCGTCAAGTCATGAAAGTGGGTAGCACCCGAAGCCGGTGGCCTAACCCCTTGTGGGATGGAGCCGTCTAAGGTGAGACTCGTGATTGGGACTAAGTCGTAACAAGGTAGCCGTACCGGAAGGTGCGGCTGGATCACCTCCTTTCTACGGAGTTTTCAGGACGCCGGTCTGGCGTCCGTCGTGTGGCCCACATGCCGGGAACGGTTCCCGGAGTGGTGTGGGCGTGCTGGTGTGGAAGAGATCGTTGGCTTCGCGGGTTCTTTTGGGGGCCTGCGGGCAGTGGTATGGGTATGCTTTTGGGTTCCCGGACCGCCACCCGCGACTTGGTCGCGTGCGGTTTTCCGGATGTCCCCTTGGGGCGGTCGGCCGGCCGGTGTGCCGTGTCCGGATCGTTTCTTGGGTGCGTGGTGGTTTGAGAACTGGATAGTGGACGCGAGCAATGCGATGATTTTGATGTCATCGTTTGCTTTATCGCGATTTCGCCAGGCTCTATTTTTTGGAGTCTGGTTTCGAGATCGATCGTTTTGTGATCATTTTTTACAGTGTGATGATTTGTCGTCTGGCGTAGAAAAGCTATCATTAGGTTTTTTCGGGGCGTGTGCCGCCCTGAAGGGCGTATGGTGGATGCCTTGGCAGACAGTACCGATGAAGGACGTTTGAGGATGCGATAAGCCTCGGGGAGCCTCCAACATGGCTTCGATCCGAGGATTTCCGAATGGGGCAACCCGCCGGCCGTCATGGGCCGGCACGGAACCTTGTTGTTCCGGGGGTACGCAGGGAAGTGAAACATCTCAGTACCTGCAGGAAGGGATACTCCGTGAGTAGTGGCGAGCGAAAGCGGATCAGACCAAACCATGGGCGCGTGATACCCGTCGGGGGTTGCGTCCGTGGTGTTGCGGGAGCGTGTGTCCCGGTTCCGACGGACCGGGCGGGAGTCATAAAACGGCTTGCCAGGGGAACAGGCTTGAAGGCCTGGCCGCAGAGGGTGCCAGCCCCGTACCTGGAAGCTTGCCGTCTTCCGATCATGTGTCCCAAGTAGCGCGGGCCTCGTGGAATCCCGTGTGAATCGGCCCCGACCGTGGGGTAAGTCTAAGCATACCTGTCTGACCGATAGCGTACCAGTACCGTGAGGGAAAGGTGAAAAGCACCCCGGGAGGGGAGTGAAAGAGTTCCTGAAACCGTGCGCCTACAATCCGTCGGAGCCTCCTCAAGTGGGGTGACGGCGTGCCTATCGAAAAATGAGTCTGCGAGTCAGTGGTGCGTGGCGAGGCTAACCCGTCGTGGGGGAGCCGTAGCGAAGGCGAGTCTCAAAAGGCGTTTTGAGTCGCGTGCCCTGGACCCGAAGCGGGATGATCTAGCCCTGGGCAGGTTGAAGCGCGGGTAAGACCGCGTGGAGGACCGAACCCACCTGGGTTGAAAACCGGGGGGATGACCTGGGGCTAGGGGTGAAAGGCCAATCAAATTCCGTGATAGCTGGTTCTCTCCGAAATGCATTTAGGTGCAGCGTCGGTTGATTGCATCGCGGGGGTAGAGCTACTGGATGCTTGCGGGCCCGTATGGGGTACCAACAGCAGCCAAACTCCGAATACCGTTGATGTGTATTCCGGCAGTGAGTCGGCGGGGGATAAGCTCCGTCGTCGAGAGGGAGACAGCCCAGATCGTCGTCTAAGGTCCCGAAGCGTGTGCTAAGTGGGAAAGGATGTGGAGTCGCATAGACAGCCAGGAGGTTGGCTCAGAAGCAGCCATCCTTGAAAGAGTGCGTAACAGCTCACTGGTCTAGTGGTTCCGCGCCGACAATGTAGCGGGGCTCAAGCACACCACCGAAGACGCGGCAACAGTTTTTTGCTGTTGGGTAGGAGAGCGTCCCCCGAGGGGCGAAGCGGCCGCGCAAGCGCGCCGTGGACTTCGGGGGAGTGAGAATGCAGACATGAGTAGCGAGAGACGGGTGAGGATCCCGTCCGCTGGATGACCAAGGGTTCCGGGGCCACGTTCGTCGTCCCCGGGTGAGTCGGGTCCTAAGGCGAGGCCGACAGGCGTAGTCGAATGGATGAACGGGTGGATATTCCCGTACCGGCAGCGAACCGCAAGAGCCGAACGGATGAGTACTAACCTCCGGTCGCGTGGCGTCGTTCCCTTCGGGGTTCGGGGCGCGCGATTGTTGGGAATGTAGTCCTGGTAGGTTAGCGCACAGGGGTGACACGGAATGGGAGCCGGCCGCGGAGGTGGTTTTCCGTGGTCAAGCACGCAGCCCGTCCCATAGGCAAATCCGTGGGACATGCAGGGTGAGGTGCGATGATGGGCGCCTTTCAGGCGCGATATCCGGTGGTCCAGGCCGTCGAGAAAAGCCTCGGCGCGAGGGGCGTTGCCGCCCGTACCCCAAACCGACACTGGTGGTCAGGTAGAGAATACCAAGGCGATCGAGCGAATCCTGGTCAAGGAACTCGGCAAATCACTCCCGTGCCTTCGGTATAAGGGAGACCCCTGATGGTGATGGAACTTGCTTCCGGAGCTTTCGGGGGTGGCACAGACCAGGGGGTAGCGACTGTTTACCAAAAACACAGGTGCATGCGAAGGCGCAAGCCGCTGTATATGCACTGACGCCTGCCCGGTGCCGGAAGGTTAAGAGGATCCGTCAGCCCTCGGGTGAAGCGGTGAATTCAAGCCCCGGTAAACGGCGGTGGTAACTATAACCATCCTAAGGTAGCGAAATTCCTTGTCGGGTAAGTTCCGACCTGCACGAATGGCGTAACGACTTCCCCACTGTCTCGACCAGGAGCTCGGCGAAATTGCAGTACGAGTAAAGATGCTCGTTAAGCGCAGAAGGACGAAAAGACCCCGGGACCTTTACTATACCTTGGTATTGGCGTTAGGCGCGGATTGTGTAGCATAGGCGGGAGGCTTCGAAGCGCGGGCGCCAGCCCGTGTGGAGCCGCAAGGTGAAATACCGCTCTGTTCTCGTTTGACGTCTCACCTCGAACAGTCATCCTGTTCAGGGACAGTGCCTGGCGGGTAGTTTAACTGGGGCGGTTGCCTCCCAAAGAGTAACGGAGGCGCTCAAAGGTCCGCTCAGCCCGGTTGGCAATCGGGTTTCGAGTGTAATCGCACAAGCGGGCTTGACTGCGAGAACGACGGTTCGGGCAGGGACGAAAGTCGGAGATAGTGATCCGGTGCCGGCGCACGGGCGCGGCATCGCTCAACGGATAAAAGGTACCCCGGGGATAACAGGCTGATCATTCCCAAGAGTCCATATCGACGGGATGGTTTGGCACCTCGATGTCGGCTCGTCGCATCCTGGGGCTGGAGCAGGTCCCAAGGGTTCGGCTGTTCGCCGATTAAAGCGGCACGCGAGCTGGGTTCAGAACGTCGTGAGACAGTTTGGTCTCTATCCTCTGCGCTCGTTGGAATCCTGAGGAGGCCTGCCCATAGTACGAGAGGACCTGGGTGGACGGACCTCTGGTATGCCGGTTGTCGCGCCAGCGGCATGGCCGGTTGGCTACGTTCGGGAGGGATAACCGCTGAAAGCATCTAAGCGGGAAGCCTGCTCCAAGATTAGGATTCCTTGGCACTTCGGTGTCTGTAGCCCGCATGTTGAACACGTGTTCGATAGGCCGGAGGTGGAAGTCCCGCGAGGGATGGAGCCGACCGGTACTAACGGGCGAACGCGGCACACTCTTTCCGATCCCCTGGTTGGGGATTGGGTCTCGTCCTGTGGTGGTTTTCTCGTTGGATGGCAAGGAACGCTGTTTCTTGTGGTCACGACGACGATACTGGTAAGGCGTTTGATTTGCTTGCGTCCGTTGTCCGGTTCCCGGACCGCCACGACCGGAATCGGTCGTGTGGCTGGTTCCGTTGCCGGCCGATCCCGGTTGGGGGTTGGCCGTTTAGAGTGGTTTTGCGGTGGTCATGGCCCAGGTGAGACGCCCGGTCCCTTTCCGAACCCGGAAGCTAAGGCCTGGCACGGCGATGGTACTGCACTCGAGAGGGTGTGGGAGAGTAGCGCGCCGCCGCATTCACATGTTGGGGGTTCCCGTCGAGCGTAACGCTCCGGGAACCCCCTTTTTTTGTTTGTTGTGCCGGCCCGCCGGCCGAAGCACGTTGCCCGGGGGTTCCCGTCGGGCCTTTCCCGTTCCCGGTCGGCTCGGTCTGTTTCGGGCTTCCAAAGGGAATTTTTGTTATTCCACAAAGACTTCTGGTGAACAGATATTTTTTCGGAACGTGCTTTTGACACGGTATATGATACGGTTTTCTGAATACGGTTTGTGGAACGGAATCGGTAAGGATGGTAACGATGTTCCTGAACATCGATCAGCAGCTTGCACGATGTGAACGAGTTATTCGGCAACGTGTCCGCCCACATATTCATCGCACCATAGAGCCTCTCTCCATTGAAGCCTTTGACATTCCCGGAGAGCCTATGCCTGCGACAGATTTTTTCGTACATGAATCCAAAGGCGATGTGCCATTCCGACCGTTCGCTGTAGGTTCCGTATGGGGAACCACTTGGGGTACCACTTGGTTTCGGCTGAGAGGAAAACTGCCAATGGGATATCCGAAAAGCAAGCCCTTGGAACTGTCTATTGATTTAGGTTGGCTTGATCATTCGGTAGGTGGACATGTTGAAGGCATGGTCTATCGGTCAGATGGCACGGTTCTCAAAGCATTGCATCCGCGCAATCGTTGGGTGCCGTTCATTGATGCCGATGGAACGTGTCATATGGCAATCGGGAACGATGGCATGTTCACCGTGTATGTTGAAGCGGCCTGCAATCCGCTGATACTTGGTGTCACCACTTTCGATGAAACCGGGCTGGGGAATCATGCCACTGGAAAACCTGAGACGCAATATGTATTCCGAGCCGCTGAACTTACTGAATACGATGAACGCTTCGAAGAATACCACTTGGATTTAGATGCTATCCAAGGATTGATGAAAACTTTGCCGGATAAGGAATCCACACGCTATTACCAGCTAGCCAAGGCTTTGCAACGTTCTTTGAACATCTTTGATGAACAGCATCCGGATACCGTTGTCGAAGCACGTGAAGCGTTGTCTGAAGTGCTGTCTAAGCCGGCTAACGCTTCCGCTTTGCACGTCAGTGCGGTAGGACATGCTCATATCGATTCCGCATGGTTGTGGCCGGTGCGTGAGACCCGCCGCAAAGTGGCACGCACCGTATCGAATGTGCTCGCATTGATGGATAAGTATCCTGATTTCACATACGCGATGAGTTCGGCGCAACAGTACGCCTGGCTTGAACAGGACCATCCGGACCTATTCGTCCGCATGCTGCAACGTATTAAACAGGGACGGTTCATTCCCGTGGGCGGCATGTGGGTTGAGTCTGATGGCAATCTCCCAGCCGGAGAATCATTGATTCGCCAGATTGCCTATGGCAAACGGTATTTCCGTGAACATCTGGGAGTTGAACCACATGGCATCTGGTTGCCAGATAGTTTCGGTTATACGGGTGCATGGCCTCAGATCGCGCGAAGGGCCGGATACGACTGGTTTCTTACGCAGAAAATTTCATGGAACGATACTACTGAGTTTCCACACCATTCCTTCCAATGGGAGGGCATCGACGGTACGCGTATCCTTACGCATTTCCCGCCTTCTGATACTTATTCGGCTTGTGTAACTGCGGAAGAACTTATGTATACGGAACACAATTTCCGTGATAAGGATCTTTCCGATTGCGCCCTTATGTTGTTCGGTTATGGTGATGGCGGCGGCGGTCCCACGCGTGAGATGCTGGGCCGTCTGAAACGCTTTCATGATCTTGAGGGTTTACCTAAAGTCGAAACCAGTGGGCCTGACGAACTTTTCGATATGATACGCAAGCAGATTGTAGACGAGGCAGGTGAAGAAAGTCCAATATGGCATGGTGAGCTTTATCTGGAGCTGCATCGAGGCACGCTTACCTCCCAGCAAGAGATGAAGCGCGGATGTCGTAACGAGGAAACGTGGCTACGGGCGGTGGAGTATTTGTGCGCCGCCGCGGCCATTGCCGACTCATCCTACACGTATCCAACCGACGAACTTGACGATATTTGGAAAACGCTGCTGCTCAACCAGTTCCATGACATCCTTCCCGGCTCCGCAATCGCATGGGTGCATCGTGAAGCCCGTGCGGATTATGCGCGTGATATCAAACGACTTGAAATGATTGCTGATTCGGCATGTGCGGTACTGCGTTGCGCCAGACCGGACGCTCCTGTGCTGGAACGTGCGCGAATCGCAGAATATCGGGTCGATGGCAACGCATGGAGGGCGGTTCCCGCCGAACCTGTGGCTGGTACGCAAGTTTCGTTGACCCATACCGCTACAGGAGGTGTCATCCTGTCCAATGGTCTTGTCGAGACCGTCATCGAGCCTGACGGCACCGTTTCATCTTTGAAGGATGTTCAGGCTGGCCGTGAGCTCGTCCCCGATGGCATGAGGCTTGGCTCTTACGAATTGCTGAAAGACGAGCCGTCCGTTTGGGATGCTTGGGAGATTGAGCGCGATGCGTTTCTTCGTTATGAAACCTTGGCGAGTGGCTGCATCATTTCCACGGAAACAGGGGATGACGAGGCCTATGTGGTTGTGCGCACCAAATTTGGTCAGAGCCGTATCGACACTACGATAACGTTGCGTAGTGAAGCCAAACAGCTTGATTTTGCCGCTCACGTCGACTGGCACGAGCGGGAGCGTTTCCTCAAAGTCGGTTTTCCGTTGTCTGTTGTTGCGTCCATCGCGCAGTACGATTGCCAATATGGTCTGATTGAGCGGCCGATACATCGCAACACTCCTTCCGACGAAGCGAAATACGAAAGCTGCACGCGTCGTTTTGTACGTTTCAACGAGCCGGGCTATTCCGTAGCGATTGCCAACGGTTCCATATATGGTTCCGATGTGACGTCCATCGCCACAAATGGATCTACCGGTCGTGTGAACGGTACGATGTTCCGACTGTCGTTACTATCCTCACCGGTGTTTCCGGATCCAAAAGAGGATATCGGACCGCATGATTTTCAATGGTCCGTCATACTTGACGCGAGTCTGGCCCGTACTCTTCACGCAGCAGCGGAGCTTAATGCGCCGATAATTGGCAATGTTCCTGTATTCGATCCTTTAGTATCTTTGGAAACCGTGTCTGGCATGCCAATCATCGATTGGGTGAAATTGGCTGATGATGGTTCGGGAGATCTTGTAATACGACTGTATGAGGCCGCGGGAGGCCATGCCGAAGCCATGCTGCATCTGACAGAAGCGATTGGTGGCGGCCTGATAAGAGAAACCGATGTTATGGAAGGCGACGGATTGCCCGAGGATTTGCCGATTTGTCTCGAATCCCGCGAACCGGTGCCTGCCCAAGGCGCCCATATCCATCTCGCCCCGTTCCAGTTGGCCACGCTGCGTATCTCGCACTACTGACTCCGGTGTTTGACTCGATTCTGAGGCATCGAATGCGAAGCGATGATACGCAATGATCCATTCATCGGTTCCCGGAATGTTTACGATATTGTGGTGTCCGGTGGCGTAAAGGCCTCGTTCGGGAGCAGGCGTGACCAGTGGAATCGGGGGTGACCCATGGTTCGTCGATGGATTTGGCCATGGCATATTTGACATAATTGATATAACCTTTCTGATCATCCATGACCATTACAAAAGGAGTAATTACATGCAATATCGCAATGTGGGCGGGTCGGGACTCAAGGTTTCTGAGATCGCGCTAGGCAGCTGGATGACTCGACTCGAGGACGCCGCGGCAGTGGACATTGCCATGGATATCGCGCATAAGGCGTTTGATGCCGGAGTGAATTTCTTTGACTGCGCCGACGCTTATTCCGGAGGCGATGCGGAAGTGTTCCTTGGCAGGTTCATCAAAGATCTGCCTCGCGAAGACGTGGTGATTTCATCGAAGGTGTTTTTCAAAACCGGCAATTCGGTCAATGGCGGTGGTCTGAGTCGCAAACATATTCTCAATAATTGTGATCGAAGCCTGAAGAATCTTGGCACTGATTACATTGATTTATACTATTGCCATCGCTTTGATCCGGATACGCCGATGGAGGAGACTCTGCAGACGCTAAGTGACCTTGTGGATCAAGGCAAGATTCTTTATTACGGTGTGAGCGAGGAATGGAGCGCGGCACGTTTGGAACGCGCTCAGCGTATCATTTCCGAACGGGGATTGCATCCGTTGACCGTTGTCCAGCCGGAATACAACATGATGGACCGGTATATCGAGCATGAGATTGTGGATGTGTGCGACTACTATAACATTGGCATTACGCCATTTTCCCCGCTTGCGCAGGGCTTGCTCACTGGCAAGTATCGAAAGGGGCAGCCGCTACCGGCTGGATCACGCGCTACATGGCAGTCCGATCATCAGATCAATGATCTGCTTACTGATGAGAACCTGGACAAGGTTGAGGCTCTGAGAGGGCTCGCCGATGGTTTGGGTATGAAAATGGCTACGCTGTCCTTGTCTTGGATTCTTCGTTTGCCTACTGTCAGTTCGGTGATCGTCGGTGCGTCCAAGCCTTCGCAGCTGGACGCCAGTCTTGCCGCGTCTGGAGTGGAATTGCCTGACGATGTATTGCAGCAGATTGACGGAATTCTGGGATTCCGCCGGTTTGAACGGCATATCGGCTGAACGTAGGATGCGTATGGCTGAGGACTGAGGTGAGTTTCTTTGCCTTGCCCCTCAGCCTTGTTGGCTCTTAGCTCTTAGTCTTGCCATGCCTGAAGTTTCAGATGATTGAGTGCGGTGTTGGGGTCATATGTGTCATCTAAACGTTCCTGATACATCGCAATCAATTCGTCGCGACGTCCTAGTGCTTCCAAAGCGGCCTCTCGAATCGTCTCCCACTCGTAGGGCACCACTTCTTCGGGGAACATCACCGTGGTTTGGTTCGGCGTGTCACGTTCCACCAAGTCGACGAAATTCAGTAGATCCTGCCACCGTTCCGAAGCGATCAATCGCGCCGCATATGCATCGGCGAGCGGTTCGGAAGTATGATTGTCACGTAGGAAACGATCAGCCTCATCAATGTCACCGCTAATCCGCAGCAAGTCATGCCGCAAAAACTGCACGGCATGATCGAATTGATTCTGCGCGGCCTGCGCAATCTCCTTTTCCGAAAGCAAAGCAGGATCAAGCATCGCGAGATTATTCAAATCTTCTGCGGATAAGGAATCATCGTCTTCAAACAAACTCAAATCGGTTTTCGCTTGCGCAACAGGCTGCGAATCAGTTTGTATGTCGCGGCTGTTGGAATCATCTGCCGAGTTTGACAACGTCGAAGCAGACGAGGCGAAATCACTCATCGTGGCAATGCCCTTATTCAACGCATCGTAAGCGAACATGCGCGTATCGTCCCACTGTGCGAACGACAATCCGCACGAGAGCAGTTCAACCATTTGCATGGCGTTGAGTCGAAAATCCTCATTGCAAGCCACCTGTGTGATCATGCGCAGTGCCTGCTCGCCCGTCATCGGATCGGCATTGCAGGCGACGGCATCCATGTATACGCGCACTGTCTGAATCAGATCCTTCAGATAGTCGAAACCCTCGTTGTCGCGGTCGGCCACATTGCCAACGAAGCGAGCCGTCATTTCCACGGCCTTGGCGAGGTTGCCGACCGCATCAAGCCAACGTGTGCTGGCCACTGCATTGCCGACCACCGCGTCCACGCCGGACAATGCCTGCGAATCCAGTGAAAACGTCGGCATGTCGATGCGTGGGATTTCCACGCCAGTGTCAGTGCGTTCCGCGGTAGGCACCATGGATGCGAGAGCGTCGAAATACCATTGCATAGGCATATTGATGACCGTGTCCGCGTCGGAAAGATTGGCGACCGGCACATCGTTACGTTGGTCAGAGCCTTCTCGACTGGCTTCGCGTATCATGTGGTTCCACAGGAAGGTCGGTCCGTCGAATTCGTTGGAACTGAGCCATCCGTTGTTGACGTAATCGGTGAGATCGTCGGCATCCTGCCTGCGATTGAAGCTGCCCTGTCCAGAATCCATTGCATGCCTTTCCATTGCGCATCTAGGTGAGGCGGTGTTGCTGGTTGAATATGTCTTATCGGTTCGCTACTGACGCCCAAGCCTATAGCATGATATGGCGCTTGTGCCGAAAGTTCCAGTTTCGATGCATGAAACATTCTGTGAAACACTTCTGCGCGCTTATTATGAGCTCTTGGTCGTGATTGCGATTCGTGCCGTTGCCGCTGTCTCCGTGATTCGAGATAAGTTGGGTGTCCTGGCCAGTAGAATTGCGATTGTTGTTGCATACGTCACGTAGTCGCGGCGTATTCCGTGGACTTAGGCGGGGCCATAAAGGCCCGTTATGGTCAGGTAAGAAAGAGAATTACCTATGAAGGTTGCAAGTGGCAATGTCCTGTGGCGGCAGCGTAAGCGTAATTGGTGCCGTACGCCATTCACATTCACCGTATACACGCTTACCGATCGGGAATTGAGCGTCAAAACCGGTATCTTGAATGAGAGATTCAACCTGATCAAGCTGTTTCGTATCGTTGACATCAGTGTGGAGCGTACGTTCCTGCAGCGTATCTTCGGTATGAGCACGCTTGTGCTGGATACGCGTGACCAGTCGTCTGGCAACGGCGTGGTGGCACTGAAGAACGTGATTAACGGTTTCGAGGTGCGTCAGGTGCTGCAGGAGGCTGTGGATGCGTCCCGGAAGGAGAATGGCATGTCCGCTCGTGAGTTCCTCGGAGTCCCGGGTGGACAGGAATTTGGTCCTGGTTCAGATGGTCTGGATGTCGACGGTTTTGATGCGGGTGCCTATGCGGACGGTCAGTAAGCTGTATCGGCGCGAAATGAGTCGATGAAGGTGGTTTGCGCATATGTCCGATATATGTGCAAACCACCTTGTCGTTTGGGTTGTCTGTTTCGGAATGGTTTTGTGCGCGAGAACTATTCGGGCGATCCCGATCAGTACTTGTTGGCGCCGGAGCCGATGAAGTTCACTTGGAAGCCACGGTGGTAGTGCAGGAACATATCCGCGCCGTAGCGATCGACCGGACGATGCGTGAATAGCATGCGGATGGCGAAGGCGGTCTGCACGTCTTCGGGCAGATTCATGAATTCCTTATGCGCGTCCCAATAGGGATTCATTGTGATGGCCGCGTCCGGTACGTAGGCGTAGCCGTAGCCGTCCTCGTTCACGTAGCCCATGAACGGCAGATCCCAGGCGTTATGCTCGGTAAGCGCTTGTTTGAAGTCTTCGACTTTGGCGAGTGCCTCGTCGCTGATGCCGAGGCTCTTGGCGACTTTGTTGGCTTCGGTGGTCTTCGCCTCGGCGTCTTGGCTGAACATGTTGAGATCTACGGTGATGATGGGGTTCTTATCGGCCATGGCTTTGTCCTTTTACCTTGTATTTACGAACATAAGTAATGTTTGTTTTTCGTGTTCTCTTTAGATGAAAAGCGAACATGTGTGGTGGATAGTTTTTCTGTCCATGAATAACGATATCACGATTAATGAGCGTTGTAATCGCTGAAAATAAGCTATATTTGTGGTTGTGTGCGTTAATTCGTTGCAATATAGGCAATCTGCCATGGAGTAAAAGAAATGAAAAAATATAACATTGAGCGTGTTCTTTTTATTTTGGAAATTCGTGTTGCTCTAGTGTTCATATGAACATGTGTAGTTGATTATGGTCTGTGTGAATGTGTCTGATTTTGATGAGATTTTTTAGCCCGCAAACCCGGTATTTCAATGACGGGTTAGGGCGTACCGAAGTTTGCGTATGGTAGCGGATGTGCTACGATTATTCCCATGGGCGCAAGCGATGAACGGTTCGCACATGGTAGGACTTCGGTATACAATCTGAACTACCACATCATCTGGTGCACGAAATACCGTCGCAAGGTGCTTAAGAACGGAATCGACTCGGATTTGAAGACGATTCTTAGGGAGATAGCCGACGAGCACGGCTACCGCATTCCCCGCATGGAGGTCGGCTTGGACGACCACATCCACCTGTTCGTGTCAGCGCCACCGAAAATCAGCGTGAGCAGCATCGTCAAACAGTTGAAGGGCACATCCAGTCTCCGACTGTTCGCCATGCACCCCGAACTGAAAAGCCAATACTGGAAACGCAAGGGCGAACGGAGCCTGTGGTCGCCCAGCTATTTCGCGGAAAGCATCGGCTCGGTCAACGAGCGGGCGGTGGCCAAATACATCGACGACCAACGGTCGAAGGAGCGTGAATCACAATGACCATGCGCAAGGTGGCGCAGCGCATACCGTTCACGCCGTCCAGGACTCAGGCCGCGTTGCTGGAACGGTGTTTCGGCGACAGGCGTTTCGCCTACAACCAGCAGGTCGAGGCGTTCAACGCGTACGACAAGGAGACGAACCCGAACCCCGAATATCCGAACGTGACCGGCATGAAGAACGCGAACGGGTGGCTCAGGGACAGTCCAATCCCGTCGAACGCGTTGAGCAACGCCATCATGGACTTCCGCAAGGCGCGGTCGGCGTACTTTCGCAAAGCCCAGTACGGGAAGCATCGTCCCCGTTTCGCCTCAAGGAACGACAACATCCAATCGTTCCGCAATACCATGCCGATACGCCGTATGGACGGCAACCGGTACCCGTTGTCCAGGAAGCTTGGCTCGGTGCGCATCCGCAAACGCGACCGGCTGCGTTATCCAATCGAGAACCTGTCCAGCTGGACGGTGAAACGTGAGAACCGGACGTACTGTCTCGTGCTCCTGTTCGACGTGGACATCCAGCCGAAAACACGAGCCGAGGGCCGTATCGGCATCGACTTGGGCGTCAAGGATCTCCTCACGCTGTCCACCGGCGAGAAGATCGACTATCCGAACCGGCTACGCCGATTGGAGGAGGATGTCAAACGGGAGCAGCGCAAACTGTCCCGTCGAACGAAAGGGTCGAACAACTACCGCAGACAGAGGGCGATCGTGGCCAAGGCGTACGCCAAGCTCCGCCACTACCGCGATAACTTCCAGCACCAACTGTCCCACAGGCTGATAGAAGAGAACCAATTCATCGGCATGGAGACCCTGATGGTACGGAACATGACGCGGAAGGCACGCAAGAGGCTGGACGCGGACGGCATGCCCATGCGCAACGGCCAGTCGCGCAAACGCGCGATGAACCGTTCCATACTCCGCGACGGGTAGAGCGGCCTCGTGGACAAGCTCTCCTACAAGGCGGAATGGTATGGTCGTATCCTCGTCCAAGTGGACAGGTTCTATCCAAGCTCGAAACTCTGCCATGACTGCGGGCACAAGTACAAGGGATTGCGGCTGTCCGAACGCGAATGGGTGTGCGAACGGTGCGGAATCCCACACGACAGGGACGTGAACGCCGCGTTGAACATTCGCGACGAGGCATTGCGGCTCAGCCGAGAAAAAGCATGACAAAAGAAGAGGAACCGGCCGACAACCGGGGATAGCCCGCTAAAAATGGGAAGCCTCTGGATTCAGACGTATCGTCTGAATCCAAGCAAGCCCAGTTCGCAGGAATCCCGTGGTTTCAACCACGGGAGTGTCAAGATGCGTCTCGGCGTTTGATGCGAGGATCGTTGGTGGGGCTGGTCGACTACTGTCATGGCTTTCTCCTGATTGGTGAATCAGATCCAGGATACAACGCGTCTCAAGGAAGAGGGGTGCGAAACTAGGACAAAAAACGACAGGGGGTATCGGGTTGGCGAAAACGACCACATGGCCATAAAACATGTCGTATTTCGAAAGAGGGGCATGATTTCGCTGGAATTGTCGTCACTCCTACTTGCACTGCTGCGTGTACCGGCAATTTGGAAAACCGGTGCAACCGTAGAACTTGCGCGACGGGTCGGAGCCGGCATGCCGCAATCGCAAGGCTTCTCCGCAATTTGGGCACTGCGGTGGCAGTTTCACGCCACGGAAGATGTTCGGGCAGATCCTGTCATGCAATTCGTACATAAACCGCGATGGACGCGACTGGTCGACCACGAAAAACAGTTTCTTCCGGCAGCGCGTCATCGCCACATAAAATAGGCGACGTTCCTCCGCATGCGGCATCCGTTCCACTTCCGGCAGCAGCAGACCGAGCAGCGGCTCTTCGGGAATCGCGCTCGGGAAGCCTTTCAAACCGCCGGAACAGCACAGCAGAAAAACGAAGTCGCGTTGCAGACCCTTGGATTTATGCGCGGTCATGAACTCGATATCCATCTTTGGCTTCTCAAGGAACACAATGCCACCAGTGTGCTCGTCAATCTGGAACAATCCGTCGCGATCGTTGCGTGACAGCAGATTCAGATCGCTTTTGTAACGTCCCAGCATAAGTACCGACGCGGTTTTCGGCAGCTTGCGTAACTGCTCGATGATCGCGTCGAAGCGCTCCTCCTGCGTGGCGCCGCCAAGCGCCTTCAGCGAATAATCCTTCTTATCGGATGGATTATGCAAATGCTTGACATACAGGCTTTTGTCCTGCATGACAAACGCGCCGCTCGCGTCGATGAGACTCTGTCGGAATCGTCGCGTGGTGGTGATCTGGAACATGCGCGTCGGGCCCCAAGTGCGCCAAATTTCGGCGAAATCAAGGATGAGATGAATGTCGCTGCCGGCGAAACGGTAGATTGACTGCCAGTCGTCGCCCACGCAGAACAGCGTGAAATCGCTCTGCTCGCGCAATGCGCGGATCAGTTCGTAGCGCGGTCGCGACATGTCCTGGTATTCGTCGATGAGCACGTACTTGTATGGGTGACGGTAGGCGCCGCGCTGTATGCAGCGGATGGCGTCGGTGATCATGCCGGGAAAATCAATGCCATGCGTCGTGCGGAAATTGCTGATGTACGCGTTGTAGAGGGGCTCGATGAGTTGCAACATCTCGCGATTGCGGCCGACGTTTTTGCCGCCGCTGCGTTCGTTGAGCTCGCGCATACCGTCGATACCGATGCTGTTCTGACGCATATGCTGGATGATGGTCTGCGCGTTTTCGATGAGATTCTGCTTGTACTGGTTGAAGCCGTAATCATCCGTCGGCAGCTGGAAATCCTCGCTTTTCGCGGCTTTGCCGTATTTGCCGAGCAGTTCCTTCGACATGAGTTTGAATGCCAGCAGACGGTAGCCGATGTTTTTCGAAAGCAGTTGCTCGAATGTGTTGCGGACCACCGTGTTCGACGTGTGCCCGTCGATGATGGGACGGTTGGCGATGGTGGCCGCGCGGCAGATTTCCAAGCCGAGACTGTGGAACGTGCATGCGCGGATCGTTTTGCCGGTGCTTGCCATGATACGTTGCGACATGTCGCCCGCGGACGCCTTGGTGAACGACAGTACAAGAATTTCTTCAGGGGCGGCGCGCTTCGTGGCGAGCAGCCATGCGATATATCCGATAATGGTGGTGGTTTTGCCTGTTCCCGCGCCCGCGAGCACGAGGGTATTGTGGCCCGCTCCTGCGATTGCACTGATTTGCTCGTCGCTCAAATCGTGCTTTTCGATTTTGCCGATGATATTCTGCATCCGCTCAATCTGATCGGTGGGAAGCAACGGTTGCGGCATAAGCTTCTGCGCCGGTTGTGAATTGGCATGAGATTGCGCTCGCGAACGATTCGTTGTGACGGAAGTATTGCGAGCTGTGGTTTGTGTTTGCGCGCGGTATGACGATCGCGCCAATTGTGATGATTGGGATGGCTGCGTAGGCTGTTGCGCTTGACGTGATTGTGCGGTGGACTTGTGTTGCGTCGTCTGCTGTTGCGTGGGCTTGGGAACGTTTTGCTGCGCGGTCCTGAGGACGGGCTGAGTCGCCGGTTTGGAGACAGGCGGTTCTCCGCCAAGTGCGTTCATGAACTTGCTCAGTAATCCCATAATGCTCCTCCTCAACCAGTGCAAGGAGAAATTATATGTGCTGCCAATGAATGCTTCAGCGTCGGCTGCTTGAACGGAATCGCAATCCACCGACGCTGAAACTAATATTGGAGCTCAACGTTCGAAGGGGTAGGTGAGGTTCCAGTCGCGTCGTAGGGAATCCATGAGTTCCATAATGCGCATCGTATCGGCATGCGGCATCTCCGCGCATTCGGTATGTCCTTCAAGCAGAGCCTTTGCGGCCGACGCCACTTCATATTCGTAGCCGGTGAGCTGGGCGGGAACATCGTAATGTGCAACAATCGTATGATTGCCGTCATACACGTCAATCGCCTCAACATTATTAATGTTCTGGCACACCATATAACCATCGGTTCCCCATACGGATCCCATGCGGTCGCTATGGCATAGAATCGAACTTTGCGCGGTCGCCATTACACCGTTCTCGTAATAGAACGTCATGGAATTATGCGCATCCACACCGGTTTCGTATGGCCGCATCGACGATTCAATGCGAGCGATTGGTGCATTATGCATGATCATGTCGATGAAATTGATTGGATATACACCAACATCCAACAATGCGCCACCGGCAAGCGCGGGATCAGTGATTCGCGCCTTCGCGGTGGTGGGGTAACACAGATTCGCGTCGATAGCCTGCACATCGCCGATGATGCCGGAAGCGATGATGTCGTCGATCATGCCGCGCGATGGCATGTATCGCGTCCAAATCGCTTCTGCGCACAGCATGCCGGTTTCTTTTGCAACGGCTAACATTTCACGGGTCTGTGCCGCATTCGCGCCGAACGCTTTCTCCACCAGCACACCCTTGCCGGCTTTCATGCACAATATCGCCTGTTCCGCATGCAGATTGTGCGGCGTAGCGATGTACACCAAGTCCACGTTCGGATCGGACACAAGTTCCTCATATGAACCGTATGAAACCGGAAAGCCGTATTTCGTGGCGAAATCAGCCGCACGCCCCGCATCTCGTGCGGCGACAGCATACGGTTCAACCAAATCCGCATAACGGCTGTCCGCGGCCATTTTCACCAACGTGTCAGCCATATGTTGTGCGATCCGGCCTGCGCCGAGAATCGCGATACGAATACGAGCCATATCAAACCCCATCTTTCGTAAACTGTCTGAATAGTGTTATTCATTTATATTGCTGCGTTGCAAGTTCCAGCGTACGCCATGCGTGATTGCAACGCGCGTTGATTCGTATCGCACTTGCATCGCATTTGTCCGGATGTTTTTCCGATTTGCCGTATTTTGCCGGATCTTGCCATAATGGTGTGCTGTGGCAGCGCAGGAACACGTTAAGAAGACCGGAAAACCTCGGAAATCCGCAAAAATAGAGAAATACGAGCGTGGTACGAGAAGCTACATCATGTCGCATATCCGAGGCAAAGACACATCCATCGAAATGATGGTACGCAGTTTTCTTTTTTCGAAAGGCCTACGATTCCGTAAAAACGACAAGCGGTATCCGGGGCATCCCGATGTGGTGTTGCCGAAATACCGCACGATGGTGTTCATCAACGGATGTTTCTGGCATATGCATGAAAACTGTCCGAAAGCCACACGTGTACCGAAATCGAATGTGGAATTCTGGAGTGCGAAACTGCTGCGCAATCATGAACGAGATGTCAGACAGCATGCCGAACTTGAAGCGATGGGCTGGAAAGTGATTGTGGTGTGGGAATGTGAGCTCGCCAAAAAAGTGCGTGAGAAACGGTTGGAGAGACTGTACTGTGAAATCGTCGAATCGTGACTCTTACCGCTGGCGCATGATGCGCGTGGTTCCAGCTTTACGTGACATGTGATTTTCTGTTTTCGAAACGAGGTGTAACGGCAGTGGGACGGTGTTCGCGATTTGTCGCGTCTGAAGAATACAAACGAACTATGGGAAATGCTGAGAACAGCGCGCTGCCACAGATGTCGCACCGCGCCCAGATTGCTAATCCGTTCCGTGCCATGGTGTTTGGTGCGATGGCCGACGAGATGATCGCCGCAGGCACCGATGTGGTCAAGTTGAGCTTGGGGGAACCGGATTTCGGTGCTCCACCCGCAGTGCGTGATGCAATGCGCGAACAGTATGATGGCCGTCCATTGCCATATACCGCTGCAATGGGCTTGCCGGAATTACGTCAGGCGATTTCCGATTTCTACAAGGAACGCCACCATGTGGACGTCGATCCGAAACGTATTGCAATCACGGCCGGAGGTTCCACAGCACTGCTGCTTGCCGCCGCATTGACGGTGAACGAAGGCGACGAGGTGCTGATCGCCGACCCGTCGTACCCGTGCAATCGCGAACTGGTCCGCGCGTTCGGCGGCAAAGTCGTGGACGTGCCGACGAACGCGGCCACCCGCTTCCATCTCACGCCGGAACTGTGCCGCGAATACTGGTCGGACCGCACCAAAGCGGTGATGATCACCTCGCCGTCGAACCCGACCGGTACCACCATCGCCTTCGACACCCTGAAATCCGTGTGCGACCTGGCGAAAGAACGCGGCGCATGGCGCATCGTCGACGAAACCTACCTTGACTTGGCCGACCGTGAACCAGACGGCTCCGATGTGAAATCCGTGCTCGCCTGCGATCCGGACGCCATCGTCTGCTCCAGCTTCTCCAAGTTCTTCGGCATGACCGGCTGGCGCCTCGGCTGGATGGTCGTGCCTGAATACGCGCTTGAAGCCATGGATGATCTGGCTACCAACTTCTTCCTGTGCGCGCACACGCCGACCCAGCATGCGGCGCTCGCGTGCTTCACTCCGGAAACGTTGGCCGTGTGCGAGGAACGCCGTCAGGAGCTGCTGGAACGTCGCCGTATTGTGGTCGACGGATTGGCTGAAATCGGTCTGCCGTTGGAGGTTGAGCCGAATGGCGCGTTCTACGCGTACTTCAACATTTCCGGCACCGGTCTCGACGCGTGGACGTTCTGCGAACGTGCGTTAAAGGAAGCGCACGTGGCGTTGACGCCGGGCCGTGATTTCGGCGAGGCCACTGCCGACACCCATGTGCGGCTTTCGTATGCGGCCTCCCGTGAGGCGCTTCGTGAGGGTCTGAGGCGAATCGGAGATTTCGTAGCCGAACTGCACGGATGATGTTTGTGAGCGCTTTGCAATCGTTGTCGGCGCTGTGAATGTTGCGTGGCCATCCTGGGTGAATAGGATGGCCACTCGAATATTTGCAAAGGTTGTCAATGTAATGTCAGGTGAAAGGGGGAGTGCGATGTCACTATGCTTGAAAGCATGGTTAGTTTACATTCGCATGTCACTCGTCTTGGCGTGCTTGACATTGGATCCAATACCGTTCACATGCTCATCGTCGATGCGGCGCCTGGCGCCCGTCCGGAACCTGAGGCCAGCACGAAAAGCACTGTTCGATTGATGCAATATCTCAAGGCCGATGGCACAATCAAAAAGGCCGGAGTCGAAGCTGTGGTCGCAGCTGTGGAAAAGGCCATGGGGCTGGTCAAAGAATATGAGATTACCCAACTGCTCGTGCTGGCCACATCCGCATTGCGTGAGGCTCCGAATGGTAGCAGGATCCTCAAACGAATCGAAAACGTCGTCGGCCAGCCGGTCACGGTGCTGTCCGGTGTGGATGAGGCCAGACTCACCTTCCTTGCAGCTCGCCGCTGGTATGGTTGGGATGCCGGTCGGCTGCTGGTCATCGATATCGGTGGTGGCTCTCTCGAGGTGGCCATGGGTTCGGATGAGGATCCCACAGTGGCGCTGTCCGTGCCGGCAGGTGCCGGTCGTGTGACCCGTGAATTCCTACCGGAAAACGGTATTGCGAATGATAGGGATTTGGAAGACGCGCGCAGAAACATCCGTAAGATTCTTGAACCGATGGTCAAGGCGTTCCCGAAATCGAAGCACCCGATGCATGCCGTCGGCACATCGAAGACCATTCGTTCCCTGGCTCGTCTCGCCGGTGCCGTGGTGCGTCAGCCCGGCCGCGTGGACACTTCGATCATGACGATTGACCAGCTTGAGGATTGGCTTCCCCGTCTTGCGGCCATCTCGCCGGACCAGCGTACCGCATTGCCGGGCGTTACGCCGGAGCGCACGTATCAGATCGTCGGTGGCGGCTTGGTGATCGACGAGATCATGAAGGCGCTTGACGTCAAGGAAGTGGAAATCTGCCCATGGGCGTTGCGGGAAGGGGCTATTCTGCGCTGGCTCGACCAGTTTGGCCGCACGCGCCTTGGTTTCTAGCGGTTCCTAGGCTTCCAGCTTCCTCAGTTCCTCCAACTGGTTCTTCGCCTTGTGCAGCTTGGTGAAGATTTCGTTGCGCTGTTCGGGATTCTTCGCCCGTTGGTGATCGCGCGTGAGCTTATCGATTTGCTCGGCAAGCTGTGCGGCCTGCATACGCCGTGTCATGCGCGCGTCCAGTGCCGTGGGAGAGGCGCTGCCGAGCATCACCTGCGAGCACAACGACTCCCACAGCGCGTCGATGGAATCGACCGCAGGATCGCCGATGTCCAGCATCGCTTCGCCGGCCGGTTTCCAATCTGAGACGAACACTTTGAATGTGGGTGTGTGGCCGGCGCGTCCCGGCAGCGCGCGTCGCACGGCGAACGCGCACTCCTGCCGCTTCGTACCTTCGAAGTCGGCGTCGCGCACACATACGAATACGATTCCCGACTTGCGTTGCATGGCAATCAGCTCGACGATATCCGTCGGTATGGCAGCGTTCTTGGCATGCAGGCGCAATCCGATTGCCAGTACTTCCGGAATGCGTGTTCCGACGGCAAGCCGTGTATTGCTTGGCCGCAGCAGAGATAACATGGTGATCGTCTCGATGTCGTTCGCCAATCGTTGTTTTGTTTTGGCTGAAACCGGTATTCTCGCCACGAACAGGCCTTTCGGCAACGTTGCCTTTTCTGCGGGAACCGCAGAGGAGTTCGGCAGACCCAATGTGAGTGCGGAAACGGAACCGCAGGAGGCGATCGTCATTGCTGGCCTTCTTTCGTGCTTTCATATCGGTTATTGGGGCAACAGTAGTCGCAAGAGCCGCAAATTTTGATAACGGCGCGTCGGTATGTGACTGGTGGGAATCTATAAAACTGCGCGTGGATGATGTCTCCATATATTGAGCAAAAGAATGCATTTTTTCGGCCACCGCGGGAACCGGTATCGGCGGATCGTTCGTCAAGCCCGTCACCTCCAGTGTGCAAGTCGCCTCTTTGGTCAAAGCCGGTTGCGGCGATCCGGTCGACGATCGGGGAACACCCAAATTCACCTCCTGTGCGGCCAACGGCGCCGACTGCACGCGTGCCGCCACCACCGATCCGACATCCGCGACGCAAGTGGGATGGCGTATCGGCGCAAGCGTACGCCGGAGGGACCCGTGCGCCATGCCGTGCGGCTGCGATAGACGATTGCAATCTGCGACACGCCGTGATTTGGTGATTGAGGCATGTGTGCGTATTATTTCATCTTGCGGTGATCAGAGCCTAGGTGAGACGCCCGGTCCCATTCCGAACCCGGAAGCTAAGGCCTAGCACGGCGATGGTACTGCACTCGAGAGGGTGTGGGAGAGTAGCACGTCGCCGCACTTAAACTTTTTTGAATCCCGAGTTGAGCGCCGCTCCTCGGGATTTTTCATTATTCGATTCGTGCAAGTCCAATTATGTGCGAAGGCGAATCCGGCAATCACTGATTGCGGCGCTCAGGCAGCGAAAACCACCAACAGAACAATGCCGTCGGTTTTGGAGATGCTGTTACGAGAGAGCGCTCATGGGCACGGTGCTACCGTAAAACGCATTATTATCGATGGCGTTCGTCTAGGGGCTTGGCCTTGACGACTGTTTGAACGCAATGCCCATATTGGAGGAAGTATGGCACGGTCGGGTGCGCCAGTGAAACCGCGTATAGCGCAGGCGAAGGCTGTTAAGCCTATTCGCACGTTGAAGAAAGCTAAGTCGCATCGCGTACGTAATGTCATATGCGGTTTTCTGGCTGGTATTCTGTCGATCGCGGCTTTGCTGGGCACGGTTTCGCACATACTGCCTGCTGAGATTCAAGCGTGGCCGTATGTTCCCATTATCGTTTCATTGGTACCTTGGTTTGCGATTCTTGCAGTAATCGCGTTGGTTTGCGGTATTGTTTCGAAACGAACAATGTCGGTATTGCTTGCGATTGCAGCGATCGCGTTGCAAGTATGGTGGCAGTATCCGTTTTTCTACAATGAGACGAAGCTTCCGCGTGCTGCGATCGCGGCGGTTTCAGGAGCGTCCGCCAATACTCAGGATGATTACGCCCGTTTGATGACGTGCAACGTATTTAAAGGGCATGCCGACGCTCAGGAAATCGTTGATGTGGTACGTAGCGAGCGCGTGGAAGTGTTGGCATTGCAGGAAACGACCGATGCTTTCGTGGATGAGTTGAACAAGGCTGGTATTGGCGATTTGCTGCCGTATGCGCAGGTGGCAAGTTCAGACGGCGTGTATGGCAATGGTTTGTGGTCGGCAAGCCCGCTTGGTGATCCGGCTGATGATGATGTTGATTCGAGCGCGTCGTTCATGCCAGGGGCCACGGTTGCGCTCGATGATGGTCAGACGCAGATTCGTTTCGTTTCAGTGCATACCACGTCTCCGACCGATGGGTATTGGCAGCAGTGGAAGCGTTCGTTGGATGAGCTTGGACGGCTTCGATACGATACGTCTCGCAGGTACGTGTTCATGGGTGATTTCAATGCGACCGACGATCATACGCCGTTCCGCAATTTCTTGGGAGCGCGGTTTACGGATGCGGCCAAGCAGGCGGCTGGGGGATTGGTGTTCACGTGGCCTGCGAATATCGATTATGTGCCGACGTTTGCGGGCATTGACCATATCGTATTGGATTCCGGCATGTTGGCCGGTCGGGTCAAATCGTTGAAAATCGATGGAAGTGATCACAAGGCGTTGCTGGCAACCGTGCAATTCGACGTGTGAGAAGAGTGTTGGCACAACTACGTATCGGCTGCGTATCCGCATAAAATAAAGTGCCCCAGATAGGAATCGAACCTACGACACCTTCTTTAGGAGAGAAGTGCTCTATCCACTGAGCTACTGAGGCAACGAATCTTCATTCTACACACATTCCGGACGAGTATGGTGCCGAAACGAAGAAATCTGAAATTTCGGTATGACTGTACGCCATGTAACGCCTTGTAAAACGTGTGGCGCACAGTCATGAAAATGCTATATTGACGGTATTTTGGGATGCTCAGGCCAGATTGTCTTGCGTTCCAGCGGTATTGGCCGCAGTGGCTTGTTCCGCCTGTGCTGCGTCAAGCTTGGCACGCACTTCGCCGAGCAGACTTTGGGCGCGCTTGGCGAGGGCTTCGCCAAGCTCCCACTGGCGCATGGACTGGTCAAGGTTGAGTCCGCCGGCTTCAAGTGCCTGCACAGCCTGAATAAGCTGATCTCGAGCCTCTTCATAAGGCATTTGTGCGATGGCTTCGCGTTCCTTGTCGGTCAGGCTGGATGCGGGGGTGGTTTCGTTGGTCATTGCTACTCCTTCGTTACGGTGGTGACTTCGGACACGATCACGCCGTGCTTCAATGTCATGGTGAGCTGGTCGCCGGTGTTCACGGCGTTCGCATCGTCGATTACATGACCGTCCGCTCCCTGCACCACGGCATAGCCTCGGTTGAGGGTGGATTGCGGGCTGAGCGCAGTCAGTGAGGCGTGCGCTTTTTCGATGGTGAGACTTGCATCGTCAAGAATACGTGTCAGGCCGATTCTCATGCGGGTTCTTGCGTCATCGATGAGACGTTGATGCGGTTCCAGCATGGTGAGCGGCTGCGTGAGGCTTGGACGGTTCGCATAGCCTTCGATCAGTCTTGTTTCATTGTTGACGGTGGCGTCGATGCGCATGCGCATGCGTTCGATATTCACATTGATGAGTTGCATCTGCTCGCGAACGTCTGGCACGACTTTCTTTGCCGCATCCGTTGGAGTGGATGCGCGCAAGTCGGCGACCAAATCAAGCAATGTCCAATCATCTTCATGACCGATCGCGGAAATCAGAGGCGTATGAGCGGCTGCCGCGGCACGTACCACGCCTTCGTCGGAAAATCCGATCAGATCCTCGAAGGCACCGCCGCCACGGGCCACAATGATTACATCGACGTCGGGATCGGCATCCATCTGCGCGATTGCCTTGATCACATCGGAAGGGCACTGCTCGCCTTGCACATGCACATGCGTTACTTTGAAGTCAACGACAGGCCAACGCAATCTCACATTGGTGATGACATCGCCTTCGGCGCGAGCCTGCGGGGCGCAAATCAGACCGATGCAATGCGGAAACTCTGGTAGTGGCTGCTTGCGGTCGGCGTCGAACAATCCTTCGCCTTTAAGCTTCTTGCGTAATTCGTCGATCATGGCTTTCAGGCTGCCGCCCGCGCCTGCGGCGATGATGGCGTCACCGCGTAAAGACAGGGAGGTGCGTTTCATCCACAGATTCGGTTTGCCGTGGATGATGACACGATCGCCCTGCACAAAAGGCGTGGCGGCTGCGGCGAACTGTCCGAAACCGTTGACCTCCAACGCAATGTCCTGATAATCATCGCGCAACGTGATGTAGGCACTGCCCTGGCGTCTGGTATTGATCTGCGTGATCTGCCCGGCCACCCAAACCGATGGCCACCGTTCAACGGCCATATGGAATTTCTCGCTGAGCAGACTTACCGGCCAGGGGTTGTCAGCGGTGGTTTCGCCGGCCAGTCGCGGCAGCGGTTTGCTGTTCGGCTGCGCTGCCGGGGGTGTGTAATCCTGGTTCCAAGTCATAGTTCAAGATTCCATCATCTTGCGGACAAATGAAACACATGTTCGAATCGTGTGAGGGTACCCCGCCTTGTATAGTCCCTCTTCGGTGCCTGCGTCAAATCGACACTCAGGCGACACTCCGTGGCAAAATCGTTACCTTTGTCACACAGGTTAAGGAATGGCGGAATCAAGCCAAAAATGGAATATATAGTCTTAACGTCGGCGTGCCTCTACTACATTTAGTGCTGGCTATGGCGTAGAGTCTATGGACGTAGAAAACGTATGGCATGCGAAACAAAGCATGAAAACCTGGTCGGATGGGGTCCGACCCGGAAAGGATGATGAATGGAAACGCAGGCTCTGAATGCCGTCTCCGCAACCGTTAAAACGGGAACCGGTAAGGTGCTCGTCGAGAAGCGCGACGGTCGTGTGGTCGACTTCGATCCGATCAACATCATCAGCGCGGTGAAGTCAGCCTTCGCTGACCTTGATAAGAAGATTGGGCCGCAGGAGGAGCAGCTGATCCGTGACATCGCCAATCAGGTCGAAGCCGAAATCAAGGATCGTTACAACGGTCCCGCCAAGATCGAAGACATCCAGAATCTCGTTGAACACGGCCTGATCGAAGATCACCTGTATGATGTGGCGCGCACGTACACCAACTACCGTCTGAACAAAGACATCGAACGTGCCAAGGCCACCGACATCAACGAAGCCGTCAAGCGTCTGGTGAACCGTGACGAGGCTCTGGTGCGCGAGAACGCCAACAAGGATTCCAACGTCTACTCCACCCAGCGCGATCTGCTGGCGGGCGCGGTGTCCAAGGCGTCCGCCTTCTCCATGCTGCCGGATGCGGTCTCCAACGCCCATATGAAGGGTGACATCCACTTCCACGACGCCGATTACTCGCCGTTCACCGCGCAGTCCAACTGCTCTCTGCCGAACTATTGGGATATGCTCGCCAACGGCTTCACCCTCGGCAACGCGCCGATGGGATCGCCGAACAGTATTTCCATCGCCGCCACGCAGATCACCCAGATCATGAAAGACGTGGCTTCCAGCCAATACGGCGGCCAGACCGCCAACCGTGCCGACGAGCACTTCGTTGAATATGCCAGGAAAGATTACGATAAATTCCTTGAGCAGGCCCATGAGATCATGCCTGACGACCTGCCGATCGAAATCGCCGAACGTCAGGTGCGCTTGGCCAAGGATGTCGAACCGAAGCGTCTGCATTTCGAAAAGGACCGTCCGGCCCTGCCGATGGACGAGCCGTTCAACAAGGATGCCAGCCGTTTGCAGCAGCTGCGTGAGATGTGGGCGAAAATCCAGACCCGCAAGGCCATCTACGACGCCATGCAGACCATGGAATACCAGATCAACTCCAATCGTGTGTCGAACGGCCAGACCCCGTTCGTGACCGTTGGCTTCGGTTTGGGTACCGACTGGTTCGCCCGCGAGATTCAGCGTGCCATCTTCCTGAACCGTATCCGCGGCCTCGGTTCCGAACACCACACCGCCATTTTCCCGAAGCTCGTGTTCACCATCAAGCATGGTGTGAACGCCGATCCGGGCGATCCGAATTACGATCTGAAGCAGCTCGCCCTCGAATGCGCCACCAAGCGCATGTATCCGGACGTGATCTTCTACGAGAACATCGTGAAGATCACCGGCTCCTTCAAAGCCCCGATGGGCTGCCGTTCCTTCTTGCAGGGTTGGATTGATCCGGCGACCGGCAAGGATGTGGAAGACGGACGCATGAACCTTGGCGTCGTTACCGTGAACGTTCCGCGTATCGCACTGGAATCCCACGGCGACAAGGATCGCTTCTGGAAGATCTTCGACGAGCGTATGGCCGTGGCTCATCAGGCATTGCAATTCCGTATCATGCGTTGCAAGCAGGCCGCGCCGGTCAATGCGCCGACCCTGTTCCGTTTCGGAGCCTTCGGTCGTCTCGGCGCCAACGACAGCGTCGACCAGCTGTTCCGCAACGAACGTGCCACCGTTTCCCTAGGCTACATTGGCCTGTATGAGGCGACCAGCGTGTTCTACGGCAAGAACTGGATGCGCGACCACGGCTGGGATCCGCAAGGCAAGGAATTTGCACTGTCCATCGTCAAGCGCATGAACGAGCTGTGCAAGGAATGGAGCGATGCGGAAGGCTATCACTATTCCGTGTACTCCACGCCGGCCGAATCCCTTACCGATCGCTTCAACCGTATGGATCGCGAGAAGTTCGGCGACGTGGAAGGCGTGACCGACCACGACTTCTACACCAACTCCTTCCACTACCCGGTCTGGCTGCAGCCAACCCCAATGGAAAAGCTCAACTACGAGAAGGACTTCCCGTACTACGCGTCCGGCGGCTTCATCAACTACTGCGAGTTCCCGTGCCTGCAGTCCAACCCCAAGGCACTCGAAGCGGTGTGGGATTACGCCTACAACATCGGCATCGGCTACCTGGGCACGAACACGCCGATCGACCGCTGCTACGATTGCGGATTCCAGGGCGACTTCGAGCCCACTGAGGAAGGCTTCAAGTGCCCGGAGTGCGGCAACTCCGATCCGGACCACTGCAACGTGACCAAGCGCACCTGCGGCTACTTGGGCAACCCGGTGCAGCGCCCGATGGTGCACGGACGTCACGAGGAGATCGCGCACCGCGTTAAGCATATGAGCGGCGAAACCGGTCATGTCACCTTGAGCGACGGTTCCGAACGTGAATGGTTCGAGGAAGCCAAGTAAGGGCCGCATTAGCAGCAAACATAAACGAAATATGAAAGAGGGTGGATTTCCACCCTCTTTCATTCTGTGACAATCATGAGGCAAGCAGCAATCGCAAAAACGCGACGCAACGGCAAAATGTGAAGGGACAACGTATGATCAGCAGCGCGAATCCAGCAATTCAACGTCGTGACTTTGCGGCGGACGAAACCAATCGCGGGCCTTTCATCCCCACAACTCGTTCCAACAATCCCAAAGCAGGGCAATGGACCAATCGCATGAGCCGCAATATGATCGCCGACTACAAACGGTTCCTCATGACCGACGGAGAAGGCATCCGATGCTCGCTGTACGTGTCCGGCTGCCCGTTCCATTGCGAGGAATGCTACAACACATCAATCTGGGATTTCCAAGCCGGCCACGAATACAACGACAAGCTCGAAGCGCAAATCATGGATGACTTAAGCCAATCGTATGTGCAAGGCATCACCTTCCTCGGAGGCGAACCATTGCTCAATACGGGCGTGCTGTTGCCTCTCGCGCGAAAAATCCGCGAACGGTTCGGTAATACCAAAGATATTTGGTGCTGGACCGGCTACACGTGGGAAGAGCTCATGCGCGAAGGCGAAAGCCCCGACAAGCGCGAGTTGCTCGAACTGATCGACATTCTAGTGGACGGCCGTTATATCAAAGAATTACATGATTCCCTGCTGCAATTCCGCGGAAGCGGCAACCAACGCATCATCGACGTGCCGAAATCACTGGAAAACGGGCGAGTGGTGATTTGGCCGAAATTACATGATCAAACACGATTCATTCCCGAAATATATGGCAAAGACCGTTCTGCTGGGGAAGGCGGCGCATCCTGACATGGAAATGTTTGGGTGGTTTTGCGATTTCGACGTTCGTTGAGTGTCCGGATGCATAATTAGGTACATTTACTGGATTGGTTGTCTAGTTTATGCGCTGTTTCGTGCCTTTTATGCTGATTGCGAGCACTCACGAAGCGCTTAGGCGTGGGCACAGACTACGATTACATGATTGGATAACCGGGGTAGGGGCTTCCATGCCTGCCATGGAATGCAGCCCGGCGGATAGAACGATAGAGGTTGATACATGGTTGAAGCAGCAGAAGCCGTGACCGAAACGCACGGCACAAAGCCGTTGCGTGTAGGTCTTGATATCGGTTCCACTACTGTGAAGGCGGTGGTGCTCGATCAGTCCGACGCGCTCGCGGACGCGCTGTTCTCCGATTATCGGCGTCACCACGCAAATGTGCGCGCCACCGTGGCCGGACTACTGGCCGACATCCACAAAGAATTGGAAAAGCTTGGCCGAGGCGACGAGCCGATTCGTCTGGCCATTACCGGTTCAGGCGGTCTTGCTCTTGCAGACAGCCTCGACGTGCCCTTCGTTCAGGAGGTCATCGCCGAAACCGAAGCCATTGACAAGGAATATCCGCAGGCTGATGTGATCATCGAGCTTGGTGGTGAAGACGCAAAAATCACCTATCTCAAGCCGACTCCGGAACAGCGCATGAACGGTTCCTGCGCAGGCGGTACCGGCGCATTCATCGACCAGATGGCAACACTGCTCGACACCGACGCCGCTGGTCTGAACGAAATGGCCGCGCAATACGAAACCCTGTATCCGATCGCATCACGTTGCGGCGTGTTCGCCAAAACCGATTTGCAGCCGCTTATCAACGATGGCGCGGCCAAACCGGATCTGGCCGCATCGATCTTCACCGCAGTGGCCACGCAAACCATTGCAGGCCTTGCCTCCGGACGCCCGATTCACGGAACCGTGATCTTCCTGGGGGGTCCGTTGTTCTTCATGTCCGAGCTGCGAGCCGCGTTCAAGCGGGCGCTCGACGGCAAAGTGGACGAATTCATTGTTCCGACCGATGCTCACCTGTATGTGGCATACGGTGCCGCATTGCAGGCCGATCAGGATGGTGACGACCTTGACTAAGCATTACGAAGCACGAACCTGCGCCGACCTGCTGGCGCGACTGGACGAACTGGAAAACCTGCCGTCCAACACTCCGACCATGCCTCCGCTGTTCGCTACCGAAGCGGATCGCACCGCATTCAACGAACGACATCATCGCGAGCATATCCATCAAGGCACGCTCGAAGGGGCCCAAGGACCGCACTTCCTGGGCATCGACGCCGGTTCCACCACCATCAAAGCGACATTGGTGAACGACGATCGAGAAATTGTATGGTCCTCTTATGCGACCAACGAAGGCAGTCCGTTGACGGCAGCCGTGCAGATCGTTAAAAAAATCCAAGCCGAACTACCCGAAGGCGCATGGATCGCACGATCCTGTGCGACCGGCTACGGCGAAGGCCTCATCACCACCGGCCTGCACCTTGACGAAGGTGTAGTGGAAACCATGGCTCACTATCGTGGTGCCGAAATGGTAAGCCCGGGAGTCACCGCCGTCATTGATATCGGCGGCCAAGACATGAAATATCTCGCCATCAACGATGGTGTGATCGACTCCATCGCAGTGAACGAAGCATGCTCGTCCGGCTGCGGATCGTTCCTGCAAACGTTCGCCATTTCCATGGGCCTGACCATTCAGGAATTCACCCAAGCGGCGCTTAACTCCACCCATCCGGTCGATTTGGGCTCCCGGTGCACCGTGTTCATGAACTCGTCCGTGAAGCAGGCGCAAAAGGAAGGCGCGTCCATCGAAGACATCGCCGCAGGCCTGTGCTATTCCGTGGTGCGCAATGCCCTCTACAAGGTGATCAAACTGCGTGATTCCGGTGAACTTGGCGACACCGTGGTAGTGCAGGGTGGCACGTTCCTCAACGACGCTGTGCTCCGCGCATTCGAACTGCTCACGGAACGTGAGGTGACCCGACCGAACATCGCAGGACTCATGGGCGCATACGGTGCCGCACTGACCGCACGCATGCACTATGCCGACGAAGCGGAAGACGAAGACGTCGATACCACCGACACCAAAGAAGCGGTGATCGCAGACGTACGTCATACCGCATCGAACATTTTGAGCGGCGAAGAACTCGACAACCTGTCGATGACCTCCGAACGAGACGTGTGCAAGCTGTGCCAAAACCACTGCAAGCTCACCATCACCACCTTCCAAGACGGATCCCGTTACGTGACCGGCAACCGCTGCGAACGAGGCGGAGACGCGAAAAAGAAGCGTTCCGATCGCCCGAACCTCTACGATTACAAGTACAAGCGTTGCTTCGCCTACCGCAGACTCACCGACAAGAACGCAACCCGCGGTGAAATCGGCATTCCGCGCGTACTCAACATGTACGAGAACTATCCGTTCTGGTTCACACTGCTCACCTCGCTCGGCTTCAAAGTGATGATTTCCGGACGAAGCTCGCACGAACTGTTCGAAACGGGCATTGAATCCATCGCATCCGAAAACATTTGCTATCCGGCCAAACTTGTGCACGGACACATCAAATGGCTGCTGAACAAGGGTGTGAAAAACATCTTCTACCCGTGCGTCAGCTACGAAGAGAATCTGGTACCCAACACCGACAACCACTACAACTGCCCGGTGGTAGCCAACTATCCCGTGGTCATCGGCGCGAACATGCCCGAACTGCGCGCAGAAGGCATCCGCTACATGCGCCCATACTTCAACATGGCCAACCATGAACTCATGGTCGACCGTATCGTCGAAGAATTCGCTTGGGCCAACGTGACCCGTGAAGAAGCTGAAACCGCAGTCAAAGCGGCATATGCCGAAAACGAAGTCTTCAAACACGACGTGCAAATGGAAGGCCTCAGGGCACTCGCCTACATGAAGGAACACGACTGCCGAGGCATCGTGCTTGCAGGCCGCCCGTACCATATCGATCCGGAAGTCAACCATGGCATTCCGGAAACCATATGCTCGCTCGGTATGGTGGTATTGTCTGAAGATTCGATCTGCGAACTGCAGCCGGGGGAGAAGCTCAACCTGAGCGAATTCCTCGCCGCCGATGAAGACGATCCACGTAAGAAGAATGCAGACGGCTTCCGCCATGTGGAAGACCGCAAGGTCACCAAAATGCCATTGCGCGTCACCAACCAGTGGGCCTACCATGCACGCCTATACTCGGCAGCCAACTTCGTGGCCTCCTACCCAGGGCTTGAACTCGTACAACTCAACTCCTTCGGCTGCGGTCTTGACGCCATCACCACCGACCAGGTAGGCGAAATCCTCGCCGACAAGGCCGACGTGTACACCATGCTGAAAATCGACGAAGTCTCCAACCTAGGTGCAGCGAAAATCCGCCTTCGTTCACTCAAGGCAGCCGTCGAAGAGCGTGAACGCAACAAACAGCGTGAAATCGGCACAGCCATGCCCAACAAGCAAGACAGCGTGTCCAACAAGCAGGGCGAATTCCGCAAAACCGGAACCGAAGCGCCGACTCCGGGCCGTCAAGTCATGCTTGACACCGTGATGAAAGCCAATCCGAAACTCACTGAAGCCGTTAAAGCCGCATCCAAGCGTGCCGCGGAAAACGGCGTCGGCGAAGCGAAGAAGTCCGCACACAATTCCGCCACCATGTCGAAATACGCCAACCGCGTGCCATTCGGCAAAGACATGAAGGACTACACCATCGTGGCTCCGCAGATGAGCCCGATTCACTTCTCCCTAGTGGAATCCGTGATCCGCTCCGGCGGCTACAAGTTCGACATTCTCGAACACGCCAGCCGCGAAAACGTGGAAACCGGCCTCAAATACGTCAACAACGACGCCTGCTACCCGGCCATCATGGTTATCGGCCAGCTCGTGGACGCGATTTTGGACGGCAAATACGATCCGGAGCACACCGCGCTCGCCATCACGCAGACCGGCGGCATGTGCCGAGCCACAAACTATTTCGGCCTGATTCGCAAGGCGCTGATCGATGCCGGATATCCGCAAATTCCAGTGATCGCCATTTCCACGCAGGGCATTGAAGACAATCCGGGCTTCAAAGCGACGCCGGCATTGCTTCATCGCGTCATCAAGGCGCTTATCATCGGCGACCTGCTGATGAAATGCCTGTACCGCGTGCGCCCGTACGAGGTGACGCCGGGCAGTGCGAATCAGCTGTACAAGACATGGAACACCATCGTGCGTGAAACGCTCGAGAACCACGGTCGCTCGAAGACGGCAAGTAAGTTCATTGGCAAGGGATACCTGCCATATTCGACGCTCGTCAAAGAAATCGTCAAATCGTTCGATTCACTGCCGTTGAAGGACGAACCGCGCAAGGTGCGCGTCGGCGTGGTGGGCGAGATTCTCGTCAAGTACCAGCCGGACGCCAACAACCATGTGGTCGACGTGATCGAATCGCAGAATTGCGAGGCTGTGGTGCCGGGCATCATGGAATTCATGACCACCCGCCCGTACATTTCCGACTGGAACGAGCATTACCTCGGCATGGGCGGCAACAAGCTTGGCTACGCGCTGATGCGCAAGGCGCTTGACTTGTATAACGCTCCTGTACGCAAGGCGATCGATTTGGCGCACGGCAAGTTCTCCCAGGACTTGCCGATGCCGGAACTCGTGAAGAAGGCCGACGAGGTCACTTCCGTGGGCGTGCAGGCTGGTGAAGGCTGGCTGCTAACTGCGGAAATCCTTGAGCTCATCGAATCCGGCTGCCCGAACGTGATTTGTGCGCAGCCGTTCGCCTGCCTGCCGAACCACGTGACCGGTCGAGGCATGTTCGGCAAGATTCGCCGCCTGCATCCGGAAGCCAACATCGTATCCATCGACTATGATCCGGGCGCATCCGAAGCGAACCAGCTCAACCGCATCAAACTGATGATCGCAGCCGCCAAGAAGGCTCACAAGGCTGCGTAACAGGGTGAGACGGTGCAAAGCGAAAAAGCCGCCTGATCATAGGCGAATAAATCAATAAGCACTGACTGGAATTGACTAAAATACCGACGCTGACAACATCTTCAGCGTCGGTACTTTTATTTGATTTATACAAACAATTTTTCAAATAGTGGTAATTGCTTCTGACCTTATTAATAGCTGTTAATTATTATTGGTCGGCTTTGCAGAGCATGTCTGTTTTAACCGAAAATGTGTATTCGATTCGATATACGCAAGAGTTGGCTATCAGTTTTTCGTATAGCAATCACGCCGTGCTCATCAACGAGTTTCGATAGGATTGCCACATGACAACGCCACGAATTTCTTATGCGCACCTGCTTACCGAGCCGAATCCGAAGCATGTGGAAAGTCTGGTCAAATTCTTCGAATCAGGCTGCCAAGAGCGTGGAACCGGTGGTTTCGGTGTGGAAATCGAGCATCTGCCGGTGCATAACAGCGATGATACCGCCGTGAACTATTACGAGGAGAACGGTACCGAGGCGTTGCTGAACCGCATTCGCCCATATTACGACGAAAGCAAGGAATACTGGGAGAACGGCAGGCTTGTTGGTCTTGGCCGCGAAGGTATTTCCGTGTCACTTGAGCCGGGCGGTCAGCTGGAATGCTCGCTGGGTATACTGCACAAGCCGGAAGATCTGTGCACGATTTACGGTGCGTTCCGCCGCGAAGTCGATCCCGTGCTTGACGATCTCGGCTTCCGCTTGGTTAATTACGGGTATCAGCCGAAGTCCGGCTATGCCGACATTCCCGTCAATCCGAAGGACCGTTACAAGGCGATGACCGCGTATTTGGGGCGCGTCGGCCAGTTCGGTCCGTGCATGATGCGTTGCTCCGCTTCGACGCAGGTCAGCATCGACTATGTTTCCGAACAGGACGCGGTTTCCAAACTGCGTTTGGGTACGGTGGTCGGCCCGATTCTCGCATGGTTCTTCCGTAACACCCCGTATTTCGAGGGACAGGAGAATCCGTATCCGCTGCTGCGCCAACGCATGTGGGATTATTTGGATTTGCAGCGCACGAACGTTATTCCGGGATTGTTTGATCCTCGCTTCGGTTGGGAAGATTATGCGGTCGACGTGTTGAGCACGCCGATGATGTTCGCTGATCTGACGCACACTCCGGAAGCGTTAGAAACTCCCGGAACTGATCTGCATCATCCTGCGTTCTATGAGAATGCGAACGACGTGTATCCCGATCGAGAACTCAACGCATACGAAATCAATCATGTGATTTCCACGCATTTTAACGATGTCCGTCTGAAGAACTTCATTGAATTCCGTCACTGGGATTCGCTGCCGGTAGCGCGTGCGGAACGACTGACGGAAATCATCGGATCGCTGTTCTATGATCCGACGAACCGTGAGCGTCTCGAATCGTATTTCGATGGCATCCGCGAGGAGGATGTGTTCGAGGCGAAGGCGAACCTGCAGGCGCGCGGCCATCAGGCAGCTCCGTACGGCAATTCGCTGGAATTCTGGCAGGAGTTCCTCGGGCTCGAGGGTGTCCTCGCCGACGAACCGGGTGATCCGAAACACCCTGACGTGTTCCAGAAGTAAAACTGCTTTTCGAATATTTTTGGTTGGTCGAGGCTGGCTGAATGTGATCTCGAAGTGGTTTTGAATGTAATTTCGAGCTGGTCTGTTGAAGATCGGCTCGTTTTTGTGTGGCGAGTGGAAATGCAACGGTCCGATACGATTTTGCCTGTCTAATGAACGGTAGATAGTACACTGTTCCTTATGGGTAATGAGGGGAAGAAACGTGTTCGTAAATCACCTGAGGAACGTAAGAAGGAAATCATCGCTGCGGCGAGCCGTCTTATCGGGGAAAAGGGGTATTACGGAACGTCATTGAAAGACATTGCTGATGCGATCGGCATGAGCCAGCCTGGACTGCTGCATTACATCGGCAATAAGGAACGGTTGTTGTCGCTGCTAGTCACCGACAATTATGATCAGGAAGGCACTCCGGCTGATTTTGCAAAATCCGGATTGCCGGGCAGCGATCCGGAAGGCATGTTGTTTCCCGCATACCTGCGTTTTTTGGTACGTTACAATGAGAGTCGACGTAGCTTGCTGCAGCTATACATGGTGCTGGAAACCGAATCTTTCAGCGAGGGCCATCCGTTGCACGACTATTTCGAGAATCGTCCGAAATACGTGTGGGAACACTATTCCCAGTACACATGGAAATTGCCGCCTGAAATCGGTGGTTGGGAGAATATGCGTGCGATTGTGCGTCAAAGCTTGGAAGCGATGGATGGCATTCAACTGCGTTGGACGCGTAAGCCGCCCATCGATTTCTACGATGAATGGCTTGCCTTCGAAAAGATGATCTTCCCCTCACCTGTTTGGGACAGCTACCGCTAAGCCGTGTGCAACTCTCTTGCGGGCTGTGTTTCTATAGCCTTTCGCGTCCCAATTCTTCCACTCGCTGGAAGAAAATCAGGGCTTTTGGAAGGTTTCGGGCGGGGTGATTCCTCCAGTGGCTGGATGGATTTGCCTGCTGGGATAGCATTTTGTGTGGCGTGCGGTGATTGGTTGGTTTTGGTCAAGGGGAAACGCTGTATCTAATGGTTGTTAGGTAAGACGCGCCATGAAATTTTGCGGTTCTTGACAAGTGAATCTAGAAGATTTATATTTCTCATATCTAATGGTTGTTAGATATGAGAGTTCCGAGGATGCATCCAAGGATATATCCCAGGGATATCGCAGAAGAACAGCCTTAGACGCAGAAACAGTAGCAATCAGTAACAAGTCAATGAAGACGATGGAGGATCCATGGGTCGTTACGAGGCAGATCACATTCTTTTCGGTGCCGCATATTACGACGAATATCTCATGATGAAAGGCATCGACCGTGTCGATGAAGACATGAGGATGATGAAGGAAGCGGGACTGAACGTTATCCGTATTGCCGAATCCACATGGAGCACCTGCGAACCGCAGCCGGGTGCGTTCGACTTCACCTATGTGGATCGTGCTCTCGACGCGGCACAGCGTGCCGGTATCGATGTCATCGTCGGCACTCCAACCTACGCGGTGCCGAGCTGGCTCGTCAAGATCGATCCGAGCGTGCTCGCGGTCACCCCGAACGGCGAAGGCAAGTACGGCGCCCGCCAGATCATGGACATCGTCAACGCCACCTACCGTTTCTACGGTGAGCGCGTGATCCGCAAGCTGATCTCCCACGTTGCCGACCATCCGGCGGTGATTGGCTACCAAGTCGATAATGAAACCAAGTACTACGATTCCGTGTCCAACGACATGCAGCGTCTGTTCGTCAAGTATCTGCATGAGAAGTTCAATGGCGATCTGAATGAGCTGAACCACCACTTCGGCCTCGACTACTGGTCCAACCGCATCGACTCCTGGGAGGACTTCCCGAACGTGACCGCCACCATCAACGAGTCCCTGGGCGGCGAATTTGACAAATTCCGTCGCGATCAGGTGCGTGCCTTCCTGCAGTGGCAGTCTGATATTGTGCGCGAATACGCCCACGATGACCAGTTCATCACCCACAATTTCGATTTCGAATGGCGTGGCTATTCCTTCGGTGTGCAGCCGGCCGTCGACCACTTCAAGGCCGCGACCGCAGTGGACATCACCGGCGTGGACATCTACCACCCGACCGAAGACGACCTGACCGGCAAGGAGATCGCCTTCGGCGGCGACATGACCCGCTCCACCAAGAACGGCCAGAACTACCTGGTGCTCGAAACCGAGGCCCAAGGCCAGCACGGCTGGGTGCCATTCCCTGGCCAGTTGCGCCTGCAGGCCTACTCCCACCTCGCCTCCGGCGCCGACATGGTGGAATACTGGCATTGGCACTCCATCCATAATTCCTTTGAAACATATTGGAAGGGCCTGCTGAGCCACGACCTCGAACCGAACCCCACGTACCGCGAAGCCGGCGTATTCGGTCGCGAGATCGCCAAACCGGAAGTGGGGGAGCGGCTCGTCCACCTGAAGAAGCACAACAAAGTAGCCATCATGGTCAGCAACGAATCGCTGACCGCGCTCGACTGGTTCCTCATCGAAGCCGGCTTCCCATTCGGCGGCACCCTCAAATACAACGACGTGGTGCGCAATGTCTACGACGCGCTGTTCGAGCTCAACGTCGAATGCGATTTCGTGCCGTCCGATGCTCCGGCCGAACGTCTCGCCAGATACGAGATGATCGTGACCCCGGCGCTCTACTGCGCATCTCAGGAAACTACGGATCGCCTGCGTACGTTCGTTGAAAACGGCGGACACCTCGTCTCCACCATGCGCTCCTTCGTGACCGACGACGAGGTGACCGTATGGCACGACCGCGCGCCGCACAACCTCACCGACGTGTTCGGCATGACGTACAACCAGTTCACCCGCCCAAACGGCCACGTTTCCGTGGAATTCGCAGGTGCGCTCGCCGAAACCGCGTCCACCGATGCTCAGTCGCTGATCGAACTGTTGAACGCCGACGCCGATACTGAGGTGCTCGCATCCTATGGACACTACGCTTGGAAGGATTACGCCGCAGTCACCCGTCACGCATTCGGCAAGGGCGATGCCGAGTGGGTCGCCACACTGCTTGACGCCGATTCCATTCGTGCGGTTATGCGAGAGGCCGTGGAGCATGCCGGCGTCGAGGGCGCTGGAACCGCGCTCGCGGGACAGGTCGCGGTTCGCCAGGGTGTGAATGCCCGCGGCGAGAACGTGACGTATCTGCTCAACTATTCCGCCGACGAAGTTACTGTTGCAAGCCCGATTGAGGGTGAAGTAGTGGTCGCTCCGGTCGTCATCGCCACCGACGGCAGTATTGATGAGGTTGCAAATGCTGAAGTCGTGCTGAAGGAAGGTGCAGCCGTTAAGCAGGGTGATCCGTTGACGATCGGCCGCTGGAATGTTGCGGTGATCGCCGGCTGAAATCTGCGATAAGAGAACTCGAGAAGAGAACGTTTAGGGAATGAGAAGGTCGATCAGGGCCTTCCATTCTCCAACGAAATCGATATCGTGAGATCCGTTGAGCCACCGCAATTGCAAGCCTTCCATGGCGGATAGCACCTGCAGTGCGGTGCGTTCCGGATCGGCGACGCCATCTCGTTTGGCTGCGAACGTGTATTCCTTCAGCAGATTGATTTCGCGCTGTTCGAAATACTCGTGCACCGGATGGTCTTTGCTTAGGGCCTCGCTTTCGAGCAGGGTGTAGAGGCGAACCATTTCGGGTCGGCCTGCGTTGGTTTCCACGGTTCCCGTGGAGATGGCCTTGAGTCCGAGATCGCAATGGTATGCGATGCCGTCTTGCAAGACTTCGCCGGTCACGCCTTCGACGCCAAGATGCTCTGCAATGGCGATTTGGTTAGTGCGATCGGCGTATTTGAGTGTCGCTTCAAGGAGTTGTTCTTTGGATTTGAAGTAGTAAAGGAGGCCTGCTTCGGTGATGTTCTGAGCTTGTGCCACGTCGCGAATGGTAAATCCCCAGAATCCGAATTGTGAGATGAAAGAGACCGTGGTTTCGAGAATCGCTTTCTTGCGGTCTTCTGCGCTCATTCGTTTCTTGGTTTTGCTTTCGGTGCGGCGACGCATGCGTTCTCCTCTCTTGTGCTTACTAAGTTACAAGAAGGGGGAGAGGAAGTGTGTTGGAAACGTTGGGACACGCCGGAAAATGACAGACACAAGAGATTGTAATATGCTTTAACTAAGTAGTTACTAAGAATAAAAACTAAAGTTGCCGTATGGGGCGAATCGTTGTGGATTGCTATTTGAAAAACGCTGCCGTCGGAAAAATTCGCGTCTGACTTGCGTTCTTTCGAAAGGGCATCTATGATGAAAACCAGCTAGTTACCAAGTGGTAGTTAGTTGATTGGGCAGAGAAGCCCTATCGGAAAACAGGAATATCACAGAAAACACTACTGAAACATGAATCGAAGGAGAGAGTTTCATGAGTGAAGCAATCGCAAGCAAAGAGGAGCGTTTGGTGCGTTATAACGCCAACATCGCCGCTGCAGACAAGGATCCGCAGCTGTCTCCTGAAACCGGCAAGCCACTGAGCAAGGTCAACACCATCCGTTTCGGTGCGGGCTTCCTGCTGTTCGGCGTGCTGTGGATGTCGGGTCTCGGCATCGTCTCCGCCGTGCTTCTGCCGATGCATTACAAGACCATCGAAGGCGCCGATCCGGATGCTCTCGTTGGCATCGTCAATGCGTTCACCGCAGTGGCATCCCTAGTTGCCAACCTGATGTTCGGCAACTTCTCCGATCGTTCCCGCTCCAGGTTCGGTCGTCGTACTCCGTGGATCGTTTTCGGTGCGGTGCTTGGTGGCGTCACCCTGTTCCTGACCGGCACCACGCACAACGCGGTGCTGCTCACCATCTTCTACTGCGCCTGCATGTTCGGCCTCAACTGCATGATTGCCCCGCTGGTCGCCGTGCTGTCTGACCGCGTGCCGTCTGGCATCCGCGGCACCATGTCCGCCTTCTATGGCGCAGGCTCCACCATCGGTACTCCGATCGGCACCATGATCGGCGCATTCTTCATCGAAAACCTGACTGCCGGCTTCGCTGTCGCAGGCGTGCTCATGTTCCTTGGCGGTATCGTCGCCGTGATTATCCTGCCGAAGGAACAGTCCGCTGACTTCCTGCCGAAGGAAGAGGGCTCCTTCAAGGACGTCCTCGTATCCTTCCGTCCGCCGAAGTTCGCTGGCGCCCACGACTTCTACAAGGCTTTCGCCGGCCGTTTCTGCATGCTCATGAGCTACCAGATGATCAACGTCTACCAGCTCTACATCATCCAGAACTACATTGGTCAGTCCGTCAAGGAATCCGCTGTCACCGTGTCCGTCGTTGCCATGCTCATGATGGTCATGTCTCTGGTCGGCTCCTTCATCTCCGGCCCGGTTTCCGATCTCATCGGCCGTCGTAAGGCTCCGGTTGTCGTGGCTTCCGTGCTCTTCGCTATCGGTATCGCCATGCCGTGGCTGATCCCGTCCACCCTGGGCATGTACCTGTTCGCTGGCATCGCTGGCCTCGGCTACGCTGTCTACTCCGCGGTCGATCAGGCTCTGCTCGTTGATGTGCTGCCGAACAAGGAAGAGGCTGGCAAGGATCTGGGCATTCTGAACATGGGCACCACCCTTGGTCAGATGTGCGGCCCGGTCATCATGTCCACCATCGTGGTGTCCCTCGGCTACAACTTCGCCTTCCCGACCGCCATCGCCTTGGCCATCATCGGCTGCTTCTTCATCATGGCCATCAAGAAGGTCAAGTAACCCCATCCCTTCCCCCTCCCCTCAATTTCGAAAGAGGAGAGGAAGAGAGGTAATAGGAAGTTTTCCAAAACTGAACAACAATGCAAAACTAAATAACAGTGCAAACGTAACGTCATAGCGTTACGAGCAGGATGCCGCGATAATCTGTTTAAGACCGTAAAGACTTGGCTAGAGCGGCCTGGAGCGTGTCGTGAATAGATTATCGCGGCGTCCTGCGGTTTTTGCGCTTACTGAAATGAAATTGCGTTGCCGATAATTCAATCTCAATAATTCAATCTCAAAAACTAAATATCGATAACTAAATCCCAATAATCAAATAAAAACAACTCAAAAAAACGAATAAATATAAATCCAAAGAATCAGCGACAATACTAAGGACTTTCCATGGCTACTTGGATCGCGACAACGCAAGACAACAAGCTTGCCGACAAATCATCCGAAATTGAATCCACGCATGCCACTTCCGCTTCCGATCTGCAGCTTGATGGCAATGAATATCAGGCATTGCGTGGCTTCGGCGGCTGCTTCAACGAGCTTGGCTGGCTTCCTCTGCAGACGGTTACTGAAGAGGAACGTGATCAGATCATCAAGGAACTGTTCAGCCCGGATGAGATGAACTTCACCTTCAATCGTGCGCCGGTCGGTGCCAATGATTTCGCCGATCATTGGTATAGCTATAACGAGACCGACGGCGATTATGAGATGGAGCATTTCTCCGTCGAACATGATGAGCGGACGCTGATTCCGTATATTCATCGCGCGCAGGAATGGCAGCCGAACATGCAACTGTTCTCCAGCCCGTGGAGCCCGCCGACATGGATGAAGCGTCCGAAGGCTTATAACTATGGTCGTTTGGTGCAGACGCCTGAGAATCTTAAGGCATATGCGAAGTATTTCGTCAAGTACATTCAAGCTTATGCCGAGCATGGCATTACCGTGAATCAGCTGCATGTGCAGAATGAGGTGTTTGCCGATCAGAAGTTCCCGAGTGCATTGTGGGATTCCGAAGCGCTCAAGGTGTTCATCCGCGATTATCTTGGACCTGCTTTTGACGAAGCTGGTCTTGACACCGATATTTGGCTGGGTACGCTGAATGGTCCGGAAGATATGGCGTGGACCGGCGGCTACGGCATGAAGCTGAATAATTACAACCGTTTTGTCGACAATATTCTGTTCGACGATGGCGCTCGCAAGTACATCAAGGGCATCGCTTACCAGTGGGCCGGCCAGAACTGTATTGCGCGTACGCATGAATCCTGGCCTGAAATCGAGCTGATTCAGTCTGAATCCGAATGCGGTATGGGCGATAATACGTGGGAATATGCGGAGTATATTTTCCACTTGATCAACCATTATTTGCGTAATGGCGCGACTGCTTACACTTATTGGAATATGATTCTTGACGATCAGGATTCTACGTGGGGGTGGTGGCAGAATTCACTGTTCACCATTACTGCGGATACGCATGAGGTTCGCCGTAATCCGGAATATTATGTGATGCGTCATTTCTTGCATTTCGTTAAGCCGGGTGCGCATGTGCTTGGCACTACGGGTCATTTCAATTCGATGGCTATTGCGTTCCGTAATCCGGATGGCACCATTGTGGTGGTGGCCCAGAACGCTCTCGAAGAGGAGCGTCCGTTTGAATTTGCCGATCCTTGCAATGCCGATCGCGGTATCAAGGTGACGCTTGCTCCGCGTTCGTTCAACACGTTTGTGCTGGACTGACGGGAGCTGCCTGGCTGATGCGAATGTGTGCGTAACGCGTCGGCTTGGTTGTGGCAGCGGTTTGTTGAATGCCGGATGGCAGGTTTCCCTTCTCTTCCTGCCATCTTCGCAAGCCGGTGTTGTGTTGCGGGGCGTTTGCCTATGGTGATCGGTTACTGGTCGCCGCAGGCAAACGCCTTTTTGCTTTTGCGGTGTCTTTGCTTGTTTGCGCTCTGTTCAGCGGTAGCCGTCCCATGTGGGGGAGGGGAATAGGATGCGTTCTGCGCGTTCCCATAGCTGCATCATGGATTCGTTGGGATTGGTTAACGACTGGATTTGCACGCCGTCCATGGCAAAGAACGCGGTGACGATGAGGTCATGCAGGCGTTCTGGATCGCGGTATTCTTCCGGTAGTTCCCAGTCCACGCTGGTCATGTCGATCAAAATCGAATTGTGTCTGTTCTGGTAGAACTCGTGGGCTGGGTGTTCTGGATCGGACGCTTCGATGGCGAGGCGCATGAACAGTGCGACAAGTTCGGGACGTTTGGCGTTGAAGCGCACGGTTTCGTGCAATGTGCCGGGCAGATGTCGGCGTTCTTTGGTTGCTGAATCTGTTTGGTCGCAGTGGCTGATGGCTGCGCCCAATGTCGTGTGGGCATTGCCTTCTTCGGAGTCGTAGAACGTTTCGATGACCAATGAGAGTAATTCTTCTCGGTTTTTGACGTAATGGTTGAGTCCGGGCAGGGTCATGCCAACTGCATCGGCTAATGCTTGCATTGGGAAGCCGTATGACCCGTATTGCGTGATTAGGGTTACCGCTTCTTGTGTGATTTGTTTTCGTCGCTGCGCTGGGGAGAGTCGTTTTCTTTGGTTGATTGGACGGCTCTTGATGCTGTTTGCTGATGTGTTTTCCTGTGATTCCATACTGATTTGAAGAATACTATTGCCGCTGTCCACATGCGTTTTCATGTGGTTTCGATATTGCGGTTATGCGGTTGATTGCTGTGCTTGAAAGTAGGTCGTTGCTCGACACGCCGATTTGTTATCTTATATCTTTAAGATATAAGATAACTGACGAAGCCGATGAGAGTTGACTTCAACACAACGCCTCTCTTGCCTGTTGTTTGCATGATCATTGAAGATTCGGCAAAAAACGTAGAGGGCTGACTTTGAAAAAGAAAGATAAGGAGACAAGCATGACTGACGTACGGCCTGCGGAACATGCCAACGAGCTTTCCAAAATCGACAAAACGCGTTTCTGCGTAGCGTTCTTCGTGTTCTCGTTCGCATGGATGCTGGCGTTACAGATCGTTGCTGCAGTGCTGCTGCCGCAGCGTTTGGCTGATATCGCGCCCGACAGCAAAGACGCCATTTTCGGCGTGCTGAATTCGGCCACGGCATTGGCTTCGCTGATTTCCAACCTCGTGGTTGGCAACATGTCTGACCGTACGCGCTCGATCTTCGGACGTCGTACGCCATGGATCGCATCGGGCGGCATTGTTGCGGGCATTTCGCTGTTCCTCATCGGCATTCTGCCGGACGGTGTGAGCATTGGCATCAGCTACTGCATTTCCATGGTTGGTCTGAACATGATGATCGCACCGGTCATCGCATCTCTGTCTGACCGTATTCCTGAAGATATGCGCGGCACCATGTCCGCATTTATCTCTGCAGGTACGTTGTTCGGTTCTGCTCTTGGTCAGATTGTTGGTGCGCAGTTCATCACCCTGCAGCTCCCGGGCTTCATCGTGTCCGGTGTGGCTATGGGTCTTTCCGGTGTGCTTGCCGTGGTCTTCTGGCCGAAGGAAAAGTCCAGCAAGGATATGCCTAAGGAAAAGGTTGATTTCAAGGGTATTATCATGAGCTTCCGTCCGCCGACCAAAGGCGCTCGCGACTTCTGGCTGGCATTTATCGGCCGTTCCCTGCTGCTGTTCAGCTACTACATGATTCTCAACTACCAGCTGTATATTCTGCAGGACTACATTGGTCAAAGTGTTGAAGATTCCGCGGCCACCATTTCTACCATGAGCTTGGTGCTGATGGTTGTCTCCCTGATTTCCGCGCTTTCCGCAGGTCCGATTTCCGACAAAATCGGTCGCCGTAAGATTCCGGTTGTGGCCGCAAGCGTGCTGCTCGCCATCGGTTATGCTCTGCCATGGCTCATGCACAACGCGTTGGGCATGATTCTCTTCTCCGCCATCGGTGGCTTCGGCTACGGCATGTACGGTTCCGTCGATCAGGCGCTCAATGTTGACGTTCTGCCGAATGAAGAAGAGGCCGGGAAGGATCTGGGCATTTTGAACATTGCCACTACTCTCGGTCAGATGGTCGGCCCGATTGTCACCTCCGCCATTGTGGTAGCTACCGGCTCGTACGGACTGGTGTTCCCGACGGCAATCATTATGGTGGCGCTCGCCTGCATCTTCATTCTGATGATTAAAAAGGTGAAGTAGCGTCGGCGCTTTTCGAAATAACTTGGCCGGAGATTCTTTCATTATCTCTCCTGGAATCTTCGGCCATTTCGCATATATTGTGCGGCACAATAACTACAAGAACCATACGAATTACGAACGTTGCAGATGTGAGCACTACGGCAAAAGGAGCAAACCATGGTTGTCTGCATTGACCCGAACAGTACGATTGGTCGTATCGATCCGAAACTGCATGGCCAATTCATTGAATTCCTTGGCGAATGCATTGATGAAGGTCTATGGGTGGGAGAGGATTCCCCGATCGAAAACGAGCGTGGCTACCGCAAGGCCACATTGGATGCTTTGCGTGCATTGCAGCCGCCGGTTATTCGCTGGCCGGGCGGATGCTATGCGGATACCTACCATTGGCGTGACGGTGTGGGCCCGCAAAGCGAACGTAAAACCACTTTCAACGAGAATTTCGCCACCTATGAGCTGGACGATCACAGCTTCGGCACCGACGAATTCCTGCGTTTGTGTGAAATGCTCGGCGCTGAACCGTGGATCAATATCAACATGCTTTCCGGCACAGTCGCCGAAATGAAGGATTGGATGGAGTACTGCAATCGTGCGCAGCCCACTGATCTTGCCAAGGAACGTGAGGCTAACGGCCATAAGGCACCTTACGGGGTGAAATATTGGGGGATCGGCAACGAAGTGTGGGCTGGCGGCGGTACCATGACTCCGCGGACCTACCTCAATGAATACCGCAGGTTCGCATCCGCCATGCCGAGCTTCACCACCGATGTGTTCGCGCCGACCCCAATGTATGCTATTGCGAGTGGTCCTGACGGCAACAAGCCGCGCGAACGCGTGCAGTGGACCCAGGATTTCTTCCGTGGTCTTGCCGAATATCGTCAGCCGAATATCGACGGCTATGATCTGCACTTCTACAATTGGAATGTGGACAACGATGCCGACACTCCCACCCGGTTCGATGAAGACGGCTGGAATGCGGTGATTGAGGGATGCCTCGAACTTGAAGATATTCTGCGTGATCAGTGGCGTTTGATGAATGACGGCCTGGCGCTTATTCATGAGCCGGAGGTGGCTATGGATTCCAAGCTCGCGCATGTCGATCTAATCATCGGCGAATGGGGCAATTGGCACAAGACCGCATTCTTCGCACGCCCTGCGCTCAAGCAGCAGGTGACCATGCGTGACGCCATCACCACCGCGCTTACGTTGGATCTGCTGCAGCGTAATTGCGACAAGGTGACCATGGCGTGTAACGCGCAGACCATCAATGTGCTTAACTCACTGATCTTGACTGAAGGCGATCGGACCATCCTTACGCCTAACTACGATGTGTTCATGATGTATAAGGCGCATCGTGGCATGACCGCACTTGATGTGGCGCGTAACGATTCCGAGGATTCTGCCGTGTATACGTTTGCGTCACGTAATGAGGATGGCACGCAGCTGCTGATTAATCTCACCAATGCGCATATGAACGATGGTGCCGAAGTGCGGCTGCATTTGCCGTGCGGCGCTCAGGTTGATTCGATGGAAACGCTTGCTTCCGAAGATCCGCATGATTGCAACACAGTGGAGCATTCGGATCTGGTGCGCACTCATGCCGTGGACGTGGATAGTGCCGTGAGCGTGCACGAATCTGCCGGCGGTGCCGAGCTGACGGTAACGTTGCCCGCTGCCTCGGTGAGTGCCTTGCACGTAACGATTCGCCAGCGATAAGCAGTAATCGTCTCTCCGGCTGCAGGTTGCCTCTTTCTTCCCGCAAGAAAGAGGCTTTTTTCTTATGATTAATCGCATGATTCTGTGAAATTGCTGCACGATTTTGATTGTCGGTCCCACGATTTTCGCAAAGGGTGCTTTATGCGAAATAGTGCGACAGCGGTTCGGAGAGATGTCCGAGACGAGTTGCGGGGAGGAGAAAAATGTACTATCATCTAACTTAGTAATTACTAAGTAATAAAAAATATGATTGAAAGCGTACGAAGGAGTGCATATGGACCTTAATTACATCAAGGGCGTGAACCTGGGTAACTGGCTGGTTCTGGAAAAGTGGATGAACCCGGCATTATTCGATGGAACCACTGCCGATGACGAATACTATCTGCCGACGCAACTTGATCCGGCCGTCTACGAGGCCCGTATCAGGACCCACCGCGCCGAATACATCAACGAGCGCGACTTCGCCACCATCAAATCGTGGGGACTGAACTCCGTGCGCATCCCCGTGCCGTACTTCATCTTCGGCGACCGCGCGCCGTTCATCGGCTGCATCGACGAACTCGACAAGGCCTTCAACTGGGCCGAGAAATACGGCCTGACCATCCTTATCGATCTGCACACCGCACCGATGAGCCAAAACGGCTTCGACAACGGCGGCATCTCCGGCGTGTGCAAGTGGGCGCAGCTGCCCGACGAAGTCGAATTCGTGCTGTCCGTGCTCGAACGCCTCTCCAAGCGGTACGGCCATCGTCGGGCGCTGATGGGCATCGAAATCATCAACGAGCCGAACACCACCACCTGCTGGCCGATGGCGAACGTGACCGAACGCTACAAGGCGGTCGATCCGGAACTCGCCGAAGGCACCGGCCCGATCGCATTCGACTGGCTCAAGAACTTCTACATCACCGCCTACCACCGTCTGCGCGACGCTGACAAGGGCGCGTTGCCGACCGACAAAGTCGTGGTGTTCCACGACGGTTTCGACATCGAACAGTGGAAGGACTTCATGCGCGGCCCCGACGGCAAGCTCGCGCCCGAGTTTAAGAACGTGGTCCTCGATACCCACCAATACCTCATGACCGCCGAAACGATGGGTTGCCCGCAGACAGCGGAGGGCTACGACGACTTCGTGAGGAATACCTATGCGCCGATGATCGCCGAGATGAGCGAATACTTCCCGGTGATTGTGGGGGAGTGGTGCCTGTTCAACTCCGTCGGCTGCGGTGTGGACACCCACGGCGGCCAAAGCGTGCTCAACGGCGAGGAAGGGGCTCAGGTCGAAACCCTGACCGCCGAACAGAAGCGCTCGCTGTACCGGGGCCTAGCCGAATCCCAGCTCGCCGCATGGAGCAAGGGCAGCGGCTTCTACTACTGGAACTACAAGCTGCTCACTGACACTGTCAACACTCCCGGCTGGATCGGCTGGGACGCATGGGACCTTGGACGCTGCATCGCCCAAAACTGGTTCCCCGTCCAAAAGTGATTCCGTCGGACGCAAGAATCGTACAAAGCAACGCGTGATATCAAGAACATTAAGGAACGACAATGCTGCATAATCCGATCTTCAAAGGCTTCAATCCTGATCCGGCCATCTGCCGTAAAGGCGACGACTACTATGTTGCTGTCTCTACATTCGAATGGTTCCCGGGTATTCCGATTTACCATTCGAAGGATATGAAGCATTGGGAGCTGCTCACCCACGTGCTTACTGATGATACGAAGCCGAACCTCACCAAGCTGCCGAGCGCTAAGGGCATTTGGGCTCCATGTCTCACGTATTGTGAGGAAGAGGACATGTTTTACGTGATTTACGGCGTTATGAACTCCATGAATGCACGCTATTTCGACGTGAATAATTATCTGATTAAGTCAAAGAGCATTGAAGGTCCGTGGAGCGAGCCGGTATATCTGACATCTTCTGGTTTCGACGCGTCCATTTTACATGATGACAATGGCAAGAAGTACATCGTCAGCTTGGAGTGGGAGACCCGTGAAGGCTATGAGAAGCCGGGCGTGATCTGCTGTGTGGAATATGATCCGGAAACCAAGCATGTGGTTGGCTATCCGAAGCGTATATGGCGTGGCGCTACTGATCGTGGCTGCATTGAGGCTCCGCATCTGACCAAGCGTGACGGCTGGTATTACATTATGTGCGCCGAGGGTGGCACTGGCTACAACCATGCCGTGACCATGGGCCGTTCCCGCAATGTGTGGGGTCCGTATGAGCCGGATCCGAATGGTCCGCTCGTCACTTCGCAGCCGAAGGAGTCAAACGAGCGTGCTGATGACGATCATTTGAAGCCGCGCTATTTCAACCCGGATTCCGTGCTGCAGAAGTCCGGGCACGGCTCCTACGTGGATCTGCCGAACGGCGAGACATATCTTGTGCACCTGACCAGCCGTCCGTTTGTGCCGGAATTACGTTGTACGCTTGGCCGTGAAACCGCCATTCAGAAGATGACATGGACGAATGACGGCTGGCTGCGCATGGCGGACGGCTCCAATCTGGCCAAACTCGAAGTCGAAGAGCCGGATCTGCCGGATGCGCCGATGCCGGAGATTCCCGGGCACGACGACTTCGACGGCGGCGCGATCGGCAACTGGTATTATTCGCCGCGGCAGATGCCGACCACCTTCGCCAACGTGACGGAACGCCCCGGTTGGCTGCGCATCCGCGGCGAGGAATCGTTGGCATCGCTCAACCGCACGAGCCTGATCGCACGCAAACTCACCAGCGTGTACGCCACCGTCACCACGAAGATGGAGTTCGAGCCGGAAGTCTACCAGCACAGCGCTGGCTTGACCATCTACTACGACAACATGAATAATATTTTCCTGCGCAAGTATTATTCACAGACGCTTGGCGGCAGCGCGATTTCGATTGTGCGTCTCGAAAACGGTGAAAAGACGGAAATGCTTGACACTCGCGTTGCTGTGGAAGACAAGCCGATCTATTTCCGTTTGAATATCGAAGGTCGTCGTACTTGGTTCGAGTGGGGTTATGATGGCGAGAACTGGACCAAGATTGGCCCGGATTTCGACACTACCACCTTCTCTGACGAATACTGCAAGTACGGCGAATTCACCGGCACTATGGTCGGCATCGCCGTCACCGACGCCGCTCTGCACGAGAAGACCGCCGACTTCGACTTCTTCGACTACGAGGCGGACGAGACGAAGCCCGTCGACTGATCCCGCCCGGCCGGCCACCACGATCATTCAACGACCCTGATCCGGCTGTGATCCGATTCCGAGCGGCCGCGTGGCCGCTCGCGGGGCGCATACAATGGACCAAGGAACGTTGCGAATGACGCGCGGTTCCTTGGCCCATTGGGCCGAATGGGTTTTGCCATGGGTTGTGATGGGCGGAAACGAAAAGTCGGGCAACCCCCGAACGTAAGGGCGGTGAGACGCATGGTGCTAGGCATCGACGAGCGAATCGACGGCGTGAACCTCGGCAACTGGCTGGTGCTGGAGAAATGGATGGATCCGAAACCGTTCACCCGCAGCGCCGAAGACGATGAAATCTGGATGCACCGCACGCACGTATCCCTCTGGTCCGAACGGAATCTAGCCGAGGAACTGCGCCGGCACCGCGAAACCTACATCACCTTGGAGGATTTTCGTATCATCGCCGACCACGGAATCAACCTCGTACGCATTCCCATACCGTATTTCATCTTCGGCGACTGGCCCGGGCATCCGGGCTGCATCACGTACCTCGACCGCGCGTTCCGTTGGGCGCGGGAGACGGGACTGAAGATCATGATCGACCTGCATACCGTGCCCGGCTCGCAGAATGGTTTCGACAACGGCGGTCTGACGGGTGTGTGCAAATGGGCGCAGAATACGGACTTGGTGGAGTACACGCTGAACGTGCTGGAGCGATTGGCTCGCCGATACCGCGACGAACCGGCCCTGCACGGCATCGAAGTACTCAACGAACCAGTGAGCTGGTCAGTGTTCCATAGCACGTCGAACACGGCGAAAGACTCTCATGAGGCTTCCGGTAGCACGTATGTCTCACTGCGTTTTCTGAAGCGCTTCTACCGCGACGCTTACGCCCGGTTGCGCGCCGTGCTACGTCCGGAAACCGTGATCGTATTCCATGACGGTTTCCGACTGCTCCGCTGGGGTGGTTGGTTCCGTCGTGCTGGCATGCGCAACGTCATGCTCGACACCCATCAGTATCTCATCGCGATGGAGGATCCGCTGTTTTCGGGACCGGCACGCCGGCTGTACCTGCGATCGCGGCGACTGCCATGGCTGTACCGGATGCTGGTGGGCGCGAGTGGCATCGCCATCCGTTCGGCGGCCCGTCGTATTCCCGTGCTGGTGGGCGAGTGGTGCGTGGAGAATCAGTGGGCCCTACACAGCCAAAACCGATCGGCTGCATACCGCCAAGTGTCACGATTGCAACGCGCGGCATGGGACGTGTCGGCGGGGCAGATCTATTGGAGCTACCAGCTTGCGCGCTCCGCGAAACCGGGTAGTGGCGAAGGGAAACCGCCGCGGGATCCTCGCAACGGCGGCAATCTTGAGGCGTGGGATCTGACTCGCGTATGGCGTCATGGATGGATTCGGGCGGATACCTCTCACGATGACGTGCCATAGGCAGTCAATCAACGGCAATCGACGCAAGGTGCATTAGACTCGGAATCATGGCAGAGGAAGAGACTTCGAAACGTATCCGAAAATCACCGCAGGAGCGTCGAGCGGAAGTGCTGGATGCGGCTGTTCAGCTGATCAGTGAGCGTGGATTCAATGGCATTTCCATCCAAGACGTGGCCGACAGGGTCGGCATCTCCAAACAAGGCGTGTTGCGATACGTCGACAACAAAGACAAAATGCTGGCGCTGGTATATGACGAATACTACGGGCAGACCGGCACGCCGGAGGACTTCTTCTCTTCGGGCATGCCGGGCAGCGACCCGTCCGCGCCGCATTTTCCCGCGTATCTGCGCTACCTGGTGAAACACAACTCGCGCCGCCGCATGATGGTGCAGCTGTTCACCGTGCTGTCGGTGGAATCCCTGAACCCGGATCACCCATTGCATGACGAATTCATGGGACGCATGGAGGACATCTGGGAACACTACTCGAAATACCCGTGGGTGGTTCCGCCGCAATTGGGCGCATGGGCCGGCAGCATGCGGCCAGTGGTGCGCAAAGCCATGGAAATCATGGATGGCATTCAGCTGTGGTGGCTGCGCGAACCGGAAGTGGACTTGTGTGAGGAATGGTCCGAAATGGAGAATCTGCTGTTTCCCGCGCCCCTCTGGGATGCATGCCGCTGATTTTATGTGTGTTCCGCATACGTTCGGGGGTGACCTGACGGCCACCCTCATTTTGCTTATCTTCTATTGTGGTAGTGCCTGAAAAGTTTGCTGAAAGAGACATGCTGGTTTCTTGAGATGTCGACCATTTTGATGCAGTCAGACTACCTGCTGCGCTTCCCGTATAGACGCCAATGCTGGCTCCCAACATCCCTAGCGATACTAGTATCATTATTTTACGGAAGAGTCTAGATTCAGTAGAATTACCAATTCTACATAATAATTCGTCATATATAGAACCTGCTGCAGAATTAGTTACAATTGTCCCTCTGTAAAAAGTTAATTTTACTCATTATATTGACTATTTATAAGATAATTAGAACGTTGAATAATCTCAGATTCATTCTTGCCGGAAATAAGAAATTTCCTGTCAGAATCAACAGAGTTATGAGCGATACCTTTTTTCTTGCCCACAGATTCCAAAACCGCCCAATCCGGGATTTCTTTTTCCTTTGGCCAGTTCAATCCAGCGGTTTCCAGCAGTATGCCATACTGAGATGATCGCGTAATATTCGCATCCGCATCGACAAGACCAAGTTCCAATAGGAAGTTGGCCTTGCTTTGGTCTATGTCATAGGCGGCTGCCAGCTCCTGCTTGATGAGACCGCCTCCTCTGCGTGCCGCCATTTCCCCGAATACGAAATCACCGGTTTCATTCTTATAGAATTCGATATGCATCACATTCGGAATCGTCTGATCGTTGAAAGATGCAATTAATTGCTTTGTCAGTCGGAGCAGCTCGGAATAGTCGGCACCGTTCTCATCCAACATCACGGAACCGGTGTTTTGTTTCTCGAAATCCAGTGGCGGGACAAGGTACCGTGATGGTGAGATCAGAATCGAACCGGAATTGATATAGACTACATCCACATGGTAGACGGAACCGGAACAATATTCCTCTAAGTAATACTGGTTTGAATGCACGTTTCGTATGAATTCCGGCTTGGTAGCTAAAGCAGGCAGGTCATCTTTCGAATGCAATATCGTAATGCCTGCAGACCCTGCGCCCCATCGAGGTTTGAGAACAACCGTCTCCCAACGATCGAACGCCGAAATAATATCTCCAAAGCCTTGGCAGGTGGTATAGGGAATAATCTTTAATCCGGCATCAAGGGCCGATTGTTTCATCGTGACTTTATCTCGACAGCTTAACGCCAGTTCATGCTGTAAACCGGGAATTCCAAATAAACTTCTCGCCTCTGCAACCCTCAGTACGTCTTCCTCTGAGCTGGAAACTATCCTATCTGGTTTAAATTTCCTGACAATATCAAAGAATTTTGCGGTAGCGCTATCAGAGGAATAATCGGAAACCTCGATTTCCTTGATGACGGAGCTCGGCCAACTATGGTGTGCGGCTCGATCGTTCGAGGTGAAGACCATAACTTCTAAACAATCGAAACGTTCTTGGATTTCCTCAATCCATTTAGGATAATTTGAGAAAGATTTGGGCTGTTGCAGCAATAATACTTTCATGTCATTCCCCTTCCGGTGTACTCACCAAGACTTTTTCTTTCAATGACGAATGATTCTTTGTCCACGTTTTCTAATTTGATTAGTGACGACTGCAGGCATTATTCCCACTAACGCCAGTGCACACCAATACCAAGCCGTCAATCCTGCAGGACGTAGTGCCGGAACGATCCAACCGCCAAGGAATGAGCCTGCCGATTCACCAATGGCTGCAATTATCAGCCGATAGTTCAGAATGTCCACCAAAGGCTTATCTGGCTGTGCCTCTACCAGAGCAATATTGATTAATGGCGCATAGATGCATTCTGCAATGGAGAACACAACCAAGGAAATGATGCATATCCACCAGTACGACGAGACTCCGCAGGCGAATAGTGCGAAGGAAATTCCATAAATCCCCAGGCTTTTGACTATGAATGAGGTGGCATTATGTTCTTTGGTCATATTGCGCGAGATGATCTTACTTACCGGCATTTGCAGTGCTATGACCGATATGGCATCAATGGAATAGAACAATCCTCTTATGACTGGACTATCGGATAACGAGTGGAATTCCAATGCCATTCCGGCAAAAAGCTGACCATTCATTATACTGCCCACGAACACCGCCAGGATGGCAAGAACCGTACCGGGACTTTTCAGCGAGTCTGTAATGGTCTTCACGATGGAGGAAGTGTTTTCCTCGCCGCTTTTCTCATTGCGTATGAAGACATGATGAGTCAGCGCTATTGGAGCTAGTAAAGCAGAAAAAGCATAGAGTCCGACGATGATTGCAATAAAGAGCGTTTGTCCGAAAGCTTTATATATGTAATTCGAGCCCAGAGGTCCAATCGCGGATCCAAGATTGGCTGCCATAGTCACTAAAGCAAACAAAGAAGCCTGAATTTTTTTATCCTTTACTGTAGCGATGATATGCCCTCGTAGGGCAAAATTAACCAATGAAAGACCGAGTCCCAGCAAAGCCAAATCCGCAAAAAGGAAGCCGATAAAACCACCCATTGCCGGTTGTAGCAGCAAAAGTGAAAAAACCATGAATCCGAAACCGGCCTCGGTGAGGGATACCGTTGAGAAACGCTCAATCAGGCTACCTATAAAAACAGTACTGCCTCTAGAAAAAAGAGATAAAATTCCGAGCGCCAGCCCAACATATAGCGATGACGCCGCAGAAACTTGGCCGGTGAGAATAACCGAAAGAAGGGAGAAGAGACCGCTGTACGCAGCAGTATTCAAAAAGTAATTCACTGATATGGAGTCTCTTTTAATATCGTTCGGCTTCTCCATTTGAATGGACCTTCTTTTATGCTTTACAAATAATGTCTCCCCATGCTAGTTGTCATAGGGGAATTGTTCATTGCTGCGTCCACATATAGTGACGCTTGGTTTTGGCATACTTGGGGGTGTCTGTTTCAAAGTTTACCGTGCTTTCTGTGGAATCGTTGAATCCTGAACATCCGTTGCATGATGAATTCACTGCTCGTATGGACGATATTTGGGAGAACTATTCGCAATATCCTTGGCTGATTCCTCCGCAATTGGGTTCATGGAAGTCGAGCATGCGACCGGTGGTGCGTAAAGCCATGGAAATCATGGATGGTGTGCAATTATGGTGGTTGCGCGAGCCTGAAGTTGATTTATGCAAAGAGTGGGCTCAGATGGAAAACATGCTGTTTCCATCCCCGTTGTGGGATGCATATCGTTGATTTTGAATACTTGTTGAGATTGGCATTGCATGCGCGTGCGAAAAGGCGAGGGTCTGATGGTCCCTCGCCTTTTGCGTTGACAGGGTTATGTCGAGTTGCGGATGTGCATATGATATACTAAACTACCAATTGGTAATTAAAGAAAATCGCTTCAATGAGGAAAGTGAGCAATCCATGGCCGAAACCACTGAAAATACTGTAAATCTGCCCTATAGGAATCCGGAACTTCCTACTGAGGAACGCATCGCCGATCTGCTTGGTCGAATGACCCTTGAGGAAAAAGTCGGACAGATGATGCAGCTTGACGCGCGAAGCGGCGATTTGGACGATCTGATCGTCAACAAGCACGTTGGTTCCATTCTGCACACCTCGCCGTCCGATCTGCCGAAAGCCGTGGAAACGGTGAACGCCAAAACCCGTCTCGGCATTCCGCTGGTGATCGGCGACGACTGCATTCACGGCTATTCCTTCTGGCCGGGAGCCACCATTTTCCCGGAACAGCTAGGCATGGCAACCACGTGGGATTCTGAAAAGGTACAGGCCGCGGGCCGTGCCACCGCCGAGGAAGTGTCAGCCACCGGCGTGCATTGGACGTTCTCCCCGGTGCTGTGCATCGCGCGAGACACCCGTTGGGGCCGCGTGGGCGAAACCTTTGGCGAAGATCCGTACCTGATTGGCGAAATGGCATCGTCCATTGTCAAGGGCTATCAAGGTGGAGCCAAGGCGGGCGAGCCGCTCGCCAAAGACGCGATCCTCGCATGCGCCAAGCATTTCGCAGGCTATTCCGAAACACAGGGAGGGCGTGACGCTTCCGAAGCCGACCTGAGCCACCGCAAGCTGGAATCCTGGTTCCTGCCGCCGTTTGAACGCGTGGCCAAGGAAGGCTGCGGCACCTTCATGCTCGGCTACGAATCCATCGAAGGTGTGCCGGTCACCTTCAACAAGTGGCTGCTTTCCGACAAACTGCGTGGCGCTTGGAACTATCAGGGCACGCTCATCACCGACTGGGACAACGTCGGCCGTTCCGTGTGGGAGCAGAAGGTCAAGCCTGACTATGTGCAGGCTGCTGCCGATGCGGTCAAGTCCGGCAACGACTTGGTGATGACCACGCCAAAGTTCTACGAGGGTGCGATCGAAGCCGTGAAGACCGGTCTGCTTGACGAATCGTTGATCGATGCCGCCGTGGCTCGTATTCTCGCACTGAAGTTCCGTCTTGGACTGTTCGAAGATCCACGCTTGCCCGACCAGAAGCGTATCGATGCAGTGATCGGTTCCGAAGAGCATCAGCAGCTCAACCTTGAAGTGGCTCGCGAAGCCGTGGCATTGCTGAAGAACGACGGTTCACTGCCGTTCAACGTAGCCGGTGCGAAGCGTATCGCGGTCGTTGGTCCGCTCGCCGATGACGCCCAGACCCAGCTGGGCGACTGGGCAGGCAGTTCCGGCCAGATCAACTGGATGCCTGACGGCCACCCGCGTGAAATGATCACCACCGTGCTTGATGGTTTCAAGCAGCTCGCTCCGGAAGGTTGCGAGGTCGTGTACTCTCGCGGTGCCAACATCGTGGATTTGGTGCCCGATCCGGAAGGCGAGTTCTACCCGGATGGACAGCCTCGCCCGAAGATCGGCGTTTCCGCCAAGATTGATCGCGCACTGCTTGACGAAGCCGTGGAAAACGCACGCAAAAGCGACCTGATCGTGGCCGTGGTGGGCGATGTGATCCAGGCCATTGGCGAAGGCTGCTCCACCGCCACGCTTGAACTGCTCGGCGGACAGAATACGCTGATCGATGCACTGTCGAACGTGGCTCGCGAAACCGGCAAGCCGTTCGTGGTGGTGCTCGTCAGCTCCAAGCCGCAAGTGCTGCCGGCATCCGTGATCGGCACCAACGGCGTGATTGTTGGCGAAACTCCAGCCGAAGGCACTTCGGCTCTGCTGTGGGCTCCAAGCCCGGGCATGAAGGGCGGCCAGGCCATCGCCGAAATCATTCTTGGCGAAACCGAACCGAGCGGACGCCTGCCGATCACCTTCCCGCGTCACGCAGGACAGCTGCCGGTCTACTACAACCAGATTCGAGGCCAGCACGGCAACCGTTACGCCGACCTCACGCAGAATCCGGCATTCGCATTCGGCGAGGGTCTGAGCTACACCACGTTCGAATACGGAGATCCGACCATCACCAACGTTCCGGAATCCGGCATATTCGCCGAAACCGACACCGTGCATGCCGAAATCACCCTCACCAATACGGGCGATCGCAAGGGCACGGAAGTAGTGCAGCTCTACATCGGCGACATCGTGACCTCCTACAGCTGGACTGATCGTGAACTCAAAGCATTCCAGCGCGTGGAACTCGAACCAGGCAAAAGTAAGACCGTTGCCTTCGACATTCCGGTTTCCGATTGCACCATCGTCGATTCGGAAGCTAACCGAATTGTCGAACCGGGCGAATTCGAAGTGCTTATCGGCCATTCCAGCCGTCGCGAACACTTGAAGCGCACTACCTTCACCGTCGCGTAAAAGCGAAACGAAATAAGCCGTGTCGCAGAACCCAATAATCGACACGCTAGTCTGATATGAGCCGCCTACGAAATGCCGATCGTGGGCGGCTCACATGAATGGACCATTGCCGTGGCATACGCGTTATTTATGGCTGCTTCCGGATTCGTACTGGTGCCTGATCAGACGCATGCGTTGAACCAGTTGCCATCGTCAATGAACGCCGACTGTTCCGCGGGGATGAACGCCATACAGCAGCTTGCCGGCGCGATTGTGCTTGCCACTGGCGGTTATACGGCTTTGTTCCCGATCGCTGTGGTTGCGGTGCTACTGGGCACGGTGTTCATCATGCTGATTCGCAAGGTGAAGTAGTTGCAGCTACTGCAGTAGCCGAAGCAACGCGCAGTGTGCCGGCGATTGCGGCACACGTGATCTCGACATTGCGTTCCGTGTTGGCGATCAGCGTCGCAAGATCAGCCGGCCCGGGCGCAATGCCGAACGTTGCGACGATGCCGGTCTCGTTCAACGCTTCGATGGTGTGTGGATCGCGGGTTACCGTTCCGCCAATGGCAATAGTTGGTTTTCCTTGCGATTGCGCCAGTTTCGCAATGCCACTCGGCACTTTGCCGTACGGTGTCTGACTGTCGATGGAACCTTCGCCGGTGATGATGACGTCGGCCCATGCGCATGCTTCTCGACCATGCGCAAGATCGAGCACAAGTTCGATTCCCGGCCGTACTGTTGTATTGAACAGGCCGAGCATCCCGCCGCCGGTACCGCCCGCGGCGCCTGTACCGGGAATGCGCTCAATATCGCGGCCATTGTATTGCATGATCGCGTGTGCGAGATTCGCGAGTCCCTGATCGAGGAGTTCGACCTGTGCTGTGTTCGCGCCTTTTTGCGGAGCGAACACATGCGCAGCACCTTCCGGTCCGGTCAAAGGATTGCTGACATCGCAGGCGAGAACAATCGGAACATTTTTTACAAAATCGGGAACTTCCGAATCGTCAATCCTCTCCAAATCAACAAGAGAACCGCCACCAAGCGGAATATCATGACCTGCCGTATCAAGAAAACGAAATCCAAGCGCGCGAGCCAACCCCGTGCCACCATCCGTAGTGGCACTGCCGCCCAAACCAAGCACAATACGATTCGCGCCAGCGTCAATCGCAGCACGAATCAGCAAGCCGGTGCCGAACGTGGAAGCAGACAACGCATTGCGGTCGGCGGGGGAGACCCGTTCAAGTCCGCTTGCCGAAGCCAACTCGACTACGGCGGTGTGGAGAATACAAGAAGCACGATTATTGCCAAGAAAGCCAAACTGAGCGGTAATCGGGCGGCCGATCGCATCAACTGTCTCAACATTGTGCAACGTGCCGGCGGTGGCATGAACCAAGGCTTGTGTTAATCCTTCGCCGCCATCGGAAAGAGGCATGAGCCGGCATTCCGCCTGCGGATTGCCACGCTTAATGCCGCGAGCCATCGCCTGTGCGATTGCTTCAGCCGAAGCGGCTTCCTTGAACGAGTCCGGTGCCAGCAGAATCCGCATACATGCCTCCTTTTACGTCTGCATCTATACATTAATGCAGTGCCGGGGCAGAGGCTTAGCGGTAACCCTCCCACATGGGCAGGGGGAACAGGGCGTCTTCGCATTCCGCCCACATGGCGTTCAGGTCCTGGCCGGGCGTGCGCAGCCAACGCAGCTGCACGCCGTCCATCATGGCGAATCCCGCATTAAGCAGCCGACGCGTATCAACACCTTCAGGCACTTGCCAACGGATGTTGAGTGCGGTGTCGGCATTATGCAGTTCGCGGTTGGCGAAATACTCGTGTGCGGGGTGGTTCGGGTCGATCGCTTCGGCGCTCAACGTGGAAAACATGTGCACCTGAATCGGTCTGCGTGCGTTCACCGCCACGATTCTGCGCCACATGTCAGCGATCAACGGTCGTGGCTCACGTACTATGTCGGTAAGAATGTCTTCCGTTTCGGAATCGTAGACTTCGTCCAGCGCGGCTGTGAGCAGTCCTTCCTTACTGCCGACATAATGCAGCACGCCAGCCTTGGTGAGTCCTACGCGATCGGCGATTTTCTGCAGGGAAGTGCCGTAATAGCCGAGCGTTCCAAACAGTTCGACGGCCGCATTGAGAATCGCCGCTCTTCGGTCGACTTCTTCGTTGGCCATGATGATTCCCTTTCTTGCCTTCCATGAATGGCGATTCATGTGCGCTGCAATGCTTATGAATCGTCATTTCTCTCAAGTCGTAAATACTGCAGTTACTTTACGGTCGGTTAACTGATTTTTCAAAGATGATTGGCGTGTTGTGATGTTGATTTTGATAAAGTACCTACCGACCGGTTAGTAAAGATTTCGGGGTTGAGATTCCACAGGCCGGTTAACCGATACGAACTCAAGAAAACGATGCGAAAGAGGAACGTATGAGCGAAAACACCTATCCTTCCGTCAATGACCTGACGCTTGAAGAAAAGGCATCCCTAACTTCCGGCGGCGACGCTTGGCATCTGCAAGGCGTTGAAGCCAAGGGCATTCCCGGCTATATGATCACCGACGGCCCCCACGGCCTGCGCAAGTCCAACTCGGCCACCACCGGCGAAGTCGATCTGAACAACTCCGTGCCCGCCACCTGCTTCCCGCCGGCCGCGGGCCTGTCCAGCTCGTGGAATCCGGAACTCATCCACCAGGTCGGCGAAGCCATGGCCGAAGAATGCATTCAGGAGAAGGTTGCCGTAATTCTCGGTCCCGGCGTGAACATCAAGCGCAACCCGCTTGGCGGCCGCTGCTTCGAATACTGGTCCGAAGACCCGTATCTGGCGGGTCATGAGGCGGTCGGCATCGTCGCAGGCGTGCAGTCCAAGGGCGTGGGCACTTCGCTCAAGCATTTCGCCGCCAACAGCCAGGAGACCGACCGGCTGCGCATCAGCGCCAACATCTCCCAGCGTGCGCTGCGCGAAATCTACTTCCCGGCATTCGAACACATCGTCAAGGAAGCCCAGCCGTGGACCATCATGTGCGCATACAACTGCATCAACGGCGTGCATGCCGCCCAGAATCGCTGGCTACTCACCGACGTGCTGCGCGACGAATGGGGCTTCCAAGGTATCGTCATGAGCGACTGGGGCGCCGACCACGACCGCGTGGCCTCCCTCAATGCGGGCCTCAACCTCGAAATGCCGCCAAGCTACACCGACGACCAAATCGTCTACGCCGCACGCGACGGCCGCATCCAGCCGGCACAGCTCGACCGCATGGCACAAGGCATGATCGACTTGGTCAACAAGACCCGCGCAGCCATGAGCGTCGAAAACTATCGTTTCGACATCGAAGCCCACGATGAGGTCGCACATCAGGCCGCCGTCGAATCCATGGTGCTCCTCAAGAACGATGACGCCATTCTGCCAGTCGCTGGCGATGCCAAGGTCACCGTCATCGGCGAATTCGCACGTACTCCGCGCTACCAGGGCGGCGGCTCCTCGCACATCACCCCAACCAAGATGACCAGCTTCCTTGACGCCCTCACCGAACGCGGCGTGGATGCCAAGTTCGCCCCAGGATTCACCCTCGACCTCGAACCGGCCGATCCAACACTCGAAACCGAAGCCGTCGAAGCTGCCAAGGGCGCCGACGTGGTGCTCATGTTCCTGGGGCTCCCTGAAGCGGCCGAATCCGAAGGCTTCGACCGTGAGACCCTCGACATGCCGGCCAAGCAGATCGCACTGCTCGAAGCCGTCGCAGCCGAAAACAAGAACGTTGTGGTCATACTCTCCAACGGCTCCGTCGTCACCGTGGCACCATGGGCCAAGAACGCCAAGGGCATCCTCGAATCCTGGCTGCTCGGCCAGTCTGGCGGTCCGGCGCTCGCCGACGTGCTATTCGGCAAGGTGAGCCCGTCCGGCAAGCTTGCGCAGACCATTCCCTTCGACATCAACGACGATCCGAGCACCATCAACTGGCCGGGTGAAGAGGGGCATGTCGATTATGGCGAAGGCGTGTTTGTGGGCTACCGCTATTACGACACCTACAACAAGGCCGTCGACTACCCGTTCGGCTTCGGCTTGAGCTACGCCACGTTCGAAGTGAGCGACGTGAAGGCCGTCAAGACCGGTGCCTGCACCGCAACCGTCAGCGCAGTGGTCAAGAACACCTCGAACGTTGACGCCGCCGAAACCGTGCAGGTGTACGTGGCTCCTGGCAAGGCTGACGTGGCCCGCCCGAAGCACGAGCTCAAAGGCTTCAAGAAGGTGTTCCTCAAAGCCGGCGAATCCGCCGAAGTCTCCTTCGATCTCGACGATCGCGCCTTCGCCTACTGGTCTGAGAAGTTCAACGACTGGCATGTGGAGAGCGGCGAATACGCCATCGAAGTCGGCACGTCCAGCCGTGACATCGCCGGTTCCGCGGTAGTGGAGCTCGATGGCGACGGTAAGGCCCAGCCGCTCACCGAGTGGTCCAACTTCATGGAATGGCGTAAGGATCCGCTCGGTTCCAAGGTGCTCGAGAAGCTGCGTGCCGAAGGTGAAGCCGGCCGCATGCCGATCGTGCCCGACAATGACATGACCCGTCTGTTCCTCGACTCCATGCCGATCAACAGCATGTCGGTGCTGATGGGTGCCGATGGCAAGCAGATCTTCGAATACATGCTTGCCGAATACGCTGAACTCACCAAGTAGTTTCGCGGGATTCAAGACTTAAGGTCGGGGAATCTGATCCGTTACTCTGAACCGGTGCGGACCTGATTCCTCGGCCTTTGCATTGTTGGAAGGTTGCTCTGGGATTGTTGCTTTATGACGATTTTCAGGGCAAACGGATACGTACGACATGCCAATTGTTGCATATGCAACAGTTGTATATACAACGGTTTACTATGTATGCTGTGACGGAAGTGACGAACGAACAATACAAGGAACCGACTGGCTCACGACTCTTCGAAGTCTGGGAAAGCGGCTTGGCAAAGCCCCCCAGCGTGGCCATTCGCTCGCTGCACAACGTGGTCAACCGGTATCTGCGCGTCACCCGCCCTGAAGCGGCGGAAGACATCAGCAACGGCAACGTTGACGTCATCGTGTATCTCGCACGGCATGACAACGAGGAAATCTTTCCTCAAGACATCGAGCAACGTTTCGGCGTGACCCGATCCACATCATGCCGGGTGCTGGGGCTGATGGAACAGAAGGGCCTGATCGCGCGCGAACCGGTGAAACGCGACGCACGACTGAAAAAAATCGTGTTGACGGACAAGTCGAGGCATATCGCCGAAGTCTTGCGCGACAATGCGAAAAACATGGAACGAATCCTGCTGGAAGGCCTTGAAGACGATCAGATCCGCCAATTCATGCACGTGCTCGACGTCATGCAGACGAATCTGGTGAAAACAGGTTTGATCGGAGACGAAAGTCGATATCCAAGTTTGGAAATACAGGAACAGGACGCAAGCAAATCGCAGGTTCCGCAAGAATCGCAGGTTCCGCAAAAAACATGCGATGACTATGCCTCGAATAATCGCGATGCTCGTGATGAGTATGTCTCGCACGTACTGCGGATATCGCAGGAAATGGCGATCGCGCGCAATCGCAAGTAACACACGTCATAGGTAAAAATAAAAGGAAAGGGCAAGTAGTGACAACGGCAAACGCAACGGCGTCCGCAACGCCGAAACCAAAGCAGCATGTCATTCGCACACTGGGCAAATCCCTGCGCGAATACAAAAAAGTCAGTCTGCTCTCCCCGGCATTCGTAGCCGTGGAAAGCGTGCTGGAAATCCTTATTCCGACTGTCATGGCATCGCTGATTGATGAGGGCATCAGCGGTGGCAGCATGCCGGCGATTTTGAAATTCGGCTTGATTCTGTTGATTTGCTCGGTAGTCTCGCTGACATCCGGCTTTTTGGCTGGAAAGTTCTCGGCTATCGCAGGTGCCGGATTCGCGAAGAATCTGCGTCACGATCAGTTTGAGAAGGTGCAAGGTTACAGCTTCACCAATATCGACCGTTTCTCCACCGGTTCGATCATCACACGACTGACCACCGATGTGACCAACCTGCAGAACGCGTATTCGATGATTATCCGCATGGGTGTGCGCGCTCCGATCATGGTGATTGTGGCGTGGATCTTCTCCTTCCGCATCAGCCCATCCATCTCTTTGGTGTTCCTCGCCTGCATTCCGGTGCTCGCCATCGGCTTGTGTGGCCTGGCGGTGCTGGTGCACCCGGTGTTCGAGCGTGTGTTCCACACATACGACAAGCTCAATAACGTGGTCGACGAGAACCTGCAGGGCATCCGCGTGGTCAAGTCCTACAATCGCGAAAGCCATGAAACCGAAAAGTTCAACCGCATTTCGCAGCGCATCTTCAAGGACTTTACCAAGGCCGAACGCATTATGAGCTTCAACAATCCGCTTATGATGCTGTGCGTGTACGTGTCCATGCTGCTCATCGCATGGATGGGCGCCCGGCAGATCGTGGCGTCCGGCAACAATGCAGCCCTAGGCTTGACCACCGGCGATCTGACCGCACTGGTCACTTACGCCATGCAGATCCTCATGGCTATGATGATGCTTTCCATGATTTTCGTGATGTGCATTATTTCGCAGGCTTCCGCCGAACGTATCTGCCAGGTGCTGAACGAGGAAAGCACGGTTACGAATCCGGCTAATCCAGTCAAGGAAGTAAAGAATGGCGATATCGATTTCGACCATGTCACCTTCCGTTATTCCGCCACTTCCGAAAAGCCGGTGCTTGACGATATTGATTTCAAGATTCGTTCCGGCATGACCATCGGCATCGTCGGCGGCACCGGTTCCGCAAAGTCCAGTCTGGTGCAGCTTGTGCCACGTTTGTATGACGTGACCGAAGGTTCGCTGAAGGTCGGCGGCGTGGATGTGCGTGATTACGATTTGGAAGTATTGCGTGATCAGGTTGCCATGGTGTTGCAAAAGAACGTGCTCTTCTCCGGAACCATTGCCGAAAATCTGCGTTGGGGCAATCCAAACGCCACTGATGAAGAGATTCGCCACGCGTGCCAGCTTGCGCAGGCTGACGGCTTCATTCAGGAATTCCCCGATAAGTACGATACGTACATCGAACAGGGCGGTACCAACGTTTCCGGCGGCCAGCGCCAGCGTCTGTGCATTGCGCGTGCGTTGCTGAAAAAGCCGAAAATCCTGATCCTCGACGATTCTACATCCGCGGTCGACACCAAAACCGATCAGCTGATTCGTACCGCATTCCATCATGAGATTCCCGACACCACGAAGATCATCATCGCCCAGCGTGTGGCCTCTGTGCAGGAATCCGACATGATTCTCGTCATGGACCACGGTCGCATCATGGCAGCCGGCACGCATGAACAACTGCTCGAAAACTGCGACGAATACCGTTCCATCTACGAATCGCAAACCAAGAATCAGGCTCAACCTGAGGAACTGCAGTGAAAGGAGGCAACAGATGACTGAACAAACTTCCGCATTGAAATCCAAGGAAAACAACAACGTGGCCAGCAAACAGCCGAAGCCACCAATGCAGAAAGCCGCACCGGGCACCACCAAGCGTATTTTCGGCTACATCTTCCAATACAAGTGGCGCGTGGCGCTCGTAGTAGTGTGCATTCTTGTCGGAGCCGCAGCGCAGGCCGGATCGTCACTGTTCCTGCAGTCGCTGATCGACACCTACATTCTGCCCATGGTTGGTGCCACCAACCCTGACTGGATGCCGCTGTTGCGTGCGCTGACACTCATGGCATGCCTGTATGCAGCCGGCATTTTCTGCAGCTGGCTATGGCAGTGGATCATCGTCGCCGTGGAACAGGGCACATTGAAGAAGATCCGCGACGACATGTTCGCTCACCAGCAGACCTTGCCGATCCGTTATTTCGATACCAACGAACACGGTGACATCATGAGCCGTTACACCAACGACACCGACACATTGCGCCAGGCCATCAGCCAATCGTTCCCGCAAATGTTCTCGTCCGCGGTGTCCGCGCTTGCGGCGCTCGTGTCGATGCTGTGGCTGTCGGTGCCTGTCACTATTTTTGTGCTCGCATTCACCGTAATTCTGTTCGTGGTGGTGCGCAAGGTCGTTTCCCGTTCCGGACGTTACTTCGTCAAGCAGCAGATCGCCATCGGCGATGTGAACGCATTCGTGGAAGAAGCGGTCAACGGCCAGAAGGTCATCAAGGTCTTCAACCATGAGGACGCCACCCAAACCACTTTCGACAAGAAGAACGAAGAACTCTTCGAAGCTTCCGCCGAAGCGAACACGTGGGGCAATGTGACTATGCCGATCGTCGGCAACATGGGCTATCTGCTCTACATTCTGCTTGCAATCTTTGGCGGATTCGCGGCGATTTCCGGACTCGGCAACTTCGGCCTGTCCGGGGCCGGACAGCTCACCTTGGGCACGCTCGTCTCTCTGCTGACGCTGTCTCGTTCCTTCGTGAACCCGCTCGGTCAGGTGTCCATGCAGTTCAACATGGTGATGATGGCGCTCGCCGGCGCATCCCGTATCTTCGCGCTCATGGACGAACAGCCGGAAGATGACGACGGTTCCGTGACCTTGGTGAATGTGGAACTCGGCGAAGACGGCCGCACCATGACCGAAGTCGACCATGAAACCGGTCACTGGGCGTGGAAGCGCGAGGAGGGCGACGATGGCACTCGTTCGCTCAAGGCCGCGCAGTCCTTGAGCCCGCGTGCTGCAGAAGTAGCGATGAAGGCCCGTGAAACCGCTATCACTTCGCCGGATGGACGCCTCACCCTGCTGCAGGGCGATGTGCGCTTCACCGACGTGACCTTCGGCTACAATCCCAACAAGCCGGTGCTGCATGACATCACTTGGTTCGCCAAGCCCGGGCAGAAGATCGCATTGGTCGGTGCCACGGGTGCCGGTAAGACCACGGTGACTAACCTGATCAACCGTTTCTATGACATTCAAGACGGCATGATTCTGTACGACGGCATTTCCGTCAAGGGCATCCGCAAGCCGGATCTGCGTCGTTCGCTGGGTGTGGTGCTGCAGGACGTGAATCTGTTCACAGGCACGGTGATGGACAACATCCGTTACGGTCGGCTCGACGCCACTGACGAGGAATGCATTGCCGCTGCGAAGCTTACGAACGCCGACGGCTTCATCCGCATGCTGCCCAACGGCTACCAGACCGTGCTCGAAGGTGATGGTTCTGGTCTGTCTCAGGGCCAGCGTCAGCTGATCTCCATCGCTCGTGCAGCCGTGGCCGATCCGCCGGCCATGATCCTCGACGAGGCTACTTCGTCCATCGACACCCGTACCGAGGAAGTGGTGCAGGCCGGTATGGATAACCTCATGAAGGGTCGTACCGTGTTCGTGATCGCACACCGCCTGTCCACCGTGCGCAATTCCGACGTGATCATGGTGCTCGACCATGGCCGCATCATCGAACGCGGCTCGCATGACGAGCTCATCGCACAGAAGGGCGAGTACTACCAGCTCTACACAGGTGCCGTAGAACTCGAATAGTCGAATAGTCTCCTGAATTGGAGCGATGCGAGCACACGCTAGCTACACTAGCCGCGCTTCGAGCCCTGTCGGCTGATACCGCCCTTATGGCCGGTGGCCTTGAACGGCATGGATCCTCTGGAAAATCCCTTGCTTTGAAATTGCGATTTTGAAGCAAGGGATTTCATATTGCCTTTGGCATGCATGGTATTCGGCTGCGGCCAGCCTGCCTTCGGCGAAGGATGTTCCATCATACGTTCATGAGACTGCTGCACGAACAACGATTATAATTGGCTTGCGTAATCGTTGCGCGAATCTTGCTTGGTTTGTCGTTATTTCAATAATAGGCTATTCTTTCATGAGGTAAACGATTTACTAAATTGGAGAGCGAGACATGGCGACGATTAAAGAAATTGCGCAGCGTACCGGGTTTTCTCAAGCTACGGTGTCTCGACTTCTGAATGGGGATCCCACCCTTTCCGTGCGTGAGGGGACGCGTCGTAAGATCATTCAGGCAAGCGAAGATCTCGGCTACAGCATGCAGACCAAACGCATCGTCGTTCCTCACAAGGTCGCATTGCTTGATAATGAGGAGTCTGAAGAAGCGTTGCGTGACTCCTATTACACTGATTTGCGTTCAGCGCTCGAACGCAATGCTGAGCAACAACGCATGGAAATGACGGTGTTCCACGACCTTGATGACATGATTGCGCGCAGTTCCAAATTCGACGGCTTCATGGCGATCGGCGCTGACCGAATTAGTGAAAAGGACTTGGGGCGGTTGCATGAAGCCATGCCATATGGCGTGTTCATTGATGTGAATCCGGCGCCGAATCTGTTTGATTCCGTGCAACCTGATTTGCAGCAGACCATACATGATGCGGTTGCGGCGTGTGCGGCCAAGGGCATGAAGCGTGTCGGGTTTATTGGCGGCAAGGGCTGCCTGATGAACTTCTATGAGGTCGATGAGGAGAACCGCGCTACGTATTTCCGCCGTGAAACGAGACGTTTCGGCATTCAGTCGGACGGGCTCGTGTATTCCGACGGACTGTTCACGGTGAGTAACGGACGTGCTTTGGGGGAGCGGTTCGTGCATGACCATAATGGTGTGCTGCCGGATGCCGTGATTGTCGCCGCCGATGTGATTGCGGTGGGCGTGCTGCAGGCGTTCAATGCGGTCGGCGTGCTGGTGCCGCGCGACATCAGCGTGATCAGCATCAACAATCAGACGATTTCGCAGTTGACCTCACCGCCGTTGAGTACCTTCTCCATCGATCAGAACGAGCTTGCGCGTGTGGCGACCTTGGCATTGGGCGACGCCATTTCCGGCAAGCGCACGATTCGCCAGCATGCGTATCTGTCGACGTCATTGGTGGTGCGTGACAGTTTCGTTCCGGCGAAATAGTGATGCTTAAAACGTTACTCGTCTAGTGATTCTTTTTACTTTTACATTCTTGTGAATCCTACTTAAGAATCGTCCATAATCATGAAAAAACAAGCGAAATAGTTCGCGCCGCATGCTATAGTGACAACCGAAATGCGAGCGATGATCCGTTATCAGCGGGGAGCTTCCGGAAGAACGGTCGTGTCAGCGGCTTATTAGACCCGGCGGGAAGGCCCGAACAGCCGAACATACGAGCGGTCGTGCGCGTAACAAAAGCATGGCAAACGAGGTGGTACCGCGGTGGCGGCGTCCAGCAGGCGCTATAGTCATCGTCCTCGTAGGAGACAAATAGTAAGAACCTACGAGGAGATACGGTGAGCGAAAACAACGTGTATCCGAAGGCAGCTGCGGGTGAGCAGAGCGCCAATGTAGCGCCGAACCCCAGTTTCCCGAAGCTGGAAGAATCCGTCCTTGATTATTGGGAGAAGGACGACACTTTCCAGAAGTCCATTGAACGCCGTCCTTCCGGCGATCACAGCCAGAACGAATTCGTGTTCTTCGACGGCCCTCCGTTCGCCAACGGTCTGCCGCATTACGGCCACCTGCTGACCGGTTACGCCAAAGATGTGATTCCGCGTTACCAGACCATGAAGGGCCACAAGGTCAATCGTGTGTTCGGTTGGGATACGCACGGTCTGCCGGCTGAGCTTGAAGCCCAGAAGGAACTGGGCATCGATTCGGTCGATCAGGTTAAGGAAATGGGCATCGACAAGTTCAATGATGCCTGCCGTGCCTCCGTGCTCAAGTACACCAACGAGTGGAAGGACTACGTGCACCGTCAGGCACGTTGGGTCGATTTCGAGCATGGCTACAAGACGCTGAACATTCCATACATGGAATCCGTGATGTGGGCGTTCAAGCAGCTGTATGACAAGGGCCTCGCATATCAGGGCTACCGCGTGCTGCCGTACTGCCCGAAGGATCAGACGCCGCTTTCCGCGCATGAGCTGCGCATGGATGCCGACGTGTATCAGGATCGTCAAGACACCACCGTGTCCGTGGCCGTGAAGCTGCGCGATGAGGAAGACGCCTACGCGGTGTTCTGGACCACTACACCGTGGACCGTTCCCACCAACTTCGCCATTGTGGTCGGCGCAGACATCGACTATGTGGAAGTGCGTCCGACTGAAGGCAAGTTCGCTGGCAAGAAGTTCTATCTGGGCAAGCCGCTGCTCGGCTCCTACGCCAAGGAACTCGGCGAGAACTATGAGATCGTGCGCGAACTCAAGGGTGCCGAAATGGAAGGCTGGCGCTACTACCCGGTGTTCCCGTACTTCGCAGGCGACGAGAACGCCATCGAAGGCAAGGTCCCAGGTCCGGAAGGCTACCAGATCTTCACCGCCGACTATGTCGATACCGTTGAAGGTACCGGCCTCGTGCATCAGGCTCCGTACGGCGAGGACGATATGAACACGCTTAACGCTAAGGGCATCAAGAGCGTTGACGTGCTCGACGCGGGCTGCAAGTTCACCGCGCTGTGCCCGGACTACGAGGGCATGTACGTGTTCGATGCGAACAAGCCGATTCTGCGTAACCTGCGTGCCGGCGACGGCCCGCTGGAGCGTATTCCGGAAGACCAGCGCGCGATTCTCTTCCAAGAGAAGAGTTACGTGCACTCCTACCCGCATTGCTGGCGTTGCGCCACGCCGCTTATCTACAAGCCGGTGAGCTCGTGGTTCGTGTCCGTCACCAAAATCAAGGACCGTCTGCTCGAACTGAACCAGGAGATTAACTGGATTCCGGGCAATGTGAAGGACGGCCAGTTCGGCAAGTGGCTTGCCAATGCCCGCGACTGGTCGATCTCACGCAACCGTTTCTGGGGTTCGCCGATTCCGGTGTGGGTGTCTGACGATCCGAAGTATCCGCGCGTTGACGTGTACGGTTCGCTGGACGAGCTGAAGGCCGACTTCGGCGACTATCCGCGCGATAAGGACGGCAATGTCAACATGCACCGCCCGTACATCGACGAATTGACCCGCGTCAACCCGGACGATCCGACCGGTAAGAGCCACATGCACCGCATCACCGACGTGATGGACTGCTGGTTCGAATCCGGTTCCATGAGCTTCGCCCAGTACCATTACCCGTTTGAGAACAAGGAAACGTTCGAACAGCATTTCCCTTGCGATTACATCGTGGAATACATTGGCCAGACCCGTGGCTGGTTCTACGTGCAGCACATCATGGCGACCGCACTGTTCGACAAGCCGGCATTCAAGAACGTGATCTGCCACGGCATCGTGCTTGGCTCCGACGGCCAGAAGATGTCGAAGCATCTGCGCAACTATCCGGACGTGAACGGCGTGTTCAACGATTTCGGTTCCGACGCCATGCGTTGGTTCCTCATGAGCTCGCCGATTCTGCGCGGCGGTAATCTGATCGTGACCGCCGATGGCATTCGTGACACCGTTCGTCAGGTCATGCTGCCGGTGTGGAGCTCGTACTACTTCTTCACCCTGTATGCGAACGCTGCCAATAATGGTGCCGGGTTCGATGCTCGTGCGCTGCATGCCGATGAGGTTGCCGCACTGCCGGAAATGGACCGTTATCTGCTGGCACGTACCCGCCGACTGATCGAGAAGACGCAGCATTCGCTGGATGACTTCCTGATTTCCGACGCATGTGAAGCCGTGTCCGATTTCATCGACATGCTCACCAACTGGTACATCCGCAACAATCGTGACCGTTTCTGGAACGAGGATGCGAACGCGTTCAACACGTTGTACACCGTGCTTGAAGCATTCATGCGCGTGATCGCACCGCTTGCTCCGATGGAAGCGGAAGCCGTGTGGCGTGGCCTGACCGGTGGCGAATCCGTGCATCTGGCTGACTGGCCGTTCCTTGCCGACGAGCAGACTGGCGAAGCGAGCGAACTGGGCCGTGTGCTTGTTGACGATCCGGCTCTGGTTGATGCGATGGAGAAGGTGCGCGAGGTCGTGTCCGGCACCCTGTCTATGCGTAAGACGAAGCAGATTCGCGTGCGCCAGCCGCTGTCCAAGCTGACCGTTGTGGTAGAAAACACTGCCGCCGTGGCCGCATACGACGAGATTCTCAAATCCGAACTGAACGTGAAGAACGTTGAATTGTGCACGCTTGAAGATGCCGAAGCCCAAGGCTTGAAGATCATCAACGAGCTGCGTGTGAACGCTCGCGTGGCAGGCAAGCGCCTGCGCAAGGACGTGCAGTTCGCCATCAAGGCTTCCAAGTCCGGCGCATGGCATGTGAACGCCGAAGGCGCTCCGGTATGTGAGACTCCGAACGGTGAGATCGTGCTTGAGGAAGGCGAATATGAGCTGATCAACAGCGTGGAGGAGAAGAACGCCGAAGAGGCCGCCAACTCCGTTTCCGCCGCGCTGCCGACCGGCGGCTTCGTGATCCTCGACACCGAGCTGAACGATGATCTGATCGCCGAAGGCTATGCGCGCGACGTGATTCGCGCTGTGCAGGATGCCCGTAAGGCCGCCGATCTGCAAATCTCCGACCGCATCGCCCTGAAGCTCGTTGTGCCCGCCGAAGACGTGGCCAAGGTCGAACAGTTCAAGAAACTCGTCTCTTCCGAAACGCTTGCCACCTCTTTCGAAGTGACGGCCGGCGATGAGCTGAACGTTGAGGTTGCCAAGGCCTGATCTGGCTAATGGATGAAAACTGACGGCTGAAAGCTGACTAATGCCGGTTAGCCGGTGAACGGTCGCCAACATAACAGGTCCCGAATCCGATGGATTACTCCAGAAGGTTCGGGACCTTTTTAATAGTCTTTATGCAGATCTTTATGCAGACATGTGTTTCTTTTTGTGATTTGTGGATATACAGCAATTCTTAGGAGGTTATTTTGCTAGCATGCGGTATGTTGCATGTCATGATAAACGCGCACGACTGGTTTGCGGAGTCGTGCTGTGGAAAACGAGGATGTTATGTGCGATGGAGAAATAGAGCTATCTGACCGTGCAAAATCGCTCTGGGGCAAAACGAATCGAGTGGATGATACTGAATGGTTGCCCCTATATGTGCACATGGCGGATTCGGCTGCGATGGCAGTGAGAATTTGGGATACTTGGGTTCCTTATGGAACGAAATCAATAATATCTCGTGACCTTGGTAATGATGACGATTTGGCAAGAAAACTAATGATTTTCCTTGCCGGCGTGCATGACATCGGCAAGGCGACGCCTGTGTTTCAGGCTAAACCCATTTCATTCGGTCCTGATGCGGAAAGCCTTGCCTGGAAGCCGGAACAAGCAGGGCTTCCTATGATCGCGGGACTTAGGGATACCAGTCATCCCACTCATCCCATTGCCGGGCAGGTCATTCTCGAAAGATATTTTTCACTGGTTCATAAATGGGGTGAAAGAGAGTCGAGACAATACGCTTGCGTTGTGGGAGGCCATCACGGAACTCCGCCGGATAAAAGCAAGCTTGAAAGCGCGAGATTAGGGAAAACGGAATCCGGTCTGGACTCAGAAGTATGGACGACAACTCAGAATGAGCTTATAGAATTCATTGCCGGAACCGTTGGCATAGGGGATGAAGAGTGGAAATTGCTCTCCAAGAAGAGATTCAGCGCTCAGTCCGCTGTGCTTGCAACGGGCTTGGTCATTATAGCCGATTGGATTGCCAGTAACAGTGATGCTGATATGTTTCCCTTAGTGCGGGTGCATCCTCTGTGGGACGATGATGAGCCTTTCGGCATGACAGAGCGAAAATACGATGATATTCAGTCATGGTCAGGGCTACAAAGAAGAGCGGAACGCGCATGGGCGTGTGTGCAATTGCCACATGCGTGGAAGCCGGCGAATATACCATCATCCTGCCAAGATCTTTTCTCGACTAGATTCAGACTGCCCGAAGGCGCGCAGCCGCGTCCTGTTCAAGAACAAGCTGTTCGTGTTGCTCGTGATACAGACGCTCGGGGACTGCTGATAATCGAAGCGCCGATGGGCGAGGGGAAGACTGAGGCCGCCCTCGCCGCTGCGGAAATCCTAGCGCAGCGTACAGGCAGGGGCGGCATATGCGTAGCGTTGCCGACGATGGCTACCACGGATGCCATGTTCTCACGAGTGCATCGGTGGCTGGATGCTTTGCCGTCCTGTGATTCTACGGATGAGAAAACGGTTTGGCTGGCACATGGCAAAGCAAAACTTAACGACGATTTCCAAGGCATTATCGCGGCTTCGCGTCGACATTTCTCTTCGGTTGGTCAGGATGATACCGATGAACCGTACTCAAGGAAACATGGTGAGATTTCTCCTGAAACCGTTGTCTCCGATTGGATATGGGGACGCAAGAAAGGAGCGCTCGCCAATTTTCTTGTGTGCACGGTCGATCAGGTGTTGATGGGCGCTCTGCAAATGAAGCATGTGGTGCTGCGTCAACTTGCGATGGCAAACAAGGTCGTCATCGTCGATGAATGCCATGCTTACGATGCGTATATGCGCGAGTATCTCAAGATGGCACTGGAATGGCTTGGTAGTACCAGAACTCCGGTCATTTTGTTATCTGCAACATTGCCGGAGAGCCAGCGCGAGGAAATGGCGAAGGCATATTTGAAAGGATGGAGGAACAGCAAGCTTGAGCTTCCGTCGGAAGCAAAGCGTGGAGGAATTCAGGAACTTAAAAGAAGGCAGCTTGCGGCGAAGAATGAGAAAGTATACGTCAACGAACCTAAATTGGTTCAAGAAAGGGGAATTTCATCTGTCCACAAGGTCTCGTCTGCGTATCCGGTGTTGACATACACTTCCGATACGGAAATCAAACACATGGATGTGAAACCTTCTGGCAGATCGATGAACGTGCGTTGCCAGATTGTTGATGACAGCGATGAAGCGCTGATTAGCTTACTTGATCGCCTACTTGAAGATGGCGGTTGTGTAGGAGTGATTTGCGATACGGTCGGTAGGGCACAGCATGCGGCGAAACTGCTAAGTGATTATTTCGGCAGTGAGTATGTGAAGTTGACACATTCGCGGTTCATGGATATCGACCGTATGTCCAATGAAGCCGAACTACGTCAGTTGCTAGGGCCGGATAGCACTGTTGGGAATGGCGAGCGTCCTCAACGTATGATCGTAGTTGGGACGCAAGTGCTGGAGCAGTCGTTGGATATTGATTTCGACACACTGGTGACGGATATCGCGCCGGTTGATTTGATTATGCAGCGTCTTGGAAGGGTGCATCGTCACAGGCGTGGTAACAACGAGTGCGACCGTCCAAGTCTCTTGCGGGAAGCGGCATGCTACATCCGAGGCATTGCATTCTGGAATGATAATGGCCCCGAGTTCGCTAAGGGGGTGGACGCGGTATATGACGTGGCCTCTCTGATGGAATCGCTTGCGGTTCTGGAATTGACTGGTTCTTCCGCTTTCTGCACGCAATGTTTGCCGAAGGACATAGCTCGTACCGTAAGGAATGCATATGGCAATGACGTTCGGAGCCTCGTGCCTACGGCGTGGAATATGCAATATGACAAAGGCTGCGAGGAGCGGGCGAACAAGCAAGAGAAGAAGAGAGCGGATGCTCACAGCTATCTCATTCAATCGGTAGCTGTCATGAATCGGAAACGCTCGCTGGTGGACTGGTTTTCTCCTCAGATCGATGAGACTGATGATGACAAGGGACAACGTGCCGTAAGAGATACGCAGGACACTGTGGAAGTGATGTTGCTCTGCAAACACGATGGAGAAGTGTGTTTGCTGCCTTGGATCGGTGATAAGCGTAACGGTATAGAACGAGGAGCGGTTATTCCTGTCGATACAGTTCCTTGTGATGATGTGGCTAAAGTTGCCGCGCAGTGTTCCGTGAGACTGCCCGTGGCGTTGTGTGCGCACGGGCGGATTGATTCGTTGATTGCTGCGCTGGAGGAAGGCTGTGGGACTGAGGCTGCGTATTGGCAGGAATCGCCTTGGCTTGCGGGAAAGCTTGCTTTGTTCCTTCATGAGGATGCGGAAAAGCATCTGTCCTCAGATGAATTGTGTGGATATACGATTTCGTATTCGCGTGGCGACGGATTGACATATACGAAGAAAGAGGATAATTGAAATGTCCTCATTTAGGGATGATCCCATAAAAGATTTGGGATTCGTAGTGTTCCCCGCGTCTGCGGGGTTGGATCAACGGGATTGCTGATTTCATGCTTTCCCGCTGCGTCTCTGGAAATTCACAAAAACGAACTCTTTTATGTTGACAGGTTTAATCTTTGGGTATATGCTCTAAAAAAGAACCTGCAATCAAGGCTGATGTGTAAAGGAGTCGGGGGAAATGGATAGAAACTTCTCGTTACTCGATGATGGTTGGATTCCGGTTTCCTATGTCGATGGGCATCCTGATGAAGTGTCGCTTCGACGGCTTTTTGAGGATGCTTGGAAAATCAAGGAAATACGGGGTGATATTCCTCAGCAGGCGATAGCGATACTTCGGTTGGCGCTCGGCATTTTGTATCGCGCGTATTACGTTGAGAATCCTAGCGAGGAACAAATGAGAGACATGTGGGATGACATATTCCGCATAGGGCACTTCGATTTGGATATCTTGGAGGACTATTTTGATGAATGGGGCGATAGATTCTTCCTGTTTGGGGACAGGCCCTTCTTCCAAGTTTCCGGACTGGAATATGTTGGGCAGAAGCCATATGATCCCGTTTCCGAGATGATTGCGGACATGCCCAAGCCTGAAAAGTACCTGTTTGCCATGCGCGGTTTGGGGACTACAGATACGCTTTCCCTACCGGAGTCCGCACGTTGGCTGGTGTATTTGCAGTCGTTTGATACGGCGGGCATCAAAACTCCAGTGAAAGGGAACACTCATATTAATAAGGGGAAGATTTACCCTCTCAAGGGCTTTCTGGGTACCGGTTGGCTCGGTGGCGTCGGCGGTGTGTATGCGGAAGGAGCGAACCTCTTCGAGACACTGATGCTCAATTGGGTCCTGTATGACGATCGGTATGACTCGGAATATTATCGTTTGTTCGGCAACACGAACGATATTCCAGTATGGGAGAAGAATGAAGTTCCTTCTGCGGATATGGATGATCAAAACAGTTTTGCCGGTCCCGTTCAAGCGATGACATGGCAGTCGCGTCGTATTCGACTGGTGCCGAATGAAGACTGCACGAGAGTCATTGGCGTTGTGAACTGTTACGGAGATGCCGTAACTCAATACAACACTGACGGTTTCGAAAAGATGACTGCTTGGAGGAGAAGCATTCCGCAGCAGAAGAAGTTAGGACTTCCGGTTCCTCCGCATATGCCTGTTACCCACGATGCGAGCAAGGCATTGTGGCGTGGTCTGGAACCCATCCTATGTGTGGGAGATGATGGTGATTTCCGTCCTGGAATTATCAGATGGCTGGAGGAAATTCGCACCGAGGTGCTTGACTCAGAGGAGCATGTGCTGAATATGGTGACGATTCATGCTCAAGGCATGACTTATGGCACGCAAAGCAGTGTGTTCGAAACCGGCATCGATGACAAGCTGTCTCTCAGCATGGTGATGTTCCGTCATGATTATGCGGGTATCGCCGCTGTGGTGGATGTGGTTAAGAGCACGGATAAAGCAGTGACGGCTTTGACGATGTTCGTTCGGAATCTGCGATCGGCGGCGGGTGACCATAGTGGAAAAACCCAAGAGATAGCCGACCAGATTCGTGAGAGCGCGTATGCGGACCTTGACTTGCTTTTCCGTGACAGATTGGCGAACTTTGATGAGTCTCAAGACCCCGTGACGTACTCCAATGCATGGTTGGATGAGGTCCATCGGTTGCTGTTGACGATGGGACGGGATTACTTGAGTCAGTCGCCGGTACCGGTTTTCGAAGAACATGAATCCGGAAGGTTCGGCGTGATGAGTGCCGCTCTTGCGCAATTGTTGTTCCGCGGATCGCTAAACAAGGAACTTGGTCGTATCTCAGACTAGGGGTTTCGACCGCATTTGACCAAAGGAGGAAATGACTATGGCGTCGTTATCAAGATACGATAAGGCGAAAGCTGTTGGGAAATATGCTGCCAGTCTGGTTTATGATGTGCAACGCGAGTACGTTTCAGGCAGCGGCAGCAGCGCGAGAGGTAGGGCCCGACTCTCGAGGCTGCACCGAGACCTGGACGGGGTATCTCCGTCTTGGATGCTAATCGGTGATGAACTGTTTTCGAATTGGCCGGCTGAGCTTGATGCGCCAGCAGATAATTCGCCTGAATTCGAACGCCAGAGCAATGCAATCAGAGCCGCGTTGGGGTTATACGCAGTTCATCAGCGTTCGAAAAAACAGGGAGTCGCACAAAAGTTCCAGAGCAATCCAAGCCTACGTATGACCTTTGGACGCGCATGCAGAAGGATTGAACCTGATACTGATAATGCTAAAGGCATTCTGCGACGACTGAGGGTCGCGGAGAATGCTCCCGATTTCAATGGAATCGTTCGCAGTATACGTGCTCTCATTATGTTGATGCGCAACACCGATATTCAGGTTGATTATGGTTCCTTGGCCAGTGACCTGTACCTGTTGCAGTTCTCTGATAGCCGTGGACCTGTGTTCCAGCGATGGGGCAGGGATTACTATGCCAAGCTTCCGTCAACGCAAAACGGTCAAAAGACTGACAAGTAACTATCTATTTTTTCAAAAACTTCACGATAAACCGATTAGGAGGAAAATTATGTTCGTAGATATCCATTGCCTTCAGCAGGTGCCGCCGAGCAACATTAATCGAGACGATACCGGCAGTCCGAAGACTGCATATGTTGGTGGGGCGCTGAGAGCTCGTGTATCCAGCCAGTCCTGGAAGCGTGCCATGCGTGAAATGTTCAGCAGTAAGTTGGACAGCAGCAAGTTGGGGAAGCGTACTAAGAGCGCGGTGGCGTTGATCAGCAGTGTTATCGCTGAGAAAAGGCCGGATTTGGTGGAAGAATCCAAGAGTCTGGCAGAGAAAGTGCTGGCTGCTACGGGTGTCAAGGTTAAGGCGTCTGACCGTGCGGGAGCGGACAAAGGTTCCTCTGCCACGGAGTACCTGATCTTCATCGCCAACCGTGAAGTTGAACAGCTGGCCGATATTGCGATTACCGCATTCGATGAGGGGAAGGATCCCTCAAAGATGAAGAAGGAAGTAGCCGCAGTATTCCATGGCGAGCAGGCTATCGATATCGCATGCTTTGGTCGTATGCTGGCCGATGCTCCGGATCTGAATACGGATGCCTCGGCTCAGGTCGCCCATGCGTTCTCCATCGATCAGATCACGCCTGAATATGACTACTTCACCGCCGTTGATGATTGCGCATCGGATGATAATGCCGGTGCTGCCATGATTGATACGATTGGCTTCAACTCCTCGACCTTGTATCGCTACGCGACGGTGAATGTTGATGCGTTGAAGGATCAGCTGCAGGATGCAAACGCAGCGGTGGAGGGAGTTGCCGCTTTCGTGGACGCCTTTATCAAATCCATGCCGTCCGGCAAGCAGAACACGTTCGCCAACCACACGTTGCCTGAGGATATTGTGATCGTGCTTCGCGATTCGCAGCCGATTAGCGCAGCTGACGCCTTTGAGGACCCCATCAAGAGGAAGGATGGGATTTCGGTCTCCAGACAAGGTATCGAACGACTGGGTGACAGGTTGAACGAGATTCGTATCAACTACGGCGAGGAACCGGTGAAGGCTTGGCATGTTGTGTCCGGTGGTTCTGTGCACAGTCTGGATGAATGGAGCGAACAGGTTACGCTGCCGGAGCTTGAGCAGGGCTTGCGAGAAACGCTGAGCGCCGCGTATTCCGCGTGATGCTCGGAAGGAGTTGAAATGAGCGTTCTGTTATTGCAATTGGCCGGCCCATTGCAGTCATGGGGCGATTCTTCGCGATTCGTTCGGCGCGAGACTCGTAGCGAACCAACCAAAAGCGGTGTGATTGGCATGCTAGCTTCGGCGCAAGGGCGTACCCGGGAGGATCCCATAGAGGATTTGCTAGGCATATCGTTTGGTGTGCGTGTGGAGCAACGTGGCAGGGTAATCCGTGATTTGCAGACCGAAAAATCCTTGACAAGGAAACGTAACTCCAGAAAGTTCGACAAGGAGATGCCGCTGACTTATCGGTATTATCTGGCTGATGCTTGTTTTCTGGTCGCGCTCGGTGCCGATCGTTCAGTTCTGGAAATGTTGGATGAGGCGATTCATTCGCCGAAATGGCCGTTGTATCTAGGTCGACGTTCGTGCCCGCCGAATTATCCGCTGTCGTTGGGCATCCATGATGAGTATGAGGATATTCGTCAGGCTCTGAATTCCGAGACGTGGCACGCTTCGGAATGGTATCGGAGGCGTTACAGGTACCCGGATCTGGAAATTGTCTGTGACGCGGAGAAAGGCGAAAACATAACGACGCAATCTGACTTGCCGTTAAGCTTCAGCCGAGAAGGCCGGCGTTATGCGAATCGTGCGGTGCACCGTTACCGCATTCCTAACCCTGATAAGCCCGTGGAAAAAGGCGCAAAGGATAGTATACGACCTCCTTCCTTTGAATCTACCGGTGAATCGGATCCGATGAATTTCATCTAGGTGGGAGATAGGAAAGACAGCGATGTTTATCTCGAGAATACCCTTGAACAAAGCGCGATATGGGGCTCGTCAGCTTATCGGTTCGCCATATAAGCTGCATGCAGCAGTGGAATGCGCGTTCCCTCCCAATGCGGTTCGGAACAATGATGAAGGACGTATCCTGTGGAGGCTGGACACGTCCGTAAATGATAACGCTGTTTGGCTCTATGTGGTGAGTCCGGAAAAACCTGACTTCATGCATATCGTCGAACAAGCTGGTTGGCCGACGCATGTGGAATGGGAAACAAAGAACTATGAGCCGTTGCTTGAGCGTATCGCAAAAGGGCAGCAGTGGCATTTCAAGCTTCGTGCGAATCCCGCTCGAAAGGCAAAGGAGGATAAAGGTCGGAGACATAGAAGCGATGGAATCGTCGGCAAGGTGCAAGGCCACATTACCGTTGATCAGCAACTGCAATGGTTGATTGATCGTTCGGCATCCCATGGCTTCACCATTCTGAACGATCAGAATGATCAGCCTGACGTGGTGGTGAAGGAGCGGCATAAGGAAAATTTCAAACGTGCCGATGCCACCGTTACTTTGGTCACTGCGGTTTTTGAAGGCCGCTTGGAAGTCACCGATGCGGAACTGTTCCGCAAGGCCCTTTGCCAAGGTATAGGAAGAGCGAAAGGTTTTGGATGCGGATTGCTGACAATTGCTCCGGATTTGAACAATAAGGACGAATGATGAATACACAAACGACAGACGACGACAAGCCTACGGACGATTATGCTGAGGCAGCGGAGCGTCAGCCGAAGAAAACCGGATACTCTCATATGGGTACTCCGCCACCAGAGATCAGTGAACTTGTCCGTGCGGAAGACCGTTTGTCGTTTGCGTATTTTGAGCATTGCACCATCGGGCGTGATGACAATGCCATTACCGCAACGGATAGTACCGGTGTTACTCACATTCCTGCGGCGACGCTGAGCGTGTTGATGCTGGGGCCTGGAACGCGCGTGACGCATCAGGCGATGACGGTCATAGGGGAGAATGGTGCGACTGTGATCTGGGTGGGGGAGCGGGGTATTCGTATGTATGCCTTCGGTAAACCATTGACGCATTCTTCTGTGCTGCTGCAAAGGCAGGCGGCTCTCGTGTCTAACACAAGGAAGAGATTGAATGTTGCGCGTCAGATGTACCAAATGCGTTTCCCAGGCGAAGATGTGAGTGGTTTGACTATGCAGCAGCTTCGGGGTCGCGAGGGAGCGCGTATACGACGGGTGTACCGTGAGTGTTCCGCTCGTGCCGGGGTGGAGTGGGACAAAAGAACGTATGATCATGATGATTTTATGGCTGGCTCGGAGATTAACAAAGCCTTGTCTGCTGCCCATACGTGTCTGTATGGTCTGGCGCATGCCGCAATAGTGGCGCTGGGCTGCTCTCCGGGGTTAGGTTTCGTGCATGTAGGTCATGAGCGGTCGTTCGTCTACGATATAGCCGATCTTTATAAGGCTGACTTGTCGATTCCGGTTGCATTCGAAACGGCGGCGACTCATCCAGAAGATATTGGATCGGCAATACGGCATAGCATTCGCGATGCGGTGTACGATCTTAGTTTGCTGAGACGAATGGTGAAAGACATTCGCGTGTTACTGGGGGAATCTTCCTCCGATGGTGTTCGGGGCGCTGAGGATCATGTCGGCCTGTGGGATGAACGGTTGGGAGAAGTGTCTGCAGGGAAATCCTATGCCGATGATGAGTGGGGATATGAGGAATGGTAGTTATTGTTTTAACGGCATGCCCGGTGGGTTTGCGCGGTGACCTTACTCGGTGGCTATTGGAAATATCGCCAGGTGTGTTTGTGGGACATTTGGATGCACGTGTTCGTGAAAAACTGTGGGAGCGAATCGTTGAACTTTCAAAAAACGGTCGTGCCATTATGGTTTATTCGGCTCGAAATGAGCAACATCTTGCTTTTAAAGTGCATGGAGCTGAATGGTCTCCGACAGACTGTGAAGGCTTAGAGCTTGTAAAACGTCCTTCTGGCCCAAAGGAAGTGTCGTTTGGTGGTGCTCTTCACCGTGGATGGAGTAATGCCAGTAAGTATCGGCAGGCGAAGAAGTATTCAAACTAAATGAAAAACGAATGACATGAATTCAAAAACCGCGAAATTATGCTAGTCTCTTAGAGTGTTCCCCGCATACGCGGGGATGATCCCGGACGTATGGTGTGTGTTTGCGGTAGTCTTTTGTGTTCCCCGCATACGCGGGGATGATCCCAATCGGAAAACCCACACTCCCGACAACGGTTAGTGTTCCCCGCATACGCGGGGATGATCCTTGAGCCTGTGCGTAAGCATTGTTAATGCCCATGTGTTCCCCGCATACGCGGGGATGATCCTAGGTGTTTTATCACCATGTCTCAGATATGCCAGTGTTCCCCGCATACGCGGGGATGATCCCCGTACCTTAGCCATACTTCTCCGATGGCTTGCGTGTTCCCCGCATACGCGGGGATGATCCCGGTATTTTACGACGGTTCAGCCGTTTTCGTACGTGTTCCCCGCATACGCGGGGATGATCCCGCGCACACGCACGCCAACACGCTACGCCACATGTGTTCCCCGCATACGCGGGGATGATCCTATACGGGACCTCAAGCCGCCTCTGATGATTGGGTGTTCCCCGCATACGCGGGGATGATCCCGGTCAACAGTGTTGTAAAACTCGCTGAAGCTGGTGTTCCCCGCATACGCGGGGATGATCCCGGCGCATTATCCGCATAGTCGGTGACGCCAATGTGTTCCCCGCATACGCGGGGATGATCCCAGGGAGTGCCAAACCGGTGTCCTGACCCGCAAGTGTTCCCCGCATACGCGGGGATGATCCCTCCTCACGCATAGGGTCAGGCAAATACGTTACGTGTTCCCCGCATACGCGGGGATGATCCCTGCTGGCCGTCGCTGATGAGGCCGGCAGGGCGGTGTTCCCCGCATACGCGGGGATGATCCCGCCACTATAGGCAAGGTCGGCAGCATCCAGGGGTGTTCCCCGCATACGCGGGGATGATCCCAAACCGTCCTACGCGACGGAGGAAGGAAGAACGTGTTCCCCGCATACGCGGGGATGATCCCCACGTCGCTATCGTAGTACGAGACAATGGCAAGTGTTCCCCGCATACGCGGGGATGATCCCTCTTGAATGTCTTTGAAGAAGGTTTCCTTACGGTGTTCCCCGCATACGCGGGGATGATCCCTCGACTTGAGCGAGATAGTAAGGTGGAATTCGGTGTTCCCCGCATACGCGGGGATGATCCCACGGCGATAATCAGATTTTGCGCTTGAGGATTGTGTTCCCCGCATACGCGGGGATGATCCCAACGGCTCAGCGTTGGCATTGGCTAACAGCGCGTGTTCCCCGCATACGCGGGGATGATCCCTTGGGCGAACACCAACCATTACCGGACGGAAAGTGTTCCCCGCATACGCGGGGATGATCCCGATATGGCACTCACCGACGAAGACATCATGAGGTGTTCCCCGCATACGCGGGGATGATCCCGGTCAACTGTGTTATAAAATTCCGAGAATGAAGTGTTCCCCGCATACGCGGGGATGATCCCGAGGCCGACGAATTGGATTGGGGCACCGGACTGGTGTTCCCCGCATACGCGGGGATGATCCCTGGGCAGGCAGCGTCTCGCCCTTGTGGTCGAAGTGTTCCCCGCATACGCGGGGATGATCCCACATCACCAGACGCAACGAACAAGCCCTCACAGTGTTCCCCGCATACGCGGGGATGATCCCGGCATCGTTCGTGTTGGTAACGCTGAAGCCTAGTGTTCCCCGCATACGCGGGGATGATCCCTGCACCATGAGCAAGTACGGGTTGCCGGTAAGGTGTTCCCCGCATACGCGGGGATGATCCCAAGTCTTCGATGGATTCTTCATTATTGTCACCGTGTTCCCCGCATACGCGGGGATGATCCCAAGTCTTCGATGGATTCTTCATTATTGTCACCGTGTTCCCCGCATACGCGGGGATGATCCCAGACGGACGCGCCGCGCATTGTGTTTGACTGGGTGTTCCCCGCATACGCGGGGATGATCCCAATAAAATACCACATATCAAGACTCCTTTGCAGTGTTCCCCGCATACGCGGGGATGATCCCCGCCTTGTACACGAACCCGACGACGCCGGAAGGTGTTCCCCGCATACGCGGGGATGATCCCTCATAGTTGAATACACCAATATCGCCATCCAGCTTGCCGATGATTACTACCATCGTGTGCGCCAGTCATGGGCCAATCATGCCGGAGTGAGCCTTCCGGCACTCGAACGATACGGGTTCACTGACGTCGACCGGGTACTATGGGCCATGAGGGGCGGCTTGGCCAACACCGACTGGAACGGTCTGAAATACCGGGACGTGAAAACCGGAAACAGCAAGGCCGTCATCACCATGAGTGACTTATGGCCAAACCTGGCCAATCCGGACGACGCCCAACAATTCATAGTCGATATGATGCGCAATGCGCTACGCCTGCAGACACAGCGTAACATTCGGCTGGATCCGAGCAATCCACGATGAGCCCGAGTGCCGCAGGGCAGGACGTGCGCTTTTTGCGCGATGCTCGCCTCGCGAGGATTCGCATACACCAGCCAGGAGGTCGCAGGCGGCGAGGGCAACGCATTCCACCACGATTGCGATTGCCGCATCATCCCGACATGGGGCGAGCAGACACTGCCGAACTACGACTGGCGCAAATACGAGCGATGGTATGAGGAGACAAAGGAGCTGCTGGAGGCAGGGGCACTTCCTATCGCGACTCCCTCAGGGAGATGCGCCGTTTACATCTCGGTGAATTCAGGGATGGCGTGGTTCCGCAGCCCGATGTCTCATGGGATTATGAGCGCATCCGCCCATCAGAAGACGAGTTGAGACGATTGAGCGATTATGAAGCTGCTATGCCTGGAGACAAATATTAGGGTGTATCGAGAGTTCCGAGTTGGTTTCAATGACAATCCGAGGGGTGAAAGCGAGTTTATGGGCACGCATGCGGGGTCTCAGATGCGCAGGACTCCTCACGCAGCGCATATCACAATCCTAGCTAGGCGCGTAGGTCATGAATTTCCTGATTGCAGATGTCGTGAGCCATTCCTGGATATTCGAAGTAGGTGAGATTGCCGGTTTGCGCGAGTTTGTTGCGCGCACACTGTTGGTCGGATAGTGGAATTGTGCGGTCTTCGCTGCCGTAACAGAGTGCGAATCGCGTGCGTCCGGTCGCGGGCAAGAGATCAGCGGTTTCACCTTTGAATGACGGACTCATCAAAATCGCCATATCGAACACATCGGGATGTTCCGCAATCATGCGATACGATAGGTATCCACCCTGCGAAAACCCAATTAATACTTTACGAAACCGCACATATGCGGGCGAATCCAGCAATCGTACGATGGCATCGCCCACGGCACTGCACTCACGTCGACGCTCTCCTACGGAACATCCATCTGGATACCAGTAGTAGCTTCCGATGTAAGGACGTTCATACGTGCCTCGGAACGACAGATAATTCGGATGCTGGGCAGAAGCAATGGAGTTGTCCGTTGAAGATACGTCTCGCTTCGGAACATCATAAATCGCATCAATGATGCGGATCATCTCATTTTCATCATTGCTGAATCCATGAAATCCCAAGAACAGCAGATTATCGCCGTCCGTTTCGCAGGCTGTCACATCAATGCTGGTACTCACGTTCAAACGCATATCAACCTTCCATCGCATGTCGATAGTATGCGGATTTCCAACGGCACCATAACGGTGGATAGCGAATTGGACAAGGGTGCGATGCTCACCGTCATGCTGCCGTTGGTTGAAGGAAACACTGAATATGTGGCGAAGTTTACAGCAATCCATCCGCATGCAACGCGCCATACATGCGGTCCAAGCAATCCACAAGCAGCGGATAAGGCATCGCCACATTCACGCGCACGCAGCCGGCGCCGGCCTCGCCGCATAAACGCCCGTCGGTCAACGCCACTTGCGCTTTCTCAAGGAAGTATGTGGCTGGATCGTCGATGCCGAGCGGACCGAAATCAAGCCATGTAATATAGGTGCCCTGCGGCTTGATGTAGCCGACGCCAGCGAACCGTTCACGCATTTGTTCGTCGAAAAGGTCAAGATTCCTGCGTACGTAGGCGAGCGCGTCTTGGAACCACGGGTCACCCTCGTTGTATGCTGCGGTGGTGGCAATCGCGCCGATGGTGGCGGTCTGATGCTCGCTCCACTCCGCCTTGACTGCCCACATGTCACGATCCGTAGGATTGGTGAGCAGCACCTGCGCACACTTCGTGCCTGGAATATTGAACGACTTCGACGCGCTGGTGGCGGTCATCGACTGCAATGCTGCCTGTTCACTGATGGTGGGGAATGGAATATGCTTGCCTTCGAATACAAACGGAGCATGGATCTCATCATTGAAAATGCGCACATCGTACTGCGCTGCCAAATCGCTTAGGCGCAGCTCTTCCTCCAGAGTAAGCACTTTGCCGATCGGATTATGAGGATTGCAAAGCACGAACGCATGGCATCCGGCCGCAAACGCGCGTTCAATGGCGTCGAAATCGAACAGCCACTGCGCCTCACCGGTTTCAGTGTCGCCGCTTTGCAGCATTTCGATTTCGATCACATTGACGTCATAGAGTTTCGGCACGCTTAGGAACGGCATGTAGGCAGGTGTCGGCACGATCACGCTGTTGCCTGCGCCGACCAGTTCGCGCAGGAAGATCTCGTATGCCTCAAGCACGTCGGGAACCACGCGAATGATACTGGGGTCCACATTCCAGCCGTAATGTGTGCGCTGCCAGCCTGCGCATGCCTCTGCCACGCGCTGCTTCCAAGGGTCGGGAATGTAGCCAAGTTTGCAATGGTCACAAGCGTTGTCGATGGCTTCCTGAATGCAGGGTGCTAGGCCGTAGTCCATTTCGGCGATGAACGCGCCGATGCAGCCGGGGTAGCGTGTCCACTTGTCGGAGCCGACTTCGGCAAGGTCGGCTGCGGTGGTGTGGTCGATGGCGTCGGCGTTAAAGCCGGAATCGGTACGATGCTTGATATCCATGATTTCTTCCATGATTCCAGCATGACGTACGCGTTGGGTGAAAGAACAGTGTGTTCTTGTGCTGAAAGCAGAGATGGTTATGAAGTTTTCTTATATCAGATGCTTTTGCTATTCAATTATTAATCTGATTATGTCGATGCTGAAAAATAAGAAACATTCGCTTGCGTCAGCATCCTGCTATCGGGGAATCGGTGAATCAGATGCTTTCCAAATACTGGTGCGACGCTTTTTCGATTTCGTCCTTGACGCGGGCGACCGCTGGGCGATCATCCGCTTTTCTCGTGACGAAACAGACTGTGCGGAACGCGTTGTCGTCGGCAATCGGAAGCGCGGCCAAGTCAGGCTGCGTTCCGGCGGTTGTAGCCAAGCGGGACACAATCGAGACGCCCATGCCGACTTCCACGAGATTCTGCGTGGCCCAATAATCGTCGGTCGAATGCGTAATCTCCGGCGTGAAACCGGCGGTACGTGCTAACGACACCAGATTCGCCCGACAGGTCTCGCAGCCGGCGATCCACTGTTCGCCGCGTGCCGAAACCAGCTGGACCGGCAGATGCGAGCTTTCATACTGGCGTGTGATCGTGTTGTTCGCACTGATCAGCAGCATCAGCGGGTCGATGCCGAAGGGGGAGACTTCCAAATCGTCCGGACCAACTAAGGCAGGCAGTGAATTGTATTGGAAAATGATCGCGCAATCGGCAAGCCCCTGTTCCAACGCGTCCATGGCCTCAGGTGGCTCCATCTGCATGAGGCTCACGCGAATATCGGACGTTTTGCTGATATGCACGAGTACGCGTGCCACGAACGACGAGCATACCGATGGGGGAGCGACTAGGCGAATATGCGTCGATCCGTTGCGCTGGTATTCCTCCACATCTTTGACGGCCTGTGTGACGCGATTGTCGATGAGCTGCCCGTGGCGTGCCAGAATACGGCCGATCGGCGTTAATCCCACCCCATGCGACGTGCGCTGCACGAGTTTTGCGTCAAGTTCGCGTTCGACCTTGCGGATCTGTTGGCTGATGGCCGGTTGCGACCAGCCGGTTTCGCGCGCGACCGCGGAGAACGAGCCCAAACGTTCCACATTCCACAAGGTCACGAGAATCTGCGGGTTCAGTGTTTTCGTGCTGAATCCCGTGGCATTCGCGGTGATGCTGATGTCGGTGTTCGTGTTGGCGTTTTCGCGCGTGTTGCTATCGGCTGGAGTGTTCATATGAGGGTAGTGCTCAACTTTTTAGGAATGCGGGAATGGCCTCGGCTGCCGCATAGCCCGCGCGGTACATGCGTTCCAAACCTTCGAACGACTTGCTCAACGTGTTCAGGCCGTACAGGCTTTCCGGCGCGAGGATGAGCACGCGGCCGTCCTGCTCGTATTCCTTGGACAGCGCCACTTCGTCGTTGTACGTCTGATAACGGTTGAGCAGTTTTTCCGCGGCTTCGGGGTGGCTGCGCTTCAAAATCCTGGCCGGGCCGATGTCCCTCTTCTGTTCGCGTACGGTGTCTTTCGGGCGGGTGAGTATCACCACGATACGGTCGTAGCCGTCATCGATGGCCTTCTGCACCGGAATCGGATCGGCGATGCCGCCGTCGTAATAGGGGACGCCATCGATCTCATACGGTTCGCAAGCCACCGGCACCGCTGATGACGCCTTCAGGATGTCGAAATTGTCGTAGCCCACGTCGGACTTGCTGAAATACTTCGTGGAGCCGTCTTCGGCGTTGCACGCAACCACGGTGAAATCGGTCGGGTTGGCTTCGAAAGCCGCGTAGTCAACCGGATTTTCACCATCATGATTGCTGAGCGTGCTATACACGTAGTCGAGGTTGGCGAAATTATGGTTCTTGACGTAGCTGTCGAAGCTCGCGTATTCCTTGCGGAACGCGTACTGCGTGTAGAACGTGTGGTTGCGCCCGTGCTGCTTCGCGATGAACGAGACCATGTTGGCGCTGCCGGCGGAAACGCCGTAGCAATGGTCGACGCTGATGCCGTCCTCAAGCATGCGGTCCATCACGCCCGCACCGTAGATCGCACGGAAACCGCCGCCGACGTCGATCATTGCCGTTCTATGAGCCATATGCGCCCCGTCCTTTCGTCGTCCGTCCTTTCGGGTTTCAATTGACTTTACGCGGTCTAATTGACGTATTTTTGCGTATTCGGTCATTTCTTAGCGAAGGACGACGTAAAATATCTGCGAATAATCAATAAAAATGGAGTGGAGAAGATATCAATGAACGAAGCTGCACTGCCTCAGTCGACGGTCCATATCGCCCAAGCTGATCCGGACGGGATTCTGCTGGTGATTCACGCGGGTGCCGGCAATCGTGGCAAAAAGGATACGCCAGAACGTCGTGCCCAGGTGGAGCAGGATTTGAACAGGGCTCTTGAAGCTGGCTATGCGTTGCTGGAGCAGGGGGCTCCGGCGGAGGATGCCGTGTGCGCGGCTATCCGTGTCATGGAGGATGCTCCGGAGTTCAACGCTGGCCGTGGTGCTGCGCTGACAAGCGAAGGCATCGTATCCATGGATTCCTGCCTGATGACCGGTATCGATGGCGAGGTTGGTTCCGCATGTGGTCTGACCACGTCTAAGAATCCGATCAACGTAGCGCGTGCCATCAAGGAAAAGACTAAGCATGTCATGTTTGCCAAGCCTGGTAATGATTTGCTTAAGGAGTGGGGAATCGAACTGTGCGACAGTGATTATTTCATCACTCCGGCACGTCAGGAATCCTTGCGCGAGGCGCAATCCAACGGCGACGAGTGGGAGAAGCATGGCACCATCGGCGCTGTCGCCCGTGACTCGTCCGGCAACATCGCTGCCGGCACCTCCACCGGTGGCATCACCAACCAGATGCCGGGACGTGTCGGCGATTCGCCTCTGCCGGGCTGTGGTACCTATGCTAACAACGATTCCGTCGCGATCTCCTGCACCGGCATCGGTGAGGCGTTCGTCAAGGAAGTCGCTGCGCATCAGGTTTCCGATCGTGTTCTGTACGCCAAGGAGGAGCCAATCGAGGCCGCGAAGGCGGCGCTGGATGGTGTCGCCCGTCATCATGGCGATGGCGGTATGATCGTCGTTCCGGCTCATGGTGAAGGCGCAATGGTGTTCAATAGCGAGATGATGAACTGCGGTTGGAAGTCTCCGAAGGGCAGCTACGTGCAGAGTTGATGCTGTAGTGGCAAACCGGCAAAACAGGCCACAAAAGTAAGTGGGGTTCGAATCCATGAAGGATTCGAACCCCACTTACTTTAGCTCCCTATATGGCCGGCGAATCGTTCGTCCACCGGCCGGAAACATCACTTAGTGATGGTGTTGTAGGTAGGCAGATTGGTGTAATCGAACGATACGTTCTTCACGTTCGTCGCGGACGCGGCGGCGACGTTGTCGTTCCACAGCGGAATCACCGGAAGATCCTTGGCCAGCACTTCCTGCGCCTTGGTGAAGTCCTCGGTTCGCTTCTTTACGTCGGTCTGGGCAAGTGCAGCGTTCAGGAGCTCGTCGAATTCCGCGCTCTTGTAATCACCATCGTTCGAACCATGACCGTCAGCGGAGCTGGAGGCATATAGCGGATTGAGATAATCTTCAGCGGACGGGTAATCCAGCATCCAGCCAGCACGGAACGCGGTTTTGATGGTGCGGTTGGTCACCTGGTTACGCACGTCGCTGAACGTGGCGTACGGCTCGCCAGCGGCGTCGATGTCGAGCGTGTTCTTGATCTGGTTGCACACGGCATCGACCCATTCCTTATGGCCGCCATCGGCATTATAGGCGATTCGGAAGTTGCCGGACCATGGCTTGATGGCATTGGCTTTCTTCCAGAGTTCCTTGGCCTTGGAAGCGTTGTATTTCAGGTTGCCGCCGTTCTGCTCCAGTTCCTTCACATATTCGGGGACGAGCGGTGAAGTGAAATCGGTGGCCGGGGTCTTCGTGTTGTTGTAAACCTTCTTGACGACCTGGTCGCGGTTGATGGCCATGGAAATGGCCTGACGACGCAACTGGCCTTCTTCGTCGTTGCCGAAATGCTCAAGACGTTCCGGAATGACGAAGGACTGGAATGAGGATCCTGCCTGGCTGTAGGCGATCACGCCGGAATCCTGACGGAAGGTCTTCACCGCGGACTGTGGAATCTGATCCATCACGTCGAGGTTGCCGGACAGCACGTCGGAGTAAGCGGAATCCTCATTCGTATAGACGCGGTATTCGATGCCTTTGTTGGATACCTTGCGGCTGCCCTTATAATCCTTGTTTGGTACGATGATGATGTTCTTGTCGTGGGACCAGGACTTGAACTTGTACGGACCATTGCCAATCGGAGCCTGACCGAACTTCTTGATGTCCTTAAATGCCACGCTTGGCAGCGGGAACATGGATTGGTGCGCGAGCTTGGTCGGGAATACGGAATCAGGCTTGTTCAGCTCGACGACCAGCGTGTAGTCGTCCGGGGTGGAAAGACCGGAAAGTGTGGCCTTCGGATCGACGTTCGGATCCTGCAGCTCGTCATATCCCTTGATGGTGGAGAATCGGCTTGCGGTCTTCTGCGCGTTCTTCACATTGGCGGCGAAACTCCAGGTGTCGGCGAAGGAATGGGCGGTTACTGCCTCGCCGTTGGTGAACTTCCAGCCTTCCTTCAACTTGATCGTGTACTTGGTGGCGTCCTCGTTCGGGGTGATACTCTCGGCGACTTCGAGATGTTGCTTGCCTTTTGCATCGAAGCTCACCAGACCTTCGAACAGGTATCGAATAACTTTGCCGCCGCCCATTTCATTGGTGTCGCTTGGAATTAGACCGTTCTGCGGTTCGCTGTTGTTCACTGAAATCAGTGAGGTGCTATCGGAACCGTTGGAGGCTGTGTCATCGCCGGACGACGAGCCGCATGCGGCGATCGACGTCAGCATGGCACCCGCCGCGGCCATGGCCAGCAGGCGACGGAACGCGTTGTTCTTCATTTCATTCTCCTTTAATGTCAACATTTCCGTCGATTATGTCGACGAAAAACAATAGGACACAATATAGGAGTTTTATAAAATTTTCGCGTTATGTCTCAATTTGGACATGAACCGCTCGCAGGTAATGGATACGGACGCCATCCTCAACTTTTTAGGAATGCGGGAATGGCCTCGGCTGCCGCATAGCCCGCGCGGTACATGCATTCCAAACCTTCGAACGACTTGCTCAACGTGTTCAGGCCGTACAGGCTTTCCGGCGCGAGGATGAGCACGCGGCCGTCCTGCTCGCATTCCTTGGCCAGCGCCACTTCGTCGTTGTACGTCTGATAACGGTTGAGCAGTTTTTGCGGGTTTCAATTGGCTTCGCGCGGTCTATCGGAACATTCGCGATCAGCGACCAAGCAGTGATTGCGCTAATTGCGCGATTTGCGCGGAAGTGTCGGAATTGGCCAGCTCGATGCCACCTTCCGCGTCTTCCGGAGAGAGCTTGCCCAACGATTCAAGCACCACGCCAAGATGGCGCACGGTGCCTTCGTTGCCGTCGATGATTGCCGCTGTGTCGGGCAGCAGTTCGCGGAAATAGTCGCGATAGAACACGAAATGCGTGCATCCGAGCACGACGGAGTCGATTGTTGACAGATCGTATTGGTCGAAATACTGGTGCAGCGTGTGCATCACAACATCGTGATCGTCGAGTTGGCCGTGCTCGACGATCTCCACCAAACCGGGGCAGGGTTCCGGAAAGATCGTATGGTCTGTTTTGAAACGATCCATCAGCACGGCGAACTTGCGTTCCCGCAACGTCAGGGGAGTAGCTGCGACGATGACACGCTGACGATTGCCATGGCCTCGATCGCATGCCACCTTCAGCGCTGGTTCCATGCCGATGATCGGAATGTCGTATTTGTCGCGCAATTCGTTGGCTGCAGCGGAAGTGGCGGTATTGCAAGCGATGACAACCGCTTTCACTCCTTGCTCCACGAAACGTTTCACAATGGCGTCGGACAGCTTGCGTACCTGTTCAGGTGATTTGGTTCCGTACGGAGCGTTCGCGGAATCGCCAAAATACAGCACGCGTTCGTTCGGCATATCGCGGCGGATTTCGCGCGCCACGGAAATCCCGCCCAAACCGGAATCGAAAACGCCGATTGGTGCCGTTGAAGTCATACGTCCTCCCTTGTTCCGCACGCAAACATACTGCAACATAACGCACACGTGTTGCGTCTAACTCCTTCAATAGCCTACCGCGTGTAGAGTGAATCGGTATGAGCATTCCAAGCATTGTTTACAAAGCACACGCCACCGGCAACGATTTCGTGGTGTATCTAGATGCCGAAGGCACGTACGAGCCTACCGCCGATGAAGTGCGATTCCTGTGCGACCGTCATTTCGGTATCGGTGGCGACGGTTTGATCCGCCTTACACATCCGCAGGCGGTGTCCGATTTGAACGACAAGCAGATTGCTGTTTGTGCTGTTGGCAATGCGGATTGGTTCATGGACTACCGCAACGCGGACGGCTCGTTGGCTGAGATGTGCGGCAACGGCACGCGTGCGATCACCCTGTTCGCGCAACGGCAGGGTATTGCCGGTCAGCCGGGCGGTGAACCGTTCCGTCTCGGCACCCGTGCCGGTGTGAAGGTTCTGACTTCGCTTGGCGATGTGCCGGCTCTTGGCAATGACGTGTTCCAGGTTGAGATGGGTTCATGGAAGTGTGGCGATTTTGATGGATACGAAGTGACGATTCCCGGCACGGCCGGTTCCGCACGCGGCACGTTCGTGGACATGGGCAATCCGCACGTGGTCGCCGTTATCGAAGACGCGTTCTCCAGCCTGCCGACCGTGGAACAGCTTGACCTGGTGACCAAGCCGGTCGTCTCACCCCAGATCGAAAGCGATCAGAACGTTGAATTCGTGCGCATCGACGAACAAAGCGAAGGCGACAACGAGGGCAGCGCCACCATGCGCGTCAATGAACGCGGCTGCGGTGAGACATTGTCGTGCGGCACGGGCCTGTGCGCCACCGCCATCACTCTGCGTGCCAAAACAGGCATCGACCATTGGACAATCACCGTGCGTGGCGGTACTTTGCGCGTCGACGTGACCGACGACGATGTGAAACTCACCGGATCGGCCACTATCGTCGGGAAGATCGAACTGCTGTGAGTTGCGCATGCGGTTCGTGCGGAACTCGCGCATGAACCGCATATGCGAAACTGAAATCCACGAATACGTAGCATAAAGAAAGAAGTCGGCTGTTTTCAGTCGGCTTCTTCTGTAAGCAAGCGAATCCTTACTGCTGATTGAACGTGACCTAACGTCAGCTGAACAGCATCGGGCCATCCTTGACGAGAATGATCACGATCAATGCCACAATCCATACGGCATCGACCATTAGATCGTAATTAAGACGGTAGTAAGTGCGCACGCCCGCACCTTTGGCCGGAATCTCCTGAACCACCGCCGTGGCATGAGACAACGCCATGAACTGCACGGTGGTGGAGAACATCAGGCATAGGCACCACGGGCATAGCGCGTTGATTACAAACAGCGACTGCGAGGTCAGCCAATACGAATAAGCCAGCGCGGCCAGTCCACCCAGCCATGTGCACAACGCAAACCAGCGAGGCACGGCAACCTTCGTCAGGCCGATCACTGCGATCGTTACGAACACTGATTCCGCGGCGATGCCGAAGAACGCATTCGGGAAACTCAAACCGGCGAACCTCACAATCTCAGCCTGCCACGATTCTGCAACCGTGGAACACGACATCACGGCATTCACATCACAGCTGAGCTTCTGACCGGGATTACGAGCCAATTTCAGTGTCTCTGCGGAAAGCACGAACGATACGACCAGCGCGACCGCCGAAGCGGCCAGCATGATCAGATACGTCCAAGTGGCGCCGTGACGCCAGCCGCGCGGCTTTGTATAAGCATCGTCGAGAGTGGCGTCGGCAACCAGTTCGCCGGGAAAATCGCTCATCATGCATCCTTGAATCAAAATACAAACGTTGTCATCGCCTAGTTTACGCGGTATTGTGCCGCGTTGCGGCGAAGAACGGCTTACGATGGGTACATGATTCGCGTAGGTACTGCGGCACCGCCCGCTGAAGGTTGGGACATTCACTGCCATACCGTTTTTTCTGACGGTACGGAAACGCCGTGTACGTTGCTGAAAGAGGCACGATCATTGCGATTGCATGGTGTTGCGATTGCCGATCATGATACGACCTCCGGCTGGCAGGATGCGTTGGATGCTTCGCGGCAGATTGGATTGCCGTTGTTACGCGGTACGGAAATCACTGCCGTCGATGAGAACGTATCCGTGCATATGCTCGCGTTTCAATACGATCCGCTGAATGCCGATATCAGCGAGATGTTCGCGTCTACTCGCGATGCGAGATTGCGGCGCACCAAACGCATGGTGGAACTGATGGCGCAGGATTTTCCGATTACATGGGATGACGTGCTTGCACAGGTGCGTGAAGGCAAGCGTACCACGATCGGCCGGCCGCATATCGCCGACGCATTGGTGGCGGCTGGTGTGTATGAAACACGATCCGACGCGTTTTCCGACGCGGTGAGCGCAACATCGAAATATTACATTCCCACGCCATCACCGACCACGCATGATGTGGTGGCCGCGGTCAAGGGTGCGGGCGGGGTGGTGGTGATCGCCCACGCCGGAGACCCTCGACGCAATCGGACATTACTGACCGACCGGCAAATTGAATCTCTCATCACCGAAGGTTTGGATGGTTTGGAAGTATGGCATCGTGGCAATCCGCCAGAACAACGCGAACGGCTGCTCACCATTGCGCGCCGGCACGACCTGCTGGTGACTGGCGGATCCGATTGGCATGGTAAAGGCAAACCGAATGCGCTGGGGGAGAACCTCACCGATGACGAAACGGTTCAAGAAATCATCAATCGAGGCGTTCTCTTGAGCAAATAATCGTCGAAGGAGAAAATAAAAAACCGACACGCAATCATCGATGCGTAATTGCGATATGAAACCAGGAACGAGTTGATCTCTCAAAATGGAAAAGCCAGGCGCGAACGTCTGGCTTTTCTTGCTACGTCGAAAACGTGTGTTTCAGCTCGAAGCTGAAATCTGGTGAAGCGAACGGGTCAGAGGTTGCCGAAACCTACAGCGTGCTTAGTTTCGGAACCGATGATGGCGTAGCCAAGCGAGCCTGCCGGCACCACGATGCGACGACCCTTGTCGTCCGTCAGATTGATGGTCTTGCCGTTCTCCACGGCGTTGGCGATGGCCGCGTTGACCTCATCGGCGCTTTGTTCGGTGCTGAAGGTGACGGTGCGGGCCACATTCTGAATGCCGAGTTCAATATCCATGGATGCTCCTTCGTAATAATGTGCAATGCATGCGCACGTGTATGTACGGGTATGTGCGCCTATTCTACGCGTGGCTTCTCATCGGTGGCGTCTTCCGTCTCCCATCGATTAATCTGCGCCTGCGCTTTCTGCATGGTCGCCTCATCTCGCTCCAACAGAGGAATGAGTACGGTCGCGGCCTCGCTGTGCGATGCGGGAATCGATTCCTCATTCGTATCGTCGTTGCCGTCGGCCGTTTCCAGCCTGCTGATTACCATGGTGGAACTTGACGGCATGGATTCGTGCCGTTCTTTTGCGGAACGTTCCGGAATGAAAGTGCTGACCGAGGTCGCCTCACGCTCATTCGTACTGTCTGACGGTGCTTGTGATTGCTGGGTTCCGGCCGGTACAAACGCTTCCGTCGCATCGTTGACGATTTTCTTCGTCTTGCGGACCGGCTGGGAGTCGGTCGCGTCGAAATCGCCGGTTACGTCGAAATCTCCAGTGGAATCATCCATATTCACAGCATCGATATGACGTTCACCGGTCGTGTCGGAATCATTCTGCTGCGCGGCCGCGTTACGGCGACGCTCCGATTCGTTCAGCAACGTGCCTACGGTGATTGTGCTCGGCGGGCGCTGGGGACGATCCTTGGCTTCCTGCTTCGATTTGGTTTGTGCGCGATTCTTCGCCGTGGTGACACCCAACTGGTGTGCCAAACGTTCCACCTGCGCCTTGAATTGCATAATCTTGGCGTTGTCCGCCTTGTTCAAAGCGGAAATGAAATCGCCGACCTGTTCCATCTGCAGCCACAGATTGGCGCGCAGCATAATCAGATCATCCAAACGGTTGCCCAACATGCGACCATATGCGGAAAGCAGAGCGTTACGGTGATTCTCATCAAGTTTGGCGAAAATCCAAGCCAAATCGCGGGCAGGATCGTTTACCTGCATGTCCTGCCAATTCGTGACCGCGGTGATGGACGAACCGGAGAACAGTAAATCGCCGTCACGCAATCCGCCGTGCACTGGGCAAGTGGAGAACGACCATAGTCCGTCGGTCTCAAGAATATTCGCCCAACTGGTGGTGATCTCCTGCGGAACATGCCCGGCTTGGCACAACCGTTTGATCCAGGCGGTCAGCTGTGCGCGAATCTGGCCGGTGGCAAACGTCGGATAGCCCGCTTCCTGCAAGAAGTCGGGGCGAAGGCGATGAATCGCCCCCAAAGCGGTGCCTACGCTGGAACAATCATCCAAAGTCAGCAGCTCCAGCGGCCGCGCCTGACCCACATGATGGATGGCTACGAGCACGGACGTGTCTCCAGTGGAGGAATGCTTCAAATCGCCGTTGGAAAAAGCCACTATGCGATCGACGGCAAAACCTAATCCGCCTAATTCGCGGGCGTGCGCGAGCGTCTGCGCAGCGCGCACGCGACCGGCAAGACGTTTACGGCCTTCAGGTGTGTTGGATGCGAACACGTCATACAGTTTGCCTGCCGCATCCTGAACCACGGCATGGTCTACTCCATACCCTTCGTCGGTCGGATTGGTCTGTTCGCTGGCGCGCGCGCCGGCAATGGCGGCATTGGGCATTGTCGCGCTGGTCAGGGCAGCCATCATAAATTCGCTTCGTTCGGTCACAGTTCCAACCTTAATACACAGTAGGGGCGAAGTGGCGCCGACTTGCCCGTAAAACTGCTGGCCAACCGCCAGTAAATCGACGTTGCATCATATTGCGCCGTCATGACGGGCATATTGGGTGCAGCCAGGCAAGACATGCAATGACATCTCATGAAAACGCATGCGCCGATAACGGCAATCTGCCACAATGGAACGCATGAGTGCAACAGTGGAAGAAATTCTCGACGGATTAGATGATGCGCAACGGGCTGCCGCAACGGCAGTGGACGGTCCGGTGCGCATCATCGCGGGCGCGGGCGCTGGCAAAACGCGAACCGTAACCCGCAGAATCGCTTATGCGTGCGCAACCAAAGCATGGAATCCACGAAGCACGATGGCGGTCACGTTCTCCGTCAAGGCGGCGGCGGAAATGCGCAGCCGACTGTCGAAGCTTGATGTCGCAGCTGACGTCAAAGCCGCGACCTTCCACTCCGCGGCCCTCCACCAGCTTCGCCAGATTTGGCCGGACGTGTGCGAAGGGCCTATGCCATTCATCTGTCGAAATCCGCGGGAACTGGTGGAGCGTTCGCTGCGTCGCGTCACCACCTTTCAGGTGGATGACGACACCATACGCAACTTGCAGACGGAAATCAACTGGTGCAAAATCTCGCTGATCTCGCCGGAAGATTACGCGCGCGTTTGCGCGGCAATGCATCGTCAACCGCCTTCAGGTCTTGAACCAAGCCAATTCGTAGACGTATACAAAGCGTATGAAGCGGAAAAAACAAATCGCAACGAAATCGATTTCGACGATATTCTGCTGATTGTATGCCATTTGATGGAAAGCGATGAAGACGTAGCCTCAGCCATCCGCTCCAATATCGCATGGCTCACCGTCGACGAATATCAGGACGTTTCGCCACTGCAACACCGCTTGCTCACCCGATGGCTCGGCTCAAACCGCAATATCTGCGTGGTAGGAGATCCCGCACAAACCATTTACTCGTTCGCAGGCGCAAGCAGTTACAGTCTGCTCAATTTCGCTTCGGAATTCGGTCCGCTCACCGCAGACATCAACCTCAACAACGACTACCGTTCCACGCCGCAGATCGTCAACTATGCCAATCGTGTGCTTGCGGCATCGCCGCAACGGGCCGATTATCTGAAGCTCAGCTCTGAAAGGAGCAAAGGGCGAAGGGTTGCGGAAACCATATACGGCAGTGATTGGGAAGAGGCACAAGGCGTAGCGGCACGTATTCGCAAACTGGTGGATGCGGGGGAGTCGTCGGCCGATTGCGCGATTCTCACCAGAGTCAACGCACAGCAGAAAATCCTGTGCAAGGCATTGGGCGAACAGCATCTAAGATACCGCGTGCGCAGGGATAGCGGATGGCAGAATTCCGCGCTTTCCGACGATGCACAAACCAGATTGGCCATGTTGGAAGCATTGGGCGTCGGCGCGGATTTGAGCGGCGTGACCATTTCCACCATCCACGCGTCCAAAGGCTTGGAATTCAAACACGTATTTCTCATCGGCTGTTCGGAAGGGCTCATACCGTATGGAGCCCCGCAGGAGGGCGAAGTGCTTGAAGAGGAGCGCAGACTCATGTATGTGGCTGTGACGCGCGCTGAGGACACGCTTGACGTTTCATATGCGCGCACCCGTGAAGGCAATGAGGGCGAAAGGGCACGACGGGTGTCACGCTTCTTCCGCTGATACTGCTAACGGAATAGCGTGATTATTCGGCGTCAGTTTCGTTGTTGCTGCCAGATTCTGCGGAATCGTCAGAGTCGCTGCCATTGGTATCGGATTCGCCGCCCTTGTGCTCTTCTTCGTCAAGCAGCTTGCTGAGTTCGGCATCCCAATCGATGGTCATGCCATCGGCATCGCCAAGGGGTTGTGGTGCCGTGCCGGTTGCGTTGGAAGCGGCGAACGTCGTATTTTCCGTGTTTTCCGATGATCCGTTGTTCTGCGATTGTGAGGCGTTGCCATCGTCATCATTCGGCAGTTGCGGCAGCAGGTCGGGATGCGACCATTTCGCGTCTCGTGCCTGTGCGCCTTCCGTAGCGCAGATGTTATCCCACAATGCGGCCGCTTCACGCATACGCTTCGGGCGTAATTGCAAGCCGATCAGGCTTTCGAAGGTGCGTTCCGCAGGGCCTCCGATGGCGCGCTCGCGGCGGAGCATCTCACGAAGCTGTTCGATATGCGGAATATGGGCCATGCCGGCGCGCCACACTACGGTGTCTACCCAGCCCTCGACCAAGGCGAGCAGATTCTCCAGCGATTTCATGGCCTGCTGTTGTTCAGGCGTGTCGGGGAACGCCACCTTGGTGATGTTCACTGCGTCGGCCATGGAATCCGGATCGACGGACTGCGCATCGCGGATCTGCTCCTCCATGGCGTCCAAATCGATGCTGGTGCCACGGGCATACTTGCCCAACAGCGCTTCGAAGCGTGGCATCAGCCACGGCACGGAAGCATACAGGCGCGAATGGGCGAGCTCCTGCAATGCAAGATAGCTCATTACCTCGGTCACGTCGATTTCCAAGGATTTGGCGTATTCGACGATGTTCTGTACGATCAGGCCGCCAGCCGGATTCTTCAGCAGCGAAATACCTTGGTCGAAACTGCCGCGCACCTCATGCGACAGATCACCGGCAGCGCGTCCCAGCTGCATGGCAAACGACGTGTTGCCGACGAAACGCATCAGCTTTGCCGGATCCTTCATATCATCAGGAATCGGAATCTGCACCGGACCAGCGAAAATGCCGGAAACTTCCGTATGAAACTCCGAATCTCCAAAGCGCTGAGACAAAATCGAAGCCAGTGCGTCGCTCATCGACTCGGCTATGGGAGATGCGAACTGCGCCCAGGAATCGATACAGCCTTCCACCCATCCAGCGCGGGTGAGCACCTGCGTCTCGCCCTGTGCGGGATTGAACTCGCAGGCGGTATCGAGCCACAGATTCGCCTCGCTGATGGCACGGCGGGCCATCTCTCCGTATTCCGCGCTCACGCTGGTTTCAGATCCCTCGCCATTGGCCTGCTGCAATGCCAATGATTTCGCCAATTTGACGTTGATTGGACCTTCTTCGGTAATGTGCTGAATGTCTCCGAAAGTGTTGAGTCCGCCCGCGGTGAACGCCTGCATCATAGACCTGACTTCAGCCGGTTTGGGAAGCTTGCTTACATCCTGACTCATCAGCTGGTCGCGCAACTCTTCCGGCATATTGGAAAACTGGTTCCATGCCATCTCGCCTTGAATTGGTCCGAAACAATCGATAAACCATTGGCGGATCGCGTTCTCGTCCATGCCGGCCCTGCCTTTTCCTAAGCGTTTTTTCAAGTTTGGTTGGTTCCATACTATGCTATGGGAGGTATGCCCAAGATGAAGGAAACACGACGAATTTACGGCAAAAACACACGTAACGGTGCTCCGGGACGTGTCAAACGATGGCTGATAAACGCGGAAGGTTGGCTGTCCGCGCGTTCATGGCGTTATCTTGCAGGGCCGGTAGTGGCGGTACTGTGCGTATTGGTGTTGATTATGCCCAGCGCATATGTGGTGCAGATGCCCGGTCCGACGCAGAATGTGCTCGGGGAGGTTTCCGGCAAGCAGGTCGTCGCCGTTTCCGGTGTGAAAACGTATAAGGATTCAGGCCAGCTGCTGTTGGTCACGGTCAATGCTTCAGGTGTGCCAGGATACCCGGTGTCGAACGCGCAGGCATTGGTGGCGTGGGCCGATTCGAAATCCACGGTGATACCTCAGGAGGCGGTGGTTCCTGTTGGGCAGACCGCAGAGGAATACAAGGATTCCAGCGACAAGGAGATGACGTCATCGCAGGATTCTGCCACCGCGGCGGCGAAAAAGTTCCTGGAAGAGCATGGTTATGACGTGTCCGGCATGAAGGTGTCCATGCATGTGGATGACATTGGCGGACCGTCGGCGGGCATGATGTACACGCTTGGTCTGATCGACAAGGTGACTGGTGAAAAACTTTCCGGGGGTAAGATCATTGCGGGAACGGGCACGATGAACGACAAAGGTGAAGTCGGTGAAATCGGAGGCATCCGTTTGAAGATGCTAGGAGCGAAACGCGATGGCGCAACCTGGTTCCTCGCCCCGGAATCCAATTGTTCCAGCGTTGTGGGACATATTCCGGAAGGCTTGAACGTGGTGAAGGTGTCCACTTTGCAGGAGGCGTACGATGCGCTGATCGCCATCCGAGACGGCAAGGGTGCATCCTTGCCGCAATGCTCCGCGGAAGAGTGACGCATTCTTAACGCATATATAAAAACAATCTCGCAAAGTGGGCAATTCTACGGTTCGTAACGTATATGTTCGAGCAGTGTTGGTATATTGACGAACGTGAATCAAACGGCATCTGATAACGCTGAAGAATTCGGTTTCCACGCCGGCGACCTGGTACAGGAATGGCTGTGGGACGATGATGTGGACGACTCGATCCGCGCCAAGATCGAGGATCTGACCGGTGAGGAGCTGGTCGACGAGGACTATGATTCCGCCGTTGATGGCGTGATTATCTGGTGGCGCGACGGCGATGACGAAGACGAATTGTCTGACACCATCGTCGATGCGTATGCGGTCCTTGGAGACGATGGTCCATTGTGGGTGCTCACCCCGAAGCCGGGACGTCCGGGCGCGGCAAGTTCAAGCACCGTACAGTCCGCCGCGAAGACTGCCGGCATGAATGCAGCCACGCCGCTGACCGTCAGTGGTGACTGGAACGGCATCCATCTGCGCGCATTCGGTAAAGGCCGCTGATCGTATTCGTTTTGCCCGCCTCGCGGCATGCATGGCCAAGGTCGGGCGCTCATATAAAGGCTTGGAATCACACGATTCCAAGCCTTTTTTACTTGCGAAAGCGGTCGAAGAAGATGTTTCCATGAAATTGTCTATATTGAATTGGTAAGCGTTGACGGAGGCTTTGGCAAAACCTTGACAAAAGTCATGACTTTGCTGACGTGCACGCGAGACAATTGGGAATATCAGAAGAGCCGGAACGGCTTATCTTCTGCGGAAACAAAAGGTGGGCGATAAGGGACTCGAACCCCTGACATCCACCGTGTAAAGGTGGCGCTCTAACCAACTGAGCTAATCGCCCGCAAAGCTCTACTGTACAGTATTCGTTGCCAGCGACAGTCTCAACGTGTGTCGCGTTGCCAGGTAAGAGGTTCCTCCCATGGAGCATGCGTGAAAAAAACGGTGCGATTTGAGTGTCGATTCACTGATTTTTCTACACGAAAAAGGCAAGCGTCGAATCAATCACGTAAAGTAGTTGCGTTGAGTAGTGCAGTAGGAGGTCGATAGCCAATGGCGCAGGAACCTGAATCCGAGAGAAACGCATCGGGGGTCGCTCGTACTTCGAAGCGCAAGTGGGGGTACGATTCCGAACAGGTGGACGCTTTTCTTGAGCGTGCGCACATGCTATACGAAGGTGAGGGAGCGCAACTCACCCAGCATGATATTCAAAATGTTTCTTTCGATTTGGTCAAGGGCGGTTACGTGATCGCTCAGGTAGACGCGGCCCTTGCCCGGCTGGAGCGTGCCGTGGTAGATAAGCAGACCACATGGGAGATTTCGCAGCATGGACGCGTGGCGTGGAAGGCACAGACCGAAACCCTGTTCAGTCAGCTTGACGCTCACTCCAAACGTGAGCACGGCGAACGTTTCAAGCCGGGAGAAGGCAAAGACCCGAGCTATGACCGCAAGCAGGTGGATCGCATCGTCGATCAGTGCCTGACGAAGGCCGCTGGCGAACTCGGCGTGGAGGAAGTGTCGGAAGACGATGCCGAGAAGCTCGTCGATCTGAACTCCCAGACCGTGGCGAATGTGATCTTCACCCAACGCAAGGGCAAGCGCGGCTATGACGAGCGTCAGGTGGATTATTACCTGAACGAATGCGTGCAGCTGCTGACCAGACTCGAATCCTATGCGCGTGTGGCCGACTTCGTGGGCGAGCCCTCCGAAAGCGCGATGGCCGCAGTAAATCCGTCCGCAACCAGTCTGGCATCCCAAGAGACGCAGGTGGTCTCGCCGCTATTCGCCGTTCCAGCCGTTTCCGCAGAACCTATTGCGCAGCCCGCTCAGGTTCAAAACAGCACTGACTCCTTCGACGCTTTGAATAAGGCGGAACGTGAAATTTTTACCACGCCTGCAACGTCCCCGGTGAGCATTCCGGCCGCGCAGACCGCTGCGCCGACGCATGCTCCTGTGGTTCCGCCTGTGTTCCAGCCAACCATCAGCACCCCGCCGGCTCCGGTAACTCCGGCAGCTCCTGTAACGCCGGAACCTCAGGCTGCTCCGGTTGCTCCAGCAGCTCCGGAACAGTCGTTGGCACACCTGTTCAAAGCGTCCAATGCGGTTGCCGAGGAGCCATCTTCCGCAGGAACGGAAACCGAAGCGTTCAATCCGCTTTCCGATGATGACACGCCGAGCTATGATGCTCCGTCCGCGCCTGCGGCTCCTGTGATTCCAGACACTCCGGTCGTGCATCAGCCAGAAGAGTCTCACGGCATCAACATCGCTCCTGATTCTTCGTTGGCTGCCTTGGCGCAGATGGCTCAGAACATCGACGCTCCCAATCCGGTCGAAGACACGTTTACCCCGCGCATGCCAAGCCTGTCGACGCCGAACCTTCCGCAGGTTAATACCGAATCGATCAATCTCGGAACCTTGCCGACCGTCCCGCCCTCCTTCACACCGGAACCAGCAACCTCCGCAGATCACTCGACAACGGCAACTCCCGTTGAATCGGCGAAGCCGACAGTGGAAGAGAAGAAGAACGAAACCAAGCCGGCAACCAATCCGATGTTCGGACCGACCAACAGCAATCTGGATGTCGACATTCCCGACCTGTCGTTCCCCTCTTTTGACTAAGCAATCGCATTGAACAGGCTGGCGTGACCGTCAGCCTGTTTTCACGTTCACATGAGCAAACAAAAATAATACGGAGCACACGCATAACCCATGCAAACCTCAACCGTAGTCATTCTCGGATCCACCGGATCCATCGGCACCCAAGGCCTTGACGTCATCTCCCGCCATCTTGACCGCTTCGACGTGGTCGGACTTGCCGCAGGTGGCTCCCACGTGGAACTTCTGGCCCAGCAGGCGGCACGATTCCATGTCTCAAAAGTCGCTGTTTTCAAAGAAAGTGCGGCAAAAGCACTACGTGAGGCATTAGAACAAGCCGGCGCAGGCAATGTGGAAATCACAGCCGGACCAGAGGCTGTGGTCGCCATGGCCGGATCCGGAGCCGACGTGGTATTGAACGGCATCACCGGATCCATTGGACTTGAACCTTCCATCGCGGCGCTGCAGGCAGGATCGCAGTTGGCACTCGCCAACAAGGAATCCGTAGTGGCCGGTGGGCATTTGCTGTTCGACGCGCAAGTGCGTGCCCAGCAGATCAATCCGGTCGATTCCGAACATTCCGCCATCTGGCAGTCGTTGCGTTCAGGCACGCACGGTGAAGTGTCGAAGCTGGTTGTCACCGCTTCGGGCGGGCCGTTCCGCGGTTGGAAACGCGAGCAGATGACCGATATCACACCGGAACAGGCGTTGAACCACCCCACTTGGAATATGGGTCCGGTGGTGACCATCAACTCGTCCACACTGATGAACAAGGGACTTGAAGTCATTGAGGCGAGTCGTCTGTTCGACATGCCTCCGAGCCGCATTGACGTGACCGTGCATCCGCAGTCTATCGTGCACTCCATGGTGGAATTCCGCGACGGTGCCACCATTGCGCAGGCTTCGCCGCCTGATATGCGCCTGCCGATCGCGCTTGGACTGTCCGCTCCGGAACGACTTGGCAATATCGCGGTGGCATGCGATTGGACAAAAGCCGCGACTTGGACGTTCGAACCGCTCGACGATGAGGCGTTCCCCGCGGTGAGCTTGGCTCGACACTGCCTGGAAGCTTCCGAAAAGCATACGGCCGTGTTGAACGCTGCCAACGAGCAGGCTGTCCATGCCTTCCTTGAACATCGTCTGCCATATCTCGGCATCGTCGATACCGTCAGAGAAGTGTTGGACGAAATGGACGCGGAGCTGCGTGGCAATCCGCTCTTCGCTTCCGTGGAGGAAATGAGCCAACTCGAGCTGGAAGCTCGCCATCGTGCCGACAACCTGATAAACAAGTAACGGAAAACGAAACAAGACAAACAGACGAAACGTGAGTGACACAAGGCTCCCTGTGTTGGGAGCCTTGTTATTGCAAGGATTTGACGTATGCCAGAAATCGAAAAGCCGTTCCGTAAAACCGGTGAGGCAGCCATCAGCGAAAGCCCATTGCATCCGCGCCGCAAGTCCCACCGCATCATGGTCGGACCGGTACCGGTAGGTGGGGGAGCCCCAATTTCGGTGCAATCCATGACCAACACGCTGACCGCCAATGTGCCCGCAACATTGCAGCAGATCGCCGAACTGACCGCAGCCGGATGCGACATCGTGCGCGTGGCCGTGCCAAGCCAGGATGATGCCGACGCACTGCCGGAAATCGTGAAGAAATCGCCGATTCCGGTAATCGCCGATATTCATTTTCAAAGCAAATACGTGTTTCAGGCTATTGATGCGGGCTGTGCCGCGGTGCGCGTGAATCCGGGCAACATTCGCAAATTCGATGAGGTTGGTCCCTCCATCTGCAAGGCCGCCACTGATGCGGGCATTTCGTTACGCATCGGCGTGAACGCGGGCTCGCTCGATAAGGAACTGTATGCGAAATATGGCGGCCCGACGCCGGAAGCGTTGGTTGCGTCTGCCATGAAGGAAGCGCGCATGTTTGAAGACGTCGGCTTCCATGATTTCAAGATTTCCGTCAAACATCATGATGTGATCACTATGGTGGAGACGTACCGTCTGCTCGCGTCCAAAGGCGATTGGCCGCTGCATCTCGGCGTTACCGAGGCGGGTCCCGCATGGCAGGGTACGATCAAAAGCTGTCTTGCATTTGGTGCGCTGCTGGCTGAAGGTATTGGAGATACGATTCGTGTTTCACTGTCCGCACCGCCCGTCGAAGAAGTGAAAGTCGGCTGCAAACTGCTGGAATACATGGGATTGCGCCCGCGTAAGTTTGATATTATATCCTGCCCGAGCTGCGGCCGTTCCCAGGTTGACGTGATTCAGCTGGCTAATGCCGTGACCGAAGGATTGAAGGACGTGACCGCGCCGATTCGTGTGGCCGTGATGGGTTGTATCGTGAACGGTCCAGGTGAGGCACGCGAAGCCGATCTGGGTGTGGCATCCGGCAACGGCAAGGGGCAGATTTTCATCAAGGGCAAGGTTATTCAGACCGTTCCCGAAGATCAGATTGTGGAAACGTTGCTGGCCAAAGCGCAGGAAATTGCCGCACAGATGGAAGCGGACGGGCAAGTGCCAGTCAATGCCACCGGCCCTGTAGTGGTGCCGGTGACACAGGGTAATTGCTGATTCGTTGAGTGCTGATTCGTTGGTTACAGGCGGTCGATTACAGATTGTGATCGACCGCCTGCTGATTTTCGCTGGCTGTTGATTGTCATTTCAGCTGGGGCCGGTACAATGAACGGCGTGTCAGATCAGGAACGTCAGTCAGTCATGTCCAGCGGGGAAATCCAATCCAGCCAGTGGACGAGAAGCAAACGACTGATGGTCAGTCTGCCCATTTTTATCATATTGTTGGGCATTCTGGTATCGGTATCCAATCTGACGGCATCATCATGGAATTACGAGCCGACCGGGCAAACCATCGAAACGTTGGCTTCCGACACGTCCGTGACCTTCGACAATCCTTCGGGCAAAACCCCTGCCGAACAAGGTGATTACGAAGTGACGCAACGATATGTCACCATCGATGCCAAACAACCGTCAACTGGTGAAATCCAACATATCAAAGTGCTGATCCGTGAGCCGAAAGGCGCAGGAAATAGTCGGCCTGGCGTGGTGTTCATGCATGGAGCAGGCTATGGCACATGCGACAACTCCTTCGGAGACATGGCGCTTGCGCTCTCATCCGCGGGTTTCGTGACGGCCGTGCCTGACAAGCCGGTGTGGTCCACCAACGATGCGACTCGTGACTATCCAGGCTCCGCAGCCATCTACGATCAGGTCATCAACATGTTGCGTGATTTCGACAACGTTGACGCTTCGAATGTTGGCATTTACGCGACTTCCGAAAGCACATGGATTTCCTCATACCTGCTTGGGCGAGATCCTGATGTGGCGTTCCAAGTGCTGTTGAGCCCAATGGTGTATTCGCCACGATATTCGTTGGGATTCCTTGCAGCGCAGGATTTCGCGCTGGTCGGAGCGCATGATGGATACCAGTCCATTGTGCGTCGCGCGTTCAACATCGATGCGGAATTGTTCGGCCTGACCAATCTCGACCTCGACACGTTGAATCCTCAAGCCTATTCCATTCCCACGCTTGTGGCGTACGGCACCAAAGATGTGATGACAGCGCAGGTGGAAGGCACGGAGAAAATCATCGATATGGCGCATAAGGCGGGCAATTGGGACGTGACCGTGCGCACATATCCGATCGCCAACCATGTGCTCCGGCTCGGCGACGAGTCCAACAACGGCACTCCGTTCGCCGATGCCTACGTGGATGATGTGATCAGTTGGGCCGTCGGTACCACGCAAGGACTGGAACAGACCAGCGAACGTGTAGCCGGCACCAACCTGTACCAGTCGATCGCGGTTCCATCGGAATTGCGGGCGAATAGTGGGCTGACCATCTATCTGGTGGTGTTGCATGCCAGCATGGTGCTGTTGCTACTGGTGATCGGCGTACTGTGGTTGATTGTATTCGTACGTAAGATTTGGGCGCGTGCGCATCGACGTCGATATGTGTTGGGGCTGAGACCTGTGTTCAAAAACGCGTTGATTACGCTTGCCGTTGCCACCATGGCCACTTTTGTGCTGTTTGGTGCAGGATTGGGCGAAGTGGTTATGGGCGTGGTCAAGCTAGCGTGGGGTGGCGCTCCCGCCGAGAATCCAGGCATGATGTATTGGAGTTGGCCGGTTATCCAAATGGTGTGCGTTGTTGTGGTGTGGGCGTGGTCCCGCGTGTTCATGCGTCTTATCGAGGAGGCGACGAATCGTGGTCTTGCACAATGGCCACCGCGTAAGGGGGTTATAGGCGCGATTGTGAGTGGTCGCCAGCCGGTGCTCGCGTCGACGCGATTCGGACGTGTGATGTTTTGGATTACGGCGGTCACCATGCTGTATGTGCTGTTGGTATTCGCGTTCTGGGGATTGTTTATTTACTGATATCGCGGGAGAGTGCGGCTGGCGCGAGAATGTGCGGAAAGTATAGATAGTTCCGTTGGGAAAACAAGGCGAGGCGAAGGAGATGTGTGAATGCCGTTGTATCAGGACGAGGGCGTGGTCTTGCGCACCGTCAAACTTGGCGAAGCTGATCGTATCGTCACTTTGCTGACACGCGACCATGGCAAAATCCGTGCCGTCGCCAAAGGCGTGCGCCGAACCAAATCGCGTTTCGGAGGTCGTTTGGAGCCTTTCATGCGTGTCTCGTTGCTTATTGCGGAGGGACGTTCGCTTGATGTGATTTCCCAAGCCGAGTCGGTGTCGGCGTATGCGAGAGGCATCTGCACCGATTTCAAGGCGTATACCGCAGCGAATGTGATTTGCGAAACCGCTGACAAGCTGGTGGTGACGGAGCATGAGCGTTCCGTGGCGCAGTATCGGCTGGTGTTGGGAGCATTGAATGCTCTTTCCAAGCATGCGCATGAGGCTGCTGTGATTGGCGATTCCTACGTGATGCGTGCTCTTGCGATCGCTGGTTGGACGCCGCGTTTGCGTGCCTGCGTGGTGTGCGGGGATCCGATTTCTGCTGATCGTACATGGTTTTTCTCGATTTCCGCGGGCGGACTGATGTGTTCGACCGATCATATTCGTGAATCGTTTGACGTTTCGTGGAATGCGATCTGCCAGTTGCAGGCGCTTGTAGATGGCGATTGGGGAGAGCTGGACGGCACGGCGTTGTTTTCGGAAACCCGCCAAATGGTGGAAAAATGGGGCGAATACTATTTGGAACGTCCGATTCGTTCCATGCGCTTGCTAGATTAGCGGGTATGGCTTTTGAGAACGTGGATTACAAGTCCCTTGACATTCCGGCGGCACCATTTTCTGACCCGTCGATTATTCCTGATTTTCCGAAGAACAAGGTTCCGCGCCATATCGGCGTGATTATGGACGGCAATGGTCGTTGGGCGCAGCAGCGTGGGCTGATTCGCACCGACGGGCATCAGGCTGCCGAACCGGTGGTGTTCGACACCATCGCAGGTGCCATCGAAGCCGGTGTGCGCTACCTGTCGCTGTATACGTTCTCCACTGAGAATTGGAAACGCAGCCCGCAGGAAGTGCGCTTCCTGATGGGCTTCTCGCGTGACATTATCCACCGTCGTGTGGAGCAGATGAACGAGTGGGGCGTGCGTGTGCGCTGGTCTGGCCGCCGTCCGAAACTATGGAAATCCGTTATCGACGAATTGGAAAAAGCACAGGAACGTACCAAAAACAACACGATCATCGACGTGGTGTTCTGCCTGAATTACGGCGGACGTGCCGAAATCGCGGATGCTTGCGCGGCAATCGCAAAAGAAGTGCGTGACGGAAAGATCTCCGGCGATCGCGTAACGGAAAAAATGATTGCCGAACACCTGTACAATCCCGATATCCCTGATTGCGATTTGGTGATTCGTACTTCCGGCGAACAGCGCACGTCGAACTTCCTGCCGTGGGAAGCAGCATATGCCGAACTTGATTTCGTGCCGGAACTGTTCCCCGATTGCGGTCGAGACGTGCTATGGCGTTCGATCGACCACTACATTCACCGCGACCGTCGTTTCGGCGGCGTCAAAAAGTAGTTTTTGCCTAATTGATCGCGTTCACTGTGGGGAGAGTATAAGGCTTTTCCCACAGTGTATTACTGCAGAGACTTGATGCGGGTGGTGAAGTCGGAGACGAAACGGTGGGAATCGACTTGAAGGGCCACGTGGATGCGAGGGGCGTTGGGGTCGATTAAGCCGGCGGGATCGCCGATGGTTCGACCTCGTGTGCCGTGAAAATCGCCGGTTTCGAGTTCGACTTTCATTGGCAGATTAATGCAGGTCACTAGTGACGGATCCACGGCGACGGCTGCGGCCAGCGGATCATGCAAAGGCATGCCTTGAGAAAACAGGCGTGCATCGGCTTTATAATTCGCGGCAATGGAGAAATCAGCCATGTCAGCGAGGAATACGCGCACATCGGAAGCAGATGGGCTTGAGTCTGAACTCGCGGTTCGAGCTGAAGCTGCATTCGAATTACCTGCTGAACCACCAAGTGTGTCAGCATTCGCTGCTTCACGCCAAGTACAGGTCGCATCGGAACCCATCAGGCATTGATGCGTTACGTCCAAGCCGACCATGGTGATGTCGGCACCGGAATGGAGCACGCGATCTGCGGCTTCCGGATCCTGAATGATGTTCGTTTCCGCAGTCAGATCCCAACAGTTGCCTTCCTGCGTCAACGTGCCGCCCATCATCACCAGTTTGAGTTTGCCGGCAATATCCGGTGCGGCCGCGATCGCAGCATCAATATCGGTCAGCGGACCAGTCGCAACCACAGCGACGTCGAAACCATAAGCGCGAACCTGATCAATAATGAACCGCACGCCTTCGGAAACCGAATCGGCGGAAGAATCATCAGCATGAATAGAAGAAGCCGAATCCGTAGTAAGTGACAATTCAAACGAATCAACCGCAGGATTCGCATGAACATCATCCAACGCATATCCGCCAACGGAAATCAGACTACGGTAATTGCGAGAAAAAACAGTATCGGAACCGGAATTATCCGAAAAATTATCTGGAAATGCAGTATTCGAAGACGAACTATCGCGAGCCGGGCCGAATCCTCCCAATCCATCCGTGCCGTGAAACTGTGCACAACCTGCATCCGGAATGAAACACCGAGCCCATGAAGGATGCGACGATCCACGTATCACTGGAATGTGCCGAAACCCCAACCGTTCCAGCACATACGAAGTATTGCGAACCGCAGTGTCGACGGAAACGTTGCCGTACGTGCCGATCACGCCGAGCACGTCAACAGTGTCGAACGTCGCAAGATATGCCAACGCCAGCGCATCGTCGATACCGGTGTCCACATCAAGAATCAGTCGTGTCATATTTGTATTTAATCAAACTCGTGCAATGAAGCCAAATGCAACGCATAATGGTGCGGCATCCCACAAACCATGTTCAACCCATACTGAGCAAGCAGTGTTGGACATGAAATAAAAATGCAGGATGCCGTATTCCAATATTTCGATTATTCGCACATAAACGGGTTACAAACCTACTCGTTCAAGCCCGATTATTTCAGGAATTCGTCGGTGGCAAGATCCTTGGCTTGCGGAGCGGTATGCACCACTTTGCCATGCGAGTCGGTGTAGGCATTTTCTTCGGCGATGAAATCAAAGTATTGCTGTGCCCCCTTCGTGTCGTTGGTGCCGAACACGAACGAGCCATCATTGATCTTGGCTGGATCGCCCCAATACTGGCCATCCACGATGGTCTTCATGCTCTTCTTGACGAAAGCCGGCTTGAGATTCGCGTCTGGAGCTTCCTTTACAAGGATTTCAGCGGCATCGTCCGGGTGCGAGTAGGCGTATTCGTATCCTTTTTTGGCAGCCTGCGTGAACTTCCTCACCAGATCCGGATTGGAGGAGATGGTTTTGGTGTTGGTGATGATGCCGATGGTGTCCGCATCGCCCGGCACGCCATAATCGGGTTCGGTGAAGCAATTGAGTTTCGGACCGTACATATCTGCTTGCACGCCTTCCCAAGTGGCGTAGAATCCGCCGAAATCGGCTTTGCCGCTCGACAGCGTCTGGAACGTGGATGTGCCGACCGTCACTTTGTCGAACGTGCCCTTGCCGCCATCGGTCTGGATCATGCGGCGGATCACCGCGTCAGATTCGTTCGAGCCGAACGTGGCGAAAGTCTTGCCGTCGAAGTCCTTCGGAGACTTGATCGAAGTGTTCGATGCAAGCGAGCACCAGATGGCGCTTGGTTTCTGCTGTACCTGCAGCACCTGCTTGATTTTTGCGCCTTTCAGCGTGTATGTGCCCACATTGGTGAGGTTGGATAGGGCGAAGTCGGCCATGCCGTTGTTCACGGCCTGTTCGGCGCCGGCCTGTGCCACGGCAACGATGTCCACGTCAAGCCCAGCCTGCTTGAAGTAGCCCTTGTTTTTGGCTACGTACACGCCGATATGATTGGTGTCGGGCGCCCAAGAGAGCATGAACGTCACTTTTTTCAGGCCGTTGCCGTCGGTCGTGGCCTTCGTGGAGTCGTTGCTTTGCCCGCATGCGGTCACGCCGACAAGCATGGCGATTGCGCCGAGGATCGTGATTGCTTTGCTGAAGATGCTGTTCTTCATACCTTGCGATTTCCCTTGAATCTTGCTTCTCTACCGTTTTCTAGGGATTGCGCTGCGGGCGGGGTTCGGGCAGAAAACGATACGAAGGGCCTAAGGCCCCCGCTCGTCCAATGCCCCCGGCGTTCCTTGTGGCGTCTCGTTTGGGAGACATGGAACATTGCCGGTTTGCCACGCATTGGCTAAACAGCGAGTTTCATTATACGGTGTGCACTGACGTGGCAGGACGAACGTTCGGATGCTGTTTGCTGCAAATGGCTGTCGATTTGGACGGCCTCCGCCCTGATTCCATCCAAATCGACAACCATCCACGGCGCGGAGCTCACTGCTGGGCGTCTGGATCCTCGTCGTCGCTGGTAGGGCCGAGCAGCACGCGTTCGCTGAGATTCACTAGGCACATCAAAATGCCAGTGATGACGATGATGACAAGCGTTGCCGAAAAAATCAACGGCGTACGGAACGAGTTGTAGGCGGCCTGCAGCCAAATGCCAAGACCCTTGCGTGCACCCAAATATTCTGCGGTGGCAGCAGTGGCGAAAATGTATGCGCCGGAAACGCGGATACCGCCATAAATCTGACGAGCGGCAACACGCAACTTCACATGCCACAGTGTCCATGTTTTCGTGGCACCACAAGTCAGCGCAACATCCGAATAAAACTGGGGGACCGCTTCAAGACCGCGAATCGTCTGCACTGCAATCGGGAATAAGCCGAATACTGTTACGATCACGATTTTTCCGGAAATTTCAAAACCGAACCAAATCAAGAACAGGGGAGCGATGGAAATCAACGGCATGGTCTGCGCGGCCGAAAGTAACGGGAACAAGGCGGCGTTCGCAATGCGCGAACAGTACAACAATATGCCGATAAGAATGCCGAACAGTACGGCGAACAGAAAACCGATGGTGCCTTCAATCAGGGTGACTTGGGTGGCGGGCCATAACGTCGACCAGGTTTCGACGGTGGCCTGCGCGATTTCGCTCGGCGCGGCAATCATAGTGCTGGGCACATTGCCGATACGAACCCACGTCTCCCAAACCGCCAACAGCAACACTACTGCGATGACTGTGGGAATGCTGCGCCTGCAGATGCTCAAAACAGTGGAGAAATATCGTGAGATTACTGACTGAGCATGCTCAGAGTGTACGTATTGAACGTGCGAAGCCGCCATCGTTCACCTTGCTTTCTGCGCCATAGTGGGCGCGCACGTGACCGGTGGCGAGAAATCAGTAAGGTGAGGAGCCTGTCCGCGTTCCGGTCAGAAAAGTTCATTACCGGGGTGCCAGTATAAAGCACTCCCTAAACCACGTTCTGAAACGAAAATCGCTTTTCAAACCAAAACGTAAGTCACAACTTGCGGCATAACGCAAGGTGGGTTCCGCATCTTGCCTGACACGGAACCCACCTTACTATTTACCCCTTGCTACTGCCCTGGATCAGCTTCACTCCAGTCCGATGGACTTCATGGTGTGGAGCTTCAAGGACTTGATCTCAAGCGTGCCGGATTCGGCAACAAGCTTGATGGCGCGCGGGCCTTCGGAAGCGTAGCTGAAAGAGCTCATGGCCTGGCGGCCGTCGTTCACATACACTTCCACGCAGCCGCGATCCACAAACACGCGCAGCTTGAGTTCGCCGGAAGCCAGTTCCTCGGCGGAAAGCGGGGCGGCACGGTAGCCGCGATCACCCTGGGCTGCGGCCTGACGGTCGATTACCACACGACCGATTTGATCGTCGAACGCCACGTACGTGTAAGCGCCATCTTCAGTCGCATGAATCTTCAGCCCAGCACGTTCCGCAGTGGAGGCGTTGAGATCGATGGTCATTTCGATTTCCACGGCTTCAGCATCATCAGTAATGGTCTGCTCGCCATTGACACCAAGTGAGATTGTGCCGAAATCGGTGGTGTTTTCGCGCAAGCCATCCATCTCGGCAACCGGAGCGGTGTGCAGATCGCCGTCGGCACCCAGCGTGATCTCGCGCGGAAGGGTCAGGTTGCCGCACCAGCCGTCATTCTGCATCGGAATCGGTTCAACGAACGGGCTCATCCAGCCGTATACGATCTGGCGTTCGCCGTCGTTGAACGACTGCGGAGCATAATAGTTGTGGCCGCAATCCCACAGGCGGAACTCGGTTTCCGGCTGGAACGCCTCCCCTGGAGTCCACGTGCCGATCATGTAGCCGGCGTTGGAAACGTTGCGGTTCATAAAGCCGGAAGCCTTGGTGCCCATGGCAGAGAAGCCGATAACCCACTTCTCGTTGCCTTCGGCGTTCTTGATCGGGAAGAAGTCCGGGCATTCAAGCATGAAGACGTTCGGATCCGGGTGTTCGAACAGCACGCGCTCGTAGGTCCAACGAACCATGTCGTCGGAGGAGAACAGCCACATCTGGCCGCGCTTTTCAGCGGAGGAAACACCGAAGGTCATGTACCACTTGTCGCCGGTCTTCCATACCTTCGGGTCACGGTAGTGGTGATCGACCTTGTCGAGCGGGCAGTCGATGATCATGCCGCGCTTGGTGGCGCTGGTCAGCTCGTCGTTGTCCGGCTCGGCGAGCATCTGCACCTGCCAGTCGCCGCCGGTGTTGTCGTGGCCGTTGGCCCAACGGTGGCCGGTGTAGTAGAACTTGAGCTTGCCATCGTCGCCGATTACTGCGGAACCGGAGAATACGCCGTCCTTCTCCTCTTCAAGGGTCGGGGCGAACATGATTGGCTCACGTTTCCAGTTGAGCATGTCGGTGGAGGAGACGTGTCCCCAGTGCATCGGACCCCACTGGGTGCCGTACGGGTGCAGCTGGTAGAACACGTGCCAGCGGCCCTTATAGAAGCACAGGCCGTTCGGATCGTTGATCCAACCGCCGTTGGATGCGATGTGGAACTTCGGGTACCAGCGGTTGTTGCGTTTGGCGGCCATGGCTGCAACGCCTGCTTCCGCCTGTGCCAGAGCTTCGCTGTGGTTCTTGATTTCGTGGAGGACGGGTGCGTCCGGAGTGAAGCCAGTCATCGTTGAATAGCCTTTCTTAATGATTGTTGAATCTTGCGATTGTTGAAATGTTGCTTATTTAATTTTTACATAAAAGTTTTAAGAATGCTGCCCGAAACGGAAAAAGGGGAAACGCTTCGGGCAGCACGATTTAGTTGTGTTCTTGCCGATTTTGGCGGTTACGCTCAGGCGTTTGCTTTAGCTGCGGCTTGGGTCTTGAGCTGCTTATCGGTGTAGAACGGATCACCGCCGACTTCCTGGTCGTCCTTCTTGATCACGAAGAAGCCGTAGATTAGGGCGGCCAGCACGATGCCGGAGATGGTGAAGAAAGTCGGACGGTCGCCCATGGCGTCATGCAGGGCGCCCATCGGGGTGGAGAAGATCACCTGACCGATTTGGGAAGCGATCTGGAAGCCCACCATGTACAGGGTTGCCGACAGTTTGGTGTCGAAGTGCAGGGTGAAGTAGCGGAATGCCGGTAGGCAGAACAGCGGAACCTCGATGGAGTGGAACAGCTTGACGATGGAGACACTGACTGGATCGTGGAACACGCCGCACAGGCCGATACGCAGGAACATCACGGTTGCGCCGAGCAGCAGGGAGTTACGAACGCCGATCTTCTTCATGATAATCGGAACGACGCCCATCATGGCGGACTCGAGGAACACCTGGAAGGAGTTCAGGGTGCCGTAGGTGGCGTTGCCGATTTCGGTGGTCGGGAAGAGGGAAGCGTAGTAGTTAGGGAACATCTGCTGGTCGAACACGGTATAGAAGGTGTTGGTGAACAGCATGAAGACGATGAGCACCCACAGAGTCGGCATCTTCAGAACGGAGATCATCTCTTTGAAGGATGGATTGGTTGGAGCCGCGTTCGGATCGGCTTCTTTCTTGAGCTCTTCCTTTTGCTTGGCCGGAACCCAGAAAGCGTAGACGCACAGCATGCCAAGGCCGCAGATGGAGCCGACCCAGAAGTTCAGCAGCGGGTTGATGTTGAACAGGAAACCTGCGCACAGTGCCACGATGGCGTAGCCGAAGGAGCCCCAAGCGCGGGACTGGCCGTATTCGAAGCCGAACTTACGGGAGTAGCGTTCGGTGAGCGCTTCGAACAGGGAGCAGCCGGCCATGAAGCCTGAGGAGAGCACGATGGAGCCGATGAGCACGCCGATGAAACGGGTGGTGCCGCCGGCAGTCAGCATCGGGGCGTACACGAACTGTACGAACGGGCCGACGAGCGCTGCGATGGCGGAAACGAAGATCACGAGCTTGCGCTTGATGCCCAGCTGATCCTGGATGGCACCATAGGCGAACATGATGACCAGGGTTGCCAAGGAGTTAATGGAGTAGATCTGGCCCTGCTCTGCGGAGGTCATGCCCAGGCCGTGGGTCGGGTCGGTGAGCCAGCGGGAGAAGAAGGACCACCAGATGCCCCACGAGCAGAAGAACATGAAGATGCCGAAGGAACTCTGCAGATAGGAAGGATTCTTCCATGCGGATCGAGTGTTGCTTGTCATGTTGTTTCTCTGTTTCTTTTTGTTGGTGCCACTGCCGCGCAGCACTTCATTGTTTGGCCGATGCCGTGTTATGCCGTCATTCACCCAGCTGCCGTGCCAAGTGAATGAACATGGTTTAATAATAGCGTGTCAAACGATTGACGTCAATCGATTGACGTCAATAATTACAGCACTTCTCGGAAGCGTTGTAATTAAGCCGAAATGAGGTATAAAAAGAAGGCCTTCGGCGTGTCGCGACAGGCATGTCAAAAGACCTTCTTGCATGATCTCAAATCAAGGAAATCAGCTTCGGACTGACCCCTTTTCTATCAGCGCGCAATGGATCTTCGCGGGGATCGGCGAATCCAACGGTGGCAGGGGAGCGGTGGTGCTCGGCCAGGACGAGCTGTCGACGGGCTTGCGTTCGATCAGTGAAATCAGCTTACAAGCGGCCCAATAACCCATCTCATAGTGGGGCAGCTCCACTGTGGTCAACTGCGGTTCCAGCGTTTCGGCAAACACGCGGTGGTTGTCGACGCCGACGATGGAAATATCCTTGCCGACAGTCAGTCCACGACGTGCCGCACATTCATACACATACCACGCGCGCGCATCGTTGAAACAGAAGAAACCGTCGGGATTGCGTTCATCGAACAGCTTATCGACGGCGCGCAACGCCGGGCCATTATGGAGTACATTGCACACCAACGAAGGATCGTAGGCAAAACCGGAATCCTGCAATGCCGCCTGATATCCAGCAAAACGACCGTCCTGCGCAATCATGTTTTCCGAACATCCGAGATAGGCGATCCTCTTACAATCGGCTTGGATCAGCCGTTTCGTGGCATCGTAGGCGATTTGGAATTCGTCTGGCTCGATGCTGGGTATCTGGTTGTCGGCATCGGTGGCATCCACCATCACCACCGGATAATCGCCGAGAGACGCAGGCACGGTCGCAATGCGGTTCGACATCTTCGAATAGAAGAAACCGTCCACGCCATACCGTTTCAATGTGGCTATTTCATTCTCTTCGCTTGCCTTGCCGTCGGTGCTGACCGTGATGATCATATATCCGTAGGTGCTTGCCGCATCCTGCGCACCCAGAATGATGCCGCCTGCATACGGGGTGGTGGCGACTTCTTCGCTGATGAAACCGAGAATTGGTGTGCGGCAGGTGCGTAGGCTGCGCGCCAAAGGATTGACCGTGTAGCCGAGTTCGTCCGCCTTCTCACGTATGAGCGCGGCCAACGGGGCTTTCACACGTCCCGCATCTCTGCCGTTAAGTACCAGGGAAACGGTGGAAATGGACACCCCTGCCGCTTCGGCAATTTCCTTCATCGTAGTCATAGCCGTTACACTATACCTAAATCAATAAGAAAGGCGCACTATTTTTGTAAATAGCGCGCTTTTTTGTTACTCGATACTCTATTGGTCCATCCCGGATTTATTCCGACAGGATTTCGTCCACAAGCGCCTGCTTGGCGTGGATTTGGCCTTCGAAACCGGGACGAATGTCGAGACGGATCACCACGTCGGTGCGATAGCCCTGACCGGCGAGTTTCATGGTGGCGTCGCGAATCACCTTGAGCACGTCGTCAATGTCGCCTTCAATATTGGTGAACATGGCGTTGGTTTCGCTCGGCAGTCCGGATTGGCGGATCACGTCGACTGCTTGCGCTACGTACGTGGACTTTTCAGGACTTGCTCCAGCGGGAGAGATGGCGACCGCAGCAAGCGTGTTGATATACGGTTTGCCGGTTTCCGGGTTGATCGGCACTTCCTGCTTTTCCGCATTGCGATCAAGGGTCATGTGCATTCCTTTCGTTGCGTTCCTATCGGCTTGATATGGCTTGGATTGTTGAGCGGCGATCAGCGCCATTTCCAAGCGTGGTCCATCGGTCCGGATCCGTGTCCGAGGTCAAGCTGTGCCTCCAAAGCGCCCGTCAGATACAGTTTGGCACTATTGACGGCTTCCGGCAACGTTTCGCCGAGTGCCAGGTGTGATGCGATCGCCGACGACAGCGTGCATCCGGTGCCATGCGTGTTCGGATTGTCGATGCGGCGCGCGCGGAACCAAGTGACTTTGCCGCTCGGTTCGACGAGCACATCACTGGCGTCCTGCGTACCATGGCCGCCAGTGACGAGCACCGCACAGCCGAAATGGCCGGCAAGCAGATGGCCTGCCGTCACCATGTCGTTTTCGCTGGAGATGCTTTCGCCATTCTCATAGTCGATCGCATCGGCGCCCTGCTCAACAGCCAGCTCACACAATGCTTGGGTTTCCGGCATGTTTGGTGTGATTACGGTGGCGAGCGGGAACAGCTTGGAAGTCAATGCGGCGATCGCGTCATCTTCGATGAGCTTCGCACCGGACGTTGCCACCATCACTGGATCAAGCACAATATTTTCGGCATCATGAGCGGTCAAACGGTCGGCAATCACATTGATGAGCTCAACGCTCGACACCATGCCGATCTTCACCGCGACCGGCGGAATATCGTCGAACACGGCGTCGATCTGCGCGGCCAGCATTTCCACAGGCGTGTTCGTAACCATCGTCACGCCTGTGGTGTTCTGCGCGGTCAGCGCCGCAATGGCGGTCATGCCGAATACGCCATTGGCAAGCATGGTTTTCAAGTCCGCCTGGATACCGGCGCCGCCGGAGGAATCCGATCCCGCGATGCTCAATACCGGTGGCAATGTGCTGGTCATGAATGACTCCTTACTTGCTCTTGCTTACTTATGATCTGAAGTTTTGAAATACTCGTGATCCGTGATTCTTACTTGTGCGGCACGTGCCCGTGCTTTGCGTCGCCGCGCACGGCCTTCCACCGCGAAACCATATTGCGGGTCGCTTCTTCCGGATCGCTTGCGCCGGCGATTGCCGACACAACGAACCAACCGGCTGCCTTCGAATGCGCGAGCATCTCCATATCGTCGGCGCTCACACCACCGCCGACCACAACCGGAAAATCGCTCGCATCGCAGATCGCATTGATCTGTGCCTCGTCGAGCGTATGTCCGGAACCGTCGTTGCCGCCCACGGAAGCTTCCGGCTTGGTGATGGACACATGCAACGGACCTGCCCCGATGTAGTCGATGCAGCCGGCAGGTAGCTCGTTGATGAGCTTCACCAAGCTTTCCGTTTCGGCAGACAAGCCAACAATGGCATCTTCCCCAAGTAGCGCGCGGGCTTCCTGCGGTTCCAAATCAGTTTGCCCAATATGCACGCCGTCAACCTTGATGCCCTTGTGCCGTGCTTGCCAGACTACGTCCACACGGTCGTCGATCACGAACGCCACGGAATCGGATTTGCTGTTGTGTTCGATAACCTGTGCGATATCGCGTGCCATGCTGGTGATATCTTTCGCGTCGGTATCTTTGGCCCTCAGCTGGATGAACGTTGCGCCCCCGCGCAGCGCGTCCTCAACCACGCTGGTAATCGGTCGTCCCTTGCAATCCTGCGGGCCGACCACAAAGTAGGCGCTCATATCGAATGTATCGCGCATCGATGCATATGAATAATTGTCCATATAATCACCCTTCTCGGTAAGTGGTTCGGAAAGCCTACAATGTGAAACCGGCATTCGTCCGTTTTTCCGCATACGCAATTGCCGAACTCTGCATAACATGCCGCATGGTATGCAGAGTAGCGGCAAAGTCTAGTCGATGATGATTTCGGAGGCGGCGACTTCCTCGGCGGTGACGTTCCAAAGCGCATCAAGCAGCGCCACTTGGAAGGATCCCGGGCCTGAAGATTTGGCTTCGGCGATTTCGGAAGCTCTGTTGTACAGCAGCGAAGCGGAAATCGTAGCCACCAACGGTTCCGCTACGGCTAAATATGTTGCGGTCACGCCGCCAAGTGAGCAGCCAGCGCCGGTGATCTTCGTCATCATCGCGCTGCCGCCTGGCAGACGGAACACATGCTCGCCGTCGGTCACCAAATCAACCGCACCGGAAACAGCCACCGCACCAGCGCCGATGGGGGAGCGTTTCACAAGATGGCGGGCCAGCCTCTTGGCCGCATCAACGGCTGCATCGACCTCGTCCACAGCCTCCACGCCTGCCGGACGCGTGCCGGGAACGGTAGAATCGTTTTGAGCAAGGCCCCACATCGCATCGAGTGCGATGATCTCACTCGCATTGCCACGCACGATGGTTGGCGTATAGGTGCGGAACGATTCAAGAATGGCGGTACGGGTTTTGCCGATGCCCGCGGCGACCGGATCTAGCACCCACGTCTTGCCGTTCTTGTGCAGTTTGTAGGCGATTTCCGGCAGCGCATCTTTGAAGAACGGCAGCAGCGTGCCCACATTGATGTAGTTCGATCCGGCGATTTCCGCAGTGTCGATTACATCGTCCGGCAGAAAGCTCATGGCGGCAGTACCTCCGGCGGCAAGCTGCGCGTTGGCCACAAGATTCATCGTAACGAAATTGGTAAACGACTGCGCCAAAGGCGTGGTCTCTCGTACTCTGTTGACTGCCTGCACAATCTGTTTGCGCAGCGTTGCCGAAAATGAGTCATCGCTCATTGTCTGCTCCCTACGTTGGTCCTAACCAACAGGTTCAAAGGGTCAGGCATCCGCCTATCTCAGCTTCCACTTTCGTCGGAAAGCCCCCCTGCATGTACATAACGTACTCAACCTATACAAAGGCCCTGACACTGGAGCGGTCCAGTCGATTCCGGGATCAGGTGAATGCAGCACGTTCTCGTAAATATTAGGTGCGTACGTAAATCTCATAGGCAAATCTGAATAAGAAAACCGTGATGATTGACTGCAATATCTGGCCGCTGCTGCTTGACAACGACACTGTTGAAGGCGAGAACGCCACGAAACAGTAACGCGGGTGGCGTTCTGTCACCGCGTAAAGGTAGGCTTTGCGCTTGTAAAGACCCCAAACCGTTCAAACCAGAAGGTGCATTGTGGCTGTATCCAAACTCGATGAAGTCGTATCCCTCGCCAAGCGTCGTGGCTTTGTTTTTCCCGCCGGTGAAATCTACGGCGGAACCCGTTCCGCGTGGGATTACGGTCCGCTCGGCGTCGCGCTGAAAGACAATATCAAGCGTGAATGGTGGCGTTCCATGGTCGTCACCCGTGGCGATGTGGTGGGCGTTGACACGTCCATCATTCTTCCGCCGGCCGTGTGGGTGGCTTCCGGCCACGTGTCCGTGTTCAACGATCCACTGATCGAATGCCTCAACTGCCACAAGCGCCACCGTGCAGACAAGCTTGAGGAATCCTATGCCGAAAAGCATGGCGACAAGCTGCCGGAAAACGGTCTTAAAGATATTGTGTGCCCGGATTGTGGCACCCGTGGCAACTGGACCGAACCGCGCGACTTCAACATGATGCTGCGTACCCACCTCGGACCGGTCGAAGACGAAAACTCGCTGCACTACCTGCGCCCGGAAACCGCGCAGGGCATTTTCGTGGACTTCAAGAACGTGATGACCTCTTCTCGTTCCAAGCCGCCGTTCGGCATCGCCAACATGGGTAAGTCCTTCCGTAATGAAATCACCCCGGGCAACTTCATCTTCCGTACCCGCGAGTTCGAACAGATGGAAATGGAATTCTTCGTGGCTCCGGGCACGGATGAGGAATGGCACCAGTACTGGATCGATGCACGTACCCAGTGGTACATCGATCTTGGCGTGAAGCCGGAAAACCTGCGCCACTATGAGCATCCGAAGGAGAAGCTGGCTCACTATTCGAAGCGCACCGTCGACATTGAATACAAGTTCGGCTTCCAGGGATCCGATTGGGGCGAACTCGAAGGCGTAGCCAACCGTACCGACTTCGACCTTTCCGCGCATGCCAAGCACTCCGGCGAGGATCTGAGCTACTTCAATCAGGCCACCGGCGAAAAGTACGTGCCGTACGTCATCGAGCCGGCCGCAGGCCTGACCCGCTCTCTCATGGCCTTCCTCGTTGACGCCTACGACGTTGACGAGGCACCGAACACCAAGGGCGGCGTCGACAAGCGTACTGTGCTTCGCCTTGATCCTCGCCTGGCTCCGGTCAAGGCCGCCGTGCTGCCGTTGAGCAAGAAGCCGGAACTGCAGACCGTGGCACATGATCTGGCAGCCGACCTGCGTCAGCATGACTGGATGATCGACTACGACGAAGCCGGTGCGATCGGCCGTCGCTACCGCCGTGAAGACGAAATCGGCACCCCGCTGTGCATCACTGTCGATTTCGACACGCTTGACGATCAGGCCGTCACCATTCGTGAACGTGACACCATGCAGCAGGAGCGCGTCGCACTCGACAAAGTGGCCGATTATGTGGCTGCACGCATTGGCGAGAAGCATGTGCGCTATCCGCAGCTACCGGTTGAGATGGGCGGCGAGGCTTGGCCTGAGTCCGTTAAAATCGCCGAAGCCGGTGGCTTGTACTAAAGCTGGTTACTGGTTACCATAGCGTTCTTATGCCAGATAGCATTGTGACTGCTTGCGAGGAATCCGACGTGCTCGACCCGCGTACCGACGCGGTGAGGCCGTCGGTTCCTCCGATTATTAAGCCTGTTGATTTAGGGCCGGTGCATGTTGAAACGCCGGTGGTTCTTTCGCCTATGGCGGGAGTGACTAACTGGCCGTTCCGCGTGATTTGCGAAAGCTACGGGCCGGACGGTCTGTACGTGGCTGAAATGATTACCGCGCGCGCGTTGGTTGCCCGCAATCCCAAAGCATTGCGGTTATGTCATTTCGCTCCCAGCGAGAATATCCGCTCGCTGCAACTGTATGGCGTGAATCCAGCAATCGTGGAACAGGCTGCGAAAATCGTCATCGATGAAAACATGGCTGACCATGTCGACCTGAATTTCGGATGTCCCGTGCCCAAAGTGACCAGACGCGGCGGCGGTTCGGCGTTGCCATGGAAGATGGATCTGTTCCGCGAGATCATCCAACGCGTAGTCAAGGTTTGCGACGCGGCCAATGTGCCCGTTACGGCGAAGATTCGTGTCGGCATCGACCACGAGCATGAGACGTTCCTTGAAGCCGGGCATATCGCGCAGGAGGAAGGTTGCAAGGCTGTTACCTTGCACGCGCGTACTACCGCCGAATATTACGGTGGGCATTCCGACTGGAGCAGAATCGGCGAATTGGTCGAGGCGCTTGATATTCCAGTGTTCGGTAACGGTGACATTTGGGGTGCGAACGATGCGCTTGCCATGGTTGCCGAAACCGGTTGCGCTGGCGTTGCGATCGGCCGTGGTTGCCAAGGCAGGCCGTGGCTGTTTGCCGATATTAAGAACGCGTTCGCTGGCAGTGAGAAGCGTGTCGACCCTACGCTGGGAGACGTGTGCCGTGTAGTTGAACGTCATGCGGAATTGTTGACTGAATTCTATGATGGCGATGAGCAGATGGCCGTGCATGATCTGCGTAAGCATATCGCGTGGTATCTCAAGGGATTCCCCGTTGGGGGCTCCACCCGTCGCGCGTTCATGGAATGTGAAAATCTTGAGGATGTCAGAACCGAAATAGGCAAGCTGGATCCAGACACCCGTTTCCCCGAACGAGTGGTCGACAAGCCAAGGGGGCGCGTACGCTTCGCAAAGAAAGTGCATTTGCCTTACGGGTGGTTGGAATCACGGGAAACGACGCACGATGAACGTCAGGCGTTGTTCGGTGACGATCCTATGGATGCCAGTTATTGAACATGACATGCTGATGTGGTTAAATTGTGTGGGGGCGCCGAAAGAAGATACATCTCAGGCGAAATGAACACGTTAGCAGTAAAAAAGTGAAAAAACGTCGTTACACACGACGAAAAGCGCGCGTATTACGGCGCGTCTGCGATAAAGTTGTGCGTAAACGCGAGTGACAGGAGACTATGGTGAGCGAGATTGCCCAGACTGACAATTTCAATGACAAGACGAACATCAAGGTTGTCGGTGTTGGTGGAGCTGGCGGTAATGCCGTCAATCGCATGATTGCCGAGGGTCTTCAAAGTGTTGAATTTATTGCGATCAATACCGACGCGAAGGATCTGATGCGTTCCGACGCTGATGTCAAGATCTCCTTGAACGATGCCACTAGCCGTGGTCTTGGCGCCGGTGCTGACCCGGAGAAGGGCGCCAAGGCCGCGCAGGATCATCAGTCTGATATCGAGGAATCGCTCAAGGGCGCCGATATGGTGTTCGTGACCTGCGGTGAGGGTGGTGGCACCGGTACTGGCGCAAGCCCGATCGTGGCTCGTGCCGCACACCAGCAGGGTGCGTTGACCATTGCGGTGGTTACCCGTCCGTTCAGCTTTGAAGGCCCCCAGCGTGCGGCTTCCGCAGCACTTGGCATTGAGAATCTGCGCAAGGAAGTCGATGCGTTGATCGTGATTCCGAACGATCGACTGCTTGAGCTTTCTGATCGCACCATTGGTATCGTCGATGCGTTCAAGACCGCCGACACCGCGTTGCTGGCAGGCGTGCAGGGCATCACGGACCTGATTTCTTCCAATTCGTACATTCACGTCGACTTCAACGACGTCAACGCCATTCTGCGTGGAGCGGGCACCGCACTGTTCGGCATCGGTTCCGCTCGGGGCGAGGATCGCGCTACCCAGGCCGCCGAAATCGCCATCAGCTCTCCGCTGCTGGAAGAAAGCATCGAGGGTGCTCACGGCGCTTTGATCAACATCGCAGGTCCGTCCGATCTGAAGCTGCAGGAAGCGGCCGCCGCCACCCAGCTGGTGGGCAAGGCCATCCACCCGGAAGCGCAGATCATTTGGGGTCTTTCCCTCGACGACGCCTATGGCGACGAAGTGCGTGTCACCGTCATCGCCGCAGGCTTTGACGCCAACTCCAAGAAGGCGGCTCAGACCGAGGCCCAGAAGCAGGCCGAGTCTGCGGAAAACACGATTCCGCTGTCGGCGCTGTCCGCGGCTCCGAGAGCGGCGGCTCAGCCTCAGCCTCAGCCTCAGCTCATTCAGACTCCGGAAGCCCCGAAGGTGCAGCCGCTGTCCACTTATATTCCGTCCACTCCGGAACCCGTCGTTCCGTCATTCGATCAGACCACCGAGCATGAGGTGGTGTCTTCGAGCGACGCCGGCGATTTGGATATTCCGGATTTCCTGCGCTAAAAGCAACGCGCAGACGCGAAAGGATCGTTTATGGCAGGTTTTATGAAAAGCGCGATGTCCTATTTGGGCATGACCGACGTTGCTGAGGGTGACGAGGATTTCAGCGAGGAGGATGAGAGCAGTGCAACCTCGTTCGATTCCGACCATTCCGTGACCCCGATGGCTTCGACGCCTGCCGCGACGTCCGTTCCGCGCGAACAGACCAAAGCCAACCCGTTCCAAGGAGGAAGGGTGAGCCGGATCACCACGATTCACCCGAAGTCCTATGAGGACGCGCAGCTGGTCGGGCGTGCCATTCGTGACGGCGTTCCGGTGGTGCTGAACCTAACTGGCGTTGCCGAGGCCGTTGCGTATCGCATTGTGGACTTTTCCGCAGGCGTGGTTTTCGGCGTGCGTGGCTCCATCGAGCGTGTCACTCCGCGCGTGTTCCTGCTGAGCCCAGCCCAGGTGAACATCAAGGTCGAAGAGCCGCAAGCGAATAACTCGTCGCACGATCTGTTCGTCGACTGACGTAGACGAAAGCCATTGCGAAAGCAGACTGTGCAAAGTCTCCATCAGCCATGATGGAGACTTTGTTATGTTCTGTTGCTATGGTGGTACTCCATGATTCTGTCTTTGATTGGTAGCATCGTCCACTTTCTGGTTAATGCCTACATTCTGGTGCTGTTCATTCGCATGATTCTCGATTGGGTTGCCGTGCTGGCTCCGTTGTGGCGTCCACGGGGGTTGGCTGCATCGCTGATCGACGCCATTTACCAGCTGACGGAACCGCCGCTGCGCTGGCTACGCCAATATATCCGCCCTATTCCAATGGGTCCCATCTACTTCGATGTGGCATTCATTGTTCTTTATTTCATTCTCATTGTTATTGATTTCCTCATTTAATACATGTCAAATGCCGATTTTTCGCAAAAAATCGGTGGTTCCGTGCTAGAGTCAACAAATGAAAGCAACAACAGCAAGGCATCAAGCCCAAAGCGAGGTGTAAGATTTATGGCTCTGTTGACGCCGAAAGATATCAGAGAGCATACTTTCCAGACCGTAAGGTTCAAAGAGGGGTATGATGTCGACGAAGTCGACGATTTTCTCGATCAGGTAACCGAGACGGTGGAGGCTCTAGGCAAGCAGGCGGTCGCCAGCGGCCAAGCTACTCAGTCCCTCGGCCCGGATGTTGCGGGGCTCAACTCCAAGATTTCCGAGCTCAGCGCTCAGGTTCAGTCCCTGCAGCAGGAGAACGCGACATTGAAGTCCGCCTCCGAGCAGGCAGCCGGCGCTGGTGATCAGGCAGCTCAGGCCGCACAGGTCGCAGCAGCCAAACTCACCGAGGCTGAGGAAAGCAACCGTGCTCTGTCGGCCCAGAACGAACAGCTCAAAGGTCAGGTGGATCGCCTGTCCGCCCAGGTTGACCAGCTTACCGCTCAGGCGGCTGAAGCCGCAGGCCAGGCGGATTTGGGCGAGCAGCTTACCGCCATGCAGCATGAGCGCGACGCATTCCGCGCACAGACCGAAGACCTGTCCCGTCAGCTGGCTTCCGCCCAGCAGCAGGTTGTGGTGGCCCAGCAGCAGGCCGCTGAGATTCAGCAGCTCAATGCAAGGCTTGATGAAGCCCAGGAGCAAGTCGCCCAGGCCCAGCAGCAGGATGAGCGTGCCCAGCAGCAGGCCATGCAGATTCAGCAGCTTGCCCAGCAGCTGCAGGAATCGCAGCAGCGTGAAGCCCAGCTGCGCGAACAGGTCGCCAAGGTTGAGCCAAGCACCGAAACCGGCAGCCTGCAGAAGATCGCAGGAGCTGCAGCCAGCGCCAATACGGAGCCGGAGCGCGCCACTGCCATGTTGACCTTGGCCATGCAGCTGCACGACCAGTATGTCGACAAGGGCAAAGCCAAGGCCAAGGAAATCACCGACGAGTCCCAGCGCAAGTACGACGAGCTCATCGGCAATGCCAACGACTACTCCAACCGTACTCGTTCCGAGGCTGACAACTATTCCGAAAGCACCCGTTCCGATGCTGATCAGTATTCGGCCGACACTCGTGCCAAGGCTGATGGTTACCTGAACCAGAAGACTCAGGAGGGTGACGCGTACTTGACCAAGCGTGCCCAGGAGGGTGACGCGTACTTGACCAAGCGTGCTCAGGAAGGCGACGACTACCTGTCACAGCGCACTCAGGAGGGTAACGCCTACTTGGATCAGAAGACTCAGGAAGGCGATGCCTATCTTGCGCAGAAGACGCAGGAGGGCGATACCTACTTGGATCAGAAGACTCAGGATGGCGATGCCTATCTTGCGCAGAAGACGCAGGAGGGCGATACCTACTTGGATCAGAAGACTCAGGAAGGTGACGCCTATCTTGCGCAGAAGACGCAGGAGGGCGATACCTACTTGGATCAGAAGACTCAGGAAGGTGACGCCTACCTTGTGCAGAAGACGCAGGATGGTGATACGTACTTCTCCACGAAGCACAACGAAGCCGACGAATACGAGTCCGAAGTGCAGAAGCGTGCCTTCGACTACGATTCGAAGACCCGTACCGCGGCCGACGACTATGCCCAGCAGGTCCGCGACAATCTCGAAGCACAGACCAAGGTCATCGAAGGCAACATTCAGGGTCTCAAGCAGTTCGAAACCGAATACCGCGCGCGTCTTACCGAATTCCTCGGCCAGCTTGTGTCGCAGGTGTCTGACACGAACAACTATGATCAGGATTCCCAGAACGACTGAGATTAGGCTGTGTCTGACATCATGACAAATGATCAAAGACGGCTGCGCACTCGCGTGGCCGTCTTTGCGTGTATCGCCGTTGCGGCGCTGGTACTTGATCAGATCACCAAGGCATGGGCGCAGTCGGCGCTTGCCGATGGGCATACGGTACGTGTGATTCCGGGGATTCTTTCATTCACGTTGGTGCATAATCCGGGCGCGTCCTTAGGTATGGGCTCCAACATGACGTGGTTGATTTCTCTGCTTGCCATTGTGGCTTGCGTGGCACTTGTGGGGCTGGAGATCCGTACCATTTCCATGAAATGGACGGTGGTGTTCGCTCTTGCGTTTGCCGGAGCGTTAGGCAATCTCATCGACCGTGTGGCATATGCCGAAGGTTTCCTCAACGGCAAAGTCGTCGACTTCCTCAACTACGGATGGTCGGTCGGCAATGTCGCTGACATTTTCCTGATGGTGGCGGGCGTTGCCGCAGTCGTGCTGCTGTTCGTAGGAGAACCGTTCAGCCAGAAGGAACTTGACGAACGGAACAAGGAACAGATGGAACGAACGGCTGGAGAGAAGAGCGCATGAGCCGTCTTGTTCCCGCACCCGATGCGCTTGTCGGCAAACGTTTCGATGTCGCCGTTGCCAAAATGCTAGGCATTTCCCGTGCCAAGGCAGCGGAACTCATCGAAGGCGGGCAGGCGCGTGTGCTTGGTCGTGACATTTCCAAATCGTCGACCCTGCAATCAGGCGAAACCGTGGAATTTGATATTGTCGAGGAACGAACCGAGCCTGAACCAATCGCGCATGATATGGCCGTGGTCTATGAAGACGACGATGTGGTGGTGGTTGACAAGCCGGTGGGCGTGGCGGCTCATGCTTCTGTCGGCTGGACCGGTCCGACGGTGCTTGGCAGTCTGCTTGACAGGGGAGTGCATATCACCTCTTATGGCGCTGCAGGGCGTCAAGGCATCGTATCCCGTCTCGACGTGGGCACATCTGGCTTGATGCTCGTGTGCAAGTCCGATCTCGCCTACGTGGAAATGCGCAGGCAATTCGCCGAACATGAAGTCGTGAAGACCTATCATGCGCTCGTGCAGGGCAATCTCAGGGAAAACAAAGCAACCATCGAAGCGCCGATCGGTCGCGCCAAAGTCTCCGATTTCCGTTTTTGTGTGACGCCTGCCGGCAAAGAGGCCGTCACCCATTGGGATGTGATGGAACGTTTCGGCGAGGCGACACTGGTTTCCGTGAACCTTGAAACCGGGCGCACGCATCAGATTCGCGTGCATTTCTCATCCATCGGGCATCCGCTTGCCGGAGACGCCATGTATGGCGCCAATCCGCAACTGAGCGAAACGTTGGGACTGGAACGGCAGTGGTTGCACGCGATGCAACTCGAATTCCGCCATCCGCGAACCCGTGTCTGGACTACGGTGAAATCGCATTATCCAGCTGATTTGCAACATGCGCTTGATGTGATGCACGGAAGGCACGACACACAAGATAAGCCCGAAGCGTGAGCACACGTCACCAATCACCGGTAGATTGGACTGCATGGCTACTTCCGGAAATTTCGTACAACTGCATAATCATACGCATTATTCGCTGCTTGACGGCGCATCGAAAATTCCGGATCTGGTCAAGCGCGCCAAAGAACTCAATATGCCCGCCGTCGGCATCACCGACCACGGAAACATGCATGGTGCATACGAAATGTGGAGCACCGCGGTCAAAGAGGGTGTCAAACCGATCATCGGCATCGAAGCGTATGTGACGCCGGAAACCGCGCGACAGGACCAAACCCGCGTCAGCTGGGACACCAATTGGAATCCCGATATCGATCCGCAGCATCGCCGGCGCAACCCCAACGACGTATCCGGCGGCGGCCTGATCACCCACCTTACGATGTGGGCCGAAACCGACGAAGGCCTCGTCAATCTTATGAAAGCGTCCACCGACGCGAATCTTGAGGGCCGTGTCATGCGATACCCCCGAATGGATAAGGAGATCCTTGCCAAATATTCCAAAGGCATCATCGCATCTTCCGGATGCCCGTCAGGAATCATACAAACGCGACTGCTGCTCGGCCAATTCGACGAAGCATTGCGCGCCGCGGGGGAATTGCAGGATATTTTCGGACGTGACAATTTCTATATCGAATTCATGGACCACGGTCTGAAGATCGAAAAGCAAGTGACCGACGGTCTGCTGGATATCGCGAAAAAACTGAACGCGCCGCTGCTTGCCACCAACGATTCGCATTACGTGCGTGCTGAAGACGCGGGCTCGCAGGATGCCATGCTATGCATCAACTCGGGCTCCACGCTGGACGAGCCGGGACGATTCAAATTCGATGGAACCGGCTACTATCTGAAATCCGCCGAAGAAATGCGCGAACTGTTCAAAGACATTCCCGAAGCGTGTGACAATACGTTGGAAATTGCCGAACGCTGCAACGTCATGTTCGACGATCATGAGGATGGCGCGTTCATGCCGCAATTCGACTGCCCGGAAGGCTGGGATGAGACCTCGCTGTTCCTGCGGAAAGTCGAGGAAGGCTTGGAACAGCGCTATGACGGGCATCCGCCGATCGAAGTGCTCAAGCAAGCCGATTACGAATGCGGTGTGATCTGCCAGATGCAGTTCTGCGGATACTTTCTCGTGGTGGCCGACTACATCAATTGGGCTAAATCGCATGGCGTGATGGTGGGACCGGGCCGTGGATCGGCGGCAGGAGCCATGGTGGCGTACGCCATGGGCATCACCGAACTCGACCCAATCAAACATGGCCTGATCTTCGAACGATTCCTTAACCCGGAACGTGTGTCACTACCTGATATTGACGTCGATTTCGATCCGGATGGCCGCGGCCGTGTGCTTGATTACGTTGGCGACAAGTACGGTCGAGACAAGGTCGCGCAATGTGTGATCTACGGCACTATCAAAACCAAGCAGGCGCTGAAGGATTCAGCGCGAATCATGGGCTACGAATTCTCCATGGGCGAGCGCATCACCAAGGCGTTGCCGCCGGCGCAGACGGGTGGCAAGGATATTCCGTTGCGTGATATTTTCGAGCCGACGTCGAAGCGTTATGCGGAGGCTCGTGAATTCCGTGAATTGTATGATTCCGATCCGGATGCGAAGCGTGTTACGGATGAGGCGATGGGCATTGAGGGTCTGATTCGTCAGACCGGCGTGCACGCGTGCGCCACGATCATGGGTAGCGAGCCGATTTCGAATACGTCGCCGCTGCTGGAACGTACCGATGGTACGGTTACGACCACGTTGGAGTATCATACGTGTGAAACGCTTGGTTTGGTCAAGATGGATTTTCTTGGTCTTTCCAACTTAACGGTTATTCGCGATACGTTGAATAATATCGAGGCGAATGGCAAGGAACGTATCGACCATACGAAGATTCCGTTGGATGATCGTGCCACGTACGATCTGTTGTCGCGAGGTGACACGCTTGGCGTGTTCCAGTTGGATTCCGATGGTATGCGTTCGTTGCTGAAGACGTTGAAGCCGAATAACTTCAACGATATTTCCGCATTGATCGCGCTGTATCGTCCTGGGCCGATGGATATGGATTCGCATACGAATTATGCGAAGCGTAAGAATGGTTTGCAGAAGATCACGCCGATTCATCCTGAGGTGGCTGAGCCGCTGAAGGAAGTGCTTGATGAGACGTATGGTCTGATTGTGTACCAGGAGCAGGTGCAGTCGGCTGCGCGTATTTTGGCTGGTTATTCGTTGGGCAAGGCAGATGTGCTTCGTCGAGCGATGGGTAAGAAGAAGCCTGAGGTACTAGCCAAGGAGAAGGTGCCGTTCTTCGCGGGCATGAAGGAGCATGGGTATTCCCAGGAGGCGGCTCAGGCCGTGTGGGATATTTTGGTGCCGTTCTCAGGTTACGCGTTCAATAAGGCGCATTCGGCCGCATACGGTTTGATTTCGTATTGGACCGCGTATTTGAAGACGCATTATCCGGTGGAGTTCATGGCGGCTTTGCTGCAGGGTGCGAGTACGAACAAAGACAAGACCGCGTTGTATTTGGGTGAGGCTCGCCGCATGGGCATTCAGGTGTTGTCGCCTGATGTGAACGAGTCGGTGTATGAGTATTCCGCTGTTGGCGATGTGGTGCGTTTTGGCCTTGGCGCCATTCGTAATGTTGGCAAGGCTGCGGTTGATGCGATTGTCAAGGAACGTGACGGCAGTCATGGCAGGTATGTGAATTTCCCTGATTTCATCAAGCGTGTGCCGATGGAGGCGTTGAATCGTCGATTGGTTGAATCGTTGATCAAGGCTGGTGCGTTTGATTCGATTGATCCGAACCGTCGTGCGTTGTTTACGATTCATGAGGCTGCGATTAATTCGGTGGTCGGTTTGAAACGTAAGCAGGCTGAGGGCCAGTTTGATTTGTTCGCTGATTTGGAGGATTCCGGCGAAGATGATGCCGGCATGGGTGATGCCATGGTGAGTGTGCCTGATGTGGAGGAGTGGGATAAGAAAACCAAGTTGAATTTCGAGCGTGAAATGCTTGGTTTGTATGTGTCCGACCATCCGTTGAGCGGTATGCAGTCGATTCTGGTGTCGTTGAGTGAAATGTCAATCGCGCATCTGATCGATCGTGCCGCGAATATGCCTGACGGCCAGCAGGTGACGGTGGCAGGCTTGATCACGAATGTGGATCGTCGCGTGTCGAAGAAGGGCAATCCTTGGGCGATTGTGACGATTGAGGATTTGGAAAGCTCCATCCAGTGCATGTTCTTCGGCAAGGTATATGAGGCCGCCGCTCCCGAACTGGCGGTCGATACGGTGGTGCAGATTCGTGGACAGGTTGAAAAACGTGATGAGACGGTGAGCATGCGTGCCACGGAATTTAACGTGCCAACGTTAGAGGCGCAGGATGAGAAGCCGGTGACGATTATGCTGCCGCCGATCGCGCTTGACCAATCGCATGTGCAGCAGTTGGGGCAGATTCTCTCAAATCATCCTGGACCTTGCGAAGTGAAGCTCGCGTTGATGGACGATAAGGGCAATGCCAAGGTGCTGACGTTCGGCGACCGTTTCCGCGTGCGCCGCGACACGAGTCTGTTCGCTGAGATCAAAATCCTTTTTGGTCCCAGTTCGCTGCCTTTGGGCTGACCGGTCGTGGGGATGATGCCGAAAGTTCGGTGAATATCTCACTATGCGGCTGAACTTGAGACGTGCGGGCGTTCTCGTGACATCACGTTGTTACCATGGGGCGTTATGAGCGAAGAAAACTATATGCGAATCATTGACCTGCGTGGTAAGAAGCTGACCCGAGCTGAAATGCTGGAGGCTATGCCCCGTGCCGAGATGGGCACCAACGAGGCGACCGAACTCGTGCAGCCCATTCTTGACGATGTGAAGGCCCGCGGTGCTGCGGCCTTGCGTGACTTCGCGGAGAAATTCGACCATATCCGTCCGGAGAATCTGCGCGTGCCGGTGGCAGCCATGAAGGCCGCCGTCGACGAGTTGGATCCGGAAGTGCGTGCCGCCATCGAAGAGTCCGTGCGTCGTTCCCGCGCCGTGTCCGCTTCCCAGGTGCCGGCACCGTTCCACACCGATCTGGCTGAGGGTGCCCGCGTTTCCGAACGTTGGATTCCAGTGCAGCGTGTCGGTCTGTATGTGCCTGGCGGCAAGGCCGTCTACCCAAGCTCCGTCATCATGAACGTGGTTCCGGCACAGGCCGCCGGCGTGGAATCCCTCGCCATCGCAACCCCGCCGAGCCGTAACAATGCTGACGGTCTGCCCGACAAGACCATTCTCGCCACCTGCGCCATTCTTGGCGTTGACGAAGTGTATGCGGTCGGCGGTGCTCAGGCTGTGGCCATGTTCGCCTACGGTGCCAAGGGTTCCGAACCGCAGGACGGCGAGATCCTGTGCGATCCGGTTGACAAGATCACCGGTCCGGGCAACATTTTCGTCGCCACCGCCAAGCGCATGGTGTCGGGCATTGTAGGCATCGACGCCGTGGCAGGACCGACCGAAATCGCCATCATCGCAGACAAGGGCGCTAACCCGAGCTGGCTGGCCGCCGATCTGATCGGCCAAGCCGAGCATGACGAACTCGCCGGTTCCGTGCTCATCACCGACAGCGAAGAGATTGCCGAACAGGTGCAGGAGGATCTCAAGTACCGCGTGCCTCGCACCGAGCATTCCGAGCGTGTGAACACGTCGCTGCGTGGTCGTCAGTCCGGCATCATCCTCACCGATGACATCGAACAGTCCATCGACGCGGCCAACGCGTACGCCGCCGAACACCTTGAGATCCAGACCGCCGACCCGGATGCCGTGATCGCCAAGATCCGCAACGCCGGTGCCATCTTCCGTGGCCCGTACTCTCCAGTGCCGCTGGGCGACTACATGTCCGGTTCCAACCACGTGCTGCCGACCTCCGGCACTGCACGTTTCGCCTCCGGTCTGGGCGTGCACACCTTCATGAAGCCGGTCGAAGTCATCGAATACGACGAGCAGGGTCTGAAGACCCTCGCTGCTCGCGTAAATGCTTTCGCCGTTTCTGAAGATCTGCCGGCACACGGCGAAAGCGTGCTAAGCCGCTTCATCGACGATCCATACAATAAGGAAACCATCAAGGAACAGGAAGAGCAGGCAGGCCTTCGATGAGTGAGACTTCCAGCAACGCCATTCCGGCATATCTTCCGCTGCGCAACGATCTGATCGGCGAAGAGCCGTACGGTGCGCCGCAATTGGACGTGCCTGTATGCCTCAACGTCAACGAGAATCCGTATGCGCCGGAACCGGCAGTGGTCGAAACCATCGCACAGCGAGTCAAGGAAATCGCCCCGACTCTCAACCGTTACCCGGATCGTGAGCATATCGCGTTGCGTCAGGCATTCTGCGACTATCTCGAACGCGAGTCTGGCGTCAAGCTGGAAGTCGACCAGCTGTGGGGCGCCAACGGATCCAACGAGATTATGCTGCAGCTGTTCCAAGCTTTCGGTGGTCCAGGGCGCATTGCGCTCAGCTGCGATCCGACGTATTCGATGTATCCGGAATATGCCCGCGACACGTTCACCACATGGAAGCTTGCGCACCGCAACGAGGATTTCTCTCTGAACGTCGACGCCACCATCAAAGCCATCGAAAACGTCAAGCCTGCCATGATCGTGCTCACCAGTCCGAACAATCCGACCGGCACCCCGCTGAAGATGGACGATCTCAAGCGCGTGCTCGACGCTGCCAAAACCGCTGAAGTCGAAGGTGCCGCCGAAGGCGTGCATCCGGTGGTCGTGGTGGACGAAGCCTACATCGAATTCCGTGATCCAGGCACGCCCACCGCGCTCGAACTCATCGGCGAGTACGAGAACCTCGCAGTGAGTCGAACCATGAGCAAGGCGTTCGCCTTCGCAGGCGCACGAGTCGGCTACCTGGCCGCCAACAAGGGCATCATCGACTGCGTACGCATCGTGCGTATGCCGTACCACCTGTCGGCCGTCACCCAGGCTGCCGCCCTCGCCGCATTCGAACATACCGACGAGCAGCTCAGCCGTGTGGCACACCTGCGCGACATCCGCAATCAGACCGCAGCATGGCTCAAGGAACAAACTTACAAGGGCCAGCCGCTCGAAGTGGCCGAAACACAGTCAAACTTCATTCTATTCGGCGGGCATTTCGACAATCGCGACCGTATCTTCGACGAGCTGCTCCAGCGTGGCGTGCTCATCCGCACCGTCGGCCCTGACGGCTGGATGCGCGTATGCATGGGCACCGACGGGGAAATGGCACGTTTCCGTGAAGCCTTGGTCGAAGTGTTGCGTATTGTGGAACAAGATTGAGCACATACGGGATCGAACCAACACAACAGGACCGAACATTTTCCAAAAGGAGTCGCAACATGGCGCGTACCGCAACCATCGTTCGTGAAACCAGCGAATCCAAAGTTGAACTGAGCCTGAATCTCGACGGCACGGGCAAAACCGACATCGACACTTCGGTGCCGTTCTACAACCATATGATGACGGCGCTCGGCAAGCATTCGCTGATCGACTTGACCATCAAAGCCACCGGTGACACCGACATCGACGCGCACCACACTGTCGAAGACATCGCCATCGTGTTCGGCGAAGCGTTGAAGCAGGCATTGGGAGACAAGCGCGGCATCCGTCGTTTCGCCGACGCTACCGTGCCGTTGGATGAGGCGCTCGCCAAGGCTGTAGTCGATATTTCCGGACGTCCGTACTGTGTGTGCACTGGCGAGCCGGAAGGTTTCGAATACTGCATGATCGGCGGCCATTTCACTGGATCCCTCGTGCGTCACGTTATGGAATCCATCGCCATGCATGCCGGAATCTGCCTGCATCTGCAGGTGATCTCCGGCCGTGATCCGCACCACATCGCCGAAGCCGAGTTCAAGGCCTTGGCGCGTGCGCTGCGTTTCGCCATCGAGCCGGATCCGCGTGTCGACGGTATTCCGAGCACGAAGGGCGCTCTGTGATGAGCGACGATCGAAATAACGATTTCGACGATTTCCAAGGCTTCGACGGATCAAAAGATTTCGGTGACCTCAACGCTGACGGCATGCATTTCAGCGAAGAAGAATTGGAAGCGGCCATGGCCGGTTTCGAGCAGGAATTCAAAGATGCCGAAGCAACCAAGAATGAGCGGGCGGACAATCCGTCATCTGAAGCTTCCGATTCTTCTGAAGCTTCCGGCAATGCGGAATCCTCCGAATCCTCGGGAATTGACGACATGCTCAACGCAGCTGAGGATTCGTTGAAATTCGAAGACGAACTGCAGGGACTGCTTGGCAATCGTGCGAAAGTGGCGGTGATCATCACCAGACTGACCTCGCCACGATTGCTGTCGGCATTCTGCGAATTGTCCGATATTTCCGCGCAATGCATAGGATCGGCGCAAGGTGCTGTCGCGGTGCTGCGCAATCTCGACGGAGACGGTCCGGAAGCGGCGGTCAAAGACATGACGATCGTCGTTGCCGGCATGCCTGCGATTCTTGCCGTCAACCGTGCGGACAAGCTCGAAGCGACGATGTACGTGGAAGGCAAGGCAGGCAAAACTTTCGCTCCGCCGGTGCTATTCACCTCCACCGCACCGTTCGTTGAGGATCTCATGCTTGGCATCACCGATATGAACGCGCTGGAACAGGCGGATATGACCATTTTCGATTCCGCCGACCTCGATCGGGATGCGGCAATGAGCATTATCGCCGAGCATACGCGGTTCGGACGCGGCACATCAAGCATCAGTTAACGACGGCAAACGTGAGTCATCCTGCTGAACATGAGTTATGCGACACAAGACGACTCACGCCATAGAACAACGAATGACACAAGAAGGAGAACGCCCATGACTTCCGTGGTGGTTTTCGATTATGGTTTCGGCAACGTGCGTTCCATGGTTCGTGCGCTGGCCAATCTCGACCTTGACGTGACCCTCACTTCCGACCATCGGCAGGCCTTGGAAGCCGACGGTCTGGTGGTGCCCGGCGTGGGCGCTTTCGGTGCATGCATGGAAGGCCTCAAGTCAGTGGGCGGAGACACCGTGATCAAGGATCGTCTGCGTGCCGGCCGACCGGTGCTTGGCGTGTGCGTGGGCGAGCAAATCATGTTCGAACGTGGTATGGAGCATGGCACCGGCACTCCGGGCCTTGGTCTGATCAAGGGCGACGTGGAACTGCTCGACGCCGATGTGGTACCACACATGGGATGGGACACCGTCGAGGCGCCGGAAGGTTCCGTGCTCATGAAGGGCGTGGAGAACGAGCGCTTCTACTTCGTGCATTCCTTCGCCGCGATGAGCGCCGCTCCCGCCGACACGTCCGACGACCAGCTTGATTTCGGTGACGCCGAGGAGCGCGTGACCTGGTGCACGTACGGACGCAGCCGTTTCGTGGCAGCCTACGAGCGCGGTCCGCTGTTCGCCACGCAGTTCCACCCTGAAAAGTCCGCCGAAGCGGGGTCGCAGCTGCTGCGTAATTGGGTTGCGACATTCTGATGATATGAGATCGTCATCGCTCGTTTTGACGATGACTTCATATATACGATTGATACACGCTTATTTGATGCACATCCATGCGATTGCCATGTAATGGCGATCGGTTGATCACAGAGAGGTACAGACATGTCTTTGACGTTGCTTCCTGCCGTCGATGTTCGTGATGGCAAGGCCGTTCGCCTGCGCCAAGGTGAATCCGGTTCGGAAACCGACTACGGTTCGCCATTGGAGGCCGCTCGCACATGGGTTGAGTCCGGTGCGGAATGGATTCACCTGGTCGATCTTGACGCCGCGTTTGGCACAGGCAACAACCGTGACCAGCTGCGTGCCATCGTCAAGGAACTGGGCGACAAGGTCAATATTGAAATGTCCGGCGGTGTGCGTGACGATGCATCGCTCGATGCGGCCTTGGAAGCAGGAGCAGCCCGTGTGAACATTGGCACGGCCGCTCTTGAGAATCCGGATTGGACCGCTTCCGTCATCAAGAAGTACGGTGATCGCGTGGCAGTCGGCCTCGATGTGCGCGGCCACACCCTCGCGGCACGCGGATGGGTGAAGGAAGGCGGCGACCTGTTCGAAACCATGGCGTTCCTGGATTCCGTCGGATGTTCTCGTTACGTGGTCACCGACGTGGCTCGTGACGGCATGATGAGCGGCCCGAACATCGACTTGCTGCGTGAAGTCGCGGAACGTACCGATGCGAAGGTCACTGCGTCCGGCGGCATTTCCAAGCTCGATGACCTGCGTGCCATCAAGGAGCTTGCCGACTTAGGCGTGGACTCCGCCATTCTCGGCAAGTCGTTGTACGCACGCGCCTTCACCTTGGAAGAAGCGCTCGAAGTCGCACGCTGAACATTGCTCGACAAGACAATGATGATAGGACCGTCCACAACGTGGACGGTCCTATCGTATTGCGGCGCGTGTTAACGACTTTCGTAACATGCGCATGGAACGATGGGGCACTATGGATAAACAGCAAGAGTTTGCTTTGCGCACAGTCGAAGAACGCGACGTGCGCTTCATTCGTTTGTGGTTCACGGATGTGTTGGGAACATTGAAGTCCGTGGCTATCGCACCGGCTGAATTGGAAGCTGCGTTCGAGGAAGGGCTCGGATTCGACGGCTCCGCGGTGGAAGGCCTCACCCGTGTGTCCGAAGACGATATGATCGTCAAACCCGATCCATCGACCTTCCAGATTCTGCCGTGGCGCGGCGGTCCGCAGGGCACCGCGCGCATGTTCTGCGACGTGCTCACCCCTGATGGCGAGCCGTCGTTGGGCGATCCGCGTCATGTGCTGAAGCAGGCTCTGTCGAAAGCCAAGGAAAAGGGCTTCACCTTCTACGTGCATCCGGAAATCGAATTCTATCTGTTCGAAAGGCAGGATGATTGGTCCCAGACGCCGACTCCGATTGACGAGGGCGGCTATTTCGATCATGTACCGCGCAGCCCTGGCATGGACTTCCGCCGTGCCACCGTCAACATGCTCGAACAGATGGGCATTTCGGTGGAATACTCGCACCATGAGGCGGGTCCAGGCCAGAACGAGATCGATCTGCGTTATGCGGACGCGCTCACCACGGCCGACAACATCATGACCTTCCGTACCGTTGTCAAGGAGATTTCGCTGGAGCGCGGCATTCATGCCAGCTTCATGCCGAAACCGCTTTCCGACGCTCCAGGTTCAGGCATGCACACGCATTTGAGCCTGTTCGAAGGTGACTCCAACGCGTTCTATGAGGCGGGTCAGGAATTCAACATGTCCGTCACCGCGCGCCAGTTCGCCGCCGGCATTCTGTACCATGCGGCTGAAATCTGCGCCGTCACCGACCAGTATGTCAACTCCTACAAGCGCTTGTGGGGCGGTAATGAGGCTCCAAGCTACATTTGCTGGGGACACAACAACCGTTCCGCGTTGCTGCGTATTCCGCAATACAAGCCAGGCAAGGGCAATTCCGCCCGCATGGAATTCCGTGCGCTCGATCCTGTCGCCAATCCGTACCTCGCATACTCCGTGCTTTTGGCCGCGGGGCTCGATGGCATCGACAAGCAGATGCAGTTGGGTGAGCCGACCAGCGATGACGTCTGGGAGCTTACTGATGCGGAACGGCAGGCCATGGGCATCCAGCCGCTGCCGGAGTCTCTTGACGAGGCGTTGAAGGTTATGGAGAAGTCCGACTTCGTGGCCAGCGTGCTCGGCGAGCACGCGTTCGAATACTTCCTGCGCAATAAGCGTCAGGAATGGGAGGAGTATCGCAAGCAGGTCACTCCGTTCGAACTGAAGAAGTACCTGCCGAAGCTGTAGCGGCTTTCCATAATCGAAAATCGCATATCAAAAACCCGCTGAAGTGGTCGAAAATGATCGCACAGCGGGTTTTTATATGCCTGAAAACTTGTATTTACAATTGCTGATCAGCCGCGTGGGGAACCGAACATTGAATTGTAGATGATCGCGAAATTACGATTGCCGTAGGTCGAACAGGCGTCGCCTTCGCCGACTCCTGCATCCAATGCGGCTGTATTCGGCTGATAAGGCGTGTAAATGTACAGCAGTGCGGTCGCCTTGTTTTCGATGTACACGTTGCTGCCGCCGCAGCTGGCGTCCGGATTGTATTGAATATAGTTGAGCGTGCCCGCATGGTATCCGTAGCGATCCTCATGCTGTACGTAATACTGGTAGCGTTTCGCTGCGCCATACACCTGTTTGAAGAAACCTGCATATTCCGGGTCACAGTTCGCGTCGTCCGGGCAGCTTAATCCCATGGCCGACTTGAATTGGAAATCGCTTGGATCGGTGGCGGTAAGCAGATGCTGCTCCTTTTGCAGCACGGTGAGCAACACTTTTTGACTGATGTCGCACGCCTTTCCCGATTTGTAGATGATCGCCGCGGCGCTTTCGTTCGGCCCTCCCTCATATGCTTCGCAGTATTCGTTGGCAGGTTGCGATTCGGTGCTAAACGTCATGGATTTCAAGCATTTCTCGCCGCTGCATGCGGCACCCTGTTTTTCGATGATGGCGTTCACCTGCTGCTCGCTCAACGCGTTCCCGTTGAAGAACAAACCATCTGAAATGATGTTGCCCGGATTGAAATCGTATTTCGTCTGCAATTGTTCCTGCGATGCGACCGCTTCATCTACTTGCACACGCCAGCCGACGAATCGCACCAATCCAACGATCAACGCGAGCGCGACGATACTGGCTATCAGTGTTTCACCGACCATGAGGATGCGTTTTGGGGTGTTTGCTTTTTCCCAGGCGTTACGGAGTTTAGTGAGGCTTGGCTGGTTGTTTTTCTTGGGTTTGCGGTTGTTTTTTGCTGTGGTGGTTGTCTTGCGTGTCATCGCGCGTCATTGTATCGCGTTTTGCCACGCATCTGACGCTGGTTGGGGTGTTTCTTACTGGCAATGTGTTGTGCGCGTTCGCGCCGAATTATAGCGTGCTCGTGGTGGCGCGAATCCTCATCGCGTTGGTATCTGGCACGCTGGTGGCCATCGCCATGACGTACGCGCCTGATGTGACAGCTGAACGGTACCGCACGAAGTTCATCGCATGGGTGTTTTCCGGCTTCTCTATCGCATCCGTGGTGGGTGTGCCGGTTGGCACGTGGGTTGCGAACACGTTCGGCTGGCGTTGGGCGTTCCATTTGGTGAACGTGCTTGCGATGGCACTTATTGTGCTCATGGTGATGGTGCTGCCGCGCAACAGCCATATTGTGAAGATTGGTTTTCTGCCGCAATTCCGCCTGTTTTTCGATCGTCGTATTCAGCTGGGCGTGCTTGACGTGGTGTTTGGCGCGTTCAGCGTACGTCGTCGTAGATTGGAATACGCTGGCGCATTGCATTCAGGACAGTCCAAAGGTGCTCAATTGCTGGAAATCACTGCGGAAACGATGATTTGGAGCGGTTTGGCGTGTGCCTCTTCAGCCGCTCTGTTGAGCGCGTATTGCGTTCGCATGAGCAGCGCCGATGCGATGACCGTATGGTTGGGTGCGATGCGCACGCCATGTGCGATATTCGCTGGAGTGATGGTATCAAGCATGCTCGTCGGTATGACGATACGTGAAACGCAGTTGTTCCGTTTCTTCAAGCAACGCTAGCCATCGCTAACCATGGTTCGGTTGAGGATGATTTCGTTAGGTTCCATTGCCGTCGATACTGGAAAACTGCAAGTATCGACGGCAATGGAATGCGAAAGATGATATGCGTTAGCCCAACGCTTTCTTGATGCGCTGCAGGCTGATCGGCTTCGGCGTGCCGAGTTCCTGCGCCCACAGTGATACGTAGAATTCCTCAAGCATCCAACGTGCGGTGGCCGCCTGCTTCATCAACGCCTCATGACGCGGACCTGCAGGCTCACGTTCGGCCTTCGCCATGGCCTTGTCAGCCAACTGCTTGGCCTCATCAGCCTCCCAAGCCCAACGTACATCACGATTCTTGTCGTTTTTCGCCTTATTTAAACGAAGCACGTCAGCATGCAAATACCGTTCAATCGACGCCAACGCATCTGGGGGAGTCTTACCAATGAATCCCGGATACACCAGCGTGGCGATATGCTCACGAATCGACTGCAAAACACTCAACATCGGCAGATCAGCCTTGCCTGACACGGCTTTATCAACCTCCGCATACCGCTTCAAAATAACGATCACATCATGCGCAACCGCATATACGGTATCTTCGAACACTTCACGCACATCAAGCACCGCATTCGCCAACGCCTCATCATCCGGCATTTCGTCAACATTTGGCAGCAAACGCTTCACCGCAGCCAACTGCAGATCCTCAGTAAGATCCTTCGTGGACTGATATGGCGCGGACGCCAACATCAACGCCTCCGCACCCAACCAACGCGACGAAATACGCTCGCTCGGCATACGCAAAACATCAAGCGCACCGCGCCACAGCATGGTGGAACGAGCTTCAGTAGTGGCACCAGCCTTGTGCAGCAGATTGGCCTGCTCCACAAGCTTGCCCTGATTCCCAGCGTTTTCCGCCTGCTTCTTCACCATCTGCCGTGCGGAAGCCTCGGCCTGCTCCGCAAACTTGCGCTGCAATTCCACCAACGATTTGCCCGTGCCAAGCACCTTGACGGGGCCCCGCGCATGACGCCTGCCATGCTGACTTTTGCGACTCGGAGGCAACTGTTGCTCCACCGAGAACGTCACGCGCAAATACGGCGTGAGTCTGCTCCACAATTCACCATTCAACACTTCAGGGTGTATTTGCGCACCAACAATGCTGATGGCTGCCTGCGTGAACACATGAGGCAAATCCGGCCACGCGGCCACACCCTCCGCATTGGCAGGAGCAAGATTCGGCTTCTGCTGGCTACCGGAACCAGGCAGATCCGGATACCTCTCATCAATCCACGCACGAATCTTACGAGCCGTATCAGGAGCGGGAACAAACTGCACGCGCAACGTCTTCGGCAACGATTTGATCATGCCGACAATTAACTCATCCAACAATCCGGGAACATTCCACGTGAACTGTTCCGGTGTCAAACGAGACAACACCTTCAACGGTACATGCACGGTCACGCCATCGTTTGGATCATGCGGATCATACACATAACTCAACCGCAAATCGATAGGGGAGCCGTCCGTACCCAACGTATGCCAATGATCCGGATAATCAGCCAACGACACCGACTCGGCATCAGCAAGACGCTCCACCTTCTCCGGATCAAAATCCAACAAATCCGGCTGCTCATCACGCGTCGACTTCCACCATTTCGCAAGATCCGCAACCGACGTGACAGTATTGGGAATCACCGAATTATAAAAATCGAACAGATCCTCATCACTGACCGTCTGCGCCATCTGACGTGTACGACTCGCATCGTCGGCGGCATCCTCCAACACATCGCGATTCTTCGCAATGAAATCGTCATACGAGAACCGCTGCTGAATATCACCCTCGACCAATCCCTGACGAATCAGAAAATCACGGGCCTCCAGCGGATTGATACGACCCCACTGCACCGTACGATCCTGCACGATCGGCAAACCATACAACAGCACCTTCGCGCTCGCCACCGCGGAGCCACGCGAACCAGACCAATGCGGATCCGCATACGTGGTTCGCGTCAATGAACCCGCCAACGGTTCAGCCCAAGAAGGATCGATCTGGGCGGAATATCGCGCCCACAAGCGGCTCGTTTCCACCAACTCCGTGCTCATTACCCATTGTGGTGTCGACTTGGCAACCGCGGAAGCCGGGAACAATGCGAAATGCGTGCCACGCGCACCCTGATAATCATTCTTCGCCATCTTCTGCGCACGCTTCATGGCACGCGCACGGGCAGCGCCCTTCAAACCAGCGAAATCAGATGCCTTCGGCTCACGCACGATCTGCATGCCCATCATCGACAACAAGCCCGAAAGCATCGACGTATGAATACCCTGCGCATCCCATGAACAACACAACGAATGCGCGGCCTGCTGATTCAACGGAAGCTGACGAATCTCAAGCGGAGGACGCGAAGCCGGAATCGGATCGCCAACCTTGAACTTGAATTCCTTGCACATCTCACGCAACTGCGTGACCAGATCCTTCCACTGACGGATGCGCAGCCAACTCAAATACTCAGTCTTGCAAATCCTACGAAGCGCGGAATTGCTTGGCTCGCCATCGGCTTGGAACACGCGATCCCACAAGTTCAACGCGGTCAGAAAATCACTGGACGGATCAGCATACCGGTTATGAATGCGGTCGGCCTCCTCACGATTCTCATCCGGACGTTCGCGAGGATCCTGCAAACTCAAGAACGCGACCACCACCAGCACCGCGGCCAACGTGTTTGGCGTAGTCGATTTCGCGGCCTCGATAATCATACGGCCCAAACGCACGTCGATTGGAATGCGTGCAAGCATGCGACCCGTATGCGTCAGCACAACCTCGCCATGCTTGCGCGCCACAGCCTTCAACTCGGTCAACTCGTTGAAACCGTCAGACACCGCCTTCATGTCAGGCGGATCGATAAAGCCGAAATCCGTAACATCCTGCGCGGTACGAGCCACACCCACCGACAGCATATGCAACACGACCGCACCCAACGACGTGCGCAGAATCTCAGGTTCCGTGAATTCCGGGCGCGTCTCGAAATCCTCCCGAGAATACAAGCGAATCGCAATACCATCGGCAATACGTCCGCAACGACCCGAACGTTGGTTCGCGCTCGCCTGACTGATCGGTTCAATCGGAAGCCGTTGCACCTTCGCGCTCTTCGAATAACGTGAAATACGGGCGGTGCCAGGGTCGACCACATAACGAATGCCCGGCACCGTCAATGACGTTTCGGCCACATTCGTAGCGATCACAATACGCTGATGATCATGCGGCTCAAACACGCGATGCTGCTCCTTAGCGGACAACCGCGCGAACAACGGCACGATCTCAATCGCATCAGGACGACGCATATCAATGGCACGCGGACCATAATGATGGCGCAGCGCATTCTCAAAATCATGAATGTCGCGCTCGCCCGAAGCGAACACGAGAATATCACGCGGGCCACGGTCATGACTCGAATGAATCACCAACTCGGCACAGGCACGCGCCACAGCCGTCGGCATGTCAACGTTCGGCTCGCGGGAATCCTTCGCGTCGGGAGCGGACGACAACGCCTCATAGTCGGCATCGCCCGGCATCGCGCCCGTTTCAAAACCGGGTACGGAACGCATCAACGCCGGAGCAGTGCCCAGCGGCTCATACACGACCTGCACGGGGTAGGTTCGCCCCGAAACCTCGATAACCGGCACTTTCGTATGCAAAGCATGTTCGAAATGCTCCTGAAACTTCACCGAATCGATCGTCGCCGACGTGATCACCAATTTCAGGTCACGGCGTTTCGGCAATAGCGCAGTCAAATAACCGAGCAGAAAGTCAATATTGAGACTACGTTCGTGCGCTTCGTCGATAACGATCGTATCGTATTGCATCAGTTTTGGATCGCGTTGAATCTGCGCCAACAGAATACCGTCGGTCACCACGCGAAGACGGGTCTTCGGTGAGCTCTCATCGGTGAAACGCACCTGATAGCCGACCTCGTCGCCCAAACGCACGCCCATCTCCGAGGCGATACGTTCGGCCACGGTACGAGCGGCCAACCTACGCGGCTGCGTGTGCACAATCTGCCTGCCATGCGATCCACGGCCCAATTCCAACAGAATCTTCGGCAGCTGCGTGGTCTTACCGGAACCCGTCTGACCAGATACAATCACCACTTGGCTCGACTTCACCGCCTCGGCAATATCACTACGTGCAGCGGAAACCGGCAGTTGGGAAGGATATTCGAATTTCATGCCTTCATAACCTCGATAACGCGGAAGCCCTTCGAACTCGCGTACTTACTTACCTCATAACCATTGCCAAGCTGCGTGGCAAGCCACGGAATCAACGAATCCGACCCCAGATTCTTCTGCACCACCAAATAGGCGGCACCGCCCGCATTCAAACGTGGCAGCCATGTCATCAACAGCTCATGCAGCACATCCTTGCCAACACGAATCGGCGGATTCGACCAAATTAGATCAAACGTCACATCAGAAGGGATCTCATCGGCGGTGACCGCACGAACGTTCCTCACACCATTGAGCTCGGCATTGCGACGAGTCAGATCCAACGCGCGTTCATTCACGTCCAACGCCCAAATATCAGCCTTCGGCGAAGCAAAACCAAGTGTCAACGCAATCGGACCCCAACCGCAACCCAAATCAAGGAACGTACCCTCCTCAGGAGGCTCCGGAGCCTGACGAAGCAGCACGGACGTTCCCAAATCCACGCGATTGCCGGAAAACACGCCATTGGAAACCTCAACATCGGCCTCATTGCCGCGCAACACAACATGCAGCCTCTTACGTACATCCTTCGACTGCGGATCAGCCGTGAAATACTGTTCGGCCTGTGCCATACCCACTCCTTGCAAACGCTCGCCTACGGCACCACGCAAGCCACGCTCGTCCACGTGGCGAATGCCCGATACCCATGTCTCTAGAGAATGATGATAATAAAGACACCATAGTTTAACCGTGAGAGGTGCCATTGAGCCAAGAAAACGACATCGAGCATAGCATGAGTGCCAATGACGTGTCAGGCGTGCTCGCCGACCAGTCCGAAGTGCTGCTTGATACCAACGGCGAGAACCATTTCAACGAATCCCATGACGAACAATGGCAGGAACGCGAATCCCGCAATGCGTTGAAGCATGTGTCCGGACTCGGCGAAATGCAAGACGTTACCGAAGTCGAATACCGAAAAGTCCGTCTCGAACGCGTCGTGCTCGTCGGCGTGTGGTCCAGTCGTGAAACCACACAGGCACAGGCTGAAGAATCATTGCGAGAACTTGCTGCGCTCGCCGAAACCGCCGGTGCCGTAGTATGCGACGGCCTGCTGCAGCATCGTATCAAACCGGACGCAGCCACATATGTTGGCTCCGGCAAAGCCCGTGAACTTGCCGGAATCGTGGCGCAAGAGGAAGCCGACACCATCGTTGTGGACGATGACCTACCGCCAAGCCAACGCCGCGCCTTGGAAGATGCCACCAAAGTGAAGGTCGTGGACCGCACTGCCGTGATCCTCGACATTTTCGCCCAACATGCGACCTCACGCGAGGGCAAAGCCCAAGTGGAACTGGCGCAGCTTGAATACATGCTGCCGCGACTGCGAGGCTGGGGCGGATCACTGTCACGCCAGGCAGGCGGACGAGCCGCGGGGGATGCGGGCATCGGCTCGCGAGGACCTGGCGAAACGAAAATCGAAATGGACCGCCGCGTAATTCGCAGCCGAATCGCCAAACTCCGCAAACAGATCGAACAGATGGCTCCCGCGCGTGACGTCAAACGTGGCGCTCGTCGCCGTTTCGGATTGCCCACCGTTGCCGTGGTCGGATATACGAACGCAGGAAAATCATCGTTGACGAATCGGCTGACCGGTTCCGCGGAACTGGTGGAAAACGCGCTGTTCGCCACCTTGGACACCGCGGTGCGCAGGGCGCGGGCCAAAGATGGACGCCGATATGCGTACGTCGATACTGTCGGATTCGTACGCCGTTTGCCCACGCAGCTGATTGAAGCGTTCAAATCCACACTGGAGGAGGTCGCTGAAGCCGATCTGATCGTGCATGTGGTGGACGGCTCGCATCCGGATCCGTTCTCGCAAATCGACGCGGTCGACGATGTGCTTGCCGACATCGACGGCGTCGAAACCATTCCCACGATCATCGTGTTCAACAAGGCCGACCGTATGGATGAGGCCACACGCGAGCGTATCGAGGCGTTAATGCCGGAAGCGTACATCGTGTCGGCGTTTTCCGGCGACGGCGTCGACGAGCTGCGTATGCAGGTGGAATCCATGCTGCCGGCGCCGAACGTGCATGTCGAGGCGTTGCTGCCATACACTGCCGGTTCGCTGGTGTCGCGCGTGCGTGAATACGGCAAGGTGATCAACGTCGAATACCGTGACGACGGCATGATGCTCGAAGCGGAAGTGGACGATCATTTGGCTGCGCAAATCGTGGAACAGTCAATCGGCTGAAAACCTTGCAAAACAGTGCAACGCAACTGGCACAGCGTTTGTGAGCGTTCACATACTTTGTGAGGCAAATCACTTTTTCAGTACTTGCAAGTCGTGTTACAACGCGTCAAAACGTCATGCTGTGTGGATAGAGTAAAGATGAAATCCTAAGAGGAAACCTGCTACCAGCGGGACATTCTTTTCTTGTAAGAGAGGTAAGCACATGGTGGATTCACCAATCAAGCCCACAAAGCTCGCTATCATCGGTGCCGGTGCAGTCGGCTCCACTCTCGCTTTCGCTGCCGCTCAGCGTGGCGTCGCACGTGAGATCGTGCTCGAAGACATCGCCAAGGAACGTGTCGAAGCCGAAGTGCTCGACATGCAGCACGGCTCCAGCTTCTATCCGACCGTGTCCATCGCAGGCTCCGACGATCCGGAAATCTGCCGCGACGCCGACATGATCGTCATCACCGCAGGTCCGCGTCAGAAGCCGGGCCAGTCTCGTCTCGAACTGGTTGGTGCCACCATCAATATCCTCAAGGCCATCATTCCGGGTCTTGTGAAGGTTGCTCCGAACGCCATCTACATGCTCATCACCAACCCGGTCGACATCGCAACCCATGTTGCCCAGAAGATCTCCGGCCTGCCGGCAAACCAGGTCTTCGGCTCCGGCACCAACCTTGACTCCGCACGTTTGCGCTTCCTGATCGCCCAGCAGACCGGCGTCAACGTCAAGAATGTGCACGCCTACATCGCCGGCGAACACGGCGACTCCGAAGTGCCGCTGTGGGCTTCCGCCACCATCGGTGGCGTCCCGATGTGCGACTGGACTCCGCTGCCGGGCCATGCCCCGCTCGACGCCGAAGTCCGTGAGCAGATCCACCAGGACGTCAAGAACGCCGCCTACAAGATCATCAACGGCAAGGGCGCAACCAACTACGCCATCGGCATGTCCGGCGTCGACATCATCGAAGCCGTCATGCGCGACTCCAACCGCATCCTGCCGGTGAGCTCCATGCTCCACGACTTCCACGGCATCTCCGACGTCTGCATGTCCGTGCCGACCCTCCTCAACCGCTCCGGCGTCAACACCGCCATCAACACCCCGGTGTCCGACCGCGAGCTCGCGGCTCTTAAGCGCTCTGCAGAGACGCTGAAGGAAACCGCCGCCCAATTCGGCTTCTGATAAAAACGCGGTAGCGGAGTGTCAGCTGCGTTACACGGAATGCGACGTACTTTTGTGCGCCTTCGTCTTGTGTACCTTGCTGCCGCACGCGTTGTCGCGTTTTTTGTTTGATTTTGGGTATTGACAGACGGATGATGAGTCGTTAGACTGCAAGCAGAAGTAACGGAAACCCCAGCCTTTGGCTGGGGTTTCTTGCGTTTTACAAGCAATGAAAATGGTATTGAGAAACAATTTCAATAAGTTCCTCAATCAATTAGGTTGAAGGATTACATGCATGGCACACGACCACACGTACGAAACAACGGCGAACACGGGAGCGGAACATCAAAAACGACTCATGATGTCACTGGGGCTCACCTCGACGGTATTCATAGCGGAAGTCGTCAGCGCAATCATCACCGGATCATTGGCACTACTCGTAGATGCAGGCCATATGCTCACTGACATGTCCGTACTCATCGCATCAACCGTCACCGCAATATTGATGCAACGCAAACCCAGCAACAAACGCACTTGGGGATGGGCACGACTCGAAGTGCTCACTGCGGCAGTCGGAGCCCTCGTACTCCTCATCGTCGGCATCTATGCACTCGTGGAAGCAGGCATGAGACTCTTCGGAGGGTCTGCTGACGAAATAAGCGACGTGCGACTGTTGCTCTTCATGGGCATACTTGGCCTCGCTGCCAACGTCGGATCAATCTTCATCCTCGCATCGCAAAGCGAAGACAACATGAACATGAAAGCGGCGTTCCTCGAAGTCATGAACGATGCCTTGGGATCCGTAGCCGTAATCGTATCGGCAATCGTGCTCATCTGCACTGGATGGGTCGGCTTCGACGCGGTTGCCGGCGGCATCATCGCGCTCATGATGATTCCACGCGCCATCAAGCTCCTGCGCAACGCGGTCCGCGTGCTCTTGGAAGAAACACCCAACGGACTTGACCTTGACGAAGTACGGGCCCATTTGGAGCAAGTGCCACATGTTATTGCCGTGCACGACCTTCACGCCAGCACAGTATCCACCGGCATGCCGATCCTCATGGCACATGTCGTGGTCGAACGAGACCTCACCATGAAGGAGGCCGCGGAAATACTCGCCCAACTACAGGACTGCCTGCGCGAACATTTCCCCATATCGGTGCCGCACACTACCTTCCAGCTCGAACCGGAGGGATACAGTTCGGTGAGCAAATCCGAAATGCATTCCTGACTAACGGGGATTCTGCTGTGTTATGAAAAACCGCGCTCTTGGATGTGAAATCAAACATTTGACTTCTCGCGTTCAAGAGCGCGGTTCCGTAAACGACGAGGCGATCTCTATGCCTTAGATCTTGCGGAGTACGGTAACCACCTTGCCCATGATCTCAGCATGTGTGCCATCAATGGGGGAGTAAGCGGGATTGTGCGGAATGAGCCAGACGTGACCATGATCCTTGCGGAACGTCTTCACCGTGGCCTCATCGTCGAGCAGTGCTGCCACAATATCCCCGTTCTCTGCGGTGTTCTGCTCGCGTACCACCACAAAATCGCCGTCGCAAATGGCTGCGTCGATCATGGAATCGCCGTGCACCTCAAGCATGAACAGATTTCCGGTACCGGTGAGTCGTTCGGGCAGTCGCATCACATCATCCACATGCTGTTCGGCGGTGATGGGCACTCCCGCTGCGATGCGCCCCACCAAAGGGACATCTCGTGAGGCCATGATGGAGCCGCTGGAATCGGATTGGCTTGGGAATGGAATGACCTGTGTCGCTTTGCTTGATGAGGATGTATCGTCAAAGCTTACGACTTCAATAGCCCTGCCCTTGTTCGCGTTCATGCGAATAAAACCCTTTTCGTCAAGCACCTGCAGCTGGTGTTTGACGGATGACGGACTTTTCAGCCCTGCGGCTTCGCCGATTTCGCGGAACGAAGGGGCGAAACCTTGTTCGGCCAGATGCTTTTTAATCGCACCAAGCACCTTGCGCTGACGATCGGTCAGCGTGCTCTCATCCGGACGCTCAGCATCCTTTTTGGGTATGAATGGGACGGTGCTCACGGTGGGCTCCTTTCAGGTCTCAGGTAAGCATAACGCGAAACGCCGAGAAAATCAAACATCTGTTCGAGGTGTGTTTGCAATTATCGAACACATGTGCCACGCTTAGAACATGTGTTCGATGGAATGGCTGTTCGAGAAGGAGTGGTGCGATGATTTGTGTGTTGAAGGCTCATTGGATTGATTGCAAGGTCTGGGCGGATGAATGATCTGGACTCTGTTTCGTTAAGGGCCGGGCATAGGCTTATCGTTCCTGGCGAGGTGTGACTCACGTGGGGTTGGCCTAGTTCAATGGCTCAGGCTATTCTTAACACCATGCATTGCCCGTTTTGTCAGAATTCAGATACCAAGGTGGTCGATACCCGCATCAGCGATGACGGCCACTCCATTCGCCGTAGGCGAGAGTGCCCGAAATGTTCCAAGCGTTTCACCACGCTGGAGACCACCATGCTGTTGGTGGTGAAGCGTTCCGGCAACGTCGAACAGTTCGATAGGAACAAGGTGATTTCCGGCGTTCGAAAAGCATGCCAGGGTCGCCCAATCAAGGAAGACGATTTGAAGGCGCTCGGTCAGCAGGTTGAAGAGGACCTTCGTGCTCGGGGACTTGCCCAAGTCAAGTCCGACGAGGTCGGCAAAGCCATTCTGAAACCGTTGCGTGATCTCGACGAGGTCGCCTACATGCGTTTCGCCAGTGTGTATCAGAACTTTGAGAATCTTGGGGATTTTCAGAACGCGATTAATGAGCTGAAAGCTGACGCGCTGCAGTAGTTCAGGCAGTCGTTATTAAAACGTGCGGCAATGCGTTGTCTTGTCAAGGATGGACTAGGTGACGCAAAAGTTGGGCGATTACGGCAATGACATGAAGATATGTGCATTGTGGGGGTTACAGCCGCTTAGGTTGGAACCCCCACAATGCACAAATGCAGTATTGACGTATGCCGTATTGCAGACCGTCAGCTGATTACACGCATGCGGATCGTGCCTTCAATGGCTGCAAGCTCGTCCAAAGCCTTCTGGCTCGGGCGCTGCGCCACATCAGTGACCACATAGCCAATTTCGCCTTCGGTGCCAAGCGCCTGGGCTGCGATATTGATGTTCTCTTCCCCGAGCACGTGGTTCACCTTGGCGAGGACGCCAGGCAGATTCGCATGAAGATGCGCGATACGGAAGTTCGAACGGATATCGGACAAGGTGATCTGCGGAAGATCAACCGACAACATCGTGGAACCCTTGAACCAATAATCCTCAAGACGCTGTGAAACGAACTGGCCGATGGATTTCTGTGCTTCAAGCGTGGAACCGCCAATATGCGGGGTCAGAATCATATTGTCTTCATCCGCAAGGTTCGTCAAGAATTCATCGCCGCTTTTCTTCGGCTCGACCGGGAACACATCCACCGCAGCGCCCGAAATATGGCCGGAATCCAAATGCTTCTTCAACGCGTCCAAATCTGCTACGAAACCGCGGGACAGATTGATGAAAATCGAATCCTGCTTCATATGGGCGAACTGGTCCTCACCGAAGAAACCGGTATTGGATTTGCGGCCATCGACATGCAAAGTGACCACATCGGACTGCTCAAGCAGCTCGTTCAGCGTGGAGCAACGGTAAGCATTGCCCATGGCAAGCTTCTCTTCGATGTCGTAGAACACCACACGCATGCCAAGCGCCTCGGCGATGACGGAAAGCTGGGAACCGATATTGCCGTAGCCGATGATGCCGAGCGTCTTGCCTCGCACCTCGTGGGATCCGGAAGCGGATTTATCCCACATGCCATGCTTCATGTGATGGGTGTGCGCGGGAATGCGGCGCATCAGGCAGATGATATCGCCGATGACCAGTTCCACCACGGAACGGGTGTTCGAATATGGGGCATTGAACACGGCGATGCCATGCTTGCCCGCATAGTCAAGATCGACCTGATTGGTACCTATGCAGAAGCATCCGACCGCGGTGAGCGTCGGACGGGCATCGATGACCTTGCGGGTCACGCTGGTTTTGGATCGAATACCCAGAAGGTCAACGCCTTCCAGAGCGTCGATGAGTTCGTCTTCGTTGAGGGCGCCCTTGAGGCACTCGACTTCGAAGCCGTGGTCACGCAGCGACTGCGCCGCGTCGGGATGAATGTTTTCAAGTAACAATGCTTTAGGCATGATTCCTACCTTATAGCTTGAGCAGTTTTTCGTCAGCATTTGTCCGGACTATAAGCAGACGTTGCGTCGGTCTGGTCATGGCAACGTACAGATCGGCGGCTGCCACAATGCGCGAAGGAGCGTTCTCCTCGATGATTCCCGGCTGTACCACCATCACCGCGTCATACTCCAGTCCCTTCACCATTTGGGTGGAGCAGACGGTCACCTGCTCATCCCAGGAGCTTTGAGCATCAAGACGGTCGAATTCCTTTGCCGGCAATGTTTCACGCAACTGTTCATACACGCGCCTACGCAGTGGCTTGACCATATCATCAGGCGCAATGATGGCCACACGTCCAGTGCCGTCGGCGGATATGTACGAACGAACCAGATCGACGGTCTGCTGCGCCACGGCGTCGAAAATCAGACTTTCATCAGCCAAGGTAAGACGCTTGACTGAATCAGGCACGCCGCGAACCGCATTGACGGTGGAGATGTACAAACCTTCGGCGGCCGCGAAATCGCAGGCGAGTTGCGATACTTCCTTTGGATTACGGTAGTTGATCGTCAATTCGTTGAGTTGCCAGTTGTGAGGTCCGAACAGAGAATCCATCATGCGTCGCCACGAACGGGTGCCGCCCAACGCGGACGTTTGCGCTACGTCGCCCACAATGGTGAACGAACGTGATGGGCAACGGCGGATGAGCATCCGCCAATCCATGGCGGTAAGCTCCTGAGCCTCATCGACGACGATATGGCCATATGTCCATTCGCGGTCCGAGGCGGCGCGCTGTGCGGTGAGTTCAGCGTCCATACCATTGATGTTGTCCACCAGCATTTGCGAGGTGACGATGCCGGACCCGATGCCAGCCTGCGCCAACGTGTCTTGCGCGAATTGCTCTTCTTCGGCACGTTTGGCGTCCAACTCCTTTTGACGGGCGATCGCCTTCGGGTCGGGACCAAGCAGCTCCATGGCTTCATCTAGCAAGGGGACGTCGCTGACTGTGAACGGCGATCCCTTCGGACGCGTTAACGCTTCGATGTCTCGTTCCTCAAGCCAAGGTGCGAAACGGCGAAGCTGCTGCGGCTTGCAGAACAATTGGTCGACCAGCCATTCGCCGGTCATCGGCAGCCAGGCGAGATTCAACGTCTTACGCAGTGCATCGTTCATGCGTAGCTGCTGCATCACATCCGTCAACTCGGCCTGTTCCGGCTCGTAATCAAGCTTGTCCACATAACGGTTGCGCATGGCGATCAGCATGCTGTGTACGAAGGTTTCGCGTGCTTTGTTGTGTTGCTGTCGCGTGCGCTTGGCATCGGTGATGGCCTGCTCGATATCCGTGCGCACGATGGGCACAGTGAATCCGTTGATGCGAATCGACGGCAACTGTGAAGGAACACGTTCCCTTGCTGCGACGGCGTTGGCGATGGCCTTGGCCATGCGTCGGTCGCCCTTGAGTTTTGCCGCGAACGGATCATCATGCGCTGTCGCGACTACGCCGGGAATGAGATCGGCGATGGTGCGGCTGACCACTCCGGTCTCGCCAAGGGAGGGTAGCACCTGGTCGATGTAGTGCAGGAACGTGGAGCTCGGGCCGACTACCAGCACACCGGAACGTTCGAGCATTCTTCGATGAGTGTAGAGCAGATATGCCGCGCGATGCAGGGCGACGGCGGTTTTGCCGGTACCCGGACCGCCCTGTACCACCACGGCCTGATTGAGGTCCGCACGGATGATACGGTCCTGTTCGGCTTGGATGGTGGCCACGATGTCGGTCATCTTGCCAGTGCGTTTGGCGTTCAATGATGCAAGCAGCGCGCCTTCACCGGTTAGCGTGCCGTCCGAGGACGCTTGACCCACTTGGTCGGAATGCACATCGAGTACTTCATCTTCGACGCCGACCACTTCACGGAAACTCAGCGTGATATGGCGACGCATCACGATATCGCCATGATGCGAAGGCGTCGCCTCATAGAATGGGCGTGCCGCGTCGGCTCGCCAATCGGTGAGGATCGGCTCATGGTGCTCGTCGGACAATCCGATGCGACCGATGTACCGGTGCGCGCCGTGAACATCATCAAGCCTGCCGAACACCAGACGGTCTTCGACCGCACGCAACTGGGTGAGACGGTCCTCGTACATGGTGGCGAAAGAGTCGCGTTCGGTGCGTTGCGTGGGCGAACCGTGCGAGCCAGCTGCGCGCACGGTGTCGAGACGGGCGCGAGCTTGAGCCCGTAGGTCGTCCAAGCGACCATACGCACGGCTGACGGCCTGTTGTTCTTCACGCAACTGGGTGGAATAACTCGACATCTACAATCCCTTCCTCACAAAACTTAGGCACTCCAATGTACCCCGAGGCTTCTACGAAAACGTTATTGCCAAGCGAAAAAAGTGATGTTTCTAGGACAGGATGACGAATGAATTTCGATGGAGTTTGTTCATTGTGGGGAGAAACATACTTTTATTTGCTGTTTTTCCATTTATGTGGGGATTTATGGTGACCCGTGGGGTAGAGTGGGGAAAGAGTCTTGGGCCTGAGGTGTTTCTGTGTGTTGAATAAGGAGGTGTGGTGATGGTTCAAAGCGTTGAAACCACGCCATTCTCCGAGGACGATGCAATGCAGGCGGGCAGCATGATGGCGGGATTGCCGCCATTGCTGCTGGGAACATACACTCCAAAAATCGACGCCAAAGGACGCATGGCACTGCCTGCGAAATTTCGCAGTCAATTGGGATCGGGCATGGTGATGGCCAGAGGTCAGGAACGCTGCGTTTACCTGCTGCCCCAATCGGAATTTCGCCGGATCGCGTTGCAGATTCAGCGCACATCCATGGGCAACAAGGCCGCGCGCGACTATTTGCGCGTATTTCTTTCCGGTGCCGTTGACCAGGAGCCGGACAAGCAAGGACGTGTGCTCGTGCCGCAGATGTTGCGCGATTACGCGAATTTGGAAAGCGACATTGTGGTGATTGGTGTGGGAACCCGAGCGGAGATTTGGAATAAGCAGGCATGGGAGGATTATCTCGCCGAAAAGGAGCAGGGATATTCCGATATTGCCGATGACGTATTACCGGCGGTGGAATTCTGATGACAGATGTGACAACGATTCATCAGCCAGTGTTGCTGCGTGACTGCGTGGATCTGGTGGCGCCTGCATTGGCGAATCCGGGGTCGATCGCCGTGGATTGCACGCTTGGCTTGGCCGGGCATTCCACGGCATTCCTTAAAGCGAGCCCGCATGCTCGCCTGATTGGCATCGACCGAGACACTGAGGCCCTTGCGCTTGCCACGCAGCGAATGCAGATGGAAGGACTTGCCGATCGCTTCATACCTGTGCATGCCGCATTCGACGATTTCGCGCAAGTGCTTGATGATCAGGGAATCGATCAAGTGAATGCCGTGTTCATGGATTTGGGATTGTCAAGTCTGCAGATCGATGAGACGGAGCGGGGATTCTCGTATTCCCACGATGCGCCTTTGGACATGCGTATGGACGTGACCCAGCCATTGACCGCTGAGCAGGTGCTTGCCGATTATTCGTTTGCTGATTTGGCGCGCATTTTCCGTACGTATGGTGAAGAACGTTTCTCCAAGCAGATCGCCCGTGCAATCGTGCGTAGGCGTGAGATCGAGCCGTTGACCACATCAGGGCAGCTTAACCGTCTTGTGGATGAGGTTGTGCCGCAGGCGCACCGTCCTGCAGGAAATCCTGCCAAACGAGTGTTCCAAGCGCTGCGTATCGAAGTCAATGGTGAGCTCGACAAATTGGCGGGGACATTGCCCCAGATCGCCAACCATCTCGCGGTGGGAGGGCGTTTGGTGGTGGAGTCGTACCATTCGCTGGAAGACAAAACCGTCAAAACATTCATGAATCAAGGTCTGAAAGCTGACGTGCCTGCGGACATGCCGGTAATTCCGCCGGATATGATGCCGTTCTTCAAGGAACTCACGCGAGGCGCTATCAAAGCTGGCGACGAGGAAATCGCCATGAATCCGAGGTCGGCTTCCGTACGATTGCGTGCAGTGGAACTGACCAGACCGATTCCCGAACGCTGGCGAAAACGATTCGAACAGGGCAATGACTACGCAAGCATGAAACGACAAGGAAGGAGGGGCTGAACGTGTCCGCATCAAGAACGATCGCATCAAACGCGGCTCCCGCAGGACGTCGGGACCAAAACGAAACCGCAGGCACCACTCGCCCTGAATTGCATGTCGTCAAAGGATCACGTGCCGAAGGCAATGGTGTCAAGCGGGGAGTCGAACAGCTTATCACATGGACTCGCACCAGAAGCACCCCATTGCTGCATTTGGTCATTGCTGTCGTTTTCCTTGGAGTCTGCCTTATGGGATCCTTGATGCTACGTACCCAAATGGTGCAACATTCCTTCGAAGCGAACCAGATTGAGTCGAACATCACCCGTTTGACGCAAGACGTGGAAGATGACCAGACCAAGCTTGACGAGCTTGAAGCCTCGTTGCCAAGCAAAGCCGAGGAAATGGGTATGGTGCCTCAAAAAGGTGCCTTGACGATTGATCTGAATGGCTATCAGCCAAGCGGAGACGACGTTCAGTGAATCCTTTTCGCAGCACGTCCGCGCGTTTCCATAAGAAGCTGCTTACAAAAACCATGGCCATCGGCGTCATTCTGGCGCTGATGGGCACGGCATGCCTTATCCAATTGGCCAACGTCCAGCTGGTCAACGGCAAAAGCATGGCGCAGGCCGCGGCGCAAAGCCGAACCATCACCGTGACATTAAAGGCGAGTCGCGGTAAAATCATGGATACGAACGGTTCGATCCTCGCGCAGAGCGTGGAACGATACACCATCATCGGCAATCCCGAGGAGGCGCAGGCCTTCACGCCAACAACCTGCACCAAACAGACCGGAGACAACTGCCACCAGATCGACGGCAAACCGGTAGGTGCCACAGGAGCCGCGGCCGTGGCCAGGCTGCTCGCCCCGGTGCTGGACATGGATGCCACCGAATTGGGTGCCATGCTCTCGGGGACAGGCCAATACGCGGTGCTGAAGAAAGACGTGACGCCGGCGGTTAAACGCAAAATCTCCAAGCTCAATTTGGGTGGTATCGTCTATGCGGAACTCAGCAACGAACGCATCTATTCCAATGGAACTTTGATGGGGGCATTGCTGGGAGGCGTCGATAGCGAAGGCAAAGGCGTCGCCGGTATCGAACAAATGGAAAACAAGACGCTGACCGGCGAAGATGGATACCAGGTCTACCAACAAGGCAACAACGGCGTCGAAATCCCAGGAACCATGACCGAATCAAAAGATGCGGTCAATGGATCCGACATCACATTGACCATCGATCACGACGTGCAGTGGTATGTCGAAAAAGTACTGAGAGATAGCTGTGAGAAATACAGCTCGCCATGGGGAATCGCTGTGGTGCAGGACACTCAGACGGGGGATATTCTTGCGCTTGCCGACAGTGACGAGATCGAAGCCGGCAGCGATCAGGCGAAGCTGACGGTTTCCAGGGCCGTCGGCGAAACGTTTGAGCCTGGTTCCATCGGCAAGGTCTTCACGATGTCGGGCATGATCCAGCTCGGATTGCATCAGGCGTCAGACAAATTCACTGTGCCGGACCATATCACGGTGAACGGGCAGACCTACAGCGATGCGACCACCCACGGTGACGAACACTGGACCCTTGCGGGCATTCTCGAGCAATCGTCGAACGTTGGCATGATCATCGCAGGGGAGAAGATGTCTAACGAGCAGCGATACGATTTCATCAGAAAATTCGGTGTCGGCCAAGACAATGGGCTCGGATTTCCTGGCGAATCGGATGGTTTGCTATATTCGTCCGATCAATGGGATCTGCGAACCCAGAACACCGTGTTGTTCGGCCAGGCTTACACGACCAATGCGCTTCAGCTGACGAATGCGGTCGCCGTGATTGCCAATAAGGGCGTTAAGAAGCCGCAGCGCATCATCAAGACGATCAGCGATGCCGAGGGACATTCCGAAGAGCAAAAGCCCGAGGGTGAGGCGACGCGCGTGATTGACGAGCAGGTGGCCTCTCAGGTGATGAACGCCATGGAATCCGTGTCCGACCATTACTCCCAGTTCGTCAAGGTGGATGGTTATCGTGTCGCAGCAAAGTCCGGTACGGCGGAAGTCGCTGGTGCCGATGGCAGACTGTCGTCGATTATCAGTGATTATTCGGCGATTATTCCTGCAGACAATCCTCGCTTTATCGTCACGGTGGTGCTGAAGGATCCGCAAGGCGGTTTTGGTGGTCTGACGGCAGGTCCGGTAACCGCGGAGATTGGTGAATTCCTTATGCAGAAGTATGAAGTGCCGGCGTCAAGTCCGCGAACTGATGCTATTCCAGTAACTTGGTGAGTATGCGAGTATGAAGAACGGAGGGTGGAAAGATGAGCGCGGTCAGTGAGTCCATGAACAGACGAATGACATTGGGTCTGCTTGCCAGCAGATATGGCTTTGACTTGGATCCTACGTTTGCCACTGAAGTGACGATCACGTCCATTGCAGACGATATTGATTCGGTGCGGCCGGGATCGTTGTTCATGCCGTCCGCACCGGTGGATGTGCAACAGTTGCGTCAGGCTCAGACGCTTGGCGCATATGGTGCGGTGGTGCCTCATGCGTTGCGTGGTAAGACGGAAGGTATACAGATTCCTGTGATCTATGCCGAGCCGACCGCACCGCAGTTGGGTAGGCTTGCCAGCGAAATGGCGGGTAGCCCGTCCGATTCGTTGGCGGTGTTCGCCGTGGCGGGAAACGATGCGCAGGCGGTGGATCAGGGAGTGAGGGATCTTGCTGATTTCCTGCATATGCTTGGTAATCCGGTTGGCGTGATCAGCTCGGGCAACTCGCAATCGTTGGAACGATATCTCGATCTGAACTATCCATTGTCGATTCTTGATGTGCAGCGTACGATGGCTGTGTGCGCTGAAGACGGTGCTGCTGCTGTGATTCTCGCTTTGAGCGAGGAGACGTTGAAAGACGACGCATTGCAGTCGGTAAGTGTCGATGTGCTTGGTTGCGGTGACAATGGTCTAGGCGAAGCCGAGATTGTCAAATCGGTTGCGCGATTCGGATGCACTGTCGGAAAGCGGACCCATATCGCCGTCCGTACGCAGGAATCCGATGCGCTCGCATCGCAAGCGGCAGCGGCATACGGGCAGACGAACAGCAGCGCATTGTCGCTGTCCATATCGATGGTGCTTGCGGCGGGTGTACGCAAGGCCAATATCAAAAGCGCTTTGCGCGTATCCCGAGATCTGAACTAGTTTCAATTGGAACGGATACGTAAAGCACACACGCGATAATCGCAAACAACGTGAACAGTAAACGGAACAGCAATACAGAGGAGAAATCACAGTGAGCAGCCTGACCATGATGCCAATGAGCTTGGAGGAGATCGCCCAGGCGGTTCAGGGACGGCTGGTTGCCGGAACTGCGGCGGCGAATACGCCGGTGGCCACCAGCGCATTCACCGATTCACGGCAGATTGTTGAAGGCTCGGTTTTCATAGCGATTGCCGGAGAGCGTGTGGACGGTCACGATTACGTGCCGCACGTGGGCGCTCAAGGTGCCGTTGCTGCGATAGTCGACCATGAGATCGCCGACGCCGATGTGCCTCAGATTGTGGTGGAGGATACGGTGCTGGCCTTGGGGTTGTTGGCCAAACACAATATCGAGCGCCGTCGCGCGCTGGGAACTCCGTTTACGGTGGTCGGCATCACCGGTTCCGTCGGCAAGACCACCACCAAGGATCTTATGAAGGCGTTGCTGTCTCATATGGGATCGACGGTTGCACCGGTCGGATCGTTCAATAACGAAATCGGCCTGCCTCTGACCTCGCTCAAAGTAAATGCCGAAACTCGTTTTCTGGTAGCGGAAATGGGTGCCAACCATGTTGGGGAAATCGCCAATCTGACGTCGCTGGTGCCGCCGGACATCGCGGTTGTGCTGAAAGTCGGCGTCGCGCATTTGGGCGAATTCGGCTCTGCGGAACGCATCGCGCAGGCCAAGTCGGAAATCATTCATGGCCTCGTTCCTGGGGGTCTTTCCGTGTTGAATGCGAACGACGAGCATGTGGCTGCGATGAGCGCCTTCGCTCCGGGCGATGTGATGTGGTTCGGACTTCCGAATGGTGATGGTGGCAATCCTGCGATCACCGCTCAGCATGTGCGTTGCGACGAGTTGGATCATCCGTCTTTCACTCTGAAAAATGGTGATGGCGAGCATGCCGAAGTCACCTTGGGCATCTGCGGTCAGCATAATGTTATGAATGCGCTTGCCGCCGCTTCGGTGGCGATGCGTTTGGGAATGTCGATTGACGAGGTCGCATCGGCATTGTCGGATGTGACGACCATCAGCCCCCATCGTATGGCTGTTTCCACCGTGAACAAGCAGGAAACGTCATTCACGCTGATTGATGATTCATTCAACGCCAATCCTGATTCCATGAAAGCTGGTCTTGACGGATTGCTGCGTTGGAAGGCTGGTTCCGAAAGCCAGCCATTCCGTATTGCGGTGTTGGGCACCATGCTTGAGCTTGGTCCGGATGAAAAGGATTTGCATGTTGGTATTGGCCGGTATGCGTTGGAAGGCGGGGTTGATGCGTTGCTGACGGTTGGCAGTGCATCCGATGCCTCTCTGGATGCTCTGGCAGGTGCCATGGCTGACGGCGCATCCTTGGCGGGAGATGCTTCTCATGTCGATTGGGTCCACGATATCGATGAGGCCGATCGTCTTGTGACTCGACTCGCCGTCGAACATCCAGGTGCCGTGGTGCTGCTTAAAGGTTCCCACGCTTCCGGATTGAGTGCTCTGGCTGAACGTTGGCAGGCCCTGGCCGCACAATAGAATAAAAGCATTTAGCAAGATTTGAATAATCGAATAATCGACGTTATCTGAAGAATGTCTGACTGAAACGGAGAACATCAGGTGATTTCGCTCATCATCGGAATTGTGGTATCGCTGGGTGTGACGATTGTGGGAACCCCGCTGCTGATTCGTTTGGTACACAAGCTTAATTACGGGCAGTACATACGCCAAGATGGTCCGAAGTCCCATCTGGTCAAGCGTGGCACGCCTACGTTGGGTGGCGTGGTCATCAATCTGGCGGTTGTGTTGGGCTGGGGCTCGTCGGCGTTGTATCGCTTCGTCACTAGGGGAGAGGTACCGTCATGGTCGGCACTGCTGGTGCTGTTCGCCATGCTGTCGATGGGTATGCTGGGATTCATCGACGATTTCGCGAAGGTTCGCAAAAAGCAGAGTGAAGGTCTGACAGTCAAAGGTAAATTCATCGGCCAGTTCATTCTTGCCACCATCTATGCGGTACTGGCGTTGATTCTGCCGACGAAATCCGGTTTCCCCAGCGCACAGGCCGGCATGAGCTTCATTGAAAAGCCGTTTTTCAGTTTCGAGTTCGCAGGCAAAGCCGTGGCCATCGTGCTGTTCGTGATTTGGGTGAACTTCCTGATGACCGCATGGACCAATGCCATCAACCTGACCGATGGCCTTGACGGATTGGCCGCTGGTTCTTCGATGGTTGCATTCATGGGATATGCGGTGATTGCTTTTTGGGAGTTCTACCATCTTAAGGGCTCGGGGCATGAAGGCTTCGCCTACGCGGTGTCCGATCCCCTTGACTTGACCATCATCGCGGCCTGTACGGTGATGGCGTGCTTCGGATTCCTGTGGTACAACTCCAATCCGGCATCCATTTTCATGGGAGATACCGGTTCTCTGGCGCTTGGCGGCCTGTTCGCGGCCATGTCCATCGCCACGCATACGGAATTTCTGGCGATTATCCTTGGTGGCCTGTTTGTGATTGAAACTATGAGTGACGTTATTCAGGTTGGCTATTTCAAGATGACACGCAAGCGTGTGTTCAAGATGGCTCCGATCCATCATCACTTCGAATTGAAGGGGTGGCCGGAAGTCAAGGTTGTGATTCGCTTCTGGATGATTGAATTGCTGTTTGTGTTAGTTGCTTTGGTGATTTTCTACGGCGATTGGGTCGCCCGTTCCGGTCTGTGACGGCTGTTGCGTTCCGTTAATATGCCGAACGGCTGCAATACGACTGTGACATGTAAGGAATATCAAGGCATATGAGGTTCCGACAATCGAAGGATGATGGATATGGATATGAGCGGTAAGACCGTGATTGTGGCGGGTCTTGGAGTTTCTGGACAAAGCATGATGGAAGTGTTGGGTTCCCGCGCCGAAAAAGTGCTTGGCGTGGATGAAAAGAAGCCCGATGCTGATTTGCACTCCTTTGATCGCATCGACTGGGATCATGTTGATTTGGTTATGACTTCGCCGGTGTTCAATCCGAGGACTCCGTTTATTCTTGAGGCGCAACGTCGTGGCATTCCTGTGATGAGTGAGGTTGAGCTTGCTTGGCAGCTGCGAGTGAATTGCGATTCTACCGGCGAACCAGCGCAATGGATCGGCATCACCGGCACCAACGGCAAAACCTCCACTACGGAAATGACCTCGGAAATGCTGACGGCTTGCGGTCTGACGGCACCGGCTGTCGGCAACATCGGCAAGGCGGTGTCCCATGCCGCAGTCGATCCGGCAAATGATGTGCTATGCGTTGAGCTGAGTTCCTTCCAGTTGCATTTCACCGATTCGCTGGCTTTGGATTGCGCTGCGATCACCAATATCGCGGATGATCATCTTGACTGGCATGGCGGCATTGATAATTATGCGGCGGATAAGGCAAAGGTTTTCCACCGCGTCAAGAAGGCTTTGGTATACAACGCTGATGACGAGCGTGTGACTAGGCTGGCGTTCGCCGCCGAGACGGCGGAAGGCTGCCGCAAGGTCGGATTCACTCTGTCTGAGCCGCAAGATGGTCAGATTGGTGTGAAGGACGGCTGGATCGTCGATATGTCCGGCATCGCAGGTGGCAAGCCCGGAACGCCGGAACAGGTTGCCGAGGTGTCTGAGTTCACGCATCTGACTGAGCCTGATGGCACGGTGTACCCGCATTTGCTTGCCGACGCGTTGACCGCATTGGCGTTGGTACTGGGGCTTGGCGCAGACAAAGAGAAAGCCATCGCATCTCTGAAACGATTCACGCCAGGCGGGCACCGCATTCAGACCGTCGCCACCGCCACCACGCAAGATGGGGGCAGCATCCGTTTCGTGGATGATTCCAAAGCGACCAATGCGCATGCGGCCAAGGCATCGCTCAACAGTTTTGCAGACAAATCCGTGGTGTGGATCGCTGGAGGATTGGCCAAGGGCAGCCGTTTCGAACGGTTAGTGGCAGAACAGGCGCACACCATCAAAGCCGCGGTCATCATCGGCAAAGATCAGCAGCCTATCTTGGACGCATTCGCAGCGAGTGCTCCCGACATTCCGTTGACCATCATCGATCCGGCAAATAATGATGTCATTATGGAACGGGCTGTCGATGCTGCGGGTGAATATGCCCAATCCGGCGATGTGGTGCTGATGGCACCTGCCTGCGCATCTATGGATCAGTTCAAGTCGTATGCCGATCGTGGAAACCAGTTCGCGCAGCAGGCTCAGCGTTGGGTGAATGAGTATGGGGAAGCCTAGAACCAAGCAGAGTGACGGTACCCGTCAGAAAAGGCAGACCGCTGCTGAAGAACGGGTCGACGATTTTCGTGGTTATGTCGGTCTGCGGAGTCTGCTTAATCCGATTTGGTGTTTTCACGGGTTTAGGGTCTCTGTGATTATCCTCACCATTTTCGGTGTGATCATGGTGTTTTCCAGTTCTTCGGTGAATATGATCGCCAATGGCCAATCTCCGTGGTCGCAAGCGATTAAGCAGGGTGGATTCTGCGTTCTCGGACTTATTGTGGGTGTGGCCTGCATGATGGTTCCGGCGGAGCTTATCAGAAAAGTCAGTTTCGCTTTTCTGTTCGTCGCCCTATGCTTGCAATCGTTGACGTTTACTCCGTTAGGTATTGATGTTCAGGGCAATAAAGGTTGGATCGGCGTTTTTGGATTTACCTTCCAGCCGGCGGAGGTCGTCAAGCTTGCGCTATGCGTATGGCTGCCTCGGGAGCTGATTGACGCGCAGAAGCAGATAAAAAAGGTGGAGCCATTCAAGGCATATCGCAAGTTGATTGTGTGGCTTGGTCTTGCATTGCTGTTGGTTGTGGGTGGCAAGGATCTTGGTACGGCCATGATTCTCCTTGCGATTGCGGGAAGTGCGTTGTTACTGGGAAATTTTCCTGGCAAATGGCTGGCTATTGTGGCATGTGGCGGTGTGGCTTTGGTTGGCGGTCTTGTTATCAGTAGTCCGAATCGACTTGGTCGCATCATGGCTACATATCAGACTTGTTCCACAGCCGATATGCAGGGTGTCTGCTATCAGGCGGTGCATGGCAAATACGCCATGGCTTCCGGAGGCTTGCTGGGTGTTGGGATCGGCAATTCCGGAGAAAAATGGGGATATCTTCCGGAAGCGCACAACGACTTCATTTTCGCCATCATTGGTGAGGAAACGGGTTTCGTTGGCGCTTCGTTGGTGATTCTGCTGTTCCTTGTGCTTGGATGGTGCATGCTGGTGGTGGCCATCCAGGCACATGACAGATATATCACTTTGGTGCTGGCCAATATTACCGTGTGGATCGTCGGACAGGCGTTTGTGAATATTGGTGTCGTGGTGGGGCTGTTCCCTGTGATGGGTGTGCCTTTGCCTTTCGTGTCGGCCGGTGGTTCGTCGTTGATTCTGTGTTTGGGTGCCGCAGGCGTGACCGTCAGCATGATGAAACAGCAGCCGCAGATTCAAGCGGAGATTCAGCGGGCCTGAAAAGCTACTGTTGCCTGCGGGGTGCTGTCGTATGCGGCGGCACTCAAACGTAGATGAAATGTGAGTATCCTTGCGAGCATCGGTATGGCGCATGGTGTGCCGGGACGTCGTGGACTAAGCTCGTACATTATGAGCAATCAGAAGCATATCGTTCTAGCCGGCGGTGGCACGGCAGGTCATGTCAATCCTCTGCTCGCCGTGGCACATGTGATTCGCGAGCTTGAACCGGATGCCGATATCGCGGTGGTGGGCACCGCAGTCGGTTTGGAACACGAGTTGGTTCCGCAAGCGGGCTTCGAGCTGGAAACCATTGAGAAGGTGCCCTTCCCCCGTAGGCCCAATATGGCGGCATTGAAGTTTCCCGCGCAGTGGAAGGCTGAAACGGCTAAGGTCCGGGACATCCTCACCCGTCACGAGGCGCAGGTGGTCGTCGGATTCGGTGGATACACGTCGGCTCCCGTATATGCGGCTGCGCACAAGATGGGCATTCCGATTGCGATGCATGAGCAGAACGCTCGTGCTGGCATGGCCAACAAGCTGGGCGCACGCTGGGCGTCCATGATCGGCACCGCGTACGCGCAAACCGGTTTGAAACCACGCAAGGGTGTTGAAACCGAACGTGTGGGATTGCCGTTGCGTGCTGAAATCGCGGCAATAGCCGAAGGTATGGAACATGACCGTGCCGCCACAAGGCAAACGGCTGCAGCACAGCTGGGAGTCGATCCGAACCGTCCTCTGGTGGTGGTGACCGGAGGATCGTTGGGTGCTGTGAACGTGAACCGTGCGGTGGCGGCTTCCGCCAAGGAATTGCTGGAACATGCGCAGGTGATTCACCTGACGGGAAAAGACAAAGACGATGAGGTGCGTTCGTTGGTGTCGGTGAGTGCTGGAGAGCAGGTGCTTGGTGGGCTTGGGTCAGAACATGTCAACGACGGTGATTATCGAGTCGCGCCTTATCTGGAACGTATCGATCTTGCGTTCGCTTGCGCCGATCTGATTATCTGCCGTTCCGGAGCGGGTACCGTTTCGGAATTGACTGCTTTGGGACTTCCTGCGATTTATGTTCCATTACCGATCGGCAACGGCGAGCAGCGTTTCAACGCTCAGCCGGTTGTCGATGCGGAAGGTGGCCTGATGGTGGCGGACGCTGACTTTACTTCCGAATGGGTCAAACGTCATGTGCCGAATCTGCTAGCCGATTCGGATGCGCTTGCCAGATATGGCGATAACGCTTGGAAATACGGTATTAGAGATGCCGCCGAAGTCATGGCTAGGCGTGTGCTTTCCATGATTGACGAAAGGTAAGCCGTAGCGACGGCAGATGCGCCCGTCGCATTTGAAGTCGCGTTCCGAATCTCACCCATGATTGGCCAAATACGAGACTATGGGTGAGACCATAATGGAACAAGCTAAACATAATATGCAAGAGGAGCAGTCGTGACTGACAACCAGCGTGAAGCCGGTACCATTATTCTTGATCCAACCCATGTGTCATTCAGCCAGCAGGAAGGCGTGAACGATCTGGGAGCCACCCATTTCATCGGCATCGGAGGCGCAGGTATGAGCGTACTTGCCGAGATGCTGCACGAGCAGGGAGTTGAGGTGGATGGCTCAGATCGTGAGCCCAGCGCCAAAACCGATCGTTTGCAGGGGCTTGGTATTGCCGTCGAATTCGGGCAGCGCGAGGAAAATGTCGAAGGCAAACAAACTATCGTTTTTTCCAGCGCCATCAAGCCTGACAATCCGGAAATCGTCGCAGCACATGCGGCGGGCGAACGCATCGTGCACCGCAGCGACATTCTTTCATTGCTGATGAATACGAAACGTGCGGTAACGGTTGCGGGAGCCCATGGCAAAACCACGACCAGTTCCATGCTCGCCCATATTCTCACCCATGCCGGTGAGGGAAATCTGGCTGATCCAAGCTATGCCATTGGTGGATCCATCCAAGGCAAGGACGGCGTGATGCTTGACGGAGGCCATGCAGGCCAAGGCGATGTGCTTGTGGCGGAAGCTGACGAATCCGATGGAAGCTTTGCCAAATATCATCCGGAAATCGCGATTGTCACCAATTCCGAAGCTGATCATCTCGACCATTATGGAACGCAGGAAAACTATCGAGCGGCTTTCGTGGATCATGTTCAGCACGCCGTCAAATCGGTGGTGATGTGCGGCGATGACGAAGGGAATCTGGCTGTGTTGCGCGCTCTTGATGCGTCTGCGGCAGCACATACGGTCGTATATGCGACGCAGGATGAGGCTTCGTTGGGTGATCTGAACGGTGCGGCGTTCGTACATATCGAATCGGAAAGCGAAAGCGCGCAAAGCGGCGCTGAACATTTCACCTTGCATGTGCCTGCGGGACTGCTGGACGGACAGGAACGTATGGTTCCCGTGACGCTCACCGTTCCAGGCATTCACAACGCGCGCAATGCTTCCGCGGCGATTATCGCGGCCGCATTGCTGGGAGTCGACATTGAGAAGGCCGCCGAAGTGACCACGTCGTTCCTTGGCGCAGCCCGTCGCTTCCAAGTGCGCGGCACTGTCAGCCAGGTGACCGTCGTCGACGATTACGCGCATCATCCCACTGAGATTTCGGCTTTACTGGATGCTGCCCGCCGCAAATATCCGCAATCGGCGATTCGTGTGATTTTCCAGCCGCACTTGTTCTCTCGCACCAAGTTCTTCGCGGAAGCATTCGCGGAGGCGTTGGCCAAGGCGGATGATGTGATTGTCACTGGCATTTTCCCCGCACGTGAAAAGCAGGAGGATTATCCGACGGTCGGCCCGGACACCATTGTGGATGAGGCTCTTAAGCTCGACCACACGCCTGCCGAGGATTGGATCCGTGGGGTGGAAGACATGCACACCGCGGCGCAGATGATGGTGATGCGTGCCCATCATGGTGATGTCATCTTCACCGTTGGCGCGGGTGATATCACGCAGATGGACGAGGTGATATTGCACGCGCTTCAGGCTCATCGTTGGGATTGTGAGGGCTGATGGCGCGAAGGGTCGTCAGCTCTGGTACGGGTTCGGATGGTTCTGCAACGACGTCTGAAAAGCATGCGTCGCACGGCAGGACCATTCAAAGCCGGAATCATTCCGACTCTTTGGCTCAGCCTCAGCCGAAGGGTCGTTCCATTGCCGGAGGAACGGGACGCTCGTCTTCCTCCGTGAACCATGCGCAGGCGGAAGCCGAAATGGAGCATGGAGGCAAGAGCAAGACAAGTCGTTCCCGGTCGGGTGACTTCGTGGATGCGCGCAATCTTGCAGGTGAGGATTTCGTTGCGAAGACGTTGGAGGAAACCACTGGCACTTTGGGGGTGGCCACCCGTCCGAAAGTGGTTGATTTCAGCGCGCGGTTGAAAGAACGACGTAAGGCGAATACGCGTGTTGTGGCGATGCGGGCCTTCGTGTCGGCCGCGGTTGCGGCCGTCGTGGTGGCGTTGGCATGGTTGTTTTTCTTCTCGTCGGTGTTTCGTCTTGAACCTGGCAATATTTCCGTTGTCGGGGCCAACGAATGGGTGAGCGAGTCGCAGGTATTGGATATTGCCGGTCAGCAGGCCGGTAAATCGATTCTGCTGGTATCAAATAACGATGTGGAGAAGAAAATCAAGGAGATACCGGGAGTCACTTCCGCGCAATCCAAGAAGCAACTTCCGAACTCCCTTGAAGTGACCATCAAAGCGCAAAAGCCGGCTGCGATGCTTAAAACAGGTGAAGACAGCATGACCGCGGTCGATAGCAAGGCTCGTATATTGAATTCCGTCAGCGGTGCCTCCGTGGATGGAATTCCCGTCATCGAAGTGAAGGATGTCGATACGAGTCTGAGTAACCGCTCTATTAAGGAGGCGCTGAAGATTCTGAGCTCGTTGCCTGAATCGATGCGTAACTCCATTACCAAGGTGACGGCTGAAACTCAGGATTCCATCACCACGGAAATCAATGGGGGGGACCGCGTGATCGTATGGGGTGACTCTTCCGATCTTAAGTTGAAGAAAGCTGTTGTCGACAAGATCATCAACGATCCAAATGTGATCGGAGACAAACACAACGTCGACGTGTCCGCGCCTCTACGGCCGATCATCAAATAGTGGTGAAGACGTGGCTGAAAATAGGTGAATTGCATACGCTGAGTAATCTGGTTTGATATACGAAGAACCCCGGTTGCCTCGTGCAGTGACCGGGGTTCTTCGCGAATAGGAGGAGAAAAAGGAGAAGTTTTATTATTGCGTGCCGTCAGGCGTTTGGATTGGCCTTCATCGCCGGAGCGACGGAAACCGACGGATCGAGACTCGGAATCAGTGTGCACTGCGTGGCGTGGTACAGGTCGGGCTTACCTGGCCAGACGGTGTCGAACGGTAGGAGTCAAGCTTGGTGAATTCCGTGTTCCACGTATCGACGGCCAAGCCGATCTCATCATCCCAGAAATGCCTGTCGTAGGTTGTCAGAGCCTCTTCGAGCAGCTCGTCAGCGCCCGGACGGACGATAAGCTTGGCAGAAGTGGCAGCAAGAATCACGAAAGCGTGAGCGTAACAGACCTTGCCTGCTTCATGATACGTAGGCTTCAGGAGAGTAAGTGCGGGTCATCGATCAAGTCCTTCCTTGACGTCGTCTGCTGTGACGCGATAACTAGGTTGATTTATTAACTACTTAAGCGGTTAATGCAAGCCGACACGCGGAATTTGATGCTGCGATTATATGTGATTTGTGATGGGGCGGGGTGTGTGAGACCAAGCAAGACGAGAAGGGGATTTCCAGCAACATCTTTTAGAATATCCGATACATCGGGGGTAATGTGCGGTAAACTCAGGAATCTTTTGAAAACCGTTGGAAATAAAAGAAAAGCCGCCATTTCTGGCGGCTTTCAATCCGTGGAGATGCGGGGAATTGAACCCCGGTCCGATAACCGAACCCTCAGTCTTCTACGTGCGTAGTCTGCTGGCCGTGCGGCGGTTTTTCTGCCCCCATCGATGTCGCAGACAACTGATGGCGAGCATATCTACAGTAAAAGTCCCTTGCCGGCCCTGTGGCTCAGTCGACAAAGCAAGTCTTCTTAACGACGCTCAACATCCTCCCAAAGACGAGAAGGAGTGAACGGAGCGGCTGCTCACTGGTTAATCCTGGCGCGAAGCTCAGGCAGCGAGAGCGAACTCAGTGCGGTTAGATTTAGCACTTATTCTTTTGTAGGGGGCATCCACGAGCGGACCCTACGTTCTCGGCACGCTTCCCTGCGACGAACAGGTCACCGTCGAAACCGATCATCCCCAATCTTGAATTATCAAACATCCGGTACAAGGCCGGACTTTTCAAGATATCACGGAATGTCAATAATCGCAAATCATATACTGCTTTTCTTGTGCTGTGAGCGAAGTCGGAACATGGGCTTACTGCCTGACCCGAATGTCGAAATAATCCATGACCAATTCGCATAACATCATATTGGCCCAGCTGAACCATGGGCGGGCATAGGAGTCCGAGATTGCACCAGTTGCGGATTGAATATGAGTATGAAAAACGAGGCCATGATGGCAGACATGGCCTCGTTGGTGATGATGAAAGGAAAAACTGGGATTACTTACCGGCTTCGGCGAGATAATCCGGAACGCCTTCCGCCGGGTAGGTCGGCCAGCCGCCTTCCTTGGTGCACACGTAGGCCGCGGTGTTCACGGCGGCACGATGGGCTTCCTTGAGCGGAGCACCGGTCAGCAGCTTGCCGGTGAAGGAGCCGGAGAAGGAATCACCGGCACCGACGGTATCTGCAACCTCGACATGCGGGGTCCGCAGGGTGGAAATCTCGCCATCCTTGGTGGTGATAGTACTGAACGTGGCACCGCCGGTCAGAATGATGTACTCGAGGTTGAAGCGGTCGATGAACCACTTGCATGCCTCTTCGTCATTGCACGCAGGAATGGAGAACATGTCGCGCATCATGATCAGCTCTTCGTCGTTGATCTTGAAGATGTTCGCGTAGCTGAGCAGCTCTTCGATGAGTTCATTGGAGTAGAAGTTGGCGCGCAGGTTGATGTCGAAGAACTTCAGTGCGCCTTCCTTGGTGTGCTTGAGCAGCTCGACGATGGTGTCGTGGGATTCAGGGGAGCGCAGGCCGAGGGTGCCGAAGCAGACGGCGTCGGCCTTGGATACGGCTTCAATGAGCTCGTCGGTGAGCTTGATGTGATCCCATGCCACGTTTTCGACGATGGTGTATTCCGGAATGCCGTTGGTCAGAGCCACGTCAACCGTGCCTGTCGGGTATTCGTTGGTCTGCACCAGCGTGTTGATGCCGGCCTTGTGGGCGTCTGCAAGCAGCTCATTGCCCAGTTCGTCGTTGCCGACCGCGCTGATGGCGAAGCTTTCCGCGCCGTTCTGAGACGCATGATATGCGAAATTGACGGGTGCGCCGCCGGCACGTTTGCCGGTGGGGAGCATATCCCATAGGATTTCGCCGAGAGAGATGACGATTGGCTTGGACATGGTGTTCCTTTCTTTGGTTGTGGCGTGCTATGCGACGTCAAAGAACATCGAAGGATGTTCTAGAAAATTGGTGATGGCCACGGCGGCGGCACCGGTGACGGTGGCATCAGTGGGTAGTGTGGATAAGGTGATTTCGGTATTGCAGCTGACTTCGGGAATGGTGCGTTCTCGAACGACCTGCTTGACTTCGTCAAGTAGCGGCTGCCCGGCTTGGGAAACGATGTCTCCAAGTACGATATGCGTCGGGTTGAATGCGTTGATGATGTTGACTGCGCCGTATCCGATATATCGTGCGATTTCAGAGGTGAGTTCCGCGGTTGCTTCGTCTCCGGCAGCGTTTTTGGCGAATAGCGCGGCACATGCCTGTGCGTGCGTCATGGTTTCGCATCCGGGAACGATATACGGTTGCTTGTTGAGCATTTCGTGGATTGCATTGGCCGAGCAGTAACGTTCGAGACATCCGTAATTGCCGCAGTCGCAGGGTTTGCCATTGACGTCAACGGAGATGTGTCCGATTTCGGTGGCGGTGCCGTGGGCACCGTAATAGATCGTGCCATTGTCGATGATGCCAAGACCGATGCCTTCGCCGAGCAGATAGTAGGCGAGGGATCCTTCGGACAGTTCCGGATTGAACAGGAACTGTGCCAAGGCGCCTGCGCGTGCATCTTGCTCTACAAACACAGGTACGTCGAAGGCTTCGCTGAATTCCTTGATGAAATTGACTTTGCGCCAGCCCTGCATGGAGGAGACGAGTGCGGTATGCCCTTCTTCGATAAGGTATGGTCCGGGGACTGCCATGCCGACTGCCACGATTTTCTCGTCTTTGGCGATGAGGTGACGAATGGTGTTGTGGATCTGTTTGACTGTCTCGTTGATGTTTTCTTCGCTGACGGTCGGAAGATCGGTAAGCGAAATACGGTTGCATTTAAGATCGAACAGACCGATTTGCACCAAACTGCGTGCGAATTTCAAGCCAATCACATGGTATTTTCCGCAGTTGAGATTCAACCCGATGGAACGACGATTCTTATCGCCTTCCATGTCGCCAGTTTCTTCGATGATGTTCTGTGCGAGCAGTTTTGCCGTGATTTTGGTGATTGCCGCAGGAGTCAATCCGACTGCCTTTGCGATTTGCGCACGTGAGCAGATGCCGTTGTGATACAGGTATTGCAAGATGCGGGATCGATTATTCTCGGAAATCGATGATTGCTGAGCACTGTAATTACTCATAACACCTCCTTGCGCCAGTGCACGGACCATTCGTTGAACCTGTTGATATATTAACGTAGTTAATTACTTGGCGCAAGTTCTGTCTTTCGGCGTGTCATAAAGGATGTCGATTGATCGTGCATAAAAAGTACTCGTCTGTGTCGGAAGCGAGCGACTATGTGGGAGATCTGCTCGAAATGGTATATATGAACCGTTTCCCGCATGAGCTTTCTGGCGGTCAGCGTGCCTCCTTGGCACGAGCGTTGGTTCTTAAGCCGAGCCTGCTTATCGCTGACGAGCCGAATTCTGCATTGGATGTGCCGGTACAGGCGAAGGTGTTGGAGCTGTTCAAGAAACTGCAGGCGGAAATAGGTTTCGCATGCCTGTTCATCACCCATGATCTTGCCGTGGTCGATATGCTGGCCGATTGCATTATGGTGATGCATAAGGGTGAGATTGTGGAACATGGTGATGCCGATCAGGTTATGAATAACCCGCAGAATCCCTACACGCAGAAGTTGTTGGCATCGCTGCCGGTGCCTGATCCGCGTGAACAGCGAGAACATTGCGCTCAGCTGCACGAGTTGCTCGCCAAAGGAATTTGATGCCGGAGTGAGTTTCGCGGCTTCCTGACATACACAAGAGCTGGTGCGACGATCATGAACCGTCACACCAGCTCTTGTGTATATATTCAATTGTGACTGTGTTCAGCGAATCGTACCGTTGAAGGAGAATTGCGCGTGTGCGTCGCCGTTCGCCTTGTTCTTGATGTACTCACGCACGTAGCCCATGCGTTCCACTGTGGTGTCGGCCAGGGGCTGAGGCAGATCGTCGGGGGAGAACCAGCCTACGTTGAGGCTCTCCTCGTCACCTACGAACGGTTCGGTATTGCCATTTGGATCCGGCCTGCATATAAACAGGTGATCCATATACATGGTGTTGTCGCCATTCGCATACGTAAGCACCCTATGGGAGGACTTCACCGACACCAAATCGGTGACGATGACATCCACGCCAGTCTCTTCTTTGACTTCACGTGCCACCGTGTCGGCAGGCTCTTCGCCGGGCTCATTAATGCCATACACCATGGCCCATTCGCCGGTATCGGAACGCTTGCCAAGAAGTACACGACCCCGCTCGTCTTCGACATAGCCGGAGACGCCCATCAGCCACAGGAGATCGTGACCGACTTTCTTGCGTAACTCGAGAATGAATTCAGGCGTTGGCATATCAGGCCTTTGCACCTTCGGCAGCCATGCTGGCCATCCACTCTTCGACCTCATCGATCTGCTTTGGAATGCCGGCGGAAATCCATTCCGGACCATCCTCAGTCATCAGCACATCATCTTCAACGCGAATGCCGATGCCGCGATACTCCGGTGGAATCAACAGATCATCCTCACGGAAATACAGACCCGGTTCAATCGTGAAAATCATGCCTGGACGAATTGCAGCGCCCTGATACGACTCATAACGTGCCTGAGCGCAATCATGCACATCCAAACCAAGATGATGGGCCACACCACAGGCGAGCCAACGTCGATGCTGTTGTCCTTCCGGAGAAAGCGACTCCTCGACATCGACCGGAAGAATGCCCCATTCGTGCAGGCGTTCAGCGATCACACGCATGCACGCATGATGAATGTCGGAATACGTGGCACCCGGCTTGGCAGCCTCAAAACCAGCCTGCTGGGAGTCCAAAACCGCCTGATACAACTTTTTTTGGAAATCAGTGAACTTACCGTTGGTTGGGAACGTGCGCGTGATGTCGGCCGTATACAGGCTATTGACTTCCACACCGGCATCAATCAGCAGCAGATCGCCGGACTCCACGGTACCGGTGTTACGCATCCAATGCAGAATCGGCGCATGAGCGCCGGAAGCGATGATCGTATCGTAGCCGACCTCATTGCCTTCCTCACGGGAAATGGCATTGAACGCGCCTTCCAACATACGTTCCGAACGAGGCTTGTCGAGCGACGACGGCAGCTTGCGCAGAATATTGTCGAAACCATGCTTGGTTGCGGCAACGGCCTTGCGCATTTCACGAATCTCATATTCGTCCTTGCACATGCGAGCCTCGGCGGCAAACTCATGAAGCTTGTCATCGGCATCGGTATTGTCATCCGGATCGGCGAAACCGTTCGCCTCGCGAATGTCCTCCACCATTTCGGTGATCTGCGGATCAGCCTCGCGAATCACACGCACACGCACGGCACCAGCTTCAGAGCCGACATCCTTGCTCAATGCGTCAGACAGCTGTGCAATGTCATTGGTCTCAATACCGGTCATTGCAGTCATCTCCTGCAAGCCGGCACGAGGTCCAACCCAATACTCTCCATAATGGGCATTCATGAAAAAGTCCTGCGTGTAGTGGTTCGCACGCGGAGCCACAAACAATTCCGGCACATGCGTCTTGCCGGCCGCAGCCTCCGGAGAATCAGGATCAACTGGATTCAACACCAGCACTGCACCGGCCTCGTAGTCTTCACCCAAACCGGTGTAATACGAAAACGTCGTATCCGGACGGAACGCATAGTCGCAGTCATTGTTGCGCACCTTCGGCTGACCGGCCGGAATCACAATACGATCTCCAGGAAAAGCCTTGCCCAGCGTGTCAAGACGAGCCTGAATGTAATGGGAAGACTCCAACGGTTCAATAGCCGGCTCATTATCATCCCAACCGGTGGTCATGAACTCCTTGAACGCCTCGGAACGCGGGCGCAGCGAACGATTGTTCACACGGTCGCTCATCGCCTGATCAGGGCCGGGGGCGCTGGACTGCTCCATGGCTTCATACTCCTTGTCTTTAGCGGTAATGACTTCGTTCATCACATCTCCTGAATATGGTTATCCATGCTTACGCAATTACCGCAAACCATCCTATAACTTTTTGCGCCGCGCAACGTTCATGCAAGCACATAGAATAAGGGAGATTGAGTGAGCAATCCCAAGGTAGGGGAGGAATCCGAAAGAATATGTCATTCGAACATCCGAATCGCAACAATGAAAGCATGATCGACGTCGAACGCGACATCATGAGCCGCCCATCAGAGCGCAATACCACCAATCTTGACCTGCAACGCATGAAGATGATCCTCGACATCATGGGACATCCCGAGCAGTCGTTCCGTGTGATTCACATCACCGGAACCAACGGCAAAGGGTCTACCGCGCGCATGACCGAGGCGATCTGCCGCGCCTACGGCATGCGAACCGGTTTGTACACGTCACCGCATCTTGAACATGTCAACGAGCGCATCGCCATCGACGGACAGCAGCTTTCCGACGATGATTTCGTTGATACCTGGGATCAAATCAAAGACCTTGTAGCCATGGTCGACATGAAGATGGGAGAACTCGACAAGCCAAAAATGAGCTTCTTCGAAGTGCTTACCGCCATGGCCATCTGGAAGTTCGCCGACGCTCCGGTCGATGTGGCCATCGTTGAAGTCGGTATGGGCGGCCGCTGGGACGCCACCAACGTGCTCGATGCCGATGCGGCCATTATCGGACCGATCGACATGGACCATATGGCATGGCTTGGCAATACCGTGGAACAGATCGCATCCGAAAAAGTCGGCATTATCAAGCCGGGCTGCACCGCGGTTATTGGGCGTCAACCGCATGAAGAGGCCGTCATGCCGATTATCGAGGAAGCGGCGGCGGAAAACCATGCCAATCTGGTGCGAGACGGCATCGAAGCGGAAGTCGTGACCCGCATTCCGGCAGTCGGCGGTCAGGTTGTGACCCTGCGTACGCCGAATGGCACGTACGCAGAAGTGCCGGTCGCCAAATTCGGCGAACATCAGGCGCATAATGCGCTCGCGGCCCTGTGCGCGGCGGAAGTGGTGATTCCCGTCAACGGTGCGCTTGACGGTGATCTTGTGGCTGAGTCGTTGAGCACGGTGAGGATTCCAGGCCGCATCGAGCAGATTCGTACATCGCCAACGATCATTCTGGATGGCGGGCATAATGTGAATGCGGCAGAATCGTTGCGTGCCGCGATTGAGGAAAATTACGATTTCCAGCAGCTCGTCGGCGTGATCGCCATGATGGGAGACAAGCAGGTCGAAGAGTATTTGGGCGTGCTCGAACCATTACTGAGCCATGTGATTGTCACTGAAAACTCGTGGCGTGATCGTGTGATGCCCGCGGAAGACCTGAAAACGGTTGCTGAACGCGTGTTTGGTGCGGAAAGGGTTACGTGTGTTCCTGAGCTGCCGGATGCCATTCAGGAGGCTGTTAATATGGTTGACGCCGATGATGAGCTTGGTGTTGGCTATGGTCACGGCGTGCTGATTTGCGGTAGCTTCACCACGGCTGGCGATGCACGTCTCATGCTGGAAGAGAAAGTCAATCCCGATTTGAAGAAGCCGAAGTCGGAACGTGTCTTCCAGACGGCTGTTGAGCCGGAACCGCGTAAGGATCAGGACGAGGCGGATCTCGATTTCGAATCTGACGCCAATCCTGATTTCGATATCAACGATTTCGGCAGTGTCGGTCCAGATCTTGCTGAAGATGAAGATACTGATGGTTCCGAAGAAGATGCTTCCGAAGTTGAGCATGCGGATGCTGCATCTTCTGAAGATGTGCAGTAATCGCATAATGCATGGCGATGATGGATTGTCGGTTGTTGTCGACGATCCATCGATACAACAACTTGTAATGCAATACAAAGGAGTATGTAGCGATATCGATTCGCTGCATACTCCTTTGCACGATATTTTGCGCTATCCGTCGTGAGGCGCGATTATTACTTGCGTAGTTTGCGACGTAGCGACTGCAGCAGCGTGAGCGAACGGTAGAACGCCTTCTTGACCGGAATGTCACGACCTGCCGAAACCTGTACGATATTCTCGGAGAATTTCGTCTTGAATCCGTTCAAACTCTTCAATGAAGGCGCGAAATCGTTGCCGATGCCCATCAAATCGAGAACAGTGCAGCCCCGCTCTCCAAGTGCGCAACATACAACGTAAATCAGTTTGTCGGGAACATGCTGGCGCATGATTTCCGTACGCATGCACGCATAGTAATAGACCGCGTGATCGCCGTTGATGGTGATGATGGACCATGCCACAACCTTGCCGTCGATACGTGCCGCGAACACGCGCGCATGATCAGGGCCAAGATTGCTGATCATATCGACATAGTCGCTCATCGGAGCGGGGGAGAAGCCATCACGGTGGGCGGTATCAACCATGACCTCGTAGTATTCGGAAAAATCAGCCATAGCCTGCGCGGTCTCATCGGCGCAAGCGGCGGGGCTTTCCCTCAACGCCTTACGCACGTCGCGGCGGCCACGCTTCTTCATGCGTGTAAGAACCGCCTCATCGCCACCGGTGAGGTCCACATACACGGTCTCGTTGTAAGGAACGGTGGAAAGCACCGGGAACGAGCCTTCGAAATCCCACAAGTCGATACGCAGGAACACAACGTTTTTATCGCGTTTGCGTACGTCCTCAACAAGCAGGTCACGAACCTGTGCTTCCAGCTGCGCGGAAGGCTTGTCAAGCCAAGCCGGACCATGAACGGACCTCAAATAGTGGTAGCCATGGGTTTCGTAATCGATGAGCGCGATGAATGCGATCGGAGCGCCGTCCTGCTTCACCACATACGCACCCCACGGCGTACGTCCGTCAATGGTGTTCTGATATTTGGCCCACACTGCGGTCTGTTCGATGGGCAGGGTAAGACCCGCCTGCACGGCCTGCTGTTCCATGGTGGCTGCGTCGGTGAATTCAAGAGTGATCATGATTGTTGGATTGTTCCTTATGGTTGGTGATTACTCGATGATGGTTGGCTGTTGCCGCAGGTCAGACAAGCCCAAAAATACGTTCCACAATGTGGTCGTCGCCTTCGAAGGGAATATGCTTGCCGTGGTTCTTGAACCAGCGCTCGTTGCCTTTGCCGATGATAAGGATGATATGGAGGCGGTTGGGATTCTTGCGGTCGATTGCTACGGTCGACTCCACTGCTTCCGTACGGTCGAGAATGATCCTCGCATCCAGATCAGGATTGGTGACACTGTCGAGCATGTTTTGACAGACGTGTTCCACAGGCTCGTCATCCGTGTCTTCGAAGGTGAGAATCAGATGGTTGACGCGATTCTGTGCGGCCCTGACGATTTCCGATCTGCGATCATACGCTTTATTGCCTGCGGATCCAGTGACCAGCGTGACTTCAGGATCGTCCTTGCCGTAGCGTTGGTCGACATAGTCAAGCAACGCCGTTACGGAAGCATAATTGTGCGCATAATCAACGATGGCGATGGTGTTCGACTTCGTATCGTGGAAATGCTCCATACGACCGGCGATACGTACCGGTTCCATATTGCGCAGTGCTTCCTTCGCGGCGGTTTCGTGGAAATCGAATCCAACGGCATGCGCAATGGCAATGGCCGCGGCGGCGTTCGCATAATTGAAATCGCCATCCAATTGCAGGCTGAGCGAGCCGATCTGTTCACCTTCCACCGCAATGGCGAAACGGCTATGGTCGGCGGATTCCGGCCATGCGGTCACATCCGCGGCCGATGCTTCGCCAAGAGCGAACGTGGTGACGGGAATATCGGCGATTGCAGCATCCTGACGAATAAGATCGGCATGTGCGCATGCCGTGCCGAGAACCAGGGAACGGCAATTCTTCACAATCTGCCGTTTGCAGTGGAAGTAATCCTCGAATGTCGGATGCTCGATGGGGCTGATATGGTCCGGGCTGATATTAAGGAATGCGGCGACGTCAAAAGTAAGTCCGAAAACGCGATCGACTTTGTACGCCTGCGACGAAACCTCCATAACCAGGTATTTCATGCCGTTATCAGCGGCTTCGCGCATCATACGGAACGCATCCATGGACTCCGGTGTGGTCAAATCGGACTCGACATAGGTATGTCCGTCAAGGCAATTGTCTGCGGAAGAGAACAAAGCGCATTTGCCGTCGGAACAGCCGTTGAGCATGGCTTGGGTGAGGTAGGCGGTAGTGGTTTTTCCCTTGGTTCCGGTAATGCCGATGACTTTCAGTTGGTTCTGCGGGTACCCATAAAATGCCGCGGACAGCAGACTCATGGCTTTGCGCGCGTCATTCACGATAAGTCCCGGAGCTTTCGTCGCCGCGGAGAAGTCGTTTTCCGCAACGTATGCGGCAAGTCCACGATCATCGATGCCATCGAGATATTCCGCTTTGAAACGGCCTTTGCAGCACAGGAGCGCGCCAGATACGACCTGCCTGGTGTCATAGGTGATTGAACCGAATGGCTTGTCGAATCCGTTGATGGTTTGCGCGTCAAGCGTCCAGGCGTCTCCTTGGATGATTTCGCGCAACAATCCATGCTCACTGAGCAAACGTGCTGCTGATGCCAAAGTCAAAGCCATATTTCGTGTTCTCCCTGTTCTTCGGATACCGAACAGCCATTCTACCGTCAGCTATGTGCATGGCATGTGGAAGTCTGGGTGGTTACAATAAAGCTGTGACTGAAGTACGAACGGAAACTACGGCAGGTAAAAGGGCGCGTTTTGAAAAACTCGCCATGCCTGTGGTCGATGCGTTGTACCGGCAGGCGATGAAGCTTACCAACAATCCCGATGATGCCCAAGATTTGGTGCAGGATACTTTCGAACGGGGATTCAAGGCGTTCGACTCCTTTCAGGAGGGAACGAATTTCGCCGCGTGGATGACGACCATCGAGCGGAATGCCTATTTCAACCAGTATGCCAAAGCCAAACGCAGACCGCAGCGGGCTAACGATTCCACCGGTGAATATGACGATTGGGACATTTATTCGGCTTCGGAGCATTCCTCGGAAGAACTTAAATCCGCGGAACAGGAATATTTGGATGCCTATGCGCCCGAGGAAATCATGGCGGCGCTCGCCAAGCTTTCGCCGGAACGCCGTCAGGTGTTCATCGATGCTGCGATTGATGGCAAGTCATACCAGCAGGTGGCTGACGAACAGGGTGTGAAGATCGGCACGGTGATGAGTCGTCTCAATCGTGCGCGTACGCAGTTGAAACGAGAACTTGCCAACTATGCGAAGGAACGTGGCTATGCCACGGCAGGGAAGGACAGCGCATGAGTGAATCGATCGAACGGCATACCACCACTGTCGCCACCGGCGAGGACGGCACTGTGACCCGGGTGACGCATACCAGTGTGCGCGTTAGCGCCTCCGGTGATTGTTTCGACCCCGAACGTTGCTGCGACGAGCGTGAACGGGCATTGATTGCGGCCATGCGTGCGTATCTGCGCCCGCAGCATGCCCCGCAGAGTCTGATTGACCGTCTTGAAGCTACGCTTGACCATTGCTGCGGAGAATAAGTCCGTGCATGTTCCCCGGCAATGGACTTGTGGCAGGCTCTATGGCAGGCTGAAGAAGTATGAGAAAACCCCGCGAATCAATGGTGATTCGGCGGGGTTTTCAATGTTCTGTAGCGTTATTCACGCTGGCAGGGATCAGGCGTTTGGACGCTTGCCGTGATTGGCGGCCTTCTTACGACGATCCTTGCGCTTACGTCCGCGCATGCCCATGATTGGACTCCTTTACTTACGATTAATAAGCCTTCGGGATTATCGCACACGAGCGAGACGTTTGCCAAATCCGGTGTTCGATAGGTGGCCACTCAGGCTTATCCTTCGGTTTTTATATGACCAGAATCAGTCGGTTTAACCGATTGGATTACTCGGTCACGTTCACTCGCATGTTCACTCGGCCATACCGAGGAATAGCGAGGTGCTGGTGGTTTCGCCCGGCTTGATCACAATCAGCTCGTTGCCCGTGTTGAATGCGTTGGCATAGGCGGTCTGCGGCTCCACGGCAACGCCGGCGGGATGCTGGAATGCAGGGAACTTGGTGCCTGTGCATACCTGGAACGAGGTGATGGTTTCGTCGCCACCGACGCGGACCTTCTTACCATCGGCGCGGGTGAACACTGCCGTGACGGAACCGTCTTCGGCGTGCTCCAGATCGGTCCATGCGTCATCGAACGGCTGCTCGGTGAGCAGTGTGTCTTTGCGTAGGTCGTACTTGGTGCCGTCAACGGGCTCAGTACCGGTCGGAATAAGGTTTTCATCCACGGTGACATGTGTGCGTGCCGGCAGCGTCAGGCTGCACTTGGCGTTGTGCTCGTCGATTTCGTCTCCATAGCCGTTAAGGCTGTTGGCGAGCCACGGGTGAATGGCCAAAGCCCACGGCGCGTTCGTGTCGCCATTGTTGTAGGCGCTGACGGTCAAGTGCATGCCGTCATCGGCGAGGCTGTAGGTGGCGGTGACATACAGGTCAAACGGATAACCGACCATGTTGGGGGAACGCCAGGCGAGGGTCACTGCGTCTTCGGCAAGAGAGATCAGCTTCCAGAATGAGCGGTAACCGTAGCCGTGGATGGCGGTGTTGCGGTCATGTTCGTCGATTGGCAGCGAATAGGTCTTGCCTTCGAACGTGTACTCGCCGCCCTCGATACGGTTCGGGAACGGAATGAGGATCTGGCCGTGGCAGCAGGTCACCAGATCATCAGGGCCAAGGGCGACGGTCAGATCTTCGCCCTTATAGGTCAGTTTGCGCATAGTTGCGCCAAGTTCGGTGATGACGGCTTCATAGTCGCCGTGGGAGATGGAGAATTGCTGTCCGGTACGGGCAGGCAGGTTAATGCAGGTCATAGTCACTCCATAGTGCCGTTGGATAGGTTCCGGTAACGGTAGCGTTACCGGCTAACACCACAGTTTACCTGTTTCATGCCGTATGACGATGCTGTTTCTTCGGCGTGCCGCCCATGTCTTAGTATTGATGAGGTTTTCACAAAGCAACGAAAGGCGGCCATCATGACCAAGCGCATCGTACTGGCGGATCCCCGTGGCTTTTGCGCGGGCGTCGACAGGGCGATTCTGACTGTGCAGACGATTCTCAAGGCTGCCAATCCATCTCGGACTGACGATCTGCCGCCGGTGTATGTGCGTCGTCAGATTGTGCACAACAAGCATGTTGTTGAAGAACTGTCGGCTCAGGGTGCAGTATTCGTGCAGGAATTGGCTGAGATTCCCGATTCCGCGGCTTCCGCAGGAATTCCGATTGTCTTCTCTGCGCACGGCGTGTCTCCTGCGGTGAAGGCTGAGGCTGCGGCTCGGGGCATGCATGTTGTTGACGCCACATGCCCTTTGGTGAGCAAGGTGCATCGTGAGGTGTTACGTTTCGTCAAAGAAGGCTACGAAATCATCTACATCGGACATAAGGGTCATGATGAGGCCGTTGGCGTGGTCGGCGAATCTCCGGAACATGTGCATCTGATTGAGCATGAGTCGGATGTCGATTCGTTGGATTTTTCTTCGGATACGAAGTTGGTGTTGCTTTCGCAGACCACGCTGAGCGTGGATGAGACGGCAGGCACTATCGCCGCGTTGAAGGAGCGTTTCCCATGGCTTGAGATGCCTCCGAATTCCGACATCTGCTATGCCACGTCGAATCGTCAGGCTGCGGTCAAACTCGTTGCCGAGCAATCGGATTGCGTGGTGATCGTCGGCTCGGCGAATTCGTCAAATTCCGTACGCTTGATGGAGGTTGCACAGGAGGGGCTGAACACGCGTTTTGGCGGTGTACTTGATGGTGCTTGCGGAAAGGCCCACCGTGTGGATGATGCGTCCGAGCTTGATCCCGCATGGTTCGATGGTGTTGAATCCGTGGGAATCTCGTCGGGCGCATCCGTACCTGACGAATTGGTGTCAGGTGTTATTGAATCGCTGCAAAGCCAAGGTTTCAATGATGTGGCCACCATTGAAACCATTAAGGAAAACATGCATTTCGTGCTTCCCAGTGAACTTCGTAAGAAACCGGTCCGCTGATTGGACTTTACGAGCGTCGAGTACTTTACCGAGTGCCGATAGGCGCGGCTACGCCGTCAAGCACCTTGAGCAGATCGTTGGGATCGATGCCGATTGAGAAGCCGCGTTTGCCTCCCGACAGCAGTATCTCGCTATATTGCAAAGCGCTTTCGTCGAGTACGGTTTTGTGGTGTGTGCGTTGACCGAGCGGTGAGATGCCTCCAACCACATACCCGGATTCGCGCATGGCGACCTTTGGATCGGCCATGGAGGCTTTTTTGGCTCCGACCGCTGCGGCCAGCGCCTTCAGATCCATGTGTCCGCTTACAGGAACCACGCCTACCACGCGTTCGGAGCCGGTATCGGCCATAAGCGTTTTGAACACCTGATGCTCGTCAAAGCCCAGTTTGGTGGCGGCTTCGACCCCATAGCCGTCATCCATATGGTCGTTTGAATGTGCGTATTCGTAAGTCTTGAATGGGATTCCCGCTTGTTCCAGTTGCACTGTTGCCGGTGTTGAACCGGCTCCCTTCTCATGCTTTTTCTTACCCATGTTGCTCTACTCTAAAACGTATTTGTATCGGTACGTATTTGCGTCGGTTAACAAAAGGGCTTCCGCCGTGAAGCGAAAGCCCTTGCACTAAGTTCTACTTAGAATCGTGCGGATTGTTCCGCTATTGATTCACTCGGAGATCTCAGCGAAGTACAGCAGGGTGCGCACCATGTTGCAGGTGAAGCCGTACTCGTTGTCGTACCAAGAAACGGTACGAGCCATGGTCACGCCGTCAACGGTGTTGACGTCGGTCTGGGTCGGATCGAACACGCCACCATGGGTGTCGCCGATGATGTCGGAAGACACGATGCCATCCTCGTTGTAGCCGTAGAATTCGGTGGAGGAGAATGCGGCCTTGAATGCGGCGTTAATCTCGTCAGCGGTGACTTCCTTGTTCAGAACGGTGGTCAGCTCGGTGACGGAGCCATCCGGAACCTGGATACGCTGGGCGTGACCCTGCAGCTTGCCGTTCACGGACGGAACGACCTTGCCGATGGCCTTGGCAGCGCCGGTGGAGTGAGGAATGGTGTTGATCGCGGCGGCGCGGTTGTTGCGAGCCTTCGGGAAGCGCGGGCCGTCGAGAATCATCTGGGTGCCGGTGTAGGCGTGGATGGTGGTCATGAAGCCAGCCTTGATGCCCCAGTTCTCGTCCAGCAGCTTGACCATAGCGGCCATGGAGTTGGTGGTGCAGGAACCGGCGGACACGATCACATCGGAAGCCTTCAGGATGTTGTGGTTCACACCGAAGACGACGGTCGGGGTGGTCTCGTCCTTGGCCGGAGCGGAGATCAGGACCTTCTTGGCGCCAGCGTTGATGTGAGCCTGGGACTTCTCAGCGGAGGTGTAGAAGCCGGTGCACTCGAGCACGAACTCAACGCCATCGTTCTTGACCCACGGGATGTTGTTGGCATCCTTCTCGGCGTAAACCTTGTATTCCTTGCCGTCAACCACGATGGAGTCTTCGGTGGAGGTGACCTCAACCGGGGTGCCATCGTCATGACGGAAGGTGCCGTGGGTGCTGTCGTACTTCAGCAGGTAGGCCAGCATGGACGGGGTGGTCAGATCGTTGATTGCAGCGACCTCAATGTCACCGGCCTGGCCGCCACGAGCCTGCAGCTCGAAGATGCGGCGGAAAGCCAGACGACCGATACGACCAAAGCCGTTAATACCAATCTTAACTGTCATGTAATTCTCCCTTTAGGGTAGGCCACACGTGTGCTGGGCACACAGAAGCCATTGTTTACCAACGTCACCCACTTTAGTGCGTCACCTGTACTTAAGGCAACGCATTCGCACGTGTGTTTCAGAAAACGTCGTATTTTCTGTGAGCGCTCACGCTGCATGTGATTTCAGACCGCGTTCGACAAGCGCAGACGAGATTTGGGTATCCAATGGGCCGAGATCGCCCTTGAACGCATGATGCCAGGAGACCTGTGGTAAAGGAGCTTCGGCTGGGAATGTCACGATGAGCGTGCCTTGGGTAACCCCGACATGCGCGGGCAGGCCATGCCGGAACTCATTGCTGACCCCGTTAACCTTGGTGCTGGTCATGAGCGCGTCGCTTATTTCGTATTTCAAGCCTTTTTCGCAAACGCCGACGGAAGTGTTGGAATGCGAGAAGACGGAGATCATGCGACCCGGTTTGACATCGTTTGCTGCGAAGTCAAGATTCCCATCGCATATCGCTGTCACAATGGAATCATTGCCATGTAGAAAACCGATGGCGCCATGATTGGCGAGCAATGCCATCAATTGGATGTTGGATATCGTATGGTCGATTCGCCCTCCGAGCGCGCCGTAGATATGGAAAAGCCTCGCACCGTGAAACCATCCGATTTTGAGGGCGGATAACAGATCCGGATCGTCTTTTTCCGGCGGCAGTTCGACGGTGCGCTCGTCTGGTGTGGGGCGTTTGCCCGTGATCGAATCGAAATCACCTACCACCACGTCGGGCATTACGTCAAGGGCGCGGGCGTGATCGAGCCCGCCGTCCGCAGCGATGACGAACGAGCCCGCTGGAACTATTGGTGTTTCTCCGTAATATTCACCTGCCGCGAAAATCACACAGGTATCGAAATTATTTGTCATGTAAGGTCAGTGTAGTATGCTGGCCGGCGTTGTTGTAAGGTGCGCTTTAACTGGTTGCAAATACGACACGCGGTAGTCGTGGTGTGTGGTATTATCTACAAGGCTTGAGAAATCAAGAAAGCGGGATATCCCCACCTGGAAGCCTTTCAGGGCCTCGGGTTCGGGCATAATGCCTTGTCACTGTGGTGAAACAGTGAAGTGGAGAGCGTATCAGAACGTTCTTCAGTGTGCCTTTATAGGTGCGTTTGGCATGCCATGGACTTTTGAGACGTTGAAGAACTGCCAATCTGGGAACATTCCGTTGAATGGAACATGAGGATTGGAGTCATCATCAGCGACGAACCACGCATTAACGACGAGATTCGCGTCTCCCAGGTGCGTCTGATCGGCCCGAACGGCGAACAGGTGGGAGTCATCGCGACTTCCGTCGCACTGAACCTGGCAAAGGAAGCGAACCTCGATCTCGTCGAGGTGGCGCCCAACGCGAAGCCTCCGGTTGCCAAGCTCATCGATTACGGCAAGTATAAGTACAACGAGAAGATTAAGGCTCGCGAGGCACGTCGTAACCAGAGCACTGCGGAAATCAAGGAAATTCGCTTCCGTCTGAAGATCGACGACCACGACTTCGAGGTCAAGAAGGGCCATGTTGTGCGCTTCCTGAATGGCGGAGACAAGGTCAAGGTCACCATCATGCTGCGCGGTCGCGAGCAGTCCCGTCCAATTGGTGGCGTTGAGCTGCTGCAGCGTCTTGCTGGCGAAGTGGAGGAATACGGTACTGTCGAATTTGCTCCGAAGCAGGAGGGCCGCAACATCATCATGACGCTCGCGCCGAAGGGCAAGAAGGTTCACACCCAGTCCGAGCAGCGTCGTCGTGGTGATCAGTCCCGTGCCGAACGTCAGGCTCGTCAGGCCGCACGCTTGGCGGCCAAGCAGGAAGCCCAGGCTCAGGCAGCGGCCGAAGCCAAGGCCGCAGTGACGTCCGACAAACCGAAGACTTCCGAAACGAAGTAACAAACAAGGAGGGCAGCAATGCCGAAGATGAAAACTAATTCCGCCGCTTCCAAGCGCGTCCGCGTGACCGGTTCCGGCAAGCTGATGCACGCTGGCTCCGCAATGCGCCACAACCTCGAGCACAAGTCCGCTCGTAAGCGTCGCGCACTGAAGGCCGACGGCGTTCTGGCTACTTCCCAGAGCAAGAACATGAAGAAGCTGCTCGGTCGCTGAGCATAGCGAGAGCTAATAAGAAGACTTAATAGAAAGCTGAGGAATCAAATATGGCACGTGTCAAGCGCGCAGTAAACGCCCACAAGAAGCGTCGCGTCGTTCTCGAGAGGGCTTCCGGCTACCGCGGCCAGCGCTCCCGTCTGTACCGTAAGGCCAAGGAGCAGCTGCTTCACTCCTTTACCTACAACTTCCGCGACCGCAAGGCTCGCAAGGGCGACTTCCGCAAGCTGTGGATCCAGCGTATCAATGCTGCCGTCCGCGCAGAGGGCATTACTTACAACCGTTTCATCCAGGGCCTGCACCTCGCTGGCATCGAACTGGATCGTCGTGCTCTCGCCGAGCTGGCCATCTCCGATCCGGAGACCTTCAAGGCCATCGTCGAGCAGGCCAAGGCTGCTCTTCCGGCTGATGTGAACGCTCCGAAGGAAGCCTGAGCTTCTTCGCTGATTCAGCGTGACTGATGGGAACCCTCGCTCCAGCAATGGGCGGGGGTTCTTGTGTTGCACGTCAGGAACCATCTATCTCATAGCCATGGCAACGGCGGTATACGATGCGAACAGGCAACTTTCGGCGGAAGGAGGGCGATGAACGATTTCGAGCGGATGATCAGACAGTTTCTTGCACACATCGATGTTGAGAGAGGATTGTCAAAAGCAACGGTGTCGGCATATGGCGCCGATCTGAAAAAATATCGGCAGTGGCTTGCCAATCGGGGGATTAATGACATTACGTCCGTGACGACACAGGATGTGGAAAACTACGTCGCTTTTCTTGACGAGTCCGGGGAATCCGCCCGAAGCAAGGCCCGCCGGTTGGCCAGCATCCACGCGTTCCATCGTTTCGCCGTGGACGAACATAGCGTCGCCGACGATGTATCCGCGCAGGTGAAAGCTCCCAAGGGTGCAAGTACTCTTCCCGATGTGCTGGCTATTGATGAGGTCGCCAGATTGTTGGAAGCGATTCCCGTTTCCCAGAACAGAGCTTGTGACGACGCTTCGTTGGAGGTCTCGGATGATCCTGTGATGCTTCGAGACAAGGCGTTGCTTGAATTCATGTATGCGACCGGCGCGCGAGTGTCGGAGGCATGCGGAGCGAATCTTGATGATGTCGATACGGAATCCAGAATCGCCAGACTGATGGGCAAAGGTTCAAAACAACGTCTGGTTCCTGTCGGCAGCTACGCATGCGAGGCAATCAGCCGGTATGTGCGTTCGGGGCGTCCAATACTGGAGTCGAAGTCAAAAGGTCCTCAGGAGCGTCGCGCCCTGTTTCTCAACAAGCGCGGACGAAGATTGTCGAGACAGTCGGTTTGGGAGATCATCAGGGTTGCGGGGGAACGTGCGCACATCGACAAGCCGTTGCATCCTCATACGTTGCGTCATTCTTTCGCCACGCATCTTATCCAAGGCGGTGCCGACGTGCGTACCGTGCAGGAGCTGCTTGGGCATGCAAGCGTCACCACCACGCAGATATACACGCACGTCAGTCCCGAAAACCTGATTGAAACGTATCTGACGTCTCATCCCCGCGCCAGATGATGGTGTTGCTGCCGTTTTGAACGGCGGCAATGGACTAGCATGGATTACAGTGAAAGTTGACACAAGGATGTTGGTAAGGTAAACGGTATGCCTACGGATTTGCTTGGACGAGATTATGAGACGTTTCCCGCTCCGGAGCCGCTGCAGACGCACGGTCCGGCAAGGGTCATCGCCATGTGCAACCAGAAAGGTGGCGTTGGTAAGACAACCAGTTCAATTAATATCGCCGGTGCGTTGAGCCAGTACGGTCGTCGTGTGCTTATCGTCGATTTCGACCCGCAGGGTGCCGCCACGGTGGGACTGGGCATCAACGCCAATGCCGTGGAAGATACGGTGTACACCGCGCTGTTCAATCCGCGTATGGATGTACATGCTGTGATTCAGCATACCGATTTCGAGAACCTCGACATCATGCCGTCCAATATCGATCTATCTGCCGCCGAAGTGCAGCTGGTCACCGAAGTGGGACGTGAACAGGTGCTGGCTGGCGTGTTGCGACAGGTCAAGGATGAATATGACGTGATCATCATTGACTGCCAGCCTTCGTTGGGCTTGCTCACGGTGAATGCGCTGACCGCGGCGGATGGTGTGATCATTCCCGTGGCTGCCGAGTTCTTCGCGTTGCGTGGCGTGGCTTTGCTGATGCAATCCATAGAAAAGGTGCAGTCCCGTATCAATCCGAGTCTGGAAGTGTATGGAGTGCTCGTCACCATGTTCACGCATACTCTGCATTGCGATGAGGTGTTGCAGCGCATTTATGAGGCGTTCCAAGGCAAGGTCTTCCACTCGGTGATCTCGCGGTCTATCAAGTTGCCGGATTCAACGGTTGCCGCTGCGCCAATCACCATATATGCGCCGAATCACAAGACGGCGAAGGAATACCGTGAGGTTGCCCGGGAACTGATTTTCCAAGGCGTTATCGCATAGATGCTCAAGGCTCCCTTGTGGGGCCTTTTTTGTTAGCCGCATGTGCGCTGGATTTTAATGATTGATTGGTGGAACACCCAACTTATGGTCATGTTGACTATAAGTGATACACTGTGGTTTCGGAACAATTCGTATTGACGAGAATTTGAGAGAGTGGGGTCGCGATGATCATGGGAAATGTCTCGGAACGGCGCAAACAGCCGCCGCAGGTGGGTGTTTCCGTGGTTATTCTTGCTTTAGGGCCGGTCCAAAGATCCGGGAATGAAAATGGGATGGACACCGCTCCGAACGGTATAGGGTCCATGCTGTGGATGCCGCTGGTCAAGCGTGTGCGCCAACCGTTTCTTGGCCAATGGGCGCTTCCAGGAGGCGGTCTGCGCGCAGACCATTCGTTGGAGCAGTCCGCGTATGCCGCACTGGAATCGACTACGTCGCTTCATCCGAGATATCTCGAGCAGCTGTATACGTTTGGCGATCCGGCACGTTCGCATGGCGGGCTGCCGATGGTATCCATCGTGTACTGGGCGCTGGTCGGAGGAGCGGATGCGCAAACGGAACCTGTCGAAGGCAACAACGTCAAATGGTTTCCCGTCGATAATCTGCCGGAACTTGCTTTCGACCATCGTGCCATCATCGACTACGCCTTAAGCCGGCTACGGGGGAAAATCGAATATCCCCAGGTCGTCACGCGTCTGGTCGGTGAACGATTCACGCTGAGCCAACTGCACGACGTATATGAAGCCGTAACGGGCGAAGCCATCGATTTGGCGAATTTTCGCCGGAAAATGCTCTCATCGGGCCAGTTGGAGGATACCGGCGAAAAACTGCGCGTCGGGCGCAATCGTCCGGCCGCCGTATACCGGTACGTGCAAAGCGCGTTGCGACAATTTTCATCATGGGATTACAGCGTCAATCAGTCTAATCACGGAAGCCATGCAACCGGCAACGACGTGCTCGCCGCACTGACAACCGTCTGAAACCGCCGATATCCTGTCCACGCCCGAACAGACCGTGACACTGCCGAACCTGTCCGCAGGCTGCTCGATGGCCGACATGGCGAACATCGACCAGGTTGAGGACTGCTGGGAACAGCTCGGAGAAATCTGCGGCACTAATCCGGATGCCGACGGCAAGCAGCAGATCGTGCCGGTCACATATATGAACTCCTCCGCGGCACTGAAAGCATTCTGCGGACGCCACGGTGGCATCGTCTGCACATCATCCAATGCGCATGCCGTGCTCGAATGGGCCTTCGCCCGTGGCAAGCGCGTGCTGTTCTTCCCAGACCAGCACCTTGGCCGCAATACCGCTCTCGCCATGGGTATGAGCCTTGACCAGATGCCAGTGTGGAATCCGTACAAGCCTGCCGGTGGTGCCGAAGACCCGTCCGTGTACGCCGACGCGAAGATGATCCTGTGGAAAGGCTTCTGCTCTGTGCACCAGCGCTTCACCGTCGACCAAATTGAGCGTGCACGCAAGGCGTATCCGGGCGTCAAAGTCATCGTGCATCCCGAATGCTCGATGGACGTCGTCAACGCGGCGGATGGCACCGGCTCTACCGCGTACATCGTCAAAGAGATCGCCAACGCGCCGGCTGGTTCGGCCGTCGCAGTCGGCACGGAAATCAACCTCGTCAACCGTCTCGCCGCGCAGTATCCGGACAAGACCGTGTTCTGCCTCGATCCGGTGGTCTGCCCATGCTCCACGATGTACCGCATTCACCCCGCATATCTGGCGTGGGCGTTGGAGAACATCGAGCAAGGCAATATCGTTAACCGCATCACCGTGGACGAGGACACCGCGCGTGACGCCAAAATCGCATTGCAGCGCATGCTGGAGGTACACCCATGATCGTCGTAGTCGGAGCGGGTATCGCCGGACTGTGTGCGGCGCTCGCGGCAGCCGGAGACAGCCGTCTTGGCAGCGAAGGACTGTCCGCCGGCGGACGCGCGTCGATTCCGAAGAATGGCACATACCGACCGCAGGAAGTGCTGCTGGTATGCAAGGATAAGTTCGTCGAATCGAACACATACCACGCTCAAGGCGGTGTGGCCACTGCGATTTTCAATGACGATTCGCCTGCGTTGCATGCGACCGACACTATGGCTGCCGGTCATGGGTTGTGCGATCGCACCGCAGTCGACATTCTGACCGACGAGGGCGCACGTCGCGTACGTGAGCTTATCGGCGATGGATGGCACGTGGATCGCGACAGCGAAGGACATGTGCTGCGTGGGCTCGAAGCCGCGCATTGCCGTTCCCGCGTGGTGCATGCTGGGGGAGATGCCACCGGAAAGGTCTTGGAACTCGACGTCTCCGCCATGGTGCGGGAGAATCCGAATATCACCGTGCTGGAACATGCGTTCCTGAACGATGTGCTGGTGCGTGACGGTCATGTTGCCGGCGTGCGTCTGGCGGTTCGTGACGCTCAAGACGGTGTTGAGACACGTGTCGTCGATACGGACCGTGTGGTTCTTGCCACCGGTGGCGCGGGACGGTTGTTCCCGTACACCACGAATCCCGCGGTGGCGACTGGCGACGGCCTGGCCGCTGCGATTCGTGCAGGGGCGCAGGTCGCCGACCTGGAGTTCTACCAGTTCCATCCCACGGCTTTGGCTATCGGCGAGCATTTCCTCGTCTCCGAAGCCGTGCGTGGCGAAGGCGCGGTACTGCTCGACGAACATGGGCACCGTTTCATGGCCGACATCGACCCCAAGGCGGAACTCGCACCGCGCGACGTGGTGGCGCGAGCCAACTTCCGTACCATGCAGGCGCAAGGCGGCAAGCCGATCATGCTCGACGTTTCACCCATGGGCAAAGAGAACCCTGATCTGGCGGAATTCCTACGCCACAGGTTCCCGACCATCGACGCCTACACACGTTCGCTCGGCTTCGATTGGAGCAAGGAACCCATTCCCGTGGCTCCCGCGGCCCACTACTGGATGGGCGGCATCCGCACCGACCTGTTCGGACGAGCCAGCATCCCCGGCCTCTATGCGGCCGGCGAATGCGCCAGAACTGGTGTGCAGGGTGCCAATCGTCTCGCATCGAACTCGCTGCTTGAAGGCATGGTCTACGGATATCGCGCCGGCCTTGCCGCTGCGAATGACACCGACGGTACCGTTTGGCAACCGCAGGATTTCGACAACAGTGCGATCGAAAACATGCCGGTCTGCCAGCAGCCGATGCTGCTGCATATGCCGGATGCCACAACGCAGCCGAATGTTGCGCAATCGCTAGCATGGGACCGTGCACGCATTGAAGACGTGATGTGGAAGCACGTCGGCGTGATTCGTGACGGTGACAGCTTGTCCCAAGGCGTACGTGAACTTGGCGAAGCGCTCTCCATGGCGAATGCGGCGGACAGTGCGGATATGTCGAAAACCATCGTCCAGCCGACAACATATGCGGAACGAATCATCATGTGGGAAAACCGCAACCTGCTTACCGTGGGATACGTTGCTGCGGTTGCGGCAAGCAACCGTTGCGAATCGCGCGGCGCGCACACACGGCAGGATTATCCGACCAACAATCCGACGATCGCACATTCCATCGCCTACCAGATGTCATAACTGCTGCGCGACGAGAGACAGCGGAAAGGACCATAAATGCTGACCCGTCAGGTCATTCGCACGGCCGTCGAAGCCGCGCTTGAGGAAGATGCACCCAACGGTGACATCACCTGCGAAACCACCATTCCCGCCGAAGTCCACGGCACTGCAAGACTCGTGTCCAGACAGGAAGGTGTGATGAGCGGCATCGCCGTGTTCGAAGCGGCATTCGCCGCGCAGAACCCTACGATTCGTGTGCTCGCCACCATCAAAGATGGCGAACGTTTCGAAGCTGGACAGACGCTTGCCGAAGTCGAAGGCTCTGTGCGCGACCTGCTCACAGCGGAACGTGTGGCGTTGAACTTCGCGCAACGTATGTGCGGCATTGCCACCATGACGGCGGCCTTCGTCAAAGCGGCGGACGAAGCCGTAGAAACTACGGACTATCGAAAGCCGCGCACCTATGCGCGCACCCGTATCGTGGACACGCGCAAGACGACTCCGGGACTGCGTCCGTTCGAAAAGTACGCCGTCACCTGCGGCGGCGGACATAATCATCGCTACGGATTGTCCGATGCCGTCATGGTCAAAGACAACCATCTCGCGGCACTCGCCGAACAAGGCATCGATATGGCCGGGGCGATTCGCCACATCCGCGAACAAGTGGGACATACCACGCATATCGAAGTGGAAGTAGACCGTTTGGAGCAGATCAAAGCCGCGCTTGAAGGCGGCGCCGATACCATCATGCTTGACAACTTCTCCTTGGAAGACACACGCAAGGGAGTTGACCTTATCGCAGGCAACGCCATTGTGGAAGCCAGCGGTAACATGACGCTGGAACGTATACCGCAGGTGGCCGCCACCGGTGTGGACGTGATTTCCGTTGGCGCGCTCACCCACAGCGTGAGCAGCATCGACCTTGGACTGGATTGGAACTGAAGAAGCGCAGGGAGGACTGATGGAACACCTGTATTTGGACGCCGCCTCCACAGAGCCGGTCGGCGGCAACGTCATCAGCGTGATGATGCCGTTTCTGACCGAAGCGTACGCGAATCCGATGAGCGTGCACAGCGCGGGCAAAACCGCTGCACGCGCCCTCGAAGCTGCACGCGGGTCTATCGCAGCCGATTTGGGCGCGCGTCCGGATGACGTGATCTTCACTTCAGGCGGCACCGAAGCGGATAATCTTGCGATTAAAGGTATTGCGATGGCCCGCATACGTTTGCTGCGCGAATCGTATGGCGAGCAGGTGCGTCCGCGTATCATTGTGTCGTCGATCGAACATCCGGCGGTGTTGGAATCGGCCCGTTGGATGGAACGTTGGTTCGGCTGCGAAGTGGTGGAGATTCCCGTCGACCATCAAGCGCATATCGATTTGGACGCGTTGAGGGCCGAATTGGCTCAGAGCGATCTTGACAGCAGCTCCGACAGCGTTTCCGGAACGTCCGGAAAACCTTGTAACTGCACGCTGCTGGTATCGACGATGCTTGCCAATAACGAAGTGGGCACAGTGGAGCCCGTCAATGAAATAGCACGCATCGCACACGAACATGGCGTGCCACTGCATGTGGACGCGGTGCAGGCGGCGGGACTCATCCCCATCCGTATGCGCGAATGGGATGTGGACGCGTTGAGCTTGTCCGGACACAAATTCGGCACACCGAAGGGACTGGGGGCACTGCTGCTACGTTCCCGAGTTCCTGTCGAGCCGTTGATGAGCGGCGGTGGGCAGGAACGCTCCCTACGGTCAGGCACGCAAAATGTCGCCGGTGCGGTCGCATTGGCCGTTGCGTTGCGTGACTCGAACACACGAATGCATGAGATTGGACGCGCGCTGGTGGCTTCCCGGGATCGTCTGATCGATGCGGTGCTGCGTGTGGAACCCAGAGCACAGCTTACGGGGGATTCGCAACGACGGCTTCCGGGACATGCGTCGTTCGTTTTCCCGGGACTTTCCGGAGAAGCTTTGCTGGTCGATTTGGACGCTCGGGGCATCGCTTGCTCGTCCGGCTCGGCCTGTGCTGTCGGCCGTCACGAAGCGCCTGGCACATTGTTGGCGATGGGATATGATCCGGCAGTAGCAAAATCAGCCATTCGCATGACCTTCCGTGAGCCGCTCACACTGGAGCAGATCAACCAGATCGCCTCGGTAGTGGAGGAATCCTGCAACTCATTGCGTGGGGCTTCGACGGTCAGCGATCCGTCGATTAACGTCCAAGCGCAACAGGCGCTCGCCTGAATGCGGCACCGGCGAAGGTGTCGCAACGCTTCGCTAATATTGGTTCGGTTTGTGTGTAAGTACGATTTTTCAAGTACCGACAGCATGTACGTACCGAACGTTTACGCAAGAGAACAGCAATACTAAGAGAGGTTTCGATGGCGGTTCGCGGCGATATTCGAAATGTAGCGATTGTGGCACACGTCGATCATGGTAAGACCACGCTGGTCAATGCCATGCTGGCACAGTCCCACGTGTTCAACGAGCGTGAGGAAGTCCCGGATCGTGTGATGGATTCCAACGATCTGGAGCGTGAGAAGGGCATTACCATTCTCGCCAAGAACACTGCTGTGCAGTACACCGGTCCGCTGGCCGCCAAGTACGGGCATCCGGAAGGCATCACCCTGAACATCATCGACACCCCTGGCCACGCCGATTTCGGTGGTGAGGTCGAGCGCGGTATCTCCATGGTGGACGGTGTTGTGCTCCTTGTCGACGCTTCCGAAGGTCCGCTGCCACAGACCCGCTTCGTGCTGCGCAAGGCGCTGGAAGCTAAACTGCCGGTTATCCTGTGCGTGAATAAGACTGATCGCCCGGATGCCCGTATTGAAGAAGTCGTGGGTGAATCCTCTGACCTGTTGCTCGGCTTGGCCCAGGATGTTATCGAGGAAGGTATTGACCTCGATGAAGACGCACTGTTCGACCTTCCGGTCATCTACTGTGCGGCAAAGGCTGGCTATGCTTCCGAAAACCAGCCGGAAAATGGCGGTCTGCCAGACAATGAAGATCTCGAACCGCTATTCGAGGCCATCATCAAGAACATTCCGGCTCCGGAATATGAGGAAGGCGCTCCTCTTCAGGCACACGTCGCCAACATCGATTCCTCCGACTTCCTTGGACGACTCGGCTTGGTGCGCATCTACAATGGCACCCTTGAAAAGGGTAAGACCTATGGACTGTCCCGTGTGGACGGTTCCATTGAAAACTTCCGTGTTTCCGAACTGTTGCGTACGCAGGGCCTTGAGCGTACTCCGGTTGATTCCGCAGGTCCTGGCGACATCGTCGCAGTCGCAGGTGTGAACGACATCATGATCGGCGAGACCATCGTCGACCCGTCTGATCCGCGTCCGTTGCCACTGATTCACGTTGATGACCCGGCCATCTCCATGACTTTCGGCATCAATGATTCCCCGCTTGCAGGCACCGAAGGCAAAGACCACAAGCTTACTGCCCGCATGATCAAGGATCGTCTCGACCGCGAGCTCATCGGCAACGTGTCCATCAAGGTGCTGCCAACCGAGCGTCCGGATGCTTGGGAGGTCCAGGGTCGTGGTGAACTCGCACTGGCCGTGCTCGCCGAGCAGATGCGTCGCGAAGGCTATGAGTTGACCGTCGGCCGTCCGCAGGTGGTCACCAAGACCATTGACGGCGTGATTAACGAGCCGATGGAAAACACCACCATCGACGTTCCGGAAGAGTACATGGGCACCGTCACTCAGCTGCTTGCTGACCGTAAGGGCCGTATGGAGAACATGACCAACCACGGCACCGGCTGGGTCCGTCTGCAGTTCATCGTCCCGTCCCGTGGCCTGATTGGCTTCCGTACCGCGTTGCTGTCCGCCACCCGCGGCACCGGTATCGCATCCTCCATCTCCGCCGGCTACGCTCCGTGGGCCGGTCAGATTGTGACGCGTCAGAACGGCTCCATGGTCTGCGATCGTAAGGGTATCGCCACCCCGTACGCTATGCAGCGTCTGCAGGCGCGCGGCAACTTCTTTGTTGAGCCGCAGTCTCCGGTGTACGAGGGCCAGGTCGTCGGCGTAAATAACAAGCCGGACGAGCTTGATGTGAACATCACATTGGCCAAGCATATGACCAATATGCGTTCCTCCACCGCAGACGTGCTCGAAACCCTGACTCCGCCGATCAAGATGAGCCTCGAAGAGTCCTTGGACTTCGCCAACGAGGACGAGTGTGTGGAAGTCACCCCGGAATCTATCCGTGTGCGCAAGATCATTCTCAGCCGTGAGGACTGGTATAAGTGGCGCGCCAAGCAGCGTCGACAGAACAACGCTCAAAATAACAAGTGATTTTTTGCGTTGTTTTTGCGAAAAGAGATACGTGTTCTCACGTATCTCTTTTTCTTTTCAGGTTAGCGAGAGATAGTAGAAATATGACGCAACAGATGAAGCAATCGTACGGTACGGATGAATCCAATCAACGGATGGTGGCTGATGTACGATTGATGCCATGGTCGTACCGACTACCGATATGGGGACGATTCTTGATCGATCTGGCTTCTGGAATCATAGTTGGCATGATAGGAACCATGGCTCACCGTATGGGGGCATCCGTGAACATTCCCTACGGATTACTGATCGCCTATCTCATGGTAATCATCTCAACATGGTCCGCTCGATCGCGTGACGGCGTTTCAGGCCTCGCATTGCATCTGATTGGTTCTTCCCTGGCGGTCTGGACGGTGATGGCTGGGTATGGTCCTGGCGGAGATGCCATGATTCCCGTTGGATTCGGCGGAGACGATTCCATGCCGTTCTTCAGTGAGCAAGCGGGATATTTTTGGTTATATGGAGTCGTGCTCATTCCGATCGTGATGCTGGTATTACCGAAATGTTGGTTCGTTACGCCTCCGCGCAAGAAAACGCATGATGATGCGTTTGTTGTCTACCCCCAAACGAGAGGGCCCGAAACGTCTGGCAGCGCTCAGCCAGTGAAATGATTAGCAGCTGATTCCATGTCAATGAGATAAGGTGCATGGAAACACCAAGAAAAGAAATGGGGTTGAATGAGCGCACGCAAGCTGTTCTATCTGGGTCCGCAAGGCACCTTCACCCATCAGGCCGCGGTCAATGCATCGCAGGAGCTGGCCCATCTCGAACCCGAAGGGTTCGAATTGGTGGCTTTGGACGATGTGCCGCAGATTCTCGAAGCCGTGCAGCAGGGTAAGGGCTGGGGCGTCGTGGCATGGGAAAACAATGTCGAAGGCTACGTGGTACCGAATTTGGACGCGCTGATCGACGCCAAAGACCTGGCCGGATTCGCACGCGTGGGCGTCGACGTTACTTTTGACGCGTACGTGCGTGCGGGATCCGATCCGGAAGATGCCACCGTAGCCACCGCGCATTCGCATGGACTCGCGCAATGCAAACGTTTTATCGCGGAACATCGTTTGCGGCCGGTTCCAGCACCATCCAATGCCGCCGCATGTCGAGACATTAAAGCGAACGAAATAGCCCTTGGGCCAAGCATCTGCGGTGAACTTTACAACGTCACATGCATCGGCACCGCCGTGCAGGATTATCAAGGCGCGCAAACTGATTTCCTTGTGCTCGCCCCGCGCAAGGAAGCAGAGAAACTGTTGGAACAGCCACGTTCCCAATCCGGTATAGAATACGAGTCCGTGTTGACGCTTATCCCGCTCGTCACCGGCCCTGGCGTACTTGCGAACCTGCTGGACGTATTCCGCGACGCAGGACTCAACATGACAAGCTTCATCTCACGGCCAATCAAAGGACGTACAGGCACCTACAGTTTTATCGCGACGCTTGATGCGGCGCCGTGGGAACAACGTTTCCACGATGCTCTGGTCGAAATCGCAGAACATGGCGACTGGGCCAAAACTCTGGCCGTATATCCGCGTAGAGAACGCCCTAATCCTCCAGTCACCTCATGGATGCTGCCTCAGGGAGGCGTACGTCTTGACGAACGGCATCTGCCAGACGATTGGCAGAACAGTGAAACGGTCAAAAAGGAGCTGATGTGGTGAAGCAACGTATCGCAATCGTGGGTCTCGGACTTATTGGAGGGTCTCTGGCACGCAGGCTCGTCAATGCGGGCTGCGAGGTCGTCGCATGGAACCATAACGATCGGCCATATGAAACCGCGGAGGCGGACGGCATACGATGCGTGCCCACGCTGGCTGTGCTTGCCGATGCAAAGCCTGACGTGCTTGTGCTATGCAATCCGCTTAAAGCCATGCCGCAAATTCTGGGTGCACTCAAACCGCTGATCGATCCGAGCGTCACCACGCTCACCGATGTAGGCAGCGTCAAAGAAATGGTTAGGGAACAGGTCAGGGCCGTAGGGTTGGAACACTGCTATGTAGGGGCGCACCCCATGGCCGGCAATGAGCTATCTGGGTGGGAATCGTCGGATCCAACGCTTTACGACGGTGCTCTTTGGGCCATTACCGTGGATGAAAACACTGAATATCAGCGTTTCCGTGCCGTTGCGACAATGATCGTCGACCATTGCGCGAATCGTCTCATCGTGCTCGACGACACGACCCACGATCGTTGCGCGGCACTGATCTCTCACATGCCACACGTCATTTCCACGGCCATGATCAACGAGCTGGTGGCCAATCCCAATCGAAACATCGCGGCAGCGCTCGCCGCCGGCTCGTGGCGAGACATGACCCGTGTTGCGCTGACCGATCCGAACCGTACCCGTGCAATGGTGGAAGAGGATGCGGCCAATGTTGAAGCGTTATTGCGCAACATGGCCAATCGCTTGACGCTTATGGCCAATGTGCTGCATGGCATGGCCGCGCAGCAGGGCGCGCCCACTGCGGGCGATGATAAGGAAATGGCGCGTTTCTTCGTACAGGGGCAGCCATTCCGTGAGTACAAGGCTCTCACCAAAGAACCTGATTTCGCAGAACATTGCGAAACGATCGAACTGGCAATTCCCGAGACCGGTTGGCAGCAGATGCTTCTGGAATCGGCGCGTAGGGGAGAGCATATTGTGCGATTCGACGGCTACCGTCAAGCTATGGCACAGGTGCGTTCCTCAGTGTGACGCGTTATAGGCGCGGCCTTGTCATGGAACGTTCCGGAACCGGTTTGACGGTGACGATGGTGTCGGCGGGAATACTGACACGTTGCTCCGGGCGCGAACCGTTAGCTGCCGCATCGCGCGTCATTTCCAATGTCTGCCCGTCCCAAGAACGTACGTGACCGACATAATCTCGGAATTTCATGCGCTGGTCCTTTGGATCGACACCTTCGCAGGTGCGCACCACAATGCGTGCACCTGCTGGAATTTCGTTTGGAATCGGCATAATCTCCCCTTCGAATAGACGATTATTGACGGATTCGCTGAGCGAACGCTACTGGACAGCATAGTTGGTCTCTTTTCAAGTTGTGCCGGAATTTCGGTTTCTATCGGAGAATGGACACATAATGGAGAGAAATTCATGGATTTGGGCTTGCTATTGAGCTCGGGAAAGGCTGATCGGCATGCTGTTCGATGAGAGCGTAGAGGCATTCGACACATATCTGAAAGCCAACCGTGGATTGAGCGAAAACACACGGAAGGCATACCGAGGCGATGTCGAAGAATGTCTGCTTGCCTTGGAACGGCTTGGATGCAGGAACCTTAACGAGGTGACCATCGAAGATCTTCGCATGTGGATGGCGGAATCATCGAAAAAACATGCGAAAAGCAGCATGGCCCGAAAAACCGTGGCGGTACGTGGTTTTTTCGCGTGGACGCATGAGCATGGCGTGACGACGACGGATCCGGCTTGTGTGCTCATGACTCCGAAAATACCTGATACGTTGCCGGATGTGCTCAGCGAATCACAGGCCGAACAGCTGATGGAACGCGTGGACGAGGACAGTGAAACGTCTCAGCCGAAGGAACGGACTATGAAGCAGCAGGCCATTGAGCTGCGTGACGCTGCAATGCTGGAACTGTTGTATGCGACGGGCATGCGTGTGGCTGAACTGGTGGGACTCGATGTACCGGATGTGGTCTTTTCCAATCGGACGGTCAAAGTGACCGGCAAAGGCAACAAACAACGAGTCATGCCATTTGGCGCTCCGGCGCAAAAAGCGATACGTCGGTGGTTGGATGATGGGCGTCCCCTGTTGGTGGGGGAGCAGTCCGCAGCTGCGTTGTTTCTTGGGAGACAAGGCAAACGCATTGATCAGCGGATGGTACGTCGTGTGGTGCACGCATGCGCGCGTGATGCCGGCGTTCCCGACATTAGTCCTCATGCTCTGCGGCACAGTGCCGCCACACATATGCTTGACGGGGGAGCTGATTTGCGTGAGGTGCAGGAGCTCCTGGGACATTCCTCGCTGAAGACCACGCAACGGTACACGCATGTCTCCATCGAACAGTTGAAAGCCCGTTACGGACAGGCGTTTCCACGGGCATGACACGAATCGGCAAAGTACGCTGACAGCGAACAGATATATCCGTGTCCGTCCATACGCACGATGCGGATAAGTTGTTCCGGCGATAAGCGGGAAAAACGGTTGTTTTATCAGATGATGAGTTTTGATTTGACTATTTTGCATGGGCCTCCCTCGGATATGGAGTGGTTGTCCCTCAATCGAGTGATAATGAACCCACCATCAGAACGAAGACGGACGTTGATGCCACGGTATTGACGCCCGCCTTCTTTTTGAACAGGGTCTTACGGCTCTGGAAATAATGGATAAGGAGAATATGAATTCCATGAAGAAGAAAGCTCTGGCTTTCGCTGCGGCCGCATGCGCATTCGGTATGCTGCTCAGCGGGTGCGGCTCTTCCAACGGTGACTCCACCGCTGACAAGGGTTCCAACGTCATCACCGCATACAATTCCGAACCGCAGAACCCGCTCATCCCGGGCGACTGCAACGAGACCGGCGGCGGCAAGCCGCTCGACCTGCTGTTCTCTCGTCTGATTTCTTTCGATGCCAAAGGCAATGCCTCCAATGAGGTTGCGGAATCCATCGAAGCTAACGATAACGCCACCCAGTACACCATCAAGCTCAAGGATGGTTGGAAGTTTACCGACGGCACCCCGGTGACCGCCGAATCCTTCACCAAGGCATGGAGCTACACGGCCAACGCCAAGAACGCCCAGCTCGGCTCCTCCTTCTTCTCCACCATCAAGGGCTATGACGCGCTGCAGGACGGAGACAAGCTCAAGGGTGATGAACAGCTCGAGGGTCTGAAGGTCGTCAATGATAAGGAATTCACCGTCGATCTGAACCAGTCCGATTCTGTGTTCGCCATCAAGGTCGGCTATACCGCGTTCGCCCCTCTGCCGGAATCCTTCTTCAAGGATCCGAAGGCCTTCGGCGAGAAGCCGGTTGGCAATGGTCCGTACAAGTTCCAGTCTTGGGACCATGACAACCAGATTGTGCTGGTGAAGAACCCCGATTACAAAGGCAATCGCGTTCCGAAGAACGACGGCGTGACCTTCAAGGTTTATACCAAGGATGAGGCCGCTTACGCTGACATCCAGTCTGGTTCCCTTGACGTGATGGAATCCGTTCCCGCCTCTGCCACCAAGACCTTCGAAAAGGACTCCACCGTGCAGGCCTATAACAAGGCTGGTTCCGTCATTCAGCAGTTCACTATTCCGTCCAATGTGAAGCATTTCGAGGCCGGTACCGAAGAAGGCACCCTGCGCCGACAGGCCATCTCCAT